>NZ_NEIT01000013.1:0-78052 GCF_002112855.1 Pseudomonas sp. B40(2017)
CAAATCCCCCACCCCCCTCGAAGAGGCCATGCGTGCCGAAGACCTCGCCCGTAACCGCGAAGCCATCAAACGCGCCCTCGACTACTACCTCTGCCCCAACCCCACCAAGCCGCGCCCGAGCACGATGTACATGGTCACTCCTAACGTCGACACCGAAAGCCTGCTGGCCAATGCCTGCGAATCCCTGGCCTCGGCCAGTACCATTGCCAGCAACTTCGCCAATGAGCTTTCCGGCCCGCAGCGCAGTACGGCGTTGGGAATCCAGCAGATCATCATGCTGGCGGAGCTGGCGGTGAACCGGGCGCTGGATCGGGTTGATCCGCAAACGTGATCCGCTAGTCGAAGAGTCCCCAAAAGGGACCAGTCGTACCCTTTTGGGGGCTCTTTAAAGTCCGCTCACGCAGGTATACTGCGCGCTTTCTCGGCTCGTCCACCGGGCCGGACTTTTTTGCTTCGCGGAGCTTTCATGACTTCCCCAATCGACAACGCTGTGAGCGATGTCCCGGCAGAGCTGGCTGAGGCCGGCGATACCAAACCGACCATTCCTGCGTTCAAGTTTCCGTTCAAGCCAGGTGAGCTGGCGGCTGCCAAAGCGGCGAAGCAGCCGCAGTTCAAGGGCAAGGACGGTGATCGTCACGCCAAGATTCCGGGTGTGGCGCCGTCGGGTACTCGCCGTTCGATGGGCAAGCGCTGATTCAATCCCGCCTCGGCCGTCGCTGTGATTTTCGGTCACAGTGATGGCTAATTGCTCAGTTCCTGAGCCAGATCAACGTTTAACCAGTTAGTGCGCTTAGAGTCAGCAGCCCTGCCGACTCTTTCCAATAAAACGAGCGCGCTTTCCATGAAGATCAATCTCCCGGTGACCGGGCGCAATGTCGATGTTGCGCCGGATGCGAACATTCTCTCGACCACCGATCTGACCAGCGCGATCACCTACGCCAACGACGACTTCATCAGGATCAGCGGTTACAGCCGCGACGAGCTGCTGGGTGCGCCGCACAATCTGCTGCGTCATCCGGACATGCCGGCGCAGGCGTTTGCCCATATGTGGCAGACGCTCAAGGGTGGGCGGTCGTGGATGGGGCTGGTCAAGAATCGTTGCAAGAACGGTGATCACTACTGGGTCAGTGCCTATGTCACGCCGGTCACGCAGAACGGTGCGGCGATGGAGTATCAGTCGGTGCGCACGCGGCCGGATGCGCGGCAGATTGCGGCAGCGGAGCGGGCGTATGCGCAGTTGCGCGAGGGGCGGGTGGCGCGGTGGCCGCGGCTGCCGAGCCTGAGTTTGCGGGCGAAGATCATGGCGTTGACCAGTTCGGTGCTGGCGCTGGTGCTGGGGATGGAAGCCTGGCTGCGGCCGGAGTCCATGGGCATCGAAGCCGCTGCGCTGGTGGCCGGCAGTGGCGCGTGTGCGCTGGGCGTGGGTTGGTTATTGCGGCCGCTGGAGCATTTGACCGAGCGTGCCCGGCTGATTGCCGATAACCCGTTGAGCCAGGGCATTTATACCGGGCGGCGGGATCAGTTCGGGCAGATCGAGTTTGCCTTGCAGATGCTTGAAGCGCAGGTCGGCGCGGTGGTGGGGCGGATCGGTGATGCATCGCAGCGGCTGGCCGGGCATGCGGCGCAATTGGTGGATCATCTGCACAGCAGTCACACCAGCACGTTGGCGCAGCAGGCGGAAACCGATCAGGTGGCGGCGGCGATTCATCAGATGGCGGCCAGTGTGGCCGAGGTCGCCAGCCATGCGCAGCAGGCGTCGGTGGCGGCGGACATGGCGGGTACGGAAACCCGTGAAGGTCATCTGCTGGTGGGCGAGAGTCGCAGTGCGGTGTTGCGGCTGGCAGAGGAGTTGGGCCGGGCGACCGAGGTGATTCATCAGCTCGAAGGCCACAGCAGCGAGATTTCCGGGGTGCTGGAGGTGATTCGCAGCATCGCCGAGCAAACCAATCTGCTGGCGCTCAACGCGGCGATCGAAGCGGCGCGGGCCGGGGATGCCGGGCGCGGGTTTGCGGTGGTGGCCGATGAGGTGCGTGGTCTGGCTCAGCGTACTCAGCAGTCGACCAACGAGATTCAACGGATGATCAGCACCCTGCAAAACGGCGCGCGGGATGCGGTGCTGGTGATGCAGCAGAGCAGCGAGCATGTGGATAACAGCGTCGAACAGGCCCAGCGTGCGGCCCGGGCGCTGGACGGAATCAGCGGGCGGGTCGAGCAGATCACCGAGATGAGTCTGCAGATTGCCGCAGCGGTCGAAGAGCAGAGCGCGGTGAGCGAGGACATCAACCGCAACATCGTCAGTATTCGCACGGCCTGTGAACTGACGGTGGATGAAGGGCGCCAGAGCCAGCTCAACTCACAGGATGTGGCGGGGCTGGCGGGGGATTTGCGTTCGCTGGCGCGGGAGTTCTGGGGGCGGCGGCAGGGCGCTTAGGCCGCTCGCAACGAAATGAACGCGTAGGTCTGCGGCGGCTCTGACACCACCTGTGCCCCGGCCGCCCGCACTTGCCCGGCGATGTCGTCGCCGGAGACATGGAACAGCCATTCGCTGGAAACTTCGCTCAATGGCTGCGCCGCGACCTGATCGATCACCGAGGCAAACGCGCCCATGTCCGGCAGGTACGCGGTGAACCCATCGCCCTTAAGCGCCGTGGTGCGGATGCCGAGCAAACCGCAGATCGCATCCTTGATCCGGATGTCGTCGCGATCGGCCTGACGCGAGCGCTGGATCAGCGTCACCAGTTCCTGATCGACCAGTTCACCACCGACGATCAGTTGCGGCCCTTGCTCCCAGGATTCCGGCGGGCAGTCCTTGGCCGCAGGGTTCAGCGGGATGTGCGGATTGATTTCGGCGGGATAGATGCGGCACACCAGCGGTCGGCGCTCGTAGATGCGGCACAGTTTGTCTTCGTCAAGATTCCGGCAGGGACCTACGTTGTAGGCGGCGAAGGTGATCGCCACATGTACGTCGGACATTCCGCTGCGCACCACCGCCGAACGCCGTTGTGCATGCTCGCGCTGCTGTTCCGGCAGGCCCAGGCCGTTGGCGAGAAACGCCTCCACCAGCACGATCACCTGACCGCCGTCGGCCGCCCACATGCGGGCTTCAGCCAGGGTCAGGGGCACATGGTGATCGGTGCAGCATTTGCCGCAGCCTACGCAGGAAAAGGTCGTATTCATTGAGCGGGCAATCTTCAATCGGGGTGTGAATCGGCGACATAAAGCCGCCGTACAGGCCCGAAGTGAAGCAAGTTGTGCGCCATTCGCTCAGGGTTTGGCGGTGGGGCGGATCGAGTCCCATTCGGTGACGAATGCGGTTTTCGACTTTTTGTTGTAGAGACACAGCTCGGTGCCTTGCTGGCCCTTCATGTGTTTTTGCGGGTACTGACCTTGCAGCAACAGCGCGGTATAGCCGACGCGGTCATCGAATTGCGCGGCGTTGCCGACCGGTTTGGCGTTTTTCAGGCCGCTGGCCTTGGTGCAGCTGGCGAGCACGGCTTTGTCGTAGGCCGCCCAGGCGTCGGAGCTGGAGGCGTGGGCCAACGGGGCGATGAGGCAAAGTACGGAGAGGGCGAGGCGTTTCATGGTTCGGGCATCCTTGGAAGTTGATCGCCAAGGTTGGAGTATGCCGCAGGACTTTAGTTTGTCAGTCCGGCACCAGTTCCCGGCGAACCACATACATTCCAGACATTTCGTACAAGCGCTGCGCTCGCTGATTGCTCTCCAGCACCTTCAGATCGACAAACCCTTCGCGTCGATCCCGAAACGCCTTGAACGCATGAAGCAGCAACGCCCGACCCAATCCCCGACCTTGCCCCCGAGGATGCACTACCAGATTTTTGATGTAGGAACTGGTCCAGCACTGCGCCAGGCCAATGACGCCTTCGGTATCGCTGGCGATGAAACACAGTGCCGGATCGTATTCCGGATCGTTTTCGAACTGCTGTTGCCAGACGCCCAGCGCCGGCACCCGGCCACCGCCTTCGCGGTAGCCGATCTGCATCAGTTCATGCACGGCGGTTGCGCGTTCGGCGCTGTAAGTCGTGAGTTCGATGCCGTTCGGCCATTCGATGGTCGGCACGTCCTGGCTCAGGTCGCGCCGCATCAGAAAACAGAACGTCTCGCTCAAGACTCAGTGACCCTGAGCAGCGACATGCTTGGCCGCTTCGATCAGGCAGTGGGTCAGCTCCGGCGAGGAGAACTTGGTCAGCACGCCGTTGGCTCCGGCGAGGCGGGCCTTTTCGCTGTTCATCGCGCTGTCCAGCGAGGTGTGCAGCAGCACGTAGAGGTGGGCGAAGTCCGGGGTTTCGCGCAAGGTACGGGTGAAGGCGTAACCGTCCATCTCGGACATTTCAATGTCGGAGACGATCAGGTTGATCTGCTGCGCCGTGCCTTGCAGGTCCAGCAGGCAGTCGATGGCTTCCTTGGCGCTGCGCGCAGTGTGGCATTGCAGGCCGAGGTTGCGCAGGGTGTGCACCGATTGCTGCAACGCCACCTGACTGTCGTCGACCACCAGGATCCGCGCGTTGCCCAGCACTTCGGCGTCTTCCATGCTCAGCTCGGTCGGGGCCATTTCGATCTGCGCCGGGGCGATGCCGTGGATGACTTTTTCAATATCCAGCACCTGCACCAGCGTGCCGTCCACCGAGGTCACGCCGGTGATGTAGGCGCGCGAACCGCCGGAACCGAACGGCGGCGGTTTGATGTCGGTGGTCAGGCAATGCACGATCTTGCTCACCGCCTGCACATGCAGGCCCTGTTTCGAACGGCTGACGTCGGTGACGATCAGGCAGCCGCCGTTCGGGTCTTCCAGCGGCCGCTCGCCGATGGCGCGGCTCAGGTCGATCACCGACAGCGAAGCACCGCGCAGGGTGGCGATGCCTTTGACGTGCGGGTGCGACTCCGGCAGCTTGGTCAGCGGCGGGCAGGGGATGATTTCACTGACCTTCAGCAGGTTGATCGCCATCAGCTTGCCGCTGCGCAAGGTAAACAGCAGAAGCGAAAGTGAATCTGCGCGGGCTTTGTTGGAAGACATAAAAACCTTCTGTGGAGAAAGGTGGGTGGGCGAGGGTGGAAGTCGCCAGAAACTATTGATGCCGGGTTATCGGCGTCAAAAGGTTGGGCTTTAGGTTAGTTGTCGGGTGGTGGTGTGTCAGTTGGATCGATTGCCCTCACCCCAGCCCTCTCCCGGAGGGAGAGGGAGCCGAATGCGGGATGCTTTTGAGCTACACCGACCTGAAAGTGCATTGTTGAATCCATAATCGACTCGGTGATTCAGGTCGATGTAAGGCGCCAGACACCTCGGTCGGCTCCCTCTCCCTCCGGGAGAGGGCTGGGGTGAGGGTGCTTCTAGCTTTTCATCCCCAACCGCTTCGCCATCCGCCCCAGATTCGCCCGGTCCAGCCCCAGTTCACGGGCGGCACTGGCCCAGTTGTCCTGATTGCGCTCAAGCGCCGCGCTGATCAAATGCCGCTGATACTGCTCGGTGGCGGTGCGCAGGTCGCCGCTGATCAATGGCAGAGCGGCAGTCGCTTCGGACGGCGCCGGCGAGTTATCCACAACCTCGCGCGGCAGATCGAGATCCAGCGCACTGAGGCTGAGAATCTTCGGCCGCACCTTGCAGTTGCCCAGCGCTTTCAGTGCGCTGCGTCCGATCAGGTGTTCCAGTTCCCGCACGTTACCCGGCCAGCTGTAGGCCAGCAGCGCCTCCTGAGCGTCGCTGTTCAGACGCAGGCTGTTGAGGCCCATGCGCGAGCGGTTCTGTTCCAGGAAATAACCGCTGAGCAGCAACACATCGCGCCCCCGGTCACGCAGCGCCGGCACCCGCAACGGGTAGACGCTGAGGCGATGGTAGAAGTCGGCGCGGTAGCGGCCGCTGCGCACTTCTTCGGCCAGATCACGGTTGGTCGCAGCGATCAGGCGCACGTCGACCTGATGTTCCTTGTCCGAACCCAGGCGCTGCAACTGGCCGCTCTGCAACACCCGCAACAGCTTGGCCTGGACGGTCAGCGACAACTCGCCGACTTCATCGAGAAACAGCGTGCCGCCATTGGCCAGTTCGAACTTGCCGCGCCGGTCGCTGGTGGCGCCGGTGAAGGCGCCGCGCACATGGCCGAACAGTTCGCTTTCCACCAAGGTATCCGGCAGCGCTGCGCAGTTGAGGCTGATGATCGGTTTCTCGGCCCGCTTTGAGGCGGCGTGAATGGCCTGGGCCACCAGCTCCTTGCCGACTCCGGTTTCGCCAGTGATCAACACGGTCAGGTCGCTGCCTCCGACCAGATTGATTTCTTCCACCAGCCGTTTATGCGCCTTGCTCTGGCCGATCATTTCGCGGTTCTGCTGGCCGCTGGCCTGGCGATAGACCTCGGCGCGCTGGTGTTCGTCTTCGGCGCGGATCGCCAGACGTTCGATGCGTTCGGCGGCATTCACAGTGGCCGAGGCGAGGCTGGCGAAGGCTTGCAGAGCATCAAGTTCGATCGGTTCGAAACGCTCCGGATCGAGGGCGTCGAGGGTGATCAGGCCCCAGAGTTTTTCATCGACGAACAACGGGCAACCGAGGCAATCGTGAACTTCGAGGTGATCGTCGAGGCCGTCGACCAGCCCGTCATACGGATCGGGCAGATCGCTGTCGGCGGCGAAACGGGTCGGCCCTTCGCCGGCCAACAGCACTTCAAAGCGCGGGTGTTCGCTGACCTTGAAGCGCCGGCCGAGGGTATCGGTGCTCAAACCGTCCACGGCCAGCGGCACCAGCCATTCACCGTCGAGGCGCAGCAGTGCGGCGGCATCGCAGGGCAGCAGGGCGCGCATGGCTTCGAGCAGGCGCCGATAGCGCTCGCCTTCAGGCAGTTCGCGGGACAGGTCGGAAACCAGTGGGAGCAGGGCGGTGAGCAATGATTTGGCGGACATAGGCTTGTAGTCAAAGAGACACGTTGTAGTCGAAGCGACTATAGAGCGGCCTGTGTCGATCTGACTACATAATTTTCAAGCTATTGATTTATATGGAAAAAATAGTTGGCATGAATACTGGAATGGGTAGGGCACTTTTAGAGAAAGCTCAGGAGTCACCCTTATGCTTAGCCTCCAGGATCGTGCCATCGTCAAATCCACTGTGCCTCTGCTGGAAAGCGGCGGTGAAGCGCTGATCACCCATTTCTACCGGATGATGCTCTCCGAGTACCCGGAAGTCCGCCCGCTGTTCAACCAGGCGCACCAGGCCAGCGGCGATCAGCCCCGCGCCCTGGCCAACGGCGTGTTGATGTACGCCCGTCACATCGATCAACTCGACCAGTTGGGCGATCTGGTGACCAAGATCATCAACAAGCACGTGGCGTTGCAGATCCTGCCGGAACACTACCCGATCGTTGGCACCTGCTTGCTGCGCGCCATCTCCGAAGTGCTCGGCGAAGAAATCGCCACGCCAGAAGTGATGAACGCCTGGGGCGCGGCCTACGGGCAGTTGGCCGATATCCTGATCGGCGCCGAAACCGCCATCTATGACCAAAAGGAACAGGCCGTCGGTGGCTGGCGCGGGGCGCGGGAGTTCATTGTCGCGGCCAAGGTCGAGGAGAGCGCGGAAATCATTTCGTTTTACTTTGAACCGGCGGACAAAGGCCCGATCCTCGCAGCCGAACCTGGCCAGTACATCGGCATGAAGCTGGTGCTCGACGGTGAGGAAATCCGCCGCAACTATTCGCTGTCGGCCCTGGCCAACAAAGGTCAGTACCGCATCAGCGTCAAGCGTGAACCGGGTGGTCGAGCTTCCAATTATTTGCACGATCAGTTGCATGTCGGTTCCAGCATCCAACTGTTCCCGCCATCGGGCGAATTCACCCTGACCGCCAGTGATAAACCGCTGGTGCTGATCAGCGGCGGCGTCGGTATCACGCCGACGCTGGCGATGCTGGAAGCGGCGCTGGAAACCGAGCGTCCGGTGTACTTCATTCACAGTGCGCGCAACGGCAGCGTGCATGCGTTTCGTGACTGGGTCGACGGGCTGGCCGCGCGCCATCCGCAGCTCAAGCGCTTCTATTGCTACGCCGAAGATGACGGCGTGAGCCCGGCGGCGGACAAGGTCGGGTTGTTGAGTGAAGAGCAACTGGGCGAGTGGCTGCCGTCGGAGCGTGATGTGGACGCTTACTTCCTCGGGCCAAAAGGTTTCATGGGGGCGATCAAGCGTCATCTGAAGGCGCTGGGTGTACCTGAGAAGCAGAGCCGGTATGAGTTCTTCGGGCCGGCTGCTGCTCTGGAATAATCCGGAACCGAGTCGCCTTCATTCGCGAGCAAGCCCGCTCCCACAGGATTTGAGTTCGACACGGTCCCTGTGGGAGCTGGCTTGCCAGCGATTGGCCGTTACACGGCCCTGATTCTTAAATTCTGTTTAAAGGTTAATCGTTTCTTAACCGGTTTATCGTTTATTCCCCGATGCTGATGATAGGCGCTCGTTCGTTTACATGATCAGGATCGTCCCCATGTCGCACTTCGCCTCTTCCCGTCGTTTCAGCCTGGCCACTTTGGGCCTGTCGGTTGCCTTGCTGTCCAGTCCGTTCTCCTTCGCCGAATCCGCCTTGATCGAACCCCAGACCCTGATCGTCGATCAGAGCCTGCCCAAGGCGCAGCGAGATGCGATGGAGCTGGCGGCGCGGCGTTATGGCAGTTTCTGGAACACGGGCGAAGAGGCGTTGGCCACCGCCGCCCTGTCGCCGCAGTTCGTCGACAAGACCCCGCCGGAAGGCCGGGTGCAGGGGCCGACCGGGCCGTTGCTGGCGTCGAAGTTCTTTCGCACGGCGGTGCCGGACTTGAGCTGCGAGATTGAGCAAATGATCGTCGCCGGGGATCGCGTGGTGGTGCACCTGCACTTTCGCGGGCATTTCACCGGCACGTTCAAGGCTCTCAATGGGCAGGGCCAGCGTGTAGACTTCCGGGCAACCGATATCTATCAGATCGACAACGGTCGCATCGCGGCCAATTGGCATATCGAAGACAACATCAGCCTGATGGCGCAACTGCAAGCGCAGCCGCCGGCCAGCTGAACCATGGACTTGAAAGGGAAACGCGATGAGCGAGGAAACGATTCGATTGGGACGTGAACGGCGCTATCTGGTGTTGCTGGGCATCATCTGCCTGGCGCTGATCGGTGGCGCGCTGTACATGCAGATCGTGCTGGGCGAGGCGCCGTGCCCGCTGTGCATCCTGCAGCGTTATGCGTTGCTGCTGATCGCGCTGTTCGCGTTTATCGGCGCGGCCATGCGCACCCGGCGCAGCATCACCGTGTTCGAGGTGCTGGTGGTGATTTGTGCCATCGCCGGGGCCGGCGTCGCCGGGCATCACGTGTACACCCAGTTCTATCCGGCGGTGAGCTGCGGCATCGATGTGTTGCAGCCGATCGTCGATGACCTGCCGCTGGCGAAGATCTTCCCGCTGGGCTTCCAGGTTGACGGTTTCTGCTCGACGCCGTACCCGCCGATCCTCGGCCTGTCGCTGGCGCAATGGGCGCTGGTGGCCTTTGTGCTGGTGGTGATTCTGGTGCCGCTGCTGACCTCGCGTAACCGAAAAGCGTTGCGCTGAATCAACTTTTCGGCGCCTGCGCCGATAATACAAACGCCTCGATTTGCGGTGACGCAAATCGAGGCGTTTGGCATTTCAGGGTCTTGGTGAAAACACCGTGACGAACGGCAAGGAAGGGTGCGACAGGTGTGCGACATGTTGTCACACGCGCCCAGTCGCAGCGCGGTTCACAGGCCCGGATTGGAGTGCTGTTACAAAAAAGGATTGGTCTGTTTCAGCGTTTTTTGGTTTTTGCACGGGAGTGCCGGATCAGGCAGTTTTAACAGACTCTGACAGATGGCCAAAAGCCTTGGCATATCGGGCTTTGCGCGGATCGCGCCGTGGGAAAAAGCCCTCGGAGCTGTCTGAACTGAGGCCGATAGACCTACATTTTTTGGTGTTTTTGTTGAGAATCGATTTCGATAACATGGGTCACTTTTGTAAAAAAAGCGATGGATTGTTGCTCTGAGCGATAAAAATTATTTCGGGATAAGACATGGTGTATAGGGCGCTACCTATCTACAATCGCCCGCACTGAATTCCCGGCACTGTTCAGCCTTTATTAAGGAGGCGAGCAGGAAGTCGGGTGTCGGGCAGCCGAGAGGCTTGCGAGACACCCAGGTGTCGGTGCCTTTCCAACTTTCCGCACCAAATGGAATTGGTCTGTAACAAGGCCTTTGACCACGAATTCGAATAAGAACTGACCGCTGTCCCAGGTTTTGTCGAGCGTCTGACGCGCGACGGGCGGCCCTTATTCAATCCAAAGAAAATGCCAACCCTTGGCAGGGTGAAGTGTTGGCGATCAAAACCCAACTGCATTGCGCAAGCTGCTTTAGAGGTCGTGAGATGAGTAAAAACAGGTACCCCAGATTACTAGGCCTAGTGCCGCTGCTCGGCACGTTGTTGCTGGGAGGCTGCAACATGACCTTGCTCAATCCAACGGGCCAGGTCGGCCTGGAACAGCGCAACCTGATCATCACCGCCACGCTGCTGATGCTGTTGGTCGTTGTGCCGGTCATCGTCATGACCTTCCTGTTCGCCTGGAAGTACCGCGCCTCCAACAAGAACGCCGTCTACACCCCGAAATGGTCGCACTCGACCAAGATCGAAGTGGCAGTCTGGACCATCCCGGTCCTGATCATCATTGCCCTGGGTTACATCACCTACAAGTCGACCCACTCGCTGGATCCGTATCGTCCGATCGAATCCGACGTCAAGCCGGTGACCATCGAAGTGGTCGCGCTGGACTGGAAGTGGCTGTTCATCTATCCGGAACAAGGCATCGCCACAGTCAACAAGATCGTGTTCCCGGCGCACACCCCGGTTAACTTCCGGATCACTTCGGACGCGGTGATGAACTCGTTCTTCATCCCGGGCCTGGGCGGCCAGATCTACGCGATGGCGGGCATGACCACCAAGCTGCACCTGATCGCTGACCGCAACGCTGAAATGGACGGTATCTCCGCCAACTACAGCGGCGCTGGTTTCACCGGTATGAAATTCAAAGCGATCGCAACTTCTCAGGAAGATTTCGACGCCTGGGTAAGTGAAGTCAAAAAGGCACCTAAACAGCTTGAAGCCGCTGAATACGCAGCCCTTGCCAAGCCAAGCCAGAACAATCCAGTCGAGCTCTACTCCTCGGTCACGCCGAACCTGTTCCAGACCATCGTCGACAAGTACGAAGGCATGAAACCAGGAAAGCCGCTGAAGCACGAGAAGAAAGAGAAAGAAGTGGCGGCAACGGATATGGACTCGAATTCGCATTCAGCTGCCGGGGCAGAGGAGTAAACGATGTTTGGTAAATTAAGTTGGGAAGCGATCCCTTTCCACGAGCCGATCGTGATGGTCACCATCTCGATGATCGCGCTCGGTGGTCTGGCGTTGTTCGCTGCAATCACCTACTTCAAGAAGTGGACTTACCTGTGGACCGAGTGGCTGACGTCGGTCGACCACAAGAAAATCGGCGTGATGTACATCATCGTCGCCATGGTCATGCTGCTGCGCGGTTTTGCCGACGCCATCATGATGCGTACCCAGCTGGCCATGGCCACCGAGGGTTCGCCTGGCTACCTGCCACCTGAACACTATGACCAGATCTTCACCGCTCACGGTGTGATCATGATCATCTTCATGGCGATGCCATTCTTCACCGGCCTGATGAACCTTGCAGTGCCGCTGCAGATCGGCGCGCGTGACGTCGCGTTCCCGTTCCTGAACTCCCTGAGCTTCTGGCTGCTGGTGTCCGGCGTCGTGCTGATCAACCTGTCCCTGGGCGTCGGCGAATTCGCCAAGACCGGCTGGGTTGCCTATCCACCGCTGTCGGGTCTGCAATACAGCCCTGGCGTGGGGATGGACTACTACATCTGGGCGCTACAGCTATCGGGTCTGGGTACAACGTTAACCGGGGTCAACTTCCTCGCGACCGTGCTGAAAATGCGCACCCCTGGCATGAAACTGATGGACATGCCGATCTTCACCTGGACCTGCACCTGGGCAAACGTCCTGATCGTGGCTTCGTTCCCGATCCTGACCGCTACCCTGGCACTGCTGACCCTTGACCGTTACATGGATTTCCACATTTTCACCAATGAACTTGGTGGCAATCCAATGATGTACGTCAACCTGTTCTGGGCATGGGGCCACCCTGAGGTTTACATCCTGATCCTGCCGGCGTTCGGCATTTTCTCGGAAGTCATCTCGGCCTTCACCGGCAAGAAACTGTTCGGCCACCACTCGATGATCTACGCCTCGGGCGCGATCTCGGTACTGGGCTTCATGGTTTGGCTGCACCACTTCTTCACCATGGGTTCGGGTGCCAGCGTCAACGCCTTCTTCGGTCTGGCGACGATGCTGATTTCCATCCCGACGGGTGTGAAGCTGTTCAACTGGCTGTTCACCATCTACCAGGGCCGTCTGCGCTTCACCAGCCAGGTGCTGTGGACCCTGGGCTTCATGGTGACCTTCGCCATCGGCGGCATGACCGGCGTACTGCTGGCCATCCCGGGTGCTGACTTCGTTCTGCACAACAGCCTGTTCGTGATCGCGCACTTCCACAACGTGATCATCGGCGGCGCGGTATTCGGCTACATCGCAGGTTTCGGCTTCTACTTCCCGAAAGCGTTCGGCTTCAAGCTGCACGAAGGCTGGGGTAAAGCAGCGTTCTGGTTCTGGATCTCGGGCTTCTTCGTCGCGTTCATGCCGCTCTACGCTCTGGGCTTCATGGGCATGACCCGTCGTCTGAACGCCACCACCAACCCTGAGTGGGTACCGTACCTGTACGTTGCCATGTTCGGTGCGGTGATGATTGCTGTGGGTATCGCCTGCCAGCTGATCCAACTGTACGTGTCGGTGCGTGACCGCAAGAAACCGGAAAACATGTGCGAACACGGTGACCCGTGGAATGCCCATACCCTGGAATGGTCGACCTCGTCGCCACCTCCGTTCTACAACTTCGCTGTACTGCCAAAGGCAGACTGCATCGATCCGTTCACCGAGGCCAAGGAAAACGGTACCGCGTACAAGGCTCCGGCCAAGTACGAACCGATCCACATGCCGAACAACACCGCCACTGGCGTGGTGATGGGCGCACTGCTGACCGTGTTCGGTTTCGCGATGATCTGGCACATCTGGTGGTTGGCGATCGCCAGCCTGGCCGGCACTGTCATCTACTTCGTGATCCACGCAGCACGTGACGATCAGGGCTATATGGTGCCGGTCGACGTGATCGAGCGCATCGAAGCCGAGCAGCACAAGCGTCTGGTAGCGGCCGGGAAGATCCCTGCTTCCGCAACCCGTGTTGAAACCAAGTTGGAACAGGCTTAAACAATGTCGAACTTAGTGACCAATGCTGGACACGCCCATGGTCATGACCATGGGCACGATGACCATCACCACGACTCGGGCGAGATGACCGTATACGGTTTCTGGCTCTACCTGATGACCGACTGCATTCTGTTTGCGTCGATCTTCGCGGTGTACGCGGTACTGGTAAACAACGTCGCCGGTGGCCCGTCGGGCCACGACATCTTCGAACTGCCATACGTGCTGGGCGAAACCGCTCTGCTGTTGTTCAGTTCGATCACCTACGGCTTCGCCATGCTGGCGTTGTACAAGGGTAAAAAGCAGCAGGTTCTGGGCTGGTTGTTCATGACCTTCCTGCTCGGCGCAGGCTTCATCGCCATGGAGATCAACGAGTTCCACCTGCTGATCTCCGAGGGCTTCGGTCCTAGCCGTTCGGGCTTCCTGTCGGCGTTCTTCACGCTGGTCGGTACCCACGGTCTGCACGTGTCCGCCGGTCTGATCTGGATGGGCATCATGATGTACCAGGTCAACAAGCACGGCCTGACGGCGACCAACAAGACCCGTCTTAGCTGCCTGAGCCTGTTCTGGCACTTCCTGGACGTGGTGTGGATCTGCGTATTCACCGTTGTTTACCTGATGGGGACCCTGTAATGGCTAATGCACACTCCCATGACAGCCATGATGCTGGCCACGGCAGCGTTAAGTCGTACGCCATCGGCTTCATCCTGTCGGTAATCCTGACCGTCATCCCGTTCGGCCTGGTGATGTTCCCGACCCTGCCGAAGTCGACGACGCTGGCAATCGTCCTGCTGTTCGCCGTGATCCAGGTGATCGTTCACCTGTATTACTTCCTGCACCTGGACCGTTCCATCGCTCAACGTAACAACGTGATTGCGTTCGTCTTTACGGCCATCGTGATCGTGCTGCTGGTCGGTCTGTCGCTGTGGATCATGTTCAGCATCCACACCTACATGATGGCGAAGTGAGGTAAACCCGATGTCGCTCAAGCACTTTATCCAAATCACCAAACCGGGGATCATTTTCGGTAACGTGCTTTCTGTGGCAGGCGGGTTCTTCCTGGCCTCGAAAGGGCATGTCGATCTGGCCGTGTTTCTGGCAGCCATGATCGGCACTTCCCTGGTCGTGGCCTCCGGTTGCGTGTTCAACAACTGCATCGACCGCGACATCGACCTGAAGATGGAACGCACCAAGAACCGGGTGCTGGTCCAGGGCTTGATCTCCCTGAAACTGGCCCTGGTCTATGCGACCGTCCTGGGTGTCGCCGGCGTTGCGTTGCTGTGCAAGGTGGCCAACCCGTTGGCTGCCCTGTTCGCCGTGATCGGCTTCATCATCTACGTCGGCTTCTACAGCCTGTACCTCAAGCGCAAGTCGGTTCACGGCACGCTGGTGGGCAGTCTGTCGGGCGCGATGCCGCCGGTGATCGGTTACGTGGCCGTGACCAACAGCTTCGACATGGCCGCGCTGACCCTGCTGGTGATGTTCAGCCTGTGGCAGATGCCGCATTCCTACGCCATCGCGATCTTCCGCTTCAACGATTACCTGGCCGCATCGATTCCGGTGCTGCCAGTGAAGCGCGGTATCCAGGTGGCCAAGAAGCACATCCTGTTCTACATCCTGGCCTTCCTCGTGGCGACCTTGATGCTGACCTTCAGCGGTTACGCTGGCATGAGCTACCTCGCCGTCGCCGCGGCCATGGGCATGTACTGGCTGTACATGGCCTGGACCGGCTACAAGGCGGTGGATGACACGGTCTGGGCACGCAAGCTGTTCGTGTTCTCGATCTTCACCATCACCGCGCTGAGCGTCATGATGTCCCTGGACTTCAAGGTGCCGACCGAGCTGCTGCTGACGTACGCGCCGTAAGGTTCGAACGTTGTACGAGAAACCCCGTTCATCGAGAGATGAGCGGGGTTTTTTGTTGCTCGGATGATGGATAAACGACGTCCTTTGTCGCGAATAGACTCTCTCCCAAAAGGGTGGGGTAATCAGCCATTCCCTCGAAACGACTAGCTAGAAATCGACAGGTTGCGATCAACAGGCAAAAGCCCTAGATTCGGATCCAACTTCATGCATCGATCAAGAGGCTGGGCGAAATGACTGAGAGGATGACCTGCGACGAGCGATTCATTGCCCTGGCAAAAGAGCTGAACTACGACATCAATGGCGAGAACACGGTGGGTGGCAATTACGCCCCGTTGATCCGTCATCGCGATGAGATCTACATCAGCGGCATGGTGCCGCGCACCGAGGGCAGGATTCAGTATCCAGGGCGAGTGGGGCAGGAGTTGACGCTCAAGGATGCGCAGGCGGCGGCAAGCATCAGTGCGATGCGCTGTCTGGCCTTTATCGTCGATGCGGTCGGTTCGCTGGACAAGGTCAGGTCGTTGTTGCGGGTCACGGTGTACGTGAAGTCCACGCCGGATTTCGTTGACCTCAGCGAAGTCGCCAATGGCGCGTCGGATGTGTTCAGTTATGTGTTGGGCGATGTCGGGCGACACACCCGCACCACCGTCGGCGTCTATCAGTTGCCGAAAAACGCAGCCATCGAAGTCGATATGATCGCCGCAGTGCATCCTTCGGCGTAATCGCTGAAAACCGCATAACAAAAAGCCCCGCCTGAATTTCAGTGCGGGGCTTTTTTGTCAGCGCCCGGTATTACTGGGCGGCGATGCTGTAGCCATCAAACGCGGTCTGCTGTTGCAGCGCGGTGATGATGTTTTTGCGGTTGATCGCGTGCTCGGTGCCGGTATTGTCGACGAAGGTTTCGCCTTCGATTTCCGCCTCATCGCCTTCGCCGACGAAGGTGAAGCCGAGGAATTCCAGCGCCTCGCGATCCACGCTCAGGCGCGAACGCGGTGTGCGCATTGGCAGGGTCACGCTGATGCCGTCCTTGCTGATGCTGAACACTTCGACGTCTTTCTTGGCGCGTGCGGCCTTGCTCTTGCCGCCGCTCGGGTTGCTGATCGCCTGATGGGTCTGGTTCAGAACCTTGAGGGCCAGCCCGTAGACGATTTCCTGGAACGCCGGATCGTCCTTGAAGCTGGACAGGATGCGGCTGATCGGGAATTTGCTGCTCAGATCTTCGAGGGCAGCGATGTCGGCAGCCTCAGCGTCCTTCAGGCGCTTGAGTTCGCCCATCAGCTCGTAAGCCTGGTCGTCATCGAAGCGGTCGTGGGCCTGACGGATCGCGGCGCGCAGTTCGCGGATCTGATCGCTCTCGCGGCTCGACTGGAACGCGTCCAGCACCATCTCGCTGATGATCTTCGCCTGTGGGATGTGTTGTGAAAGATTGATGGAGTTTTCGTATTCCGCTTTGGACGACAGAGTGACTACGGATTCAGCGGTGTTGAAATCGGACATTGAAATTTCACTACTTTTTTAACTTGAGATGAGACGAGAAAGCGCTGGGGGCTTTTTCAGGCCGACTAATTTAGGGGAGCGCGGCAGCGTTGTCACGGAGCAAGGGGCCGGCGGTGCCGATTATTTATCCGGATGATTTGTATTGAGCAATCCGGCACCGCGAGCGCTCTGCCTTATTCATTGGCGACGGCATTCCTCGGCAACCGCCGGGACGCCAGAGCACGCAGTGTCCAGTAGAGCTTCAACGAGCGGGTGCCGATCAGGCCGCCCAGAAACCCCGAAATAATCGACTTGATCAACAGCAGGTCCGGGGACGCGGAACGCTCCGGATGCACGTCATGCTGGTAATTGAAGTAGTAGTTCGCAGAAAAGAACATCAGGTACATGATCAGGATTTTTACTGTGCCCGGCATGATCAGCCCTGTTGCGGAGTCGTCGAGCACCACGCCCCGGCGGGAGAACACCAGCCAGGCCGACAGGCTGCCCAGCAACAGCGCCGCGAACCAGGTGCTGAAAAACAGGCCCGGGTTGATCGTCAGGTTCAGTGAGTACAGCGACCATGCCAAAAACGCCGGGGGCGTAATCAGCATCGAGGCACGGCTCTCGCGTCGGGGAGAAAACGACTTGATGCCGAAATAAACCACCAGCAGAAAAATCAGGTAAACCCGTAGCGGAGTGTTTTGCAGAATCGTGAGCATTGCGCAGCATCCATGCTGGAAAAGGAGGAGGGTGGAGCATAGTCGGGGTCACAGTAACCGTCGGCTATTTCAGTCGCAAACGCTCCATCGCGATCACCGAGGTTTCAAACCCCAGGCTGGCAAAAAACGCTTCCGCACCTTCGCGGCCGGCACGCAGAACCCAGGTAATGTCGGTGTTGTCGCCCATCACATGTTCGACCAGCGCCCGCCCGATTCCCGCGCGCCGGTGTTGCCCGTCGACCACGACCATCGACAGGTAACCGTTGGACAAACCATCGGTGATGCCACGGGCGAAACCGACAACCTGCTGGCCGCTCAATGCAACGGCAGTGCGTTGGGAGTTCTGGATGAGTTGTGCGAAATGTTCGGCGGTGCCTGTGCGATGACCCCAGCCGTGCCGCCCCAGAAACTGCCTTGCGGCCTCGACTTCCGTCGGCAGGAGGTCGCGTATTGAAATATCCTTGTTCATTCGTTGATCCCGTCCCTGGTGTGTTTCCAACAGTAGTCGCGTTGCTTACGGTCTGCCCCACATCTGCATGGCGAACTCGACGAAGCGACGCAGTTTCGGCAGCCGATAGCGATCCGGCGCGTAGAGCAGATGCATCGGGCGGTTCGGCGGCTGATAGTCCGGCATCACCACCACCAGTTTGCCGTCGCGCAGATCCTGTTCCACCAGTGCGTCCGGCAGCATCACGATGCCCATGCCGGTGCGCGCGGCCTGATGCAGGCCGGCGGAACTGTTGATCAGCATCGGGCCTTTGACGTCGACCATGATTTCGCCGTCCGGGCCGCTGAGGCGCCACTGTTTTTCCACCGATTGCCAGTCATCGCCGGCGGGGTAGGCGAAGGACAGGCAGTCGTGCTGGCGCAACTCTTCAGGCGTGAGCGGCATGCCGCGTCGGGCAACGTATTCCGGGGAGGCGCAGACGGTCAGGGTGTAGTCGATCAGCGGGCGGGCGATCAGGTTGGACTGGTCGAAGTGGCCCAGTCGGAAGGCCACGTCGAGACCGCTTTCCAGCAGGTCCGGGCGGCGGTTGGTCAGGATCACGTCGAGTTTGACCTGCGGACATTGCAGGGAAAACTCGCTGAGCGCCGGGGCCAGGCGTTCGACGCCAAAGGTCAGCGGCGCGGTCACCCGCAGGATGCCGCGCGGTTCATCCAGCGTCTGTTCGGCGAGCCGTTCGGAGTCGGCGACCAGACCTAATACCTCCAGGCAGCGCTGGTAGTAAACGCTGCCGAATTCAGTCAGTCGCTGGCGGCGGGTGGTGCGTTGCAGCAATTGCACACCGAGCCGTTGCTCCAGTGCCCGCAGGTGATTGCCCACCATGGTCGTGGACATTTCGCACTGCAGCGCGGCCGCCGTCATGCTGCCGGACTCCACAACCTTGACGTACACGCTCATCGACTGGAACAGATCCATTATCAAGCCCGACTTTTAAATGATTGAAGTTTTGCCGAGTTTATCCAGTTCAGGTGGATAACCATACTGCCAGCACCTCTCACCTCGCTGGAGTTTGCCGACATGACCGCCGCCCTGATGAACACCTATCAACCGCTGGACCTGAGCTTCATCAAGGGCCTGGGCACCCGACTCTGGGATCAGGCGGGCCGCGAGTATCTGGACGCGGTGGCGGGCGTGGCGGTGACCAATGTCGGCCACTCGCACCCGCGCATCGTGTCGGCGATCAGCGAGCAGGCGGGTTTGCTGCTGCACACTTCCAATCTCTACAGCATCGACTGGCAACAATCGCTGGCGCAGAAGCTGACGCGGCTGGCGGGGATGGAGCGGGCGTTCTTCAACAACTCCGGTGCCGAGGCCAATGAAACCGCACTGAAACTGGCGCGCCTTTACGGCTGGCGCAAAGGCATCGAGCAGCCGCTGGTGGTAGTGATGGCCAACGCGTTTCACGGGCGTACCCTCGGCACCTTGTCCGCCAGCGATGGCCCGGCGGTGCGGCTCGGTTTCAATGACTTGCCCGGGGACTTCGTCAAAGTGCCGTTCGGCGATCTTCAAGCGCTGGAGCAGGTGCAGCGCGAACATGGCCAGCGGATCGTGGCGATTTTGGTCGAACCAATTCAGGGCGAAAGCGGCGTGCAACTGGCGCCGTCTGGCTACCTCAAGGCCCTGCGCGAGCTGTGCAACCGTCACGCCTGGCTGCTGATGCTCGACGAAATCCAGACCGGTATCGGCCGTACCGGTCGCTGGTTTGCGTTCCAGCACGAAGGCATCGTTCCCGACGTCATGACCCTCGCCAAGGGCCTGGGCAACGGCGTGCCGATCGGCGCCTGCCTGGCACGGGGCAGGGCGGCGGATCTGTTCACCCCCGGCAGCCACGGCAGCACCTTCGGCGGCAATCCATTGGCGTGTCGGGTGGGCTGCACCGTGCTCGAGATCATTGAGGAACAAGGCCTGCTGGAAAATGCCAGGGTCCAGGGTGAGCGCCTGCTGACCCGCTTGCGTGCAGAGCTGGCAGACAATCCGAATGTGCTGGCGATTCGTGGACAAGGGCTGATGATCGGCATCGAACTCAAACAGCCGATCCGCGACCTGACACTGATTGCCGCGCGGGATCATGGACTGCTGATCAACGTCACTCGCGGCAAGACGATTCGGTTGCTGCCGCCGCTGACGATTGATGAGCGGGAGGTGGGGATGATTGTCAGAGGGGTGGGCCGTTCCCTGAGCCATGTCTGATCACTTGGTCAGTAGTGAAATCTGCAAGTTATGACGCAGATTTCGCCGTCTACGATCGCATAGACCAAGCGATGCTCGGCAGTTATCCGCCGTGACCAGAAGCCGCTCATGTTGTGCTTGAGTGGCTCCGGTTTACCCAAGCCTTCAAAGGGTTGGCGCTGGATCGCTTTGATCAAAAGATTGATTCGTTTGAGACCGGCCTTATCGTTTTGTTGAAACCATAAGTAGTCTTCCCAGCCCGTTGGCGTGAACTGGATTTTCATTCTTCAATCAGTTGCCTGACTTTGGCTTTTCCAGCGCGCATTTCGCCAATCGATTTGATCAAGCGCTCGGCATTGGCCGGAGAACGCAGCAGATAAGCCGTTTCTTCCAGCGCGTTGTATTCGGCCAGAGACATCATCACTACAGGCTCGCCTTTTTGGCGGGTTACCAGAAGCGGGGCGCAGTCTTCATTCACGCGATCCATGGTTTCGGCCAAGTGCGCACGAGCTGTGGTGTAGTTGATAGTGTCCATGTTGTAGTCCTCGCTTGATGCAAAGAACGTACAGAAATGAGTACAGGATGACAAGGCGATACCTATCAGTGGTTGCGCCACAGACGGGCTGCCTGCGGTGTGCTGAGTATCACCGAAGTCCCATCAAGACGTTTCTGGGTCTTCTGTAAGCTGATTCCGACGAGCCTGCCATCCCTCTCACTGTCTACGTGAGATTTTTCTAATCAGGGTAGTCCGACAAATCCGGCGCCAGCATCCGGGTCTTCGGTGCGCCGTTCGCGTTGTGCTGGATGATGTCGCTCGGCTGTCCCTGATGATTGAAAAATACCTGACCGATCCCCGCCGAATTCCACAACCGTTCACCCGCTTCGGCGTGTTCCGGCACGTACGGGACGATGCGCATGCGGCGGCGTTTGGTCAGCCAGTTGAGTGGCGAGCGCGGTGAATAGAGCCAGCGGTTGAGACGGTCGAACCATTCCAGCAGGGTCGGGGGAAATTCGTTCTTGATGCCGCTGCTGGTGATCTGCCAGATGCGCGGCCCGGCCTTGCGGTGTCGGATCAGGACTTCGTAGACGAAGGAATAATGCACGTCGCCTGACAGCACCACGTAACTGCCCGGTGTACGTGAGTGTCGGAAAATGTTCAGGATCACCTGGGCGGCGCCGCGATGGGCCATCCAGTTTTCCGCGTCCACCAGCAGTGGATAACCGCACCAGCTGAAAACTCGCTGCACGGTTTCGATCAGCTTCACGCCGAAGATCGGCGCCGGCGAAACGATGATCGCCGAAGGGTGGTCGAGCAGTTCCTGCTGCAGTTCGCTCAATGCTTCCCAGTCCAGCAAACCCGACGGTTGCTTGAGCGCCATTTCGCTGCGCCAGCGTCGGGTTCGGGTGTCGAGCACCACCAGTGCCGGGCTGGTTGGCATTACGAAATGCCATTGCTGAAAGCGCAGCAGTTCCTCAATCAATTCGTCCTGCACGGGAGCGTCGAGATAGCGGTCATAGCCGCTGGCGCTCAGGCCTCGGGTTTTCTCCAGTACAGCGCTGAATGCATCCGGATTGTTGCCCCAACCCTGACACAGCATGTAGGCGATCAGCGCGTTGCCGATGATGCGTTTGGAGAACGGGTGGCCGTAGGCCGTTTCCTCCCATTGCGCGGACAGGTTCCAGTCGTCGGTGATGTCGTGGTCATCGAAGATCATCAGGCTCGGCAAATGCGCCAAGGCCCGGGCCACCTGGCCGAGGCCGGCCTTGAACCCGTCGATGCGGGTCTGTTCGAGGGCATAGCGCTTGAGGCGTTCCGGCGTCAGCGCTGGCGGCTGCGGATTGACCAGCGTCCAAGGCGTTGGCGACCACACCAGCAAATACATGGCCATGACTTCGGCGAACGTCACGAGGTGATTGTCAGCGCTGCTGCTGGTGAAAATCGGCTTGCGCGCACCACCGAAAAAACGCTCGCGCAATGTCTCGTTGCTTTCCAGTGCCGGCAGCAAATCCGCGCGGTGGTAGTAGCTGGCCGGGTGTTCGTAGAGTTTCGCGCTGTCACTGACCACCGCGCCTTCGAGGTGCTCACCGAACAGGCCGAGGCGCTCGATCAGGGCGTGAATCGCCCGCAACATCGGACCGGCCACGTCGTCGGCGTAAACCTGATCACCGCTCATCATCAACAGGGCGGGGCGTTGCTGCGGATCGGTTTCGGCGGCCAGCAACCGGTCAACACAGAGCAGGCCGTCGGCGGCCGGGTGATGGGGTTTGCGGCAGGAACCGTGGAGCAACTGGTCGATGCGCGGGCGCAGGACGAAGTTCGGGCAGGTGGCGTCGTCGTAGAGCAGGTGTGGCGCCCAGTCGGCGATCGGCTGCAAGCCATCGATCAACAGGTCGTAGTCGATGCGGGTGTCGCAGGGCAGGGCGGTTTCCAGCGGAACGTCGATCAGGTGAACAAACGCCCGGGTGCCTACCGGAATGACGGTGCATTTCCCGCTATCGAGAGGAATGTTTCCTACGTCTTGCAGGCGCAAGGTCAACGACAGTTCGCGGCTGCCGACCAGCCAAAGCACGATGCGCGTGGGTTCCAGCCGTCGCAGCAACGGCCCGGCCAGAACAGCGGGCAGCGGGCTCAGGTCATCAGGTGTCGGAGGCATCGGGGGAAAAGCTCAAGGCGCACAGGCCGGCGATGATAGCGCAGCCGGCGCCTCGAACCCTTAAACCAGGCTTAAGAGCCTGTTTTTTCCAGCTTCAGCGCCAACAGGCGCCATTCGGCAGGTGTCGCGTCGACGCTTGGCTGTTCCTGTACGGAACAGTCGAAGCGGTACGTCACGTCGTCGCCATTCATGTTCCGCGCGGTGACGGTGTTGCTGAAGGAGTAAACCTGATCCTTGAAGCGCTGCGGTGTCAGGCTTTTGCTGTCAGCAAACCGGGCAGAGGCGGGGAAGCGCAAGGTGCCGGTCACGAACGGGCTGCACATCACGTACGCGAGCATCGATTTGTCGCCCTGGGCGTCGGCGCGCAATTTTTTGCTCAGCGCCGTCAGGGCCTTGCGCCCCTCATCATCACTCTGGTCGATCACGGATTGCACCGACATCGACTTCGGCGCGCGACTGGCATAGTTCGGCAACAACGCGGAATCCGCTGGAGAGGGCTTGTTGTCCGGCTCGATAGCGGCAAACACCGGCGCATCTTTCAGCGCAGCAGGGCTTGCAACCGCATCGGCTTCCGGCAGCAACGAGGTCGGCTCGGCGTGCTGCTGTGCCACGACGTTTGCAGTCCGCGCGGCTTCGTAGCGATGCGCCGACGGGAACAGTGAAAAAGTGATCGCCAGCACCACCATCGAAACAATGAAACCGCCCGCGACACCGACCAGGTTGGCGTAAAACAGATTCCAGCTGCCGCGGTTTTTCACCACCCAGCGCCACATGAAACCCCAGGCCGCGACAAATGCCAGAAAACGCAGAAACTCCATTCGATCCTTTCCTTAAACCTGCAAAACCTGAATTCAGCGCACGCAGTGCTGAGATGGGCGGCAAGATAGCAAAATAGACATCCGCTGCTACAGCAACCATCGCATTCAACGCCGGTAAAATTATTTGAGTGCAAAAAACATGAATGTTGTCAGGCCGGCCACGGTGCCGCAAAGACCTGCCAGTAGCTGACGCGCAACAGGATGTTCGACCTGCGATCGATGGGATACCAGCATCCATACACCCACCAGCGCCGCAGCGGTTGTCAGCATCTGCAGCACTGTGCCCATGAGCCCGGGTATGGGGGGCCGGTCCGCCCCGAACAAGCGAATGTAAAACTCCGAGACCACCACGCCTACCATCATGCCGCTGGCGGCACCGAGCATATTGGCGAGGATCAGATTCCAGGCACCACGCTGCCTGACAACCCATACCCACATGGCCGCCCAGGCAAAAAACATAACGGCTATTTCCATCGCATTCTTCCTTCGGAATCGGTGTTGATCAGGCCCTTGGCACCTTGGTCGACAGTGGACGGCAAGATAGCAAAATAGTAGCGTCGCGCCACTGACTTCATCTCCGTAATGGACTACTCATGCCTGCTCTCAAAACCTGCCGTCTGTTTTGTGTGTTCGTCTTTGCTACCACGCTGACCCCGGCATTCGCCGCCTGGAAAGAGCACCCGGAAAACAGCTGGAAGTATTACCTCGCCAACTGTCAGCGCATGCAGGAAAAAATGGCCGACGTCCAAAGCGGTCGCGTGCCCAGCGCCTTTGAAGTGATGGGCGATCTGGAGAACAGCCAGGGGAGCATGAATGAGCACCGCCCGAACCTGCTTCCCCAATACCTCGCCTCCGGGGAATTCGCTCAATGCGAAAACGTGGCGGCCGAGGCCGATGCGATGATTGCCCGTGGCAAAGCCGAGTTCGCCGACAGAATGAACCAGGCCGCCGAGCAAGGCCGCATCGCCCACCAGAACTCCCCCGAATACCAACGCGCCCGCTCACTCGGCTACAGCGATGTCGGCGAAATCTCCTTCCTCAAACTTCACGAAGACATGGACGGCGAAGCGCGCCTGAAAACCCTGCTGATTACCGTCGATGAAGTCTGCGGCCAATACTTTCGCGCCACGCAATATGTGAAGCCGTATGTGATCTACACCGTTCGGCCGTCGGATGGCGGGTGTGGTGAGGAAAAGCGCGTGGCGATTGTCGGCGGCAGGTCGGTGGAGAAGGGCGATTACATCGATGAGCGGGGCGAGTTTCAGTATGTGGGCTGGAGGAAGATTGTCGGTGCGGATGGGTTTGCGACGGATATTCGTGTGTTGAAGGCTCGGCGCTGACTGCAAAACAGTCACGCCGTCCTGTCACGTGTGGGGGAAATAATTCACCGCCAAAAACATCAGGGTCGCCATGCCCGCGGCCAAGCCACACACCGCGCCGAGCAACTGACGTGCGACCGGGTGTTCGGGTTGACGGCGATTGGCAATCCACAGCCATACCCCCGCCAGAACACCCGCGCTGGTGAGGAACACCACCAGACTGCGATTCAGGTTGGGGGTCGCCATCGACGTACCAATGACTGCGTCGTAAATCAGCGTGAACACAATGCCGGTAACCACGCCACTTCCGGCGCCGGCAAGGTTGGCAAGCAACAGGTTCCACTCACCCCGTTGCTTCACTACCCACAGCCAGGTTCCAGCCATCACCAGCAAGCACAACACAGCATCCATTTTGGTTTATTCCCGAGTGCGCGATAACAGAGGCGGTTGACAGGCCTCTAGCGAGTGGACGGCAAGATATCAAAATAGAAGTTTGGCGCCACTTTCTTCATCTGCGTAGCTTAAAGAATGTCCTTCAAATAACCCTTGAGCGCGAGGAGCGGCTGATCCAGTTGCTCCAGCGATTGCGCCTGGCGGAAGTCGGTCGACAACTTGTGCAGTTCCCGCCCCAGCGGTTTCTCGACGCCACCCAACGCATCCATCGCCAGCGTCAGGCACTCGTTCATTTTGAACTGGATCGTCTCGACATCACCCCGGCGCACCAGCAGTTCGAACACGTCTTTCTGATAGTCGCCCATGACCATGTCATCGCGCAGGATCGGGCTCAGGCCTTCTTCCTCATACGCGAGTTTGAGGGAGAACAGGGCGACAGTTTCCAGTGACGTTTCCATGGGGTGAACCTGTGTGGGATCTCGCCGGAAAGCCAGCGGCACTTTCCGGCAGACGAAAAAAAAGGCCTTGCTAAGCAAGACCTTTTCTAATTTTGGTGCCCCGAGGGAGACTCGAACTCCCACTCCTTTCGAAAACGGATTTTGAATCCGCCGCGTCTACCAATTCCGCCATCAGGGCTCAATGGCGGCGAAGTATAGAGAGGTGCCTACCGTTGGTCAATCACGTTTCATGGTCAATTTTCGATATTTCCGCTAGACTTTCCGGCCCTGCTAGACGAACCCCATCATGCGCGTTGCTGACTTTACCTTCGAGCTTCCTGATTCGCTGATTGCCCGCCATCCTTTGGCCGAGCGTCGCGGTAGTCGCCTGTTGACCCTGGATGGGGTCAGCGGCGCCCTGGCACACCGTCAATTCACTGATCTGCTGGAGCATTTGCGCCCCGGCGATCTGATGGTGTTCAACAATACCCGGGTGATTCCGGCGCGCCTGTTCGGGCAGAAGGAGTCCGGCGGCAAGCTGGAAATCCTCATCGAACGCGTGCTTGATACCCACCGCGTGCTGGCCCATGTGCGCTCCAGCAAGTCGCCGAAGCCGGGTTCGAAGATCCTGATCGACGGCGGCGGCGAAGCCGAGATGCTGGCGCGTCACGATGCGCTGTTCGAGCTGGGGTTTGCCGAAGAAGTGCTGCCGCTGCTCGATCGCGTCGGGCACATGCCGTTGCCTCCTTATATAGACCGCCCGGACGAAGGTTCGGATCGCGAGCGCTATCAGACCGTGTACGCCGAGAAGCTCGGCGCAGTGGCGGCACCGACCGCCGGGCTGCATTTCGATCAGACGCTGATGGAAGCGATCGCCGCCAAGGGTGTCGAGACGGCGTTCGTCACGCTGCACGTCGGCGCTGGCACGTTCCAGCCGGTGCGCGTCGAGAAGATTGAAGATCACCACATGCACACCGAGTGGCTGGAAGTCGGTCAGGATGTGGTCGATGCAGTCGCCGCTTGCCGTGAGCGTGGCGGTCGCGTCATCGCTGTCGGCACCACCAGCGTGCGTTCGCTGGAAAGCGCCGCCCGCGATGGCGTGCTCAAGCCGTTCAGCGGCGACACCGACATCTTTATCTTCCCGGGCCGGCCGTTCCATGTGGTCGATGCCTTGGTCACCAATTTCCATTTGCCCGAATCCACGCTGTTGATGCTGGTTTCGGCATTCGCCGGTTATCCGGAAACCATGGCTGCCTACAAAGCCGCGGTCGATAACGGATACCGCTTTTTCAGCTACGGTGATGCGATGTTCATCACCCGTAATCCCGCTCCCCGCGGCCCAGAGGAATCCGTATGAGTCGCACCTGTCGTATGTCGTTCGAGCTGCTTGCCACCGATGGCAAGGCCCGTCGTGGTCGTCTGACCTTCCCCCGTGGCACCGTCGAGACCCCGGCCTTCATGCCGGTGGGCACCTACGGCACGGTCAAGGGCATGTTGCCGCGTGACATCGTCGCCACCGGCGCGGAAATCATTCTGGGCAACACCTTCCACCTGTGGCTGCGCCCGGGTACGGAAGTGATCAAGGAGCACGGCGATCTGCACGATTTCATGCAGTGGAAAGGCCCGATCCTGACCGACTCCGGTGGTTTCCAGGTGTTCAGCCTCGGCGCCATGCGCAAGATCAAGGAGGAGGGCGTGACCTTCGCCTCCCCGGTCGACGGTTCGAAAGTGTTCATGGGCCCGGAAGAATCGATGCAGGTTCAGCGCGACCTGGGCTCGGACATCGTGATGATCTTCGACGAATGCACCCCGTACCCGGCTGACGAAGACGTTGCCCGTGTGTCCATGGAGCTGTCGCTGCGCTGGGCCCAGCGTTCGAAGAATGCCCATGGCGACAACACGGCGGCACTGTTCGGCATCGTTCAGGGCGGCATGCACCAGGACCTGCGCATGCGCTCGCTGGAAGGCCTGGACAAGATCGGTTTCGACGGCCTGGCCATCGGCGGTCTGTCGGTGGGCGAGCCCAAGCACGAAATGATCAAGGTGCTGGACTACCTGCCGGGCATGATGCCGGCTGACAAACCTCGTTACCTTATGGGCGTTGGCAAACCGGAAGATCTGGTTGAGGGTGTGCGCCGCGGTGTGGACATGTTCGATTGCGTGATGCCAACCCGTAATGCCCGCAATGGGCATCTGTTCATTGATACAGGCGTGCTGAAGATCCGTAACGCGTTCCATCGCCATGATGATTCGCCGCTGGATCCGACCTGCGATTGCTATACCTGCCAGAACTTCTCCCGCGCTTATCTGCATCATCTGGACAAGTGCGGCGAAATGCTCGGCAGCATGCTCAATACCATCCACAATTTGCGCCATTATCAGGTGCTGATGGCTGGTTTGCGCGAGGCTATTCAACAGGGTACATTGGCCGCCTTTGTCGATGCCTTCTACGCCAAACGCGGGCTTCCCGTTCCGCCTTTGGACTGAGTTTTCTGACCCCAAGATTCAACATTTGCAACTGGAGTGCTAAATGAGCTTTTTTATCTCTAATGCCATGGCTGACGCGGCTGCACCGGCTGCAGCGCCTATGGGCGGCGGCTTCGAGTGGATTTTCCTGGTCGGCTTCCTGGTCATCTTCTACCTGATGATCTGGCGTCCACAGGCCAAGCGCGCCAAAGAGCAGAAGAACCTGCTGAGCAGCCTGCAGAAGGGCGACGAAGTGGTTACCACTGGCGGCATCGCCGGCAAGATCACCAAAGTGGCCGATGACTTCGTGGTTCTGGAAGTTTCCGACACCGTGGAAATGAAGTTCCAGAAGGGCGCCATCGCCGCCACGCTGCCAAAAGGCACGCTGAAAGCGATCTAAGGTTCCAACTTCTACTCAATCGACGGGGCGCGCAAGGCGCCCCGCGTTCATAACGGGCGGCGTGATGCTGAACAAATATCCTCTGTGGAAATACATTCTGATCCTGGCGGTGCTGGCGATCGGTCTGATTTATTCCGCTCCGAATCTATACCCCGATGACCCGGCCATTCAGATCAGCGGCGCCAGCACGGCTCTGCAGGTCAACCAGGCCGATCTGGATCGCGTAAGCACCGCGCTCAAGGAGTCCGGGATCAACGTCAAGGCTTCGAGCCTGGCTGCGAACGGCAAGGGCGGTCTGATCCGTCTGACCAAGGCTGAAGACCAGCTGCCGGCCAAAGACGTTGTCCGCAAGGCATTGGGTGATGACTACGTCGTCGCGCTGAACCTGGCACAAACCACCCCGCAATGGCTGCGCAGCGTGGCCGCGCACCCGATGAAACTGGGTCTGGACTTGTCCGGTGGTGTGCACTTCCTGCTGGAAGTGGACATGGACAAAGCCCTCGACGCCCGCCTGAAAGTCTACGAAGGCGACGTCAAGAGCCTGTTGCGCAAAGAGAAACTGCGTTATCGCAGCCTGCCGCAACTCAATGGCGCCATTCAGCTGGGCTTCAGCGATGCTGATTCCCGTGAACAGGCCCGTGCGCTGATCCGCAAGAATTTCAACGATTTCGACATTGTTCCGGCCGACCTCAACGGTCAACCGGTGCTGCGTCTGGCGATGACCCCGGCCAAGCTGGCGGAAATCCGTGAATACTCCATCAAGCAGAACTTGACCACGGTACGTAACCGCGTCAACGAGCTGGGTGTTGCCGAGCCGATCGTCCAGCGTCAGGGCGCCAACCGTATCGTGGTTGAGCTGCCGGGCGTGCAGGACACCGCCGAAGCCAAGCGTATCCTCGGCAAGACGGCTAACCTGGAGTTCCGTCTGGCGGCAGAGCCGGGCGCTTCGAAAGCCACTTCCGAGACCTTCGAGTTCCGCGAAGGCAATCGTCCTCCGGCGCAGATCGAGCGTGGCCTGATCATCACCGGTGACCAGGTGACTGACGCCAAGGCCGGCTTCGGTGAGCACGGCACGCCTGAAGTGAACATCCGTCTGGATGGCCACGGTGGCGAGCTGATGAGCCGTGCGACCCGCAGCAACGTCGGTCGCAGCATGGCGGTGATCTTCATCGAGCAGCGCCCGGTCACCACTTACACCAAGCAAGTGGTCGACGGCGTCGAGAAAGACGTCGCGGTGCAGACCTTCAAGGAAGAGAAGAAGATCATCAGCCTGGCGACCATTCAGTCGCCGCTGGGTGCGCAGTTCCGTATCACCGGCCTGAACGGCCAGGGCGAGTCGTCCGAACTGGCGCTGCTGCTGCGTGCCGGTGGTCTGGCTGCTCCGATGTACTTCGCTGAAGAACGCACCATCGGCCCGAGCCTGGGTGCGGACAACATCACCAAGGGTATCGATGCATCGCTGTGGGGCATGCTGTTCGTCTCGCTGTTCATCATCGCCATCTACCGTTTCTTCGGCCTGATCGCCACCGTTGCACTGGCGGTGAACATGGTGCTGCTGCTGGCGCTGATGTCGCTGCTGGGTGCCACGCTGACCCTGCCGGGTATCGCCGGTATCGTGTTGACCATGGGTATGGCGGTCGACGCCAACGTACTGATCTTCTCGCGGATTCGTGAAGAGATCGCCGCCGGCATGACCGTGCAGCGTGCAATCAACGAAGGCTTCGGTCGGGCATTCACTGCGATTCTCGACGCCAACCTGACCACCTTGCTGGTCGGCGGCATCCTCTTTGCCATGGGCACCGGCCCGGTGAAGGGCTTCGCAGTCACCATGTCCCTCGGGGTTCTGACTTCGATGTTCACGGCCATCATGGTCACCCGCGCGATGGTCAATCTGATCTTCGGCGGTCGTGACTTCAAGAAGTTGTGGATTTAAGGGGCTGCCATGTTACGTACAATCAACTTCATGGGCGTCCGCAACTTTGCGTTCGGCGTCACCGTATTCCTGACCTTGCTGGCAATCTTCAGCGTGTTCCACAAGGGCATGAACTGGGGTCTGGACTTCACCGGCGGTACGCTCATCGAGCTGACCTACGAGCGTCCGGCCGATGTCACCAAGGTGCGTGAGCAACTGGTTTCTTCCGGTTATCACGAAGCCGTCGTGCAGAACTTCGGCGCGACCACCGATCTGCTGGTGCGCATGCCGGGTGAAGACCCGCAGTTGGGCCATCAGGTGGCGGAAGCGCTGCAGAAGGTCGGCGGTGACAACCCGGCGACCGTCAAGCGCGTCGAGTTCGTCGGCCCGCAGGTCGGTGAAGAGCTGCGCGACCAGGGCGGCATGGGCATGCTGCTGGCGCTCGGCGGCATCCTGATCTACCTGGCTTTCCGCTTTCAGTGGAAGTTTGCGGTCGGCGCCATCGTGTCGCTGATCCACGACGTGATCGTGACTGTGGGTATCCTGTCGTTCTTCCAGATCACCTTCGACCTGACGGTGCTGGCGGCGGTACTGGCGATCATCGGTTACTCGCTCAACGACACCATCGTCGTGTTCGACCGGGTGCGTGAGAACTTCCGTGTTCTGCGCAAGGCCACGCTGATCGAGAACATCAACATTTCGACCACGCAGACCTTGCTGCGGACCATCGCGACCTCGGTTTCGACCTTGCTGGCGATCGCGGCACTGCTGTTCTTCGGCGGTGACAACCTGTACGGCTTCTCCCTGGCGCTGCTGGTGGGTGTTCTGGCGGGTACCTACTCGTCGATCTACATCGCCAACGTGGTGCTGATCTGGCTGAACCTGTCGACCGAAGATCTGATTCCGCCGGTCAACACCGAGAAGGAAGTCGACGACCGTCCATAACGGCCATCGTTTTCCCGGTTGTCAGTCAAAAAAGACGCGAGTTGAACTCGCGTCTTTTTTTTTGCTCCAAGGCTGGGAGAAGCGCGGGCGCGTCCCGCATGTGATGGTCAGGAGGTTCATGTGAACAAGTCGTTGCTGGTTGGTGCGGTATTGGGTGCTGTCGGTGTGACTGCCGGGGGTGCTGTTGCCACCTACAGCCTGGTTAAAAGCGGCCCTGAGTATGCGCAAGTGCTGGCCGTAGAACCGGTCAAAACACAGATCAAGACTCCACGTGAAGTGTGCAAGGATGTGACAGTGACCCGGCAGGCGCCGGTGAAAGATCAACACCAGATTGCCGGCACCGTGGTCGGTGCGCTGGCAGGTGGTCTGCTGGGTAACCAGATCGGCGGCGGCACCGGCAAGAAGATTGCCACGGTGGCCGGTGCGGTCGGTGGTGGTTACGCCGGTAACAAGGTTCAGGAGGGTATGCAGGAGCGTGATACCTACACCACGACTCAGACTCGCTGTAACACGGTGAATGACATCAGCGACAAAGTCGTGGGTTATGACGTCCGGTATTCGCTGGACGGCAAGGAAGGAAAGGTGCGGATGGATCGTGATCCGGGCAACCAGATTCCGGTCGACAAGGAAGGCAAGCTGATCCTGTCGCAGAACGAGCCGGGCCAGTGACTGGTTGACGGCTTATAAAAAAAGCACCCTTCGGGGTGCTTTTTCATGCCCATAAAAAAACACCCCGAAGGGTGTTTTTTTTGGTTTCGCGAAACGCTTAGCGCTTCAGCGAGGCCGGCAGGTGCGGCTGGATCGCCGTCAGAACTGCCTTGAAGCATTTGGTGTTGCCGGCAACGACGTGGCCCTTCTCAAGGAAATCGTGACCGCCGGTGAAGTCGCTCACCAGGCCGCCTGCTTCCTGAATCAGCAGGGCGCCAGCAGCCATGTCCCACTCGGACAGGCCCGACTCCCAGAACGCGTCGAAACGGCCGGCGGCCACGTAAGCCAGGTCCAGGCTCGCCGAACCGGCGCGGCGGATGCCCGCAGTCTGGCCAACCAGCGCGCGGAACATGCCCAGGTAGTTGTCGAGGTTGTCCATCTGGTCGTCACGGAACGGGAAACCGGTACCGAGCAGAGCGCCGTCCAGGCTGGTGCGACCGCTGACGCGCAGGCGACGACCGTTCAGTTGAGCGCCGCGACCACGGCTGGCGGTGAATTCTTCCTGGCGAACCGGATCCAGAACAACGGCGTGTTCCAGGCGACCACGGTATTTGCAGGCAATGCTGACAGCGAAGTGAGGAATGCCACGCAGGAAGTTGGTGGTGCCGTCCAGCGGATCGATGATCCACAGGTATTCTTCGCCTTCGATGCCGGTGCCGGCGTGCAGGCCGGTCTCTTCACCCATGATCGAGTGATTCGGGTAAGCCTTGCGCAGGGCGTCGATGATTTTCTGTTCGGCGGCGCGATCGACCTCGGATACGTAATCCTTGGCGTCTTTTTCGTCGACCTTGATGGTATCCAGGCGCTCGATGGAGCGGAAGATCAGTTCACTGGCGCTGCGGGCGGCGCGCAGCGCGATATTCAGCATGGGCTGCATGGATGTGTCACCTAAGGTTGTTAAAGAAAGCCGCGCATTCTATCAGAACTTTTCTTCAGGTGAAGGTCGCTGTTCGCTTTCATAGCTTAACGGTAGGCTGTTCTGTAAGATTTGCACCCCTTTGCCAAGTCCGAGAGCGCCCGCCGTGCTGCAAAATATTCGTGTCGTCCTGGTCAATACCAGCCATCCGGGAAACATCGGCGGGACCGCGCGCGCCATGAAAAACATGGGCCTGTCGCGTCTGGTGCTGGTTGATCCGCGCGTCTTTCCGCATCACGAAGCCGATGCCCGCGCTTCCGGTGCCGGTGACATCCTTGAAAACGCGCAAGTCGTCGCCACCTTGGAAGACGCCCTGGTCGGTTGCAATCTGGTGCTCGGCACCAGTGCCCGTGATCGGCGCATTCCCTGGCCATTGCTGGACCCGCGCGAGTGCGGGACCAAAGTGGTCGAGGAGGCCGGGCAGGGCGCGGAAATCGCGCTGGTGTTCGGTCGTGAAGATTCCGGCCTGACCAATGACGAGCTACAGCGATGTCACTATCACGTGCACATACCCTCGGATCCTGAATTCAGCTCGCTGAACCTCGGGGCGGCGGTGCAGGTGTTGAGCTATGAAGTGCGCATGGCGTGGCTGGCTGCACAAGGTCAGCCGACCAAGATCGAGAAGGAAGAAGTGGCCTCCGTGAAAAGCGCAGAGCTTGCGACCATGGATGAGTTGGAGCGGTTCTATGAACACCTGGAGCAGACCCTGGTGGCCATCGAATTTCTCGATCCGGAAAAGCCGCGGCACTTGATGGCGCGCCTGCGCCGGTTGTACGGACGCAGCTCGGTCAGTCGGGCGGAAATGAATATTTTGCGTGGCATCCTCACGGAAACCCAGAAAGCGGCCCGTGGCGAGCTCCTTAAGCGGAAGGATTAATGATGTTCGAGCGTTTGCGTGAAGATATCCAGAGCGTATTCCACCGAGACCCGGCGGCGCGTAACGCTTTTGAAGTCCTGACCTGCTACCCCGGCATGCATGCGATCTGGATTCATCGACTGGCCGGCATGCTCTGGCGCAATGATCTGAAATGGCTGGCGCGACTGGTGTCGAACTTCGGTCGCTGGCTTACGGGAATCGAGATCCATCCGGGTGCCAAGGTCGGTCGACGCTTCTTCATCGACCACGGCATGGGCATTGTGATCGGCGAAACCGCTGAAATCGGCGATGACGTGACGATCTATCAGGGCGTGACGCTCGGCGGTACCAGTTGGAACAAGGGCAAGCGTCACCCGACCCTCGGCGATGGCGTGGTGGTGGGAGCGGGCGCGAAGGTGCTCGGTCCGTTCACTGTGGGTGCCGGCGCCAAGGTTGGTTCCAATGCCGTGGTCACCAAGGAAGTGCCTCCGGGTGCCACCGTGGTGGGGATTCCGGGGCGGATCATCGTCAAGTCCGATGACGAGGCCGACGCCAAGCGCAAGGCGATGGCCGAGAAGATCGGCTTCGATGCCTATGGCGTCAGCGAAGACATGCCCGACCCGGTGGCGCGCGCCATCGGCCAGTTGCTCGATCACCTGCAAGCGGTGGATGGGCGTCTGGAGGGGATGTGCGGTGCGCTGAAGGATCTGGGCAGTAATTACTGTGCGAAAGATCTGCCCGAGCTGCGTGAAGAAGACTTCGCCTGCGTCAAGGGTAAGGACGAATCCAAGCTCCACTGACGCACTTGCAGGGCTGCTGCCAACCGGTGTGCCATTAGGCCGCAGACCCTGCTATCATTCGCGCGCTCTTTTGCGGGTAAACCCGACTAAAGCACTAGGTCTTATAGTTGACTTAAATGCTCGGGAATTGCATACTCCCGCCCATTCCGAACTCCGTGGTAATTGTCCATGCGACTGACTACAAAAGGCCGATACGCCGTGACCGCCATGCTTGACCTGGCGTTGCACGCGCAACACGGGCCGGTGTCCCTGGCCGATATCTCCGAGCGCCAAGGCATCTCCCTGTCCTATCTCGAACAGCTTTTCGCCAAGCTGCGCCGCAGTAACCTGGTTTCCAGTGTTCGCGGTCCGGGCGGTGGCTACCAGTTGTCCCGCGACATGCAGGGCATCCAGGTGGCTCAGGTGATCGATGCGGTGAACGAATCGGTCGATGCAACAAAATGCCAGGGCCAGGGCGACTGTCACTCCGGTGACACCTGCCTGACCCATCACCTGTGGTGCGACCTGAGCCTGCAGATTCACGAATTTCTCAGCGGTATCAGCTTGGCCGACCTCGTAACTCGCCGTGAGGTGCAGGAAGTGGCCCAGCGTCAGGATCAGCGTCGTTGCAATGGCAAGGCGCCGCGCCTGGACAAGATTGAAGCGTCCGCCGTCGAATGACAGCCAGAGAGCTAGCGGCACGCCAGCCAGCCTGATTTAGGAGATAGTCCATGAAATTGCCGATTTACCTTGATTACTCTGCGACCACCCCGGTCGATCCGCGCGTTGCGCAAAAAATGAGTGAATGCCTGCTGGTCGACGGAAACTTCGGTAACCCGGCGTCCCGTTCCCACGTGTTCGGCTGGAAAGCCGAAGAGTCCGTCGAAAACGCCCGTCGTCAGGTGGCCGATCTGGTCAACGCCGACCCGCGTGAAATCGTCTGGACCTCCGGTGCCACCGAGTCCGACAACCTGGCAATCAAGGGTGCGGCACATTTCTACGCCTCCAAGGGCAAGCACCTGATCACCTCCAAGATCGAACACAAGGCTGTCCTCGACACCATGCGCCAACTGGAGCGTGAAGGTTTCGAAGTCACCTACCTCGATCCGACCGAAGATGGCCTGATCACCCCGGCCATGATCGAAGCCGCGCTGCGCGAAGACACCATTTTGGTGTCGGTGATGCACGTGAACAACGAAATCGGTACCGTCAACGACATCGCCGCCATCGGCGAGCTGACTCGTTCCAAGGGCATCCTGTTCCATGTCGACGCCGCTCAGTCCACTGGCAAGGTCGAGATCGACCTGCAGAAACTGAAAGTCGACATGATGTCGTTCTCCGCTCACAAAACCTACGGCCCTAAAGGCATCGGCGCGCTGTACGTCAGCCGCAAGCCGCGTGTGCGCATCGAAGCGACCATGCACGGCGGCGGTCACGAGCGCGGCATGCGTTCCGGTACCCTGGCGACCCACCAGATCGTCGGCATGGGCGAAGCGTTCCGTGTGGCCAAGGAAGACATGGCTGCCGAAAACGTCCGTATCAAGGCGTTGAGCGACCGTTTCTACAAGCAGGTCGAGCACCTGGAAGAGCTGTACGTCAACGGCAGCCTGACCGCCCGCGTTCCGCACAACCTGAACCTGAGCTTCAACTACGTTGAGGGCGAGTCGCTGATCATGGCGCTCAAGGATCTGGCGGTTTCGTCCGGTTCGGCCTGCACCTCGGCGTCGCTTGAGCCTTCGTACGTACTGCGCGCCCTGGGCCGCAACGACGAACTGGCACACAGCTCGATCCGTTTCACCTTCGGCCGCTTCACCACCGAAGAAGAAATCGATTACGCCGCGCAGAAAGTCTGCGAGGCCGTTACCAAGCTGCGCGCTCTGTCGCCGCTGTGGGACATGTACAAAGACGGCGTCGATATCTCGAAGATCGAGTGGGCGGCACACTAAATATAGAAGCCGCCGGATACAGATCCTGTAGCGACGCGGCGGTTTACGCAGCGCAGTTGCAGGGTCTCAAGAGCGGCCCTGATGAGTGAGGATTGAGAATCATGGCTTACAGCGAAAAGGTCATCGACCACTACGAAAACCCGCGTAACGTCGGCAAGATGAACGCGGAAGACCCGGATGTCGGCACCGGCATGGTCGGCGCTCCGGCGTGCGGCGACGTGATGCGTCTGCAAATCAAGGTCAACGATCAGGGCGTTATCGAAGACGCCAAGTTCAAGACCTACGGCTGCGGTTCGGCTATCGCCTCCAGTTCCCTCGCTACCGAGTGGATGAAAGGCAAGACCCTGGACGAAGCTGAAACCATCAAGAACACTCAGCTGGCCGAAGAACTGGCCCTGCCGCCAGTGAAAATCCACTGCTCGGTTCTCGCTGAAGACGCCATCAAGGCGGCCGTTCGCGATTACAAGCAGAAGAAAGGCTTGATCTGACTTTCAAGATTTGGCGACGAGTAAGGAGTCAACGATGGCTATCAGCATGACAGAAGCGGCTGCTCGACACGTGCGGCGCTCCCTCGACGGGCGCGGCAAGGGTGAAGGGATTCGTCTGGGTGTTCGCACCACAGGCTGTTCCGGCCTTGCCTACGTGCTGGAGTTTGTCGACGAGGTGGTTGCAGAAGATCAGGTGTTCGAAAGTCACGGCGAGAAAGTGATCATCGACCCGAAAAGCCTGGCCTACCTCGACGGCACCGAGCTCGACTTCGTCAAGGAAGGATTGAACGAAGGCTTCAAGTTCAACAATCCCAACGTACGCGGTGAATGTGGCTGCGGCGAAAGCTTCAACATCTGAGGCTTGTCGTGGGTATTCCTTGTCATTTCGCTTTATTCGAGCTGCAACCGGGCTTTCGTCTGGATCTCGAGCAGTTGGCCACGCGCTATCGCGAGCTGGCGCGCGGTGTTCATCCTGACCGCTTTGCCGATGCTTCCGAGCGCGAGCAGCGGTCGGCGCTCGAGCAGTCTGCGCGGCTCAATGATGCCTACCAGACGCTCAAGAGTCCGGCCCAGCGCGCACGCTACCTGCTGACCATCAGCGGGCATGAAGTGCCGATGGAAGTCACCGTCCACGATCCCGAGTTTCTTCTGCAGCAGATGCAATGGCGCGAAGAGCTCGAAGATCTGCAGGACAGTGCCGACCTGGCCGGTGTCGCGGCGTTCAAGCGTCGCCTGAAAACCGCCCAGGAAGAGCTCAACGAAAGCTTCGCAGCCTGTTGGGATGATGCAGCGCAGCGCGAACAGGCCGAACGCCTGATGCGGCGCATGCAGTTCCTCGACAAGCTCACCTACGAAGTGCGCCAGTTAGAAGAGCGCCTCGACGATTAACCCAGTGCCGCTCCGGTCGCACGCCTGATATACAGATAAGTCCTGATCACGATGGCCCTACTGCAGATCGCCGAACCCGGCCAAAGTCCTCAACCGCACCAGCGTCGTCTGGCTGTGGGGATCGACTTGGGCACTACCAATTCGCTGGTCGCTGCGTTGCGCAGTGGTCTTTCCGAGCCGCTGGCCGACGCCGAAGGGCGGGTCATCCTGCCTTCCGCCGTGCGTTATCACGCCGATCGCGTCGAAGTCGGCGAGTCAGCCAAGCTGGCCGCATCCTCCGATCCCCTGAATACCGTGCTGTCGGTCAAGCGCCTGATGGGTCGTGGTCTGTCCGACGTCAAGCAATTGGGCGATCAACTGCCGTACCGCTTTGTCGGCGGCGAATCGCACATGCCGTTCATCGACACCGTGCAGGGCCCGAAAAGCCCGGTCGAAGTTTCCGCCGATATCCTGAAAGTATTGCGTCAGCGCGCCGAAGCCACCCTTGGCGGTGAGCTGGTGGGCGCGGTGATCACCGTTCCGGCGTACTTCGACGATGCTCAGCGCCAGGCCACGAAGGACGCGGCGAAACTTGCCGGTCTGAACGTGTTGCGTCTGCTCAACGAGCCGACCGCTGCGGCGGTGGCATACGGTCTGGATCAGCATGCCGAAGGCCTGGTCGCCATTTACGATCTGGGCGGCGGCACCTTCGACATTTCGATTCTGCGCCTGACCGGCGGTGTATTCGAAGTCCTCGCTACTGGCGGCGACAGCGCGCTGGGCGGCGATGACTTCGATCATGCGATTGCCGGCTGGATCATCGAGAGCGCCGGTTTGTCCGCCGACCTCGATCCGGGTGCGCAACGCAGTCTGCTGCAAACCGCTTGCGCAGCCAAAGAAGCCCTTACTGATGCCGACAGTGTTGAAGTTGCCTACGGCGACTGGACAGCACAGCTGACCCGCGAAGCCTTCGATGCGCTGATCGAGCCAATGGTTGCCCGCAGCCTGAAAGCCTGCCGCCGCGCCGTGCGCGATTCCGGCGTCGAGCTGGAAGACGTGCACGCCGTGGTCATGGTCGGTGGCTCGACCCGCGTTCCACGTGTTCGCGAAGCCGTCGCCGAAGCCTTTGGTCGTCAGCCGCTGACCGAAATCGACCCGGATCAAGTGGTGGCCATCGGTGCCGCGATCCAGGCCGATACGCTGGCCGGCAACAAGCGTGATGGCGGCGAACTGCTGCTGCTCGACGTGATTCCGCTGTCCCTGGGGCTGGAAACCATGGGCGGCCTGATGGAGAAGGTGATTCCACGCAACACCACCATCCCCGTCGCTCGTGCCCAGGACTTCACCACTTATAAAGACGGCCAGTCGGCGATGGCGATCCACGTGTTGCAGGGCGAGCGTGAGTTGATCTCCGATTGTCGCTCCCTGGCTCGCTTCGAATTGCGCGGCATCCCGGCGATGGTAGCTGGTGCGGCAAAAATTCGTGTGACCTTCCAGGTCGATGCCGATGGTCTGCTCAGCGTCTCTGCCCGTGAGCTGGGTTCGGGCGTTGAAGCGAGCATCCAGGTCAAACCGTCCTACGGCCTGACCGACGGCGAAATCGCCAAGATGCTGAAAGATTCGTTCCAGCACGCCAATGACGACAAAGTCGCCCGCGTTCTTCGCGAGCAGCAAGTCGATGCCCAGCGCTTGATCGAAGCGGTGCAGGGCGCTCTGGAGGCGGATGGCGAGCGTTTGCTCGACGCTGAAGAGCGCATGGTCATCGAGTTGCAAGTGCAGGAACTGACCGAACTGATGAAAGGTACCGATGGGTACGCCATCGAGCAGCAGACCAAGCGTCTGTCGCAAGTGACCGATGCTTTTGCAGCCCGTCGTATGGATCAGACGGTGAAAGCCGCTCTGTCCGGGCGCAATCTGAATGAAATCGAGGATATCTGATGCCGCAGGTCATTTTTCTGCCCCACGAGAAGTTCTGCCCTGAAGGCATGGTCGTTGACGCTGCGCCTGGCACGTCGATCCTCGAACTGGCTCACGAGCACCACATCGAGATGGAAAGCGCCTGCGGCGGCGTCTGCGCCTGCACCACTTGTCACTGCATCATCCGCGAGGGTTTTGACTCGCTGGAAGAAGCCGACGAGTTGGAGGAGGATTTCCTTGATCGTGCCTGGGGCCTGGAAGCCCAGTCGCGCCTGGCCTGTCAGGCGATCGTCGGTGAAGAAGACATCACCGTCGAAATTCCGAAATATTCGCTTAACCATGCGGCCGAAGCGCCGCACTGACTGGTAAGACTGTCATGAGCTACGGTTGGAATGATGTTCAACGTATTGCAGAAGAGCTGGCGGAAGCCAAACCGGGTGTAGACCCGTTTTCTGTCAATTTCGTCGACCTGCAGCAATGGATCAAAGAGCTGCCGGATTTCGACAATACCTCTGGTCGTGTTGGCGAGAAGGTGTTGGAGGCGGTTCAGACTCTCTGGGCCGAAGAATTGGACTGATCGTCCTCGCAGGTTAGGCAATACCCAAGAACCCGCGTATAATTCGCGGGTTTAATTTTTCGCAAATTACCGTTTCTGGAGTTACACCATGGCTGTTCAACGTACTTTCTCCATCATCAAGCCTGACGCCGTTGCTAAAAACGTGATCGGCAAGATCACCACTCGCTTCGAAGACGCTGGCCTGCGCGTTGTAGCTTCGAAACTGAAGCAACTGTCCAAAGCCGAAGCCGAAGGCTTCTACGCTGAGCACAGCGCTCGTGGTTTCTTCGGCGACCTGGTTGCCTTCATGACTTCGGGTCCAGTTGTCGTTCAGGTTCTGGAAGGCGAAAACGCCATCGCTCGCAACCGTGAGCTGATGGGCGCTACCAACCCTAAAGAAGCTGCTCCAGGCACCATCCGTGCTGACTTCGCTGAATCGATCGACGCCAACGCTGTTCACGGTTCGGACTCCGAAGCCGCTGCTGCTCGCGAAATCGCTTACTTCTTCGCAGCTACTGAAGTAACCACTCGCTAAGCATTGGCTTAAAGAGTGAAGGTGAATCCATGACGACATCGACTGTTAAAACCAACCTGCTGGGTCTGACCCAGCCGGAAATGGAAAAATTCTTCGACTCAATCGGGGAGAAGCGTTTCCGTGCCGGTCAGGTAATGAAATGGATTCACCACTTTGGCGTCGATGATTTCGACGCCATGACGAACGTCAGCAAGGCCTTGCGCGAAAAGCTCAAGGCTGTTGCTGAGGTCCGTGGTCCCGAAGTGGTCAGCGAGGACATTTCCAGCGACGGCACCCGTAAGTGGGTGGTGCGCGTGGCGTCCGGCAGCTGTGTCGAGACCGTTTACATTCCCCAGGGAAAACGCGGCACTCTGTGCGTTTCGTCCCAGGCAGGCTGTGCCCTGGACTGCAGTTTCTGCTCCACCGGCAAGCAAGGCTTCAACAGCAACCTCACCGCCGCCGAAGTCATCGGTCAGGTGTGGATTGCCAACAAATCCTTCGGCAGTGTTCCGGCTACCATCGACCGCGCCATCACCAACGTGGTGATGATGGGCATGGGCGAACCGCTGCTGAACTTCGATAACGTCGTGGCCGCCATGCATCTGATGATGGATGACCTGGGCTACGGGATCTCCAAGCGCCGCGTGACCCTGTCCACATCGGGCGTGGTGCCGATGATCGATGAGCTGGCCAAGCACATCGACGTATCCCTGGCGTTGTCCCTGCACGCACCGAATGACGCATTGCGTAACCAATTGGTGCCGATCAACAAGAAATATCCGCTTAAGATGCTGCTCGAGTCGTGCCAGCGCTACATGTCCGCCCTTGGCGAGAAACGTGTGCTGACCATCGAGTACACCTTGCTCAAGGACGTCAACGACAAGCTTGAGCACGCCGTGGAAATGATCGAGCTGCTCAAAGATATTCCATGCAAGATCAACCTGATTCCGTTCAACCCGTTCCCGCATTCCGGGTACGAGCGGCCGAGCAACAACGCCATCCGCCGGTTCCAGGATCAGCTTCACCAGGCCGGTTTCAACGTCACCGTGCGCACCACCCGTGGTGAAGACATCGACGCGGCTTGTGGTCAATTGGTAGGGCAGGTGCTGGATCGCACCCGTCGCAGCGAACGTTACATCGCCGTGCGTGAATTGAGCGCCGACAGCGATCTGGCACAGAACGCCGCGAACACTAACTAAGAGAGGATCTCTATGTCCCTGCGCTTTGCGCTGCTGTTGCTGTTGGCCAGCCTGTGTGCTGGTTGTGTCCTGTCGGGCGATTACAACCCGATGAAGACCAGCAAGGGCCGTGACGAAGCGCGGGCTGCCTACGTGCAGCTGGGGCTGGGATACTTGCAGCAGGGCATGACCGAACGGGCCAAGGTTCCACTGAAGAAAGCCCTGGAGCTGGACGGTTCGGATCCCGACGCCAATGCCGCGCTGGGGCTGGTGTTCCAGGCCGAAATGGAACCTGCGCTTGCTGACGAACACTTCCGCAAAGCCTTGTCCTCCCGTCCCGCCGATGCGCGCATCCTCAACAACTACGGCAGTTTTCTCTACGAAGAACAGCGTTACAAGGAAGCCTACGAGCGTTTTGAACAGGCGGCCGCCGATACCCTGTATCCTGAGCGTTCGCGGGTGTTCGAGAACCTCGGCATGACGGCGGCGAAGCTCGGGCAGCGTGATCTGGCGCAGCAGCAGCTGGAAAAAGCGCTGCGTTTGAACCGCCAGCAGCCACGGGCATTGCTGGAAATGGCTGAGTTGTCATTCGAAGACAGGCATTATGTGCCCGCGCGTGACTATTACGACCGTTTCAGCCAGCTCTCCGAGCAAAATGCACGTAGTCTGTTGCTCGCCGTTCGGTTGGCAAAAGTATTTGAAGATCGCGACAAGGCCGCCAGTGCGGGCCTGCAATTAAAACGACTCTATCCCGGTACGCCGGAATATCAGCAATACCTGTCGGAGCAATGATGAAAGCGGCGCATCCCGAAGTTGTAGCAGCGAATCGCGTTAACCCCGGTGAGACCCTGCGCCAGGCCCGCGAAAGCAATGGCTGGTCGCTGGCCGAAGTGGCCCTCAAGCTCAACCTCACCGTGACTTCCCTGAGCAATCTTGAAGCCGGCGCATTCGACAAGTTGCCCGGGCATACCTTCGCTCGCGGCTACATTCGCGCCTACGCCAAATTGCTCGGCATGGACCAGACCGTTCTGGTCCAGCAATTCGACCAGTCCACCGGCACCGATTCCCAGGGCAGCAACGTCCACGCTCTGGGCCGTATTGAAGAGCCGGTACGGGTTTCCCACACCATTTTGCGTATCGTCAGCCTGTTGCTGCTGATTGCGGTCATCGGCGGCGGTTTCGTCTGGTGGCAGGATCAGACCTCGCTGCGTACCAAGGACCTGATCGGCCTGGCGCCGGAGCACGTCGAAGTCGAAGGCGCTGACGGCACCACCCAGATTCATCCACTGGACGAGCCGGAAGACCAGGCCGTTGCAGAAGGCGAAGCCGAGGGCTCGACCGCTCTGGCGCTGCCTCAATCGGAAACCACGGCTGAATCGACCGGCGCCGAAACCGAGGCCGCAGCTCCAGCCACCGCACCGGTTGCTCCGGCACCCGCTGCGCCAGCCGCTACTCCGGCTGCACCGGCTCATACGCCAGCGCCTGTGGTTGCTGCTCCAGCAACTCCTGCGCCTGCTGTTCCGGCCACGCCTGCACCGACCGTCACTGCTCCGGCCGTCGCCGCGCCCGCGCCGACAGCGCCTGTTGCTCCGGTGGCAGGTCAGGGCCAGGTTCAGGTGCAATTCATCGCCGATTGCTGGACGCAGGTGACCGATGGCAGCGGCAAGGTTCTGTACAGCGGCCTCAAGCGCAAGGGCGACAGCCTGTCTGTCGTCGGCAAGCCTCCGTTTGCCGTGCGTCTGGGCGTTGCCCGTGGCGCGCAGGTCAGTTACAACGGCCAGCCGGTCGATGTCGCTCCGTTCACCAGTGGCGAGACCGCTCGCCTGAAATTGGGTCAATAAGTCATGCACGGCGAATCTCCAATCAAACGTCGCGAATCGCGCAAGATCTGGGTAGGTAACGTGCCCGTGGGCGGCGATGCCCCTATCGCTGTGCAGAGCATGACCAACAGCGACACCAATGACGTCGCTGCCACCGTCGCGCAGATCAACCGTCTGGAAGCCGCCGGCGTCGACATCGTCCGTGTTTCGGTACCGGACATGGACGCCGCCGAGGCGTTCGGCAAGATCAAGCAACTGGTCAAGGTGCCGTTGGTTGCCGACATCCATTTCGACTACAAGATCGCTCTGCGCGTGGCCGAACTGGGTGTGGACTGCCTGCGCATCAACCCGGGCAACATCGGTCGCGAAGACCGCGTGCGTGCGGTGGTCGATGCCGCCCGTGACCGCGGCATCCCGATCCGCATCGGCGTCAACGCCGGTTCCCTGGAAAAAGACCTGCAAAAGAAATACGGCGAGCCGACGCCGGCCGCGCTGGTCGAGTCCGCCCTGCGCCACGTCGAACACCTTGAGCGCCTGAATTTCCAGGACTTCAAGGTCAGCGTGAAGGCCTCTGACGTGTTCATGGCCGTTGAAGCCTACCGTCTGCTGGCCAAGGAAATCGTCCAGCCGCTGCACCTGGGCATCACCGAAGCCGGTGGATTGCGCTCCGGTACAGTGAAATCCGCCGTGGGCCTAGGTATGCTGCTCGCCGAGGGGATTGGCGATACTATCCGCATCTCGCTGGCGGCCGACCCGGTCGAGGAAGTGAAGGTCGGTTACGACATTCTCAAGTCTTTGCATCTGCGTTCCCGTGGCATCAACTTCATCGCCTGCCCGAGCTGCTCGCGGCAGAACTTCGATGTGGTCAAGACCATGAACGAGCTGGAAGGGCGCCTTGAAGACCTGCTGGTGCCGCTGGATGTCGCGGTGATCGGTTGCGTGGTCAACGGCCCCGGCGAAGCCAAGGAAGCCCATATCGGCTTGACCGGCGGCACGCCAAACCTGATTTACATCGACGGCAAACCGTCGCAGAAACTGACGAATGACAATCTGGTGGACGAGCTGGAAAAGCTGATCCGCGAGAAAGCGGCCGAGAAGGTCGAAGCTGACGCAGCGGTTATCGCGCGCGGCTGATCGAACGAATTAAGGAATTTCTGTGAGCAAGTCTCTGCAAGCCATTCGTGGCATGAACGACATCCTGCCGGAACAGACGCCGGTATGGCGTTATTTCGAAGGCACCGTTTCGCGTCTGCTGGATAACTACGGTTACAAGCAGATCCGCATGCCGATCGTCGAGTTCACCGAGCTGTTCAAGCGCTCGATCGGTGAAGTGACCGACATCGTCGAAAAAGAGATGTACACCTTCGAAGACCGCAACGGCGACTCGCTGACCCTGCGTCCGGAAGGCACGGCCGCGTGCGTGCGTGCGGTGCTCGAGCACGGCATCACTGGCGGTGGCCAGGTGCAGAAACTCTGGTACATCGGCCCGATGTTCCGTCACGAGCGTCCGCAGAAAGGCCGTTATCGCCAGTTCCACCAGATCGGTCTGGAGGTGTTCAACCTCGACGGTCCGGACATCGACGCCGAGCTGATCATCATGACCTGGCGCCTGTGGGGCGAGCTGGGCATCCGCGATGCGGTCAAGCTCGAGCTCAACAGCCTCGGCACCAGCGAGTCCCGCGGCCGTTATCGTGAAGCGCTGGTCGAGTACCTCTCGGCGCACCACGACAAACTGGACGAAGACAGCCAGCGTCGCCTGAAGACCAACCCGCTGCGCGTGCTCGACACCAAAAATGCCGACACTCAAGCGGTGCTGGTCGATGCGCCGAAAATGGCGGATTACCTGGATGACGAATCCCGTGCCCACTTCGAAGGCCTGAAGGCCCGTCTGGATGCCGTCGGCATTCCTTACGTGCTGAACCCGAAACTGGTGCGTGGTCTGGATTACTACAGCAAAACCGTATTCGAATGGGTCACCGACAAGCTCGGCGCCCAGGGCACCGTCTGCGCGGGTGGGCGCTATGACGGTCTGGTCGAGCAGATGGGCGGCAAGCCGACCCCGGGCGTCGGTTTCGCCATGGGCATCGAGCGTCTGGTGCTGCTGCTGGAAACCCTGGAGCAGATCCCGGAAGAAATCTCCCGTCAGGTCGACGTCTATCTCTGCGCCTTCGGCGAAGAAGCAGAGCTGGCCGGTCTGGCCCTGGCGGAGCGGGTACGCGACCAACTGCCCAACCTGCGCCTGCAAGTCAATGCCGGCGCTGGCAGCTTCAAGAGCCAGTTCAAGAAAGCTGACAAGAGCGGTGCGCTGTACGCACTGATCCTCGGTGACGACGAAATGGCCCAGCAAGTGGTAGGTTTCAAACCCCTGCGTGGCCAGGGCGAACAACAAAGCATTGCCTGGGATGCGCTCGCTGCACACCTGGCCACCTGCGTCGTGCAGGGTTGAAGCTGTCCAAACAGCCGATTTAGCGATTAAGGAGTATTGGGGTGTCGAGTACCGAAGACGAACAGTTGGCGGATTTGAAGGACTGGTGGACACGCAACGGCAAACCTCTGGTCACTGGCGGCCTGTTGGCGCTGGTCATCGTGTTCGGCTGGCAGGCATATCACAAGTATCAGAGCAACCAGTCGCAAGGCGCCTCGGTGCTCTATCAGCAATTGCTGGAAACCACGCTGACCCCGGATGGCAAGCCTGACGCCGCGCGCGTTGCGGATCTGGCCGGCAAGCTCAACAGTGAATTCGGCGGTTCTGCCTACGCGCAGTACGGCAGCCTGTTCGTGGCCAAGGTCGCGGTCGACAGCGGCAAGCTGGACGACGCGGCGACCGAACTCAAGGCCATCGTTGCCAAACCGGCCAACCCGGCGCTGGGCGAAATCGCCCGTCAGCGTCTGGCGCAGGTACTGGGCGCACAGAACAAGGCCGATGAAGCCCTGAAACTGCTCGAAGGCGATGCCGACAAGTCGTTCCTGGCCACTCGCGAAGAACTCAAGGGCGACCTGCTGGTACAGCTGGGCCGCACCGACGAAGCGAACGCGGCGTATCAAAAAGCCAAGGCGGCACTGTCGGATGAAGCGGCGGTCGGTGGCCTTCAAATCAAGCTGGACGACCTGGCCAAAGGGGATGCGTGACGTGATCCGTTGGAAGCATGCAGCATTGCTGGCTCTGGCCATTCTGGCCGCGGGTTGCAGCAGCAACAGCAAAAAAGAACTGCCACCGGCCGAGCTGACCGACTTCAAAGAAGAAGTGGTCCTGCACAAGCAGTGGAGCCGTTCGATCGGTGACGGTCAGGGCGAAACCTACAACATGCTGGTGCCGGCGATCGACGGTGACACCATCTACGCGGCCGATGTGACCGGTATCGTGATGGGCCTGGATCGCGGCAACGGCGACGTGAAATGGAAGAAAGACCTTGAACTGCCTGTGTCCGGCGCCGTTGGCGTGGGTTACGGTCTGGTCATGGTCGGCACCCTGCGCGGTGAAGTCGTTGCCCTCGACGCCATCAACGGTGAAGAGAAGTGGCGCTCGCGCGTCAACAGCGAAGTCCTCGCGCCACCGGCCAGCAACGGTGATGTGGTGGTGGTACAGACCCAGGACGATCGTCTGATCGGTCTGGACGCGTCCACCGGCAATCAGCGTTGGGTGTATGACAGCACTCCGGCCGTACTGACCCTGCGCGGTACCAGCGCACCGATCGTCACCAACCGCCTCGCGGTGGCTGGCCTGTCGACCGGTAAAGTGGTCGCGCTCGACATTTCCAACGGCGTGCCGGTCTGGGAACAGCGGATCGCGATTCCACAAGGTCGTTCGGAACTGGAGCGCGTGGTCGACATCGACGGCGGTCTGCTGCTGTCCGGCGGTACCCTGTACGTTGCCAGCTATCAGGGTCGCGTTGCGGCACTGGATCTGGAAAGCGGTCGTCAACTCTGGCAGCGCGACGCGTCGAGCTACGCCGGTGTTGCCCAGGGTTTCGGCAACGTCTACGTAAGCCTGTCGTCGGGTACCGTTGAAGGCGTCGACGAGCGTTCCACCACAGCCCTGTGGAGCAACGACTCGCTGGCCCGTCGTCAACTGTCGGCGCCGGAAGTGTTCTCCAGCTACGTTGCAGTCGGTGACCTGGAAGGTTACCTGCACCTGCTGAGTCAGGTGGACGGTCGTTTCGTTGGCCGCGAGCGCATCGACAGCGACGGCCTGCGTGCCCGTCCGCTGGTGGTGGGTGACACGATTTATGTGTATGGCAACAGCGGCAAACTGGAAGCCCTGACCATCAAGTAACAACTATGCTTGGGGTTAATTCCCCAGGCGGCCTTGCTTCTGCAGGGTTTGCAGCACCCACGGGTGTTGCCCCGAGCACCAGCCGCTGCCTCGCAGCGGCTTTTGTATTTTCTGAAATAACGAAGTGGAGAGCCGCATGGTTCCCGTAATCGCCCTGGTGGGCCGACCGAACGTCGGCAAGTCCACCTTGTTCAACCGCCTGACCAGGACTCGCGACGCCATCGTCGGCGACTTGTCCGGTCTGACCCGTGATCGCCAGTACGGTGAGGCCAAGTGGCAAGGGCGTTCCTACATTCTGATCGACACCGGCGGTATCTCCGGTGACGAGCATGGTATGGACGAAAAAATGGCCGAGCAGTCGCTGCTGGCCATCGAAGAAGCGGATGTCGTTCTGTTCCTGGTAGATGCCAAGGCCGGTTTCACCGCCGCCGACCAGATGATCGCCGAACACTTGCGCAAACGTAACAAGCGTTCCCACGTGGTCGCCAACAAGGTCGACAACATCGACCCGGAAATGGCCCGCGCCGAATTCGCCCCGCTGGGCATGGGCCACGCGATCCCGATCGCCGGCGCCCACGGTCGCGGCATCACGCAATTGCTGGAAGCCGCCCTGAGCGACTTCCCGCGCGATGATGACGAGCCGGCCGAAGGTGAAGAGGAAGAAGTGGTCGCCGAAGGCGAGGAAGCCAAGCGCATTCCTGGCCCGAGCGAAAAAGACGGGATCAAGATTGCCATCATCGGCCGTCCGAACGTCGGCAAGTCGACTCTGGTCAACCGCATGCTCGGTGAAGACCGGGTAATCGTCTATGACCAGCCCGGCACCACCCGCGACAGTATCTACATCCCGTTCGAGCGTAACGACGAGAAGTACACGCTGATCGACACCGCCGGTGTACGCAAGCGCGGCAAGATCCACGAAGAAGTCGAAAAATTCTCCGTGGTCAAAACCCTGCAGGCGATCAAAGACGCCAACGTGGTGATCTTCGTGATGGACGCCCGCGAAGGCGTGGTCGATCACGACCTCAACCTGCTGGGCTTCGCTCTTGAAGCAGGTCGTGCGCTGGTGATCGCGATCAACAAATGGGACGGCATGACGCCAAGCGAGCGCGACTTCGTGAAGGTCGAGTTGCAGCGTCGGTTGTTCTTCGTTGACTTTGCCGACATTCACTTCATCTCGGCACTGCACGGCACTGGCGTGGGCAACCTCTACGCCTCGGTGCAGAACTCGTTCAAGTCCGCGGTCACCCGCTGGCCGACCAGCCGCCTGACGCAGATTCTCGAAGACGCGGTCAGCGAGCACCAACCGCCGATGGTCAACAGCCGCCGGATCAAACTGCGTTACGCTCACCTGGGTGGCGCGAACCCGCCGATCATCGTGATCCACGGCAACCAGATCGAGAAAGTGCCGAAGTCGTACGTGCGTTATCTGGAAAACACTTACCGCCGTGTGCTCAAACTGGTCGGTACGCCGATCCGTATCGAGTTCAAGGGCGGCGAGAACCCGTACGAAGGCAACAAGAACACGCTGACCGACCGCCAGGTCAATAAGAAGCGTCGCTTGATGTCGCACAACAAGAAAGCCAGCAAGAAGCGCCGCGACAAGAAGTAAGGTCGTTGCGAACAGATAGAAGGGGCGCCGTTTGGCGCCCTTTTTTTATGGGCGCCGGATGGGCTATCCTCGGGCTCTCCCGCGCCGTCGTCAGAGCCGGGGCAGAGCAGGGAACCCCGATGATCACCAGCAAGCTGCCGAATGTCGGCATCACTATTTTCACGCAGATGTCTCAGCTCGCGGCGCAGACCGGAGCGATCAACCTTTCCCAGGGTTTTCCCGATTTCGACGGCCCGCAGGCACTGCGCGACGCAGTCGGTCGACACATCGCCAGTGGCCATAACCAGTATTCGCCCATGACCGGCCTGCCGGCGCTGCGCCAGCAGATTGCGGCGAAAATCACCCGCAGTTATGGCGCCAACGTCGATGCCGATACCGAAGTGACCGTTACCCCCGGCGCAACGCAGGCGATCTTCTGCGCCATCCAGGCAGTTATCCACAGCGGTGACGAAGTCATCGTGTTCGACCCGGCCTACGACAGCTATGAGCCCGCAGTAGAGCTGGCCGGCGGACGCTGCGTGCATGTGCAACTTGGGCTGAAAGATTTCTCCATCGATTTCGACAAACTCAGCGCAGCCCTGAGCCCGCGCACGCGGATGATCATCCTCAACACCCCGCACAACCCGAGCGGTGCATTGATCAGCCGTGCCGAGCTGGATCAACTGGCGGCATTGATCCGTGATCGCGACATCTACGTGATCAGCGACGAAGTCTACGAACACCTGGTATTCGACGGCGTGCCGCACGTCAGCGTGCTGGCCCATGAAGAGCTGTATCAGCGCGCCTTCGTGGTCAGCTCGTTCGGCAAGACTTATCACGTCACCGGCTGGAAAACCGGCTACGTCGTGGCGCCGCCGGCCCTGAGTGCGGAGCTGCGCAAGGTGCACCAGTACGTCAGCTTCTGTGGCGTGACACCGTTGCAGTACGCCCTGGCCGATTACATGGCCGAGCATCCGGAACACGTCGAAGAGCTGCCGGGCTTCTATCAGGCCAAGCGCGATCTGTTCTGTGATCTGCTGGCGCCGTCGCGATTCAGTTTCACTCGGGTCACCGGCACCTATTTCCAGTTGGTCGATTACTCGCAGATTCGCCCTGACCTGAACGATGTCGAGATGGCGATGTGGATGACCCGCGAGCACGGCGTGGCGAGTATTCCGGTGTCGGTGTTCTACCAGAGTCCACCCGAAGGCCAGCGCCTGGTGCGCCTGTGCTTTGCCAAACGTGAGGAGACGCTGCGGGAAGCGGCGGCCAAACTATGCGTGATCTGAGTGCGTTGCCCGATCTGAATCTGGCGCTGATCCAGACCAGCCTGGCCTGGCATGATCGTCAGGCCAATCTCGAGCATTTCGACGTTTTGCTCGAACAGGCGCGCGGTGCGGATCTGATCATCCTGCCGGAGATGTTCACTACCGGATTCTCCATGGAATCCGAAACCCTGGCCGAAGCCGAAAACGGCCCGACCAGCAGATGGCTGCGGGCCCAGGCAGCGAAGCTGAACGCGGTCGTCACGGGCAGCGTGATTATCCAGGCGGCCGACGGCAGCCACCGCAACCGTTTGCTGTGGGCGCGGCCGGACGGCGAAGTGCTGCATTACGACAAACGCCACCTGTTCCGCATGGCCGGCGAGCACAATCATTACACGCCCGGCGAGCGCCAGGTGCAGTTCGAACTCAAGGGCTGGCGGGTGCGTCCGCTGATTTGCTACGACTTGCGCTTCCCGGTGTGGAGTCGCGACGCTCAGGACACCGACCTGCTGCTGTACACCGCCAACTGGCCGGGCGCACGGCGTCAGCACTGGAACCGGTTGCTGCCGGCTCGGGCCATTGAAAACCTGTGCTATGTGGCGGCGGTCAACCGGGTTGGCACCGATGGCAAGGGTTTCGCGTATACCGGCGACAGTCAGGTGCTGGATTTCCAGGGCGAGACGTTGCTGGCGGCGGGAGAGGCTGACGGGATGTTCAAGGTGGTTCTGGAAGCGGCTTCGCTTGCCGCTTACCGCGAGCGCTTCCCGGCAAATCTGGATGCCGATACCTTCGAGTTCACCTGACATTTGCAGCGTCTGCAAAAGCCTTTTCGCGGGCAAGCCCGCTCCCACAGTGTTCTATGGTGTGCATGAGTCTGGGGTGCACCGGCGTTCTCTGTGGGAGCGGGCTTGCCCGCGAAGGGGTCATTACAGACAGCACCAGATTGGCAGGCAAAAAAAGGCCCCGGAGTTCGCACTCCGGGGCCTTTCGTATTGCAGCGGTCAGTTACGCCGCTTTCGCTTCCGGCTGGCTCAGCGAGCGGTTCAGCGCGCTGAACAGGGCCTTGAAGCTGGCGGTGGTGATGTTTTCATCGATGCCCACGCCGTGCACCGCACGTTCGCCGTTCACACGCAGCTCGATGTAGGCTGCCGCCTTGGCGTTAGTGCCCGCGCCGATGGCGTGTTCGTTGTAGTCCATGATTTCCACCGGAATCGGCAGACCGGCCACCAGGGCTTCCAGCGCGCCGTTGCCCTTGCCGCGCCAGTGCAGGTTGGTTTCGCCCTGACCCTTGCTCGCCACTTCCACTTCGACGGCGCTGTTACCGTTTTCTTCCTGCAGGCGATGGCTGACCAGCGCGTACGGGGTGTTGGCTTGCAGGTACTCGCTGTGCAGCAGCGCGTGGATTTGCTGCGCGGTCATCTCCAGGCCCAGGCGATCGGTTTCACGCTGCACGACCTGGCTGAATTCGATCTGCATGCGACGTGGCAGGCTGATGCCGTATTCCTGCTCCAGCAGGTAGGCGATGCCGCCCTTGCCCGACTGACTGTTGACGCGGATCACCGCCTCGTAGCTGCGGCCGATGTCGGCCGGGTCGATCGGCAGGTACGGTACTTCCCACAGTGCGTCGGATTTCTGCTGGGCGAAGCCCTTGCGGATCGCGTCCTGGTGGGAGCCGGAGAACGCGGTGTGCACCAGGTCGCCGACGTATGGGTGGCGCGGGTGAACCTGGATCTGGTTGCACTCTTCAACGACTTTGCGCACGCCGTCGATGTCGGAGAAGTCCAGTTGCGGGTCGAGGCCCTGGGTGTACATGTTCAGTGCCACGGTCACGAGGTCGACGTTGCCGGTGCGCTCGCCGTTGCCGAACAGGCAGCCTTCGACGCGGTCGGCGCCGGCCATCAGGCCCAACTCGGTGGCGGCCACGCCGGTGCCACGGTCGTTGTGGGTGTGCAGGCTGATGATCACGCTGTCACGACGATTGATGTTGCGGTGGAACCACTCGATCTGGTCGGCGTAGACGTTCGGCGTCGCGCATTCAACGGTGGCCGGCAGGTTGAGGATGATCTTGTGCTCAGGCGTCGGGTTCCAGACCTCGATCACCGCGTCACAGACTTCCTTGGCGAATTCCAGCTCGGTGGCGCTGAAGGTTTCCGGCGAGTACTCGAAGGTCCACTCGGTGTCCGGCTGCATGGCGGCGTATTTGACGAACAGCTTGGCAGCGTTCACGGCGATGGCCTTGATCCCGTCCTTGTCCTGGTTGAAGACGATGCGACGGAAAGAAGGGGAGGTGGCGTTGTACAGGTGAACGATGGCTTTTTTCGCCCCGCGCAGGGATTCGAAAGTGCGCTCGATCAGGTCTTCACGGCCTTGGGTCAGCACTTGAATAGTGGTGTCGTCCGGGATGTGGCCGTCTTCGATCAAAGTGCGCACGAAGTCGAAGTCGGTTTGCGAAGCGGCCGGGAACGACGCCTCGATCTCCTTCACACCCACCTGCACCAGGGTTTTCCAGAAGCGCAGTTTTTTCACCGCGTCCATTGGCTCGATCAACGACTGGTTGCCGTCACGCAGGTCGGAGCTGCACCAGATCGGCGCGGCATTGATGGTTTTCGACGGCCAGGTGCGGTCCGGCAGGTTGATCACAGGAAACGCGCGGTATTTCGAAGACGGGTCTTTGAGCATGCTCATCGGGAAATTCCTTATTGTCTGGGCCGAAAAGAGGCGGCCTGCCGGTGAAACGAACGTTCTTGGAAAAGCGTGGGACGAGGCGCAGCGATTCAGCCCGGCAGTCGTGCGCTGACGAGGCACAGGCTGCGGTGCTGGCGAAGCTGAATGAGGGTGTGAGAGGTTTTCATGCCCTCAACCCTAACTGCGAGGGATGAGGATGGCAAGCAGTCGGAAAAAATTGAGAGGAATACCCGGAAAGTGGTTTTTTCCGAGATTTTATTCTCTGAATCAAAGTGAATGTTTACAGAGATTGCGCAGTCCGTTCGTCGTGCGCAATCCCTGTGGGAGCGACCTTGCTCGCGATGGGGCCAGTCGCTTCACCCACAAATCAAGGCTGGAATGCCCCAATGAAAATCGCCGGATCGACCCGCGCATCGTTCAGGCTGACGTTCCAGTGCATGTGCGGCCCGGTCGCCCGACCTGTAGCGCCAACCTTACCCACCACCGCACCGCGCGCCAGTTGCTGGCCGTTCTGCACATCTATCTTCGACATATGGCAGAACATGCTGATGAAGCCCTGGCCGTGGTCGACGAACACGGTGTTGCCATTGAAGAAGTAGTTGCCGATCAGGATCACCTTGCCCGCCGCCGGGGTCTTGATCGGTGTGCCCGCCGGCACCGCGAAGTCCAGACCTGCGTGCGGATTGCGCTCTTCACCGTTGAAGAAACGGCGCACGCCGAACTTGCTCGACAGCGGCCCGTTGACCGGTTTGTCCAGCAGCAGATTGCTCGGGGTATTCGGGCTGAAGCTGCGATAGGCCTTGATCTGCTCGGCCAGTTCGCCCTCGATGCGCTTGAGGTTGGCCGGGTTTGGATTGACCTGTTGAGTGTTCTTCAGGGTGATGTGCTGTTCCGGGTATTTCTTGTTGCCGACACTGAAGCTGAGGTTACGGCCGCCACTGCTGATCTGCTGAGCGCCAGGTTTGACGGTCAACGGAACGCCGACAATCGCCAGCCAGTTGTTCTGCTCCTTGACCACCAGCACCGGTTTGCCCTGATACGTGGCTTTCGGCGCTTGCGCAGCGGTGCCCAGATCGACGACCGCCACGCCGCCCGGCACCGGTTTGTTCAGCAAGCGGGTGATGTAACTGTCGGCATGGGCGTTGAAGGTCAGACACAGGAACAGCAGCGGAGCAAGAAAACGCGGCATGGATCAGTCCAGTAAAGAGAGAGTGACAGGCGTCAGGTGATTGTCCTCGACGCGCACTTGCAGTTCGCCTTCGCCCAGTCTGGCCTTGAGGCGCTGGCCGGTGTGAGTCTGCGCGGCGTTGCGAATCGCGTTGCCGCGCTCATCCAGAAGAATGCTGTAGCCACGACCGAGAGTCGCCAGCGGGCTGACCACGTGCAGGGTCTGCATCTGGCTTTGCAACTGCAGGCGACGGCGTTTCAGGCCTTCGTTCATGGCGCGTGGCAGACGTTCGGCGAGGCTGTCGAGACGCTGGCGCAACAGGGCCAGCTGGCGTCCCGGATGCTGCCCGGCGAGGCGGGTTTCCAGGCGGATCAGGCGTTCACGACGGGTATTGAGCTGGCGCTCGAACGCCCGACGCATGCGCATGTCCAGATCATCCAGGCGCTGTGCCTGTTGACGCAGACGCTCGCCAGGATGGCGCAAGCGGCGGGTCATGCCTTCAAGGCGCAGGCGATCGCGCATCAAGCGGTCACGCATGCGCATCACCAACCGGCGATGCAGGCTTTCGACCTGACGGATCAGATGGCTGGAATCCGGGGCAAGCAGTTCAGCAGCAGCGGACGGCGTCGGCGCACGCACATCCGCCACGAAGTCACTGATCGACACATCGGTTTCATGGCCGACTGCGCTGACGATTGGCGTAACACAGGCATCGACCGCCCGGGCCACGGCTTCTTCATTGAAGCACCAGAGGTCTTCCAGCGAGCCGCCGCCACGGGCCAGGATCAGCGCGTCGAACCCACGGGCATCCGCCAGTTTCAGGGCGCGGACGATCTGCGCGGTGGCTTCGCGGCCCTGAACGGCGGTGGGAATCAGCGTCAGTTGCACCTGCGGCGCGCGGCGGCGGAACACGCTGATGATGTCGCGGATCACCGCGCCGGTCGGCGAACTGATGATGCCGATGCGCTGCGGATGCGCCGGCAGCGGCACCTTGCGCTCGGCACTGAACAGGCCTTCGGCGCTGAGCTTTTCCTTCAAGGCATCGAAGGCCAGGCGCAGGGCACCGTCACCGGCCGGCTCCACGGTGTCGAGGATCAACTGATAGTCGCCACGCCCTTCGAACAGCGAGACCTTGCCGCGCACCTTGACCGCCAGGCCATCCTTCAGCGCCTGACGCACCCGCGCCGCATTCTGGCGGAACAGCGCGCAACGCACCTGCGCGCCACTGTCCTTGAGCGTGAAATACACGTGGCCGGACGCCGGGCGGGCGAGGTTGGAGATTTCGCCTTCGACCCAGATGTTGCTGAACACGTCTTCGAGCAACACCCGCGCGCGGCCGTTGAGCTGGCTGACGGTCAGGACTTCGCGGTCGAGGCCGAGTCTTGCAAAGGGATCTTTAATCATGGGGCGCAGTTTAAAGGCATTCGCCGGTGAATGTCTGGAGGAAGTGTTGCACCAGAGGTGTGGGATTTTGCCGAGAAGCGAGGGCGACGGTGCTCTGGCAATCGCCGGTCAGCGGCAGAAATTTCACGCCGGTGGGCGCGATGTCCTGCATCGATTCCGGCAACAGAGCAATGCCGAATCCGGCCTGGATCAACTGCAATTGCGTGGTTTTGCGCGACATCACCCGCGCAGCCTGAGGGAAAAAACCGTGACGCATACACAGGTCGGCGCACAAATAACTCAGCCCGCCGCGCTGCGGATGCGGGATGGAGATGAACGCTTCGTCCTTCAATTGCGCCAGATCGACGGCCTCCGCCAACGTCAGTCGATGATTCGCCGGCACAGCAAGCAGCAAACGTTCGGTGTAGAGCGGCACAATCTGAACGCCCTCGCGCTGGCGCAGCACCGGCAGGCGCAGAAGGCCGATATCGAGGCGACCCTCGGCCAGTTCTTCAAGTTGTGCTTCCGAGGAGAGCGAGCCGATGTCCAGCGAAACGCCGGGTTGCTGCTCCAGATATGCGCTCATGTCGTGCAACAGTCGGCCGCTGATCGGCACGGTGCTGGAGTGACAAAGGCGCAAGGTGCCGCGCTGGCCCTGGCCGATTTCTGTGGCCAGGGTGCTGGCCTTGTTCAATTCGTTGAGCAGGTTTCTCGCTCGGGGCAAAAACGCTTCGCCAGCGGCGGTGAGCCGGGGCTGGCGTGCGGTGCGTTCGAACAGCGGCGTTTGCAGGCGGGTTTCCATGTCCTTGATCTGCCGGCTCAGCGCCGACTGAGCAATGAACAGCCGTTCGGCTGCGGCACTGAAGCTGCCGCTCTCGGCGATTTCCACGAAGTAACGCAATTGGCGGGTTGAAAGCACGAGGCATGCCTTTTCGAGATGGCTTGGCGGTTTCGAAGATATTAGTCGCAACCCTCGGCGCTGGCTAAAGTCATCGCAGGCTTATAAAGGAAGCGAGCGAATGAGTGTGGCGGGGTTGTTGAGCGAATGGTCGTGGGGTGCACAGGGCTGGGTAGTGATCGGGTTGGCCATCGCGCTGGCCTACATCGTGTTCGGGATTGCCGGTTTCGGTACGGCGTTGGTAGCGGGGCCGATTCTGATTCTGTTCATGCCGCTGTCGAAAATCGTGCCGTTGCTGGTGCTGCTGGATTTCGTCGCGGCGTTCGGCAATTTGCTGCCGTCGCGGCGGGATGTGGCGAAACCGGAGTTGCTGCGGCTGCTGCCGTGCATGGCGCTGGGGTGCACGCTGGGGGTGATTTTTCTGCTTAACCTCAAGTCCGATCTGCTGTTGCTGTTGATGGGATTGTTCATCAGTGCTTATGCGATCTACAGCTTGTGGATCAAGGCGCGGCCGGCGCAATTGTCTGCCGGGTGGGCGTTGCCGATGGGCACCGTGGGCGGACTGTTCGGGGCATTGTTTGGCAGCGGCGGCTTTCTTTATGCGATTTACCTCAACAGCCGATTGCCCAAGGACGCGGCACGGGCCACGCAAAGTGCGCTGATCAGTTGCAGCACGGTGGTGCGTTTGAGCCTGTTCGCCATCGCCGGGGTGTATGCCGAGCTACCCTTGTTGATGCTTGCGTTGTGCCTGTTGCCGGCCACGGCGCTGGGCTTGTGGGTCGGACGGCGCTTGACCATGCGCCTGTCCCGCGAGGCCTTCGTGCGGCTGGTGACCTGGCTGGTGCTGGCGAGCGGGATTGCGCTGATCGGCCGCTATTTAAGCACTTGACCTGAGTGGCTCAGGGATTAAGCTGCCGGCCTTTAGGGCCTCTTCGCGGGCAAGCCCGCTCCCACAGATTTCTCAGATGTACACAGGATGTGTGAGCGACTGAGAACCTTGTGGGAGCGGGCTTGCCCGCGAAGGCGTCAGAAGCCATACCGCAGGACTTTTCATGAATTCGCAGAGCATCATCGTCCCGAAAATCTCCAACCTGCCGGTGCACGAGCCCCGCGCGCGGGCGATTCTGCGCTGGCTGGTGCGCAAGAACATCGTCAAGGAAGAGCTGAGCACTTGCGGACGTACCGGCAATCGCATGGCCTACGCCATCGCCGATGGTGCCCGTGCGGTGGTGCTGCACCCCGAGGCGCTGCCGTTCGGCGAGCCGATCAACGGTCTCGAGGTCATCACCAAGCGCTGCATCTACACCCCGGCCAAGGGGTTTCTCGAAGAAGCCGGTTGTGCCGAATGCCGTCAGGAAATCGGCGAAGCGCTGTTCGAAAGCCTGGAAGACTGGATGCCGGGCCGCACCGATAACTTCACCTGCCCGGAATGCGGGCATGAGGACGACATCAACGGTTTCCTGTATTTGCAGGAGTGCGGGTTTTCCAACCTCGGGTTCATCTTCAACAACTGGCTGGAGGCGGGCTTCAAGCAGAGTTTCATCGACGAATTCGCCGACTGGCTGGATCAACCGGTGAGCTGGGTCAAGGTCGAGTTGTAAGGGGCGTTTTTCCCGTACATCAGCAACATTGATATAAGACAAGTTTTACATTGAGCCCGGTAGGGTGTCTGAGTATAATGGCGCGCTTCCATTTTCCCGCTCGGGAGCCCCCGCGATGCTGCGTATCAGCCAAGAAGCTCTGACCTTCGACGACATTCTCCTAGTGCCCGGTTATTCCGAGGTGCTTCCTAACGAAGTCAGTCTGAAGACCCGCCTTACCCGTGGCATCGAGCTGAACATTCCTCTGGTTTCTGCCGCCATGGACACCGTCACCGAAGCCCGTCTGGCAATCGCCATGGCTCAGGAAGGTGGCATCGGCATTATCCACAAGAACATGACCATCGAGCAGCAAGCTGCCGAAGTTCGCAAGGTCAAGAAGTTCGAAGCCGGTGTGGTCAAGGACCCAATCACCATCGAGGCTGACGCCACGGTTCGTGATCTGTTCGAACTGACCCGCATGCACAACATTTCCGGCGTTCCGGTGCTGCACGATGGCGACCTGGTCGGCATCGTCACTTCCCGTGACGTACGTTTCGAAACCCGTCTGGATGCCACCGTTCGTGAAGTGATGACGCCGAAAGAGCGTCTGGTCACTGTTCGCGAAGGCGCCGACAAGAACGAAGTCCGCGAGCTGCTGCACAAGCATCGCCTGGAAAAAGTCCTGATCGTCGACGACAAGTTTGCCCTCAAAGGCATGATGACTGTCAAAGACATCGAAAAAGCCAAGGCCTACCCGCTGGCCAGCAAGGACGACCAGGGTCGTCTGCGCGTTGGCGCTGCGGTCGGTACCGGTAAAGACACCGGTGACCGCGTTGCAGCCTTGGTCCATGCCGGGGTGGACGTGGTGGTGGTCGACACCGCTCACGGTCACTCCAAAGGTGTGATCGACCGCGTTCGCTGGGTCAAAGAGAATTTCCCTGAAGTGCAGGTGATCGGCGGCAACATCGCCACCGGCGCTGCCGCCAAGGCTCTGGCCGAAGCCGGCGCCGACGCGGTCAAGGTCGGTATCGGCCCTGGCTCGATCTGCACCACCCGTATCGTCGCCGGTGTCGGCGTTCCGCAAATCAGTGCCATCGCCAACGTTGCCGCTGCCCTTGAAGGCACCGGTGTTCCGTTGATCGCCGACGGCGGCATCCGTTTCTCCGGTGACCTGTCCAAGGCCATCGTGGCCGGTGCTTCCTGCGTGATGATGGGCTCGATGTTCGCCGGTACCGAAGAAGCGCCGGGCGAGATCGAACTGTTCCAGGGCCGTTCCTACAAGGCTTATCGCGGCATGGGTTCGCTGGGCGCCATGTCCCAGGCTCAAGGTTCTTCCGACCGTTACTTCCAGGACTCCTCGGCAGGCGCCGAGAAACTCGTTCCGGAAGGGATCGAAGGCCGTGTTCCTTACAAGGGCACCCTGAGCGCGATCATCCACCAGTTGATGGGCGGTCTGCGTTCTTCGATGGGTTACACCGGCAGCGCCAACATCGAAGAAATGCGCACCAAGCCTGAGTTCGTGCGGATCACCGGTGCCGGCATGGCCGAATCCCACGTTCACGACGTGCAGATCACCAAGGAAGCGCCAAACTACCGCGTAGGTTGAGGCTTCAAGCAAAACGTTAAATGACCGGGGCTGTTTTATTCAGCCCCGAGTCGTTTCTGAATCAAAGACTGTTTCTGAATTATTTAGACGAGACTGAATCATGGCCCTCGACATTCACGCTCACCGCATCCTGATCCTCGACTTCGGTTCGCAATACACCCAACTGATCGCCCGCCGCGTGCGCGAGATCGGTGTGTACTGCGAACTGCACCCGTTCGACATGGACGAAGATGCGATCCGCGAATTTGCGCCAAAAGGCGTGATCCTCGCCGGCGGTCCCGAGTCCGTGCACGAAGCCAACAGCCCGCGCTGCCCGCAAGCGGTGTTCGACCTGGGCGTACCGGTCTTCGGTATCTGCTACGGCATGCAGACCATGGCCGAACAACTGGGCGGCAAGGTTGAAGGCTCCGAGCTGCGTGAGTTCGGTTACGCCCGCGTTGACGTGGTCGGCAAGAGCCGCCTGCTCGACGGCATCGAAGACCATATCGACGCCGACGGCCTGTTCGGCCTCGACGTGTGGATGAGCCACGGTGATAAGGTCACCAGGATGCCGAGCGATTTCCACATCCTGGCCAGCACCCCGAGCTGCCCGATCGCCGGCATGTTCAACGACGAGCGCGCTTACTACGGCGTGCAGTTCCACCCGGAAGTGACCCACACCAAGCAGGGCGGTCGCATCCTGTCGCGTTTCGTTCTCGACATCTGCGGCTGTGAAGCCCTGTGGACTCCGTCGAAGATCGCCGAAGACGCCATCGCCAACATCCGCGCACAGGTCGGTACCGACAACGTGCTGCTGGGTCTGTCCGGCGGTGTGGATTCCTCGGTGGTTGCGGCGCTGCTGCACAAGGCCATCGGTGATCAACTGACCTGCGTCTTCGTCGACAACGGCTTGCTGCGTCTGCACGAAGGCGAGCAGGTTATGGCCATGTTCGCCGAGAACATGGGCGTCAAGGTGATCCGCGCCAACGCTGAAGACCAGTTCCTGAACAACCTGGCCGGCGAAGCCGATCCAGAGAAGAAGCGCAAGATCATCGGCCGCACCTTCATCGACGTGTTCGATGCCGAATCCTGCAAGCTCGACAACATCAAGTACCTGGCCCAGGGCACCATCTACCCGGACGTGATCGAGTCGGCTGGCGCGAAAAGCGGCAAGGCCCACGTGATCAAGTCGCACCACAACGTGGGCGGCCTGCCGGAAGAAATGAACCTGAAACTGGTCGAGCCGCTGCGCGAACTGTTCAAGGACGAAGTCCGTCGTCTGGGCCTGGAACTGGGCCTGCCGTACGACATGGTCTACCGTCACCCGTTCCCGGGCCCGGGCCTGGGCGTGCGGATCCTTGGCGAAGTGAAGAAGGAATACGCCGACCTGCTGCGTCGCGCCGACCACATTTTCATCGAAGAACTGCGCAAGGCCGACTGGTACCACAAGGTCAGCCAGGCCTTCGTCGTGTTCCAGCCGGTGAAATCGGTTGGCGTGGTCGGCGATGGCCGTCGTTACGCCTGGGTCGTGGCCCTGCGTGCGGTGGAAACCATCGACTTCATGACCGCCCGTTGGGCACACCTGCCTTACGAATTGCTGGAAACCGTTTCCGGCCGCATCATCAATGAAATCGAGGGTATCTCGCGCGTTACTTACGACGTGTCGAGCAAGCCGCCAGCGACCATTGAGTGGGAGTGATCCCGCGTCGCGCCATGACGGTGTGAGTGCTGGCAGTCCAAGGCCGCGTGAACGGTGTTCACGCGGCCTTTTTGTTGCCGCTTACAAAGGCCCGTGCCAGCCGGCCAGGGTCAGGCCCCGCTCGTTCAGCGCCTTGATCAAGGCTTCGACGCTGCCGAAGCGCTTCTCATGGAGCGTGGGCCAGGCGGGACGCTCGATGAAATAGCGGCCGGATTCAAAGTGGATCGGCGTACGTGCAATCACGTTGTCGCGACCGCGGTGCAGAAGCAGCGTTTCGCGGGGCTCCTGTTTCAAGGTGTACATCCCCGGACGACTCAGCAATTGATCGATCTCCTTTTTCGTCCCGGCTTTCCACGGTGTTTGCACTTGCAGGCGGATATCACCTTTTACGCGGCCGGTCGGATTGCCGTTATGGTCAAGAAAAGTCTTGCCAGGGTCCGGTTCGAATCCGCGAGCCTCGCCGTAGCCGACATCCTCGATGCGCAGGCCGACGGCGTCTTCCAGCTCACTGACCCCTGCGACGCCCTCGAAGGTATTGGAGTGTGAATTGCCCATGAGCGCGGCCCATTTGTGCGGGCCGCGTGCGGCCTGGTCGGCCTCGATGATCGTGTGGGCAAAGAAGTTCATCATCTTCTGGCGGATTGTCGGGTCGAGGCCTCGCATGCCTTCCAGTCTGTAACTGGCCATGCAATCGATGGCTTGGATGCGCACGCCGTGGCGGTTGGCCTCTTTCACCAGATTGAGAAAGGTGTAGCGCCGTGTCGGGTCGGTCATGTGACCCTGGTCGAGGCTTTCCAGATAAAGCTCAAGGTCCTGGGACATCACGGAAGTCCTGGCGAAGTTGTCCAGGGCTGCCTGATGGAAGTCCGTGAGCAGGTGTTCCATGTAAAGCGTTTTCACCCCTTTGCGGGCCAGGGTCGGCATCTGTTCGATGAGCCACTGTTTACTGCCGATATCGGCATGGCTCTCACCGATGACCAGCCCCTGGAACCGAGCGAGCAATTGTTCGATGAATGACTCGGCTGTCACGGTCGGGTCTACAGTAGGCAGGACCGGACGCGGACGTAAGTTCAGCTCTGCGAAGAAACGCATGGCAGCTTCGCGCAGCTGCCTGCGCAGAGCCCTGAATGCGTTGAGGGGGGAGTGACTGTCGAGGCTCTCGAATGCATCGCCCAGTATGCGTTCATTGCCGATGATGGCGGCGTTCTTCAGTTCGCTGCGAAACGGTTTGGGAATGTCATAGGGCGAAGGGGTGGCAGCGGTGTCAGTCAGCGGCATTTCAGGAGTGGCCAACGTACCTGCGTCGGCAGGTTCGATGCCTGGGGTTTCTGGCGTTGCCATCGGATCGATTCGCACCCGTTTGAGCGTCAAGCCTTCATCTGCCAGCGCTTGTGTCAGCTCATGCACACTGTCGAAATGACGGCCGCTGACTGTCGCCCATCGGGGGCGAACGATGAAAAACCCTCCGGCATCCTGCTGGATCGGCGTATGTACCAGCGTCCCGTCGCCGCTGCGGTGGACCAGCGTGGACGGTTCCTGAAGCATGAACATGCCTCTTGCGGGCAAGGCCTCTTCCAGCGTGCGGGCGGAGGCCAACAGGGGCGGCGCATTCAATTGCAAACGCATGTCGCTTTTGATCAGATCGATGGGGTTGCCCAACAGGTCCCGCACCTTCTTGCCCGGGTCGGTCGATAACACGCCAGCCTTGCCCACGGGCAGTTCTTCGATGCGCAATGAAGCGGCACCCTCCAGCTCGCTGAGTCCGGCGACCTTGTCGAAGGTGCTGGCGCGTGCCTCATCTACCAGGGCTATCCAGCGATGGGATCCTCGTGCTGCTTGGTCGGCCCGGATCACCGCGTCGGAAAAATAATTCATCATCTTGCGGCTGCTGACCTCGGAGGTGTTCTCCATAGTCGGAAAGCGGCGGCTGGCCATGCAATCGATGGCTTGTACGCGGATATGGTTTTTCTGGGCGGCTTTCACCAGTTCCGTGTAGGAATGGGGGCCGGCAGGATCGGCAGCGAACCGGGTGTCGAGGGCTTTGAGATAGTCTTCGAGTGCGGGTGGCAGCTTGCCAGTCTTGTGGAACAAGTCCAGTTCCGCCTGATGGAAATCGGTCAGCAGATGATCCAGATACAGGGTTCTGACCTTCTGTTTGTTCAGTGCCTTGAAGTTGTCGATCAATACACCACGGGCGCCTGAAGCGGCGTTGTCTTGACCGAGCACCAGCCCCGGGACTTCCTTGAGCAGACGCTTGGTCATCTCCGCGAAGGGAGTCGCAGGCTTGAATGGTGGTATGGCTGGACGCGGAGGCAGATTCGGGGCGCTGAAAGAGTCGATGGAGGCGTCATACAGGCTGCGACGCAGCATCTTGAAGTCCTGATAAACACTGTCGCTTCCCTGCAGGCTGTCCAGCGCAAAGTCATCGGTCTGGCCTTGCGCTACCGAGCGCAGCGTCGCTCTGTAGGGTTGAGGAACGTCATACGGCATGGGTTGCATCGCCACCTCGGGCAGCGGATCGGCAGTGTGTCCCCAGGGCCAGTCGCCGAATATTTTTCCGCCTCCCCTGAGGCCTGGGCGTGCGACAGGTTGCCACTTGAGTGCTTCGTTCAGGCGTACCGGCACGTTGCGATAAAACGAATAGGGATTGCTCGGATCGACGATAACCCAGCCGCGCATCTGCTCGACGTAGCGCACCTGGTAGAAGCCGTCGGATCCGGCACGGCGCATATAGATGTAATGCTTGCCGGAAGCGGTTTGAATGATCCCCTGCAGTTTCGGATTGCCGGTCTCCATCCGGGTGCTTTCGCCGATTTCGGTCTTGAACGATGCGAGAAAATCCTCCGGTGCCGCAGGCAGTACCTGTTTCGGCGCGATCTCGGCCAGCGTTGGCAGCGGCGAGCGGGCCAGTGCCGCTTCGGCGAGTTTTTCTTGCGGTGCGATGGACAGCGCCGTTTGAGCGAGTTCTTCTTCCGGTTCGATAAATGTTTCGGTTTCGGCAATTTCGGGCAGAAGCTCGCCGCCCTTGATGAAAAGGGCGTTGAACACGGTATCGATGGCCGTGAATATCGCCCCGGTCACGCCAGTCTTGCGCGCCTCTGGCGTCTTGCCATTGACTGCCTGGTCGATCTGCAGGCCAACGTTGGCGATGCCTGCACCGACCACCGCCAGCGCCACCGGCCAGCCAACGGCTGCCATGGGACCGAACATGCGATTGAAAGCATTCAGATAGCCGACCCACAGTTTTTTACGCAGATCGCCATTGGAATGCATCATGAATTCCCCATCGCTGATCATGCGGGCGTGGGTGGCGGTTCCCAGAAAAGTGAACACATCGGTGGTCAGTGCATTGCCTGTACGGGCGACGAGGGAGTGATCGTCGCTGTCCCAGGTACTGACCAAGAGATCCAGCGCATGATTGAGTCCGACATTCTCGATATGCGGGGCGCGCCACAGTTCCGAGACGACTCCGGCGAGCGGGCCTAGTGCCCAGAGCCATCGCCGTTTCGCGACCGCACGCCATGATGTGTCCTCGATGATGTCGTGATCGGCGACCTGGAAATGCGCCATGAAGCGTTTTCGATCGGAAGGTTTTCTGATTTGCGACAGCACCCACCAATGCAGGTCGCGAGCGTTTTGCAAGGCATGCACCCCCCAGATTTCCCCCGGTACGTAAAGGATCACGCCGCCATGGCCATCGGTGATGCACAGGATGTCGGTCGCGACGAAACCGCCGATTTTCAGCAGGCCGATCCGCAAGCCGTCAGCCGGCAGGGCTTCGTCTTCGAGCATCTGGCGGGTGACCGGCCAGCTCACATTGCCGGCGACCGCTTTGACGGCCGTTCTGAAGTTGTCATCCGACAGCCGACCACTTTCACGATCCTCCATGGCCTTTGCCAGAAAGGTGCATTTGGCCAGGGACCTGAAGGTCTTTGCGTGTTTGCTCCAGAACGCATCGACTTTTTTCCGGTAACGATCGGCAAAGTTGATTCCCCAGAACGCTTTCAATACATCACTGCTGTGCAGGCGTACCTCGTTGCTCTCGTTGTAGGTGCCCGCCTCCGGTCCTGCGGTGTAGAAACCGGCATCGGCGTCGAGCAGGTCGGCGTTGTCCTGGTCGTGAACGCTGAATCGCTGGATCACCAGCTGTGGCAGGGTCATCGATTCACGCGGAGTTTCGAACAGGTGCTCCCAGCCTGTGAACGTTCGAGAGCTGCTTTGTGCTGCGTGAAACCGATGCCAATAAACCTGTTCGGGTTCCAGGTGGGCGAGGTCATGTCTGGCGAGGATGTCCTTGGCGATGGCGCAGGCCATTTCGTACATGTCGGGGCAGGCCGCGACCAGTGTCGGCACCAATGCCTTGAGCGCCTTGCGGTCGTCGGCGTTGGGCAGGGCGATGTCTTTTGTTGTGTCCACAGTCTTTCCTTGAGCGTGGTGGTTGAAAAAAACACCGCGATCATTTCAAGTGCAGGCACGACATGTCTGTCAGCTAGGGTGACGATTGATTGTCGTATTTGGGGAAAACCGGATAGGAAAACTCCGCAGCGAACGAGCGATCCGTAACCCGAGCGGGTCGAAATTGACCCGCCCGGTTTCCGATCAAGCTGGAAGACGGCTTTGGAGTTGCATTCCCATCTGCTTCAGTGCGCTGGATAACTGTTCAAGATTATCGTAGGGAACGCGGTTGACCGTCCCCCAGGATGGTCGATCAATGTAGTAGCGCCCATCCGCGAAAGTCTGAACGGGGGTTTGTACAACCTCGCCCGTCTGGCTGCGGTGAAACAATCGGTAGACCCCTTCGAAACGATCGAAAACATACATGCCTGCGCGATAAAGCAATTGATGGATCTGCAACTCGCTGCGGCTTACCAAAGGCGCTTCTGCGCGCAATAGCAGATCGGCGAAATGGGTATCGACGGTTCCGCGCAATGTCTGTGTCTGTGGATGGGGTCCGCGTTCTATCGCAACGCCTGGGTCTGGCTCAATGCGCTCGCCCTGTCCCGGATCGACTTCCTCGATCCGAACGCCGATTCCACCTTTCAGTTCGCTGATACCGGCCACCCCTCTGAACGTATTGGTATTTTCAACTCCCGTCAGCACCACCCACTTGCCAACGTCATTCATGGTCTCGTCGATGAACATGATGTCGGCTGTCAGGTGGGTGGTCGCCATCTGCTGTTCAGGCAGCGTGAGCGCAACGGGTTTTTTGTAGGTCGCCGCACAATCGGTGGCCTGGACCCGAATACCGTTTTGTCGGGCCGTCCTGACCAGCGCCAGTTCGTCAAACTGCGCTGCGGGATCGGTGCCGAGCCGGCTCAGGTACAGTTGCAGGTCTTCGGACATGACGCCGGACCTGAAGTAGTCATTCAGTTCGACCTGGGCAAAGTCATTGAGCAATCGACGTACGTAGAGTGTCTTGACTCCATTGCGCGCCAGCACGGGCATGTTCTGGATGATCAATCGCATGCTGGTGATACGGTCCGGGGTCTCGCCAATGACCAGGCCGGGCGCTTCTTCGAGTGCCTGTGCAATGAAGTCGGCGAAGGTCGTCGAGGGCGTGACCGCCGGAATCGGCGGGCGTGGAGGCAGGTTCGCCCATGGAAGGTTGCCGAAGAAGCGTCTGGCGGAAGTCAGGAGTGCGCTCGCCCTGTCGGCGCAATACAGCGCATAACGGTCTGGAGCGATAAACCCGCCATCGGGACCAATCTGCAGACGGACATGGGTTTCGCGCAGTTGCAGCGCCCAGCGTTTCAGCTCGAGCCGTCGTGCCCCGGCAACGTCATAGGGCGTCTGGACCTGATGGATCGCATTGGAGGTCGAAGGCTGGGGTTCGGCAGGGGGTGGGGCAGATGAAGCGACGGGTTCTACGGGCTGCGCGGACTCCTCGGGTGTCGGCTCGAGCTCGTCGAGTTCCAGTACCACGTCTACGGTGCATTGTTTGCCGAGGCATTGACCGCCGCCCTTGAGGCCCAACTGAGTCATGCGCTCCCAAACCCCTTCGTCATTCAAGCGCACCGGCATTGCATGGATAAGCTGATTGGGTCTCACCGGATCGACGATCGCCCAGAATCCGCCGCCCTGTGAGTCGGTGAAGTAGCGGACGTAATAAGCCGTGTCGTTCATGACGATGGCGTAGGGAGGGTCGGTATTCAGCCTGTAGATACCCTGAAACTTGCCAGTCTCGGACACCGGCGTCAGACCTTCCAGCAGTTCGTTCGATCGATAGTGTGGGGGAATCTCAGGCACCTGCACGGTTTCAGGCGCTGTCGAAGACAACTCCTCCAGGGCCGGAAACACTTCATTCGGATGTTCCGGCTCCAGTTCGGTTGCCGTATCGGCCTCGGCCATTTCTCCGGTCTCGACGGCTGGCGACGCACCATCGAACTCCGCAAGAAACGGCAGGTTGAACAACGCATCGATACCACTGACGATTGCTCCGATCACTCCATCCTTGCGCTCCGCGGCAGTCTTGCCGTTGACCGCCTGATCAATGTTCAGCCCCATGCTGGCGAGGCTGGCGCCGATCACCGGCAATGCCACGGGCCAGCCGACGACGGCCATCGGACCCAGTACTTTGAGACCGGCGCTCAAGTAGCCGATCCACAGCTTCTTGCGCAGATCGCCATTTGAGGTCAGGGAAAGGTCGGCTTCAGCGAACATGGCGTTGCGGGTGGAATCACGAAGCCAGCTGAACGCGTCCTCGCTGACTGCCTGTTCATTCTGATTGATAAGGTGATGATCGCCGTGCCCCCAGGTGGCGACCAGGCGATTCATCAGATCGCTGATGTTCTCGGTCATCGAGTGCCGGTCGGCCAGCGGGAAGTGTTTGAGGAACAGCTCGCGCGGCGCGTTTTCGTTCAGTTGTTGCAGAGCCCACCAGTGCAGCTCGTAAGGTGTATTCAGTACATGGAATGCCTGAGCGTCTCCGGGGACGTAAACGATATGCCGCCCCTTTGAATCGATGATGCGCAGGATGTCCGTGGCGACATGGCCGGCGATATCCAGGGTGTAGACCTGCGCGCCATGGACGCCCCCGGTTTCTGTTTGCAGGGTGTGCAGGTCGACGGGCCAGGTCAGCGGGCCGATGACCGCATTGACCACTGTCAGAAAGTCATCGTCACTCAGGTGACCGAGCTCCCGCGCTTCGACGGCTTTGCCGAGGAAGCTGCATTTTGCCAGGGTGCGGAACTCGCCGGAGTGGTTGTTCCAGAAGGTTTGCAGTTCGTTGCGGTAACGCTCGCTGAAGTTGATGTCCCAGAACGCCCTGAGCACCTCGTTGCCGTGCAGGCGAACCTCGTTGGTTGCATCGAAGTTTTCGGCGTCAGGCCCTGCGCTGTAAAAGCCCCCGTACAGATCCAGCAAGTCGGCATTGTCCTGATCGGTGACTCGGAATCGCTGAATCACCAGTTGCGTCAGGGTCAGGCTCTCATAGGGTTTTTCACCATAGTGCTGCCAGCCGGTGAAGGAGACGGCCAGGCTCTGCGCAGTTCTGAACCGGTGGTAATAGACGTGATCGGGGTCAAGGTCGGTAATGCCGTGTCTGACCAGCAGCTCTTTGGCTACCCGATGGGCTGTGTCGTTGAGGCTCGGGCAAGCCGTGACGACCTGGGTGGCGATGATCTTGAGCGCGGCTTTGTCGGCAGCGTTGGGCAGTGAGCGGGGTTCTGCTGTGTTCATTGGCTCTGATCCTTGAGAAGAGGGCTGGAGAATGAGCCATTCGTTCCAGGGCGGTGCGGTACATATCTACCACCCGCCGGTGGACGGATCTGCGGCCATCCGCCGCGTCACCCTTACTGTTTCGCAAGCGCAGGTGTATCGTATTCGCCTTTTGCGGGCGCCCTGGCCTGCGGCTGATCTGTGAGGTAGTTGTGTCCATGTCCTTTTCCCGTCGACAAATCCTCGGTGGCCTGGCCGGTCTGGCAGTGGTTGGCGCGGGAGCCGGCGGCGCGACGCGTTACTGGTTGGGCAAGGTTGCGGATGCCAACGCCGGTCACGACTACGAACTGATCGCCGCGCCACTGGATGTCGAGTTGGTGCCAGGGCACAAGACTGAAGCCTGGGCCTTCGGCCCGTCGGCACCGGGCACCGAATTGCGCGTGCGTCAGGGTGAGTGGCTGCGGGTGCGATTTATCAACCATCTGCCGGTGGCGACGACCATTCACTGGCACGGCATCCGCCTGCCGCTGGAGATGGATGGCGTGCCGTACGTTTCGCAATTGCCGGTGCTGCCGGGCGAATACTTCGATTACAAATTCCGTGTGCCGGACGCCGGCAGCTATTGGTATCACCCGCACGTCAGCAGCAGCGAAGAACTCGGTCGCGGGCTGGTCGGGCCGTTGATCGTCGAGGAGCGCGAGCCGACCGGATTCAAGTACGAAAAGACCCTCAGCCTGAAGAACTGGCACATCGACGACGAGGGCAACTTCGTCGAGTTCAGCATCCCGCGCGAAGCGGCCCGTGGCGGTACGGCGGGGCGGCTGTCGACCATCAACGGCGTACCTTCGCCGGTGATCGAGCTGCCGGCGGGGCAGATCACCCGCGTACGCTTGCTCAACCTCGACAACACCCTGACCTATCGCATCAACATTCCCGGCGTCGAAGCGCAGATCTATGCGCTGGACGGCAACCCGGTCGAGCCGCGCCCGCTGGGCAAGGAATACTGGCTCGGCCCGGGCATGCGCATCTGCCTGGCGATCAAGGCACCGCCGGCCGGTGAGGAACTGTCGCTGCGCAATGGCCCGGTGCGTCTGGGCACCCTGCGTTCGGTGGCCAACAATGATGCGCCGACCGACTGGCCGAAAGCGCTGCCGGCCAACCCGGTGGCCGAGCCGGACCTGGCCAATGCCGAGAAACTCAACTTCAATTTCGAATGGGTCGGGTCGGTGTCGGTGAATGTCGACAACGGCAAACCGCCGAGCCTGTGGCAGATCAACGGCAAGGCCTGGGACATCACCGACAAGACCTGCGCCGACCGGCCGATCGCCAGCCTGAAACTGGGTCAGAGCTATATTTTCGAACTGAAGAACATGACCCAGTACCAGCACCCGATCCACCTGCACGGCATGAGCTTCAAGGTGATTGCATCAAACCGGCACAAGATCGTGCCGTACTTCACCGACACCTATCTGCTGGGCAAGAACGAGCGCGCGCAAGTGGCGCTGGTGGCGGATAACCCGGGGGTGTGGATGTTCCACTGCCACGTGATCGATCACATGGAAACCGGCCTGATGGCCGCCATCGAGGTGAAGTGATGCGCCAGATTCGCCCCGCGGCGATCATCGACCGCAGCCGAGACCGCGACTTCATGCGTGAAGCCTTGGCCTTGGCGGCCCAAGGCGCGGCCCTCGGCGAAGTGCCGGTGGGCGCGGTGCTGGTGCAGGACGGCGAGATCATTGGTCGTGGTTTCAACTGCCCGATCAGCACCAGCGATCCCAGCGCACACGCAGAAATGGTCGCGATCCGCGCCGCCGCGCAAGCGGTGGATAACTATCGTCTGCCGGGCAGCACGCTCTACGTGACGCTGGAACCGTGCAGCATGTGCGCGGGGCTGATCGTGCACTCGCGGATTGCGCGGGTGGTGTATGGCGCGCTGGAGCCCAAGGCCGGAATTGTGCAGAGCCAGGGGCAGTTCTTCACTCAGGGCTTTCTCAACCATCGAGTGTTGTATGAAGGCGGGGTGCTGGCGCAGGAGTGTGGGGCGGTATTGACCGAGTTCTTCCGGGCACGGCGCGCGAAATCCACAGACTGAACACAAAACCAATGTGGGAGCGAGCCTGCTCGCGATAGCGGTCTGACATTCAATACTTCGGTGGCTGTCAGATCCAATCGCGAGCAGGCTCGCTCCCACAGGTTTTTTGCTGATTGGAAGATTTACTTCTTCGCGACAATCACCGCCCGCATCGGCGCCGGCAGTCCTTCGATCGTCTTGCTGTGATCCTCAGGATCAAGGAAATCGCTCAGCGACTGATACTTCATCCACTCGGTCCCGCGCTGTTCTTCAACGGTGGTGGTGCTGACATCCACGCATTTCACATCGGTGAAACCGGCACGACGCAACCACAATTCCAGCGCCGGCACCGACGGCAGGAACCACACGTTACGCATCTGCGCATAACGGTCTTCCGGCACCAGCACCTGATGCTTGTCGCCCTCGACCACCAGCGTTTCCAGCACCAGTTCGCCACCCTTCACCAGGCAATCTTTCAGCGCCAGCAAATGCTCGATAGGCGAGCGGCGGTGATAGAAAACACCCATGGAAAACACCGTGTCGAAGCCTTCGAGGTTTGGCGGCAGGTCTTCGAACGGGAAGGGCAAGTGCCAGGCATTCGGCTCTGACAGATAACGCTGCACCGCCTGGAACTGGCAGAAGAACAGCCAGTTCGGATCGACGCCAATCACGCTGTCGGCGCCGGCACCGAGCATGCGCCACATGTAGTAGCCGTTACCGCAACCGACATCGAGGATGCGTTTGCCCTTCAGATCCAGATGCGGGGAGACCCGCGACCACTTCCAGTCCGAGCGCCATTCGGTGTCGACGTGCACGCCGAACAGATCGAACGGCCCCTTGCGCCACGGCGACAGGCCCATCAGCGCAGTGCGCATTTGTGCACGGGTTTCATTGTCGCAATCGGTATCGAGTTTCAAACCGTTGAGCAAGTCGACTTCGGTCGGCTGGATCTTTGGCAGGGCATCCAGCGCACTTTGCCAGCGCTCCAGATCGCCGTGGCCCTTCTCCATTTTCTTGTCGAGCTGCACTTGCAGGGTGCTGGCCCATTCGGCCAGCGGCGTGCCGGCCAGACGGCGGGCGAGGGGGGACAGATCAATCATGGCAAGGCAATCAACGAGGCAAAGTTAAGACACTGGAACCACGGCACGACTTTCGAGAACCCGGCGGCCAGCAGGCGTTCGCGGTGTTCTTCGAGGCTGTCGGGCTTCATGACGTTTTCGATGGCGCTGCGCTTCTGGGCGATTTCCAGTTCGCTGTAACCGTTGGCGCGCTTGAACGCGACGTGCAGATCGGTCAGCAGCGCATGTTCTTCGGCATCGTTGAAGCGCAGCTTCTCCGACAGAATCAGCGCGCCGCCCGGCAGCAACGATTGGCGGATGCGCGCCAGCAACGCCGTGCGCTGATCCGGGGCAATGAATTGCAGGGTGAAGTTCAGCGCTACCACCGAGGCCGGTTTGAAGTCGAGGGCGAGGATGTCGCCTTCGATCACCTCGACCGGCAGCAACTCCTGGAACATCGAATCCTGACCGTTGAGGTATTCGCGGCAGCGCTCGACCATGGCGGCCGAGTTATCCACCGCGATCACCCGGCAACCGTCGGTGCGCACATGGCGACGCAGGGCTTGGGTCACCGCACCGAGCGATGAGCCGAGGTCGTAGAGCACGCTGTTCGGCTGGGCGAACTGCGCTGCGAGCACACCGAGGTTTTCCACGATGGTCGGATAACCCGGCACCGAGCGCTTGATCATGTCCGGGAACACCCGCACCACGTCTTCGTTGAAGGCGAAGTCAGGCACCTGGGCCATCGGCTGGGCGAAAATGCGATCGGGTTCTTTGCTCACGGCGGTTCCGGCGGTGTCGATGAAAAGGCCGGCATTTTAGCCAAACTGGCGCGCAGATGCGCGGGTTGTCTGATAAACCGCTTTGCAGCGGGTGATCGTTCCCACGCTCCGCGTGGGAATGCATCCCGTGACGCTCTGCGTCACTTACGCAAAGACGCAGCGCGTAGTAACGATCGGTTTCAGAGGTCGGGACGTTTGGTTTGGGAGAACGCCGATGCCGCAATCCCCCACTGCCCCAGCCAGTAACTGAGGATGATGATGTAAGGCGCCGCATTGAACGGTGACACGAACCGGTTGATGCCGATCACGCTATCGGAGAACACGAACGCCACCGCGCCGCCCGCCGCCAGCAACGCCGAACGCTGAGGTACGCCGCTGCCGAGACGGGCCAGGGCGCGCCAGAGCATGGCGCTGATGGCCGTTCCGTAAACGATCACCGGCACGGTCAGCGGCCCCAATCCGCTGGAAATCAGGATGCCCAACAACACGGCGCCCACACTGAGCGCCAGGATCAGCGGCAGCAGGGCCACGCGCCTGCAATCGCTGAGGTAAGCCTTGAGATACGCCAGATGCGCGACCAGAAACGCACCCAGGCCAAACACGAACAAATCCCCCGGCCACGCCAGCAGCACATCGCCGATCAACGAGAAAATCAGACCGAGGCTGATCCAGCGGCGATAGTCGCTGGGCGGCGCATCATGCAACCAGCCAAGCAGGGCCAATACCGGCAACGGTTTGACCAGCAGACACAGCAGCGCCGCATGGGTGCTGAGGCCATAGAGAAAGGTCACGGCGCCCATCAGCGCGAGGATCAGCCAGCCCACAATCAGTTCACCGAGATCGCGCAGTCAAAGGTTTCCACCGGCAACACTTCCGGCGCCCACGGTTGCTGCGAAGTCAGGCGCAGGCGCCCGGTGCCGGGGGCGAAAGCCTGGAAGCGCCAGGTCGAGAGGCCGGCCGCGCCGACCACGCCGGCATCTTCCGGATTGCTGTAGACCTCGGGGCTGAGGGCGCGCAATACGCCGCCGGCGGAATCCTGGATGGCCCAGCGGTAACCGGTGGTGGGGTTGCTCGGGAGCGTGACGATGAGGTTTTGCCCGTTGGTAAGGCGCACCGGGCATTCGCTTTGTTTTTCCACGGTCACGATGGTTTTCGGTTGCGTGGCGCAGGCGGCCAGCAGGGCGAGGGACAGGGGGACAAACAGGCGAAGGGGGGACATGGATTCAGTGGCTCCGGCGTTGGCGACGAACGGCGAGCATAACTGAAGATGAGACAAAGTGTGACAACGCCAGGCTTGGCGTCATTCTTCAGCATCGCCGGCCCTCACCCTAACCCTCTCCCAGAGGGAGAGGGGACCGACCGAGGTGTCTTTTGGGATACATCGACCTGAAAGATCGAGTTGATTACGGATTCAGTGAAGAGCTTTCAGGTCGGCGTATCTCTTAAATATCCCCCACTCGGCTCCCTCTCCCTCCGGGAGAGGGCTGGGGTGAGGGGCTGCGATGCCAGCCCCCCTCAATACCTCAAGACGAAATCAAAAAAGCACCTTCGCCACATCCGCAAACTTCTTGGCGAAATGCACGGTAATGCCTTCCTTCAGGTAGTCCGGCAACTCTTCAAAGTTTCCGCGATTCGGCTCCGGCAGAATCAACTCGAAGATCTTCTGCCGCCGCGCCGCAATCACCTTCTCGCGCACCCCGCCAATCGGCAGGACATGTCCGGTCAGCGTCAGCTCGCCGGTCATCGCCACACCTTTTTTCGGCGGCTGGTTACGGGCGAGGGAGAGCAGGGCGCTGGCCATGGTCACGCCGGCGCTCGGGCCGTCTTTCGGTGTCGCGCCTTCCGGCACGTGCAGGTGGACGAAAGCTTCGTCGAAGAATTTCGGATCGCCGCCGAAGGATTTGAGGTGCGAACTGACGTAGCTGTAGGCGATCTCCGCCGACTCCTTCATCACATCGCCCAGTTGCCCGGTGAGTTTGAAACCGCGATTGAGCGTGTGAATCCGCGTGGCTTCGATCGGCAGGGTCGCGCCGCCCATGCTGGTCCAGGCGAGCCCTGTAATCACACCAGTGCCGGACAGCACTTGCTCGTTACGGAACACCGGATGGCCGAGGGACGCTTCGAGGTCTTTCGGGCCGATCTTGATCACCGCTTTCGGATCCTCGATCAGCTTCATCACCGCTTTGCGCACCAGTTTGCCCATCTGTTTTTCCAGCTGGCGCACGCCGGCCTCACGGGCGTAACCGTCGATCAAAGCCTTGAGGGCGGTGTCGCTGATGCTCAGGCTGCCCTTGGACACACCGGCCTTTTCCAACAGTTTCGGCCACAGGTGACGCTTGGCGATGGCGACTTTTTCTTCGGTGATATAGCCCGACAGGCGAATCACTTCCATCCGGTCCAGCAGCGGGCCGGGGATCGAATCCAATGTGTTGGCGGTGCAGACGAACAAGACTTTCGACAGGTCCATCCGCAGGTCCAGATAGTGGTCGAGGAATTCAACGTTCTGTTCCGGATCAAGCGTTTCCAGCAGCGCCGAGGCCGGGTCGCCCTGGTAGCTCTGGCCCATCTTGTCGATCTCGTCGAGCATGATCACCGGGTTCATCACTTCGACGTCTTTCAGCGCCTGCACCAGTTTGCCCGGCTGCGCGCCGATGTAAGTGCGGCGGTGGCCCTTGATTTCGGCTTCGTCGCGCATGCCGCCGAGGCTGAAGCGGTAGAACGGCCGGCCGAGGGATTCGGCGATGGATTTGCCGACGCTGGTTTTACCCACGCCCGGCGGGCCGACCAGCAGCACGATGGAGCCGCTGATCTCGCCTTTATAGGCACCGACCGCGAGGAATTCGAGGATCCGGTCCTTGATGTCCTCGAGCCCTGCGTGGTGCTTGTCCAGCACCTTGCGCGCGTGCTTGAGGTCGAGCTTGTCCTCGCCGTACACGCCCCACGGCACCGAGGTCGCCCAGTCGAGGTAGTTGCGGGTGACCGCGTATTCCGGCGATCCGGTTTCGAGGATCGACAATTTGTTCATTTCTTCTTCGAGGCGCTTCTGTACCTGCGTCGGCAGGACCTTGCCTTCCAGGCGCTGCTCGAACTGTTCGAGGTCGGCGCTGCGGTCGTCCTTGGTCAGGCCGAGTTCCTGCTGGATGACCTTGAGCTGTTCTTTGAGGAAGAACTCGCGCTGATGCTCGCCGATCTTGCGGTTCACTTCGGCGGAGATTTCTTTCTGCAGGCGCGCGACTTCGACTTCCTTGCGCAGCATCGGCAGGACTTTTTCCATGCGCTTGAGCATCGGTACGCAGTCGAGCACTTCCTGCAGCTCATTACCTGTCGCCGATGTGAGGGCGGCGGCGAAGTCGGTCAGCGGCGACGGATCGTTGGGGCTGAAGCGGTTGAGGTAGTTCTTCAGCTCTTCGCTGTACAGCGGGTTGAGCGGTAGCAGTTCCTTGATCGCGTTGATCAGCGCCATGCCGTAGGCCTTGACCTCGTCGGTCGGCTCGGTGGGCTGGTGCGGGTATTCGACTTCCACCAGATACGGCGGGCGATGGTGCTTGAGCCAGGTCTTGATGCGTACGCGGCTCAGGCCTTGGGCGACAAATTGCAGTTTGCCGTTTTCGCGGCTGGCGTGGTGCACCTTGACCAGGGTGCCGTATTGCGGCAACGCCTTGGTGTCGAAGTGGCGCGGGTCTTCCTGGGGCGTGTCCATGAAGAACAGGGCCAGGGAGTGGTGTTCGGATTTGCTGACCAGTTCGAGGGTTTCGGCCCAGGGTTCTTCGTTGACGATGACCGGCAGGACCTGGGCCGGGAAGAACGGGCGGTTGTGGATCGGAATGATGTAGACCTTGTCCGGCAGGTTCTGGCCGGGCAGGGCCAGGCCTTTGCCGGGGACGTGGTGTTCGATGTGTTCGGCGTCGGTTTCGGTGATGTCGTCGGGGTTCTCGGGGAATTCTTGCTGGTCGCTCATGGGGCACCTGCGCAATTGGGTATGGCTGTTAGATGGGGCAGGGTTTGGGTGGTTTCAATGGGGGTGGGTGTTTCTGCTTGTGTGTTCAGGGTTTTGACAGGGTTTTGGGGTTGGGCTTGGCGGCCTTTGGGCCGGCCATGCTGGGGATTTATCGAGTACATATCCGTTTCTTCGGGTGCGCCCGCTGGCGGTTTCGCCCTTACGGCGAGTTCCTTTGGCAAACGCCCCAAAGGAACCAAAGGTCTAGGCCCCTGCGTTCGGCGCCTCGCTGTGGCTCGGCGTCCCTTCGTTCCGGGATTCATCCGGGGGCATCGCCTACGGTTTGCTTCGCTGCACCTCCTCTCGATGTGTTTGGCTTCGCCAAACGGTCGCTGCGCTCCCACCCCCGGATAAATCCCTCCACTCAGCCTTCCGATGTCG
>NZ_NEIT01000002.1:0-808847 GCF_002112855.1 Pseudomonas sp. B40(2017)
GTGATGCTGATAATCTTTCTGACTATCAGTCTGACTCCACAAGCACCCACACGAATTGCTTGATTCAGTTGTTAAAGAGCGGTTGGTTAAGATCTTTCGTCTCAACCGAGGCGCGCATTCTACAGCAGCCTCATTTGCTGTCAAGTGATTATTTTCAGAAGCTTTCGAAGATTTCTTCAACAACTTCAACCACTTGCGCTTCCGATCTCTCGTTAGCGGGAGGCGAATTCTACAGCGTTACACGCTGCTGTCAACACCTCTTTTTCTCCGCTTTCGACCGAGAAGATCGAACCGTTGAAAGCACCAGAAACCGGCATTTCCAACTCTTTCCAGGCCTCGATAAACTGAAGCGACCCGCTCTCGAAACCTACTTAACTCATTGAATCTCAAGGAGTTTTCCGTTTCGACTGCGCCGGAAGTGGGGCGAATTATAGACCTCTGGAATTCGCCGTCAACCCCTTATTTCAACTTTACTCAGATTTAAGCGTAATCCGTGCAAAAGCCTTCTTGCCCGCCTGGCAAACGTGGGTTGCGCCCAGTACATATATAAAGGAACGATCAACCACCTCACCATCTACACGCACACCACCGGAAGCCAACAGATCACGAGCAGCCGCAGAGTTCTTCACCAGTCCTGCCTTATTAAGGACAGCAGCAATCGGCATATCCTCGGCAGCAGTCAGTTCGACCTCTGGGAGATCATCCGGCAACTCACCATCCTTCATACGGTTACCCGCACCACGGTGAGCATTGGCCGCAGCCTCTTCACCATGGAAGCGCGCAACAATCTCTTCGGCCAGCTTGATCTTGATATCACGCGGGTTGGCACCCGTTTCAACATCAGCACGGAAAGCATTGATCTCATCCATCGAACGGAAGCTGAGCAACTCGAAGTAGCGCCACATCAACGCATCAGGAATCGAGACCAGCTTACTGTACATGACACCCGGCGCTTCCTGGATACCAACGTAGTTGCCCAGCGACTTGGACATCTTCTTCACGCCATCCAGACCTTCAAGCAACGGCATCGTCAGGATGCACTGCGCTTCCTGGCCATAACCTCGCTGCAGCTCACGCCCCATCAGCAGGTTGAACTTCTGATCGGTGCCACCCAGCTCAACGTCAGCGCGCAAAGCAACCGAGTCATAACCCTGCACCAGCGGATAGAGGAATTCGTGAATGGCAATCGGCTGATTGGTGGTGTAGCGCTTGTCGAAGTCATCACGCTCGAGCATACGAGCAACGGTGTACTGCGAAGTCAGACGAATAAAGTCCGCCGGCCCCATCTGATCCATCCAGGTAGAGTTGAACGCGACTTCGGTTTTCGCCGGATCAAGAATCTTGAACACCTGAGTCTTGTAGGTCTCGGCGTTTTCCAGAACCTGCTCACGGGTCAATGGAGGACGAGTGGCGCTCTTGCCGCTCGGATCACCGATCATTCCGGTGAAATCACCAATAAGGAAGATCACCTGATGCCCCAACTCCTGGAACTGGCGCAGCTTATTAATAAGCACAGTGTGACCAAGGTGCAGGTCCGGCGCAGTTGGATCGAAGCCGGCCTTGATTCGCAGCGGCTGGCCACGCTTGAGCTTTTCGATCAGCTCGGACTCGACCAACAGTTCTTCCGCACCACGTTTAATCAGCGCTAGCTGCTCTTCAACCGACTTCATAACAGACCCGCAAGGCTCAGATTCAAAGGGAACCAACCATACAAGATCGCGCACCAAATACAAGTTTTGCCCGGCACACGGACACCAATCCACGGACAGGGCGTCCGCAGACTTGCTTCAGAGATGATTTGGTTATATTTTATACAGTTATTTCATCTTCATCATGTCATTCATCTTTTCCAATTCATCTTTTTCAAAGTCAAATTACTTATGACCACTGAACCGTCTAAAGCGCCACCGCTTTACCCGAAGACCCACCTGCTCGCCGCAAGTGGTATCGCCGCCCTTCTCAGCCTGGCGCTCCTGGTGTTTCCATCCAGTGATGTTGAAGCCAAAAAGACAACGCTGAGCCTTGAACTGGAAAGTCCTGCTGAACAACTGACACAAGATCAAGACGCTGCCGACGCAGCTCAAGCCACAAATGAGTCCGTAGCCTCCCCTTTCGCGCAGATCGAAAACAGCGCCGAAGAGACGCAGGAAACCGCTCAGTCTGCACCAGCGCCGACACCGGTAGCTGAAGAAAAGAAGGCCCCAAATCACAGGGAAGTGATCGTCTCCAAGGGCGATACGCTTTCTACACTGTTCGAGAAAGTCGGCCTCCCGGCCGCGGCCGTCCATGAAGTGCTGGCCAGTGATAAACAAGCCAAGCAGTTCAGTCAGCTCAAACACGGCCAGAAACTCGAATTCGAATTGAATCCACAAGGTCAGCTGACCAACCTGCACAGCAAGATCAGCGACGTTGAAACCATCACCCTGACCAAGAATGACAAGGGTTATGTGTTCAACCGCGTTACCGCCAAACCGACTGTTCGCACCGCTTATGTACACGGTGTGATCAACAGCTCGCTGTCGCAGTCCGCCGCCCGCGCAGGCCTGTCCCACAGCCTGACCATGGACATGGCCAGTGTCTTTGGCTACGACGTCGACTTCGCCCAGGATATCCGCCAGGGTGACGAGTTCGATGTGATCTATGAACAGAAAGTGGTCAACGGCAAAGCCGTTGGCAACGGTCCGATCCTGTCCGCCCGCTTCACCAACCGCGGCAAGACTTACACTGCCGTGCGTTACACCAACAAGCAGGGCAACAGCAGCTACTACACCGCAGATGGCAACAGCATGCGCAAGGCGTTCATCCGTACACCGGTGGACTTCGCCCGCATCAGCTCTAAATTTTCCATGGGCCGCAAACACCCGATCCTCAACAAGATCCGCGCCCACAAAGGCGTCGATTACGCCGCCCCACGCGGTACGCCGATCAAGGCTGCCGGCGACGGCAAAGTGCTGTTGGCCGGCCGTCGGGGCGGTTACGGCAACACCGTGATCATCCAGCACGGCAACACTTACCGCACGCTGTACGGCCATATGCAGGGCTTCGCCAAGGGCGTGAAGACCGGCGGCACCGTCAAACAGGGCCAGGTGATCGGTTACATCGGCACCACCGGCCTGTCCACCGGACCGCACCTGCACTATGAGTTCCAGGTCAACGGCGTTCACGTCGATCCATTGGGCCAGAAACTGCCGATGGCCGACCCGATCGCCAAATCCGAACGCGCTCGCTTCCTGGCGCAGAGCCAGCCACTGATGGCTCGTATGGATCAGGAAAAAGCCACCATGCTGGCTTCGAGCAAACGTTAAGCCATGGCTCTGTATATCGGCGTGATGTCCGGCACCAGTCTCGACGGGCTGGACATCGCCCTGATCGAGCAGTCCTCGGCGATCAATCTGGTCGCCACGCACTACATCCCTATGCCTGACACCCTGCGCGCCGAGCTGCTTGGCTTGTGCGCCAGCGGCCCTGACGAAATCGCCCGCTCGGCGATTGCCCAGCAGAATTGGGTGAAGCTCGCCGCGCAAGGGATCCATACCCTCCTCGAACAGCAACAGCTCAAGCCTGAAGCCATTCGCGCGATCGGCAGCCACGGCCAGACCATTCGCCATGAACCGGCGCGCGGTTTCACCGTACAGATCGGTAACCCCGCCCTGCTCACTGAACTGACCGGCATCACCGTCGTCAGCGACTTCCGTAGCCGCGATGTAGCCGCCGGTGGCCAGGGGGCCCCGCTGGTTCCGGCCTTTCATGAAGCGTTGTTCGAAGAGCGTACCGGCAACCGTGCGGTCCTGAATGTCGGCGGTTTCAGCAATCTCAGTCTGATCGAGCCGAACAAGCCTGTAGCCGGTTTCGACTGTGGGCCGGGGAATGTGCTGATGGATGCCTGGATTCATCAGCGCCGGGGCGAGAACTACGACCGCAACGGGCAATGGGCAGCCAGCGGCAAAGCTGAGCCCACCCTGCTGAAAGCCCTGCTCAGCGATCCGTTTTTCGTGACGCAAGGCCCGAAGAGCACCGGCCGCGAAGTCTTCAACCTGCCCTGGCTGGAGCAACACCTTTCGCGCCTGCCAGTGTTCCCGGCGGAGAACGTGCAAGCGACGCTGCTGGAGCTCACCGCACTGACTATTGTCGACTCACTGCAAAGCGCTCAGTCCGACACTCGGGAACTGCTGGTCTGCGGCGGTGGCGCTCACAACGCCACACTGATGAATCGACTGGCCGGGTTGCTGCCGAACGCCAAGGTCGCCAGCACGTCGACTCATGGCGTTGATCCGGACTGGGTCGAGGCCATGGCCTTCGCCTGGCTGGCTCACTGCTGTCTGGAAGGCATCGCCGCCAATCGCCCGAGCGTCACCGGCGCCAAAGGCCTGCGTGTACTCGGCGCCATCTACCCCAACTGACAAATTGCAGATAACAAAACGCCGCAGAACCGTGAGGCTCTGCGGCGTTTTATTGTGTTCGGTGAAACGCGATCAGATCGAGAACGAGGAGCCGCAACCACAAGTGGTGGTGGCATTCGGGTTCTTGATCACGAAACGCGAACCTTCCAGACCTTCCTGATAATCCACCTCGGCACCTGCCAGGTACTGGAAGCTCATCGGATCAACCACCAGACTGACGCCTTCGCGCTCGACGATGGTGTCGTCCTCGGCCACATCCTCATCGAAGGTGAAGCCGTACTGAAACCCTGAACAACCGCCGCCCGTAACGAATACGCGCAGCTTCAAGCGATCATTCCCCTCTTCATCGACCAGGCTCTTCACCTTGTGCGCGGCACCTTGAGTGAATTGCAAAGCCGTGGGGGTGAAGGATTCGACGCTCATGCTGACTATCTCCCGGCGTTACGCCGCCATAATGCGTGATGACGCGCATTATCCGCTTGTCCTAGAAAATCGGTCAACTATTGTTACGGTATATCAATAAAGCTGATCCACTCACCAGAATGCAAAAAGGCCCGTCAGACGGGCCTTTTTACCAAGCAAAATCGGTCGTTACGGCAGCATGCCAGCGTGGGACAGGCCCAGACGCTCATCCAGACCGAACAGGATGTTCATGTTCTGCACCGCCTGACCCGACGCGCCCTTGACCAGATTGTCGATCACAGAAAGCACCACCACCAGATCACCATCCTGTGGACGGTGAACCGCGATTCGGCAGACGTTGGCGCCACGCACGCTGCGGGTTTCCGGATGGCTGCCAGCCGGCATCACGTCGACGAACGGCTCATTGGCATAACGTTTCTCGAACAGCGCCTGCAGATCCACCGAGCGGTCCACCACAGTCGCGTAGAGCGTGGAGTGAATGCCACGGATCATCGGCGTCAGGTGCGGCACAAAAGTCAGACCGACATCCTTGCCCGCCGCACGACGCAGCCCCTGACGAATTTCCGGCAGATGACGGTGACCTTTCACCGCATAGGCCTTCATGCTTTCCGACGTCTCGGAGTACAGCGAGCCTACGGCAGCGCCACGACCGGCACCGCTGACACCGGATTTGCAGTCGGCGATCAGGTGCGAAGCATCGGCAATGCCCGCCTCAAGCAACGGCAGGAAACCCAGCTGCGTCGCGGTCGGATAGCAACCCGGCACCGCGATCAGGCGTGCTTTCTTGATTTGCTCACGATTGACTTCCGGCAAGCCGTAAACCGCCTCGTCCAGCAGCTCCGGCGCGCCGTGCGGCTGGCCGTACCACTTGGCCCATTCATCGGCGTCCTGCAGACGGAAATCAGCCGACAGGTCGATGACCTTGGTGCCGGCCGCCAGCAGTTCGCCAGCCAGTGCGTGGGCAACGCCGTGGGGAGTGGCGAAGAACACCACGTCGCAAGCGCCCAGGGTCTTGATGTCCGGCACGCTGAATGCCAGACCGTCGTAGTGACCGCGCAGGTTCGGGTACATGTCAGCCACGGCCAGACCGGCCTCGGATCGGGAAGTGATGACCACCACTTCTGCCTGTGGATGCTGTGCCAACAGACGCAGCAGTTCGACACCGGTGTAACCCGTGCCGCCGACGATACCGACCTTGACCATAAACCTGCCCTCAACGAACCCACTGGAAAGCCGTCGATAATAGGGGCCGCGCGCCCCTGCGACAACCGCCAAGGTGACGTGCGGACGCTCAAGCCTCTACTATCCGGCCTACCGTGAATCAGGGAATAACCAAAAATGCTCTATCTGTGGATCAAAGCGCTACATATCGTCAGCATCGTGTGCTGGTTTGCCGGGCTGTTCTATCTTCCGCGACTGTTCGTTTATCACGCGCAAAGTGAAGACACGATCAGCAAGGAACGCTTCAGCATCATGGAGCGCAAACTCTATCGCGGCATCATGGGCCCGGCGATGATCGCCGCGCTGATCTTCGGCGGCTGGCTGATCTACCTGAACCCGAGCATCTTCAGCAGCGGTGGCTGGATCCACGCCAAATTGACCCTGGTCGTGCTGTTGATCGGTTACCACCACATGTGCGGCGCGCAGGTAAAACGTTTCGCCCGTGGCGAGAACACCCGCAGCCATGTCTTTTATCGCTGGTTCAATGAAGTGCCGGTTCTGATATTGCTGGCTATCGTAATTCTGGTCGTGGTCAAGCCGTTCTAACTTCAACAAATACAACTTTCCGGGGTACTTCCGATGTCGCTGCCCGCTCTGCTCGAACAACGTCTGCGCCTGCCCGTAGTGGCGGCGCCGATGTTCCTTATCTCCAATCCTGAACTGGTGCTGGCGTGCTGTCGCAACGGCGTGGTTGGCAGCTTCCCGGCACTGAACCAACGCGAAAGCAGCGGGTTCAAGGCCTGGCTGGAGCAGATCGAAGCGGGGCTGGCGACATTGGAGAACCCGGCGCCGTACGCGGTGAACCTGATCGTCCACCACAGCAACCCGCGCCTGCAGGCTGACCTGGACATCTGCGTCGAGCACAAAGTCCCCATCGTCATCACCAGTCTCGGTGCCGTGAAGGAACTGGTAGACGCCGTGCACAGTTACGGCGGCCTGGTCTTCCATGACGTAACGACCCGTCGCCATGCCGAGAAAGCCGCCGAGGCTGGTGTCGATGGCTTGATCGCCGTCGCAGCCGGTGCCGGTGGACACGCCGGCACCTGGAGTCCGTTTTCGCTGATCGCCGAAATCCGCGAGTTCTTCGACAAGACCCTGTTGCTTGCAGGATGTTTGAACCATGGGCATGAGATTCTCGCCGCACAACTGCTCGGCGCGGATCTGGCCTACTTCGGCACGCGATTTATCGGCACCACTGAAAGTCATGCGCCTGACGCTTACAAGGAGATGCTGCTGACTGCCAAAGCCGCCGACATCATTCATACTCCTGCCGTGTCCGGTGTACCGGCCAGTTTCATGCGCCAAAGCCTGGAGGCCGCCGGTTTCGACATGGCCGCCCTGCAAGGCAAGGGCGAAGTGAATTTCGGCGACAAGCTCAAGCCGATCAACGACGAAGCCAAGGCCTGGAAAACCGTGTGGTCGGCGGGTCAGGGCGTAGGCCAGATCGACGATCTGCCAAGCGTGGATCAACTGGTGGCGCGTCTCGATGCCGAATACCGCCAGGCCCTGGAGCACGCAGCACAATTGCCGAAACGCTGGCCACGTTGAATGAAACCCGTCCAGTCGCTGTCTGACTGGCCTTAGACTCAATTTATCTCGCGACAAGGATGCCTCGGCCATGAGCGAACCCCGTTACAAGATCGTTTTCGACGGCGCGCTCCAGCCCGGCGTCGATGTCACCACGGCCAAGCTCAACCTGGCCGATCTGTTCAAAAGCGATGTTGCCGCCATCGAGCGTCTGTTCAATGGCCGCACCGTCGCGCTCAAGCGTGATCTGTCCCACAGCGATGCGCAGACTTATCTGCAAGCGCTGGGCAAGACCGGAATCGATGCCCGGATCGAAACGGAAACGCCCATCGAGCTGAATCTGTCGGATGTCCACGAGCAAAGCGCCACCGTCGCGGAGCCTGACTCGCCTTATGCTCCCCCTCGCGCCGCCGTCGGTGAAAGCCTGCCGGCATTCGCGCCTCTCAAGCCGCTCAGCGTTGAAGGCCGGATCGGCCGTTTGCGTTATCTGGCATGGTCGATGGTGTTGAGCCTGGTCGCCCTGCCAATCGTCAGCGTATTCGCGCTGATCGGCCTGGGCCTGGTGAGCGCCGACTCGACCACCGGCCTGATCATAGGCGGCCTCCTCGCCTTCTTCCTGTTTCTGGCCTTCGCGATCGTCGGCATCCTGTTCAGCATTCAGCGCTTGCACGATATCGGCTGGTCGGGATGGCTCTGGCTGCTGACCCTTGTTCCGTTCGTGGGCAGCTTCTTCCCGCTGGTGATCATGGTCGTGCCGGGCAATACCGGCGCCAATCGCTACGGTCCACCCCCTCCGCCGAACAGTACGGCAGTCAAAGTGCTGTGCTCTTTGTGGATCGTGTTTATCGGGCTGTTTTTCATGGGCGGCATGCTGGGCGGGATTACCGCCATCCAGGAAGAGTACGAAAGCAGTCTTGAAAGCAGCTATGAGAGCGGTTCGGTGACCACCGATGAAATCGAGGTCGAAGTCGAACCCGCCGCGAATTCGGCAGACGATGCAGCCGAAGCCGCCCTCGCCCCTGTAGACTCTGCGAAAGAATGAACAACGCTCCCCGCCGTGACACCTGAGTCCACGGCGCGGCGCTGTTGCGATGGAGATTTGCATGACCCGTTACGCTCTGATCACCGGCGCCTCCAGTGGCATCGGCCTGGCGATGGCCGAAGCCCTGGCGCGCCGTGGCCGCAGCCTGATTCTGGTGGCCCGCCAGCGTGATCAGCTGGAAAGCATTGCGATTGAACTGACCCAACGCTTCGGCGTGGAGGTGCTGTTCCGCGCCTGCGACCTCGGTGAGCCGCTCCGCCTGTCCGGTTTCCTGCTGGAGCTGGAAGAAGGCGATCGGCAGATCGATCTGCTGGTCAATTGCGCCGGCATCGGTACTTGCGGCCCGTTTCTGGCCCAGGACTGGATGACCGAACAGGACCTGATCGAAGTGAACATCCTCGCCCTCACCCGCCTCTGCCATGCCATCGGCAACAGCATGGCGTTGCAGGGCGGCGGGCAGATTCTCAATGTCGCGTCGGTGGCGGCCTTCAACCCCGGGCCCTGGATGAGCACCTACTACGCCAGCAAGGCGTATGTTCTGCACTTCTCGGAAGCACTGCGGGTGGAATTGAAGAAGTGTGCGGTCAAAGTGTCGGTGCTCTGCCCCGGCCCGACCCGCACCGCGTTCTTTCGCACCGCGCAACTGAACAACGACAAACTCAACGCCAGCAAATTGCTGATGAGCCCCGAGGAGGTCGCGCTGTATACCGTGCGCGCCCTGGAGAAAAACCGCGCAATCATCATTCCCGGACGCCGAAACCGCTGGTTCGCCTTTCTGCCACGGCTCGGTTCGCGCTGGCTCAATCGCACGATTATCGGCATGGTCAACAAGGCTTACTGCCCGCGCTGAAAAGTCCTACGGCAAAACACTGGGCGGCCTTATCACCCTATGAGTACACTCAGGCCAGCCCAAACAACGGAGAAAACAGCTGTGGATACTCTGTTCACCAAAATCATCAACCGGGAAATCCCGGCGAAGATCATTTACGAGGACGACCAGGTTCTGGCGTTCCACGATATCGCCCCACAGGCACCGGTGCATTTTCTGGTGATCCCGAAGAAACCGGTGCGCACCCTCAATGACCTGACCGAAGACGACAAGGCACTGGCCGGGCATATCCTGTTCACCGCCCAGCGTCTGGCGCTGGAGCTGGGCTGCGAGGAAGGCTTCCGGGTGGTGATGAACTGCAATGAAATGGGCGGGCAGACGGTCTACCACATTCACATGCACGTTCTCGGTCAACGCCAGATGAACTGGCCGCCGGGCTGATTGAACCCAGAGATCGGTGGGAGCGCCCCGCTCCCACATGACCCAGCGCAAACCTTCCCCGGCCGATTCGGTTAAACTGGCCGCCGAGATTCTTCCCGGAGGTCAGCATGACTACCCAACGTCACTACTCGCCCATTGATCGTCTTCTGCTGCAAGCCGATGCCGCGATGCGTACCTTGCTGCCCTTCAGCGGCCAGCCGTACCGTCCGTCGCCAGCGATCGTGCAGCCCGATGTGCAGATGAGCGATGAAGACACCCGCCACGTCGCCGGTCTGATGCGCATCAACCACACCGGCGAAGTCTGTGCCCAGGCGCTGTATCAGGGCCAGGCGCTGACCGCCAAGCTGCCGCAGGTGCGCGAGGCCATGGAGCATGCGGCTGAAGAAGAGATCGATCATCTGGTCTGGTGCGAACAGCGCATTCACCAGTTGGGCAGTCACACCAGCGTGCTCAACCCACTGTTCTACGGCATGTCGTTCGGGATCGGTGCAGTCGCCGGGCTGATCAGCGACAAGGTCAGCCTCGGGTTTGTCGCCGCCACCGAGCATCAAGTCTGCAAGCATCTGAACGAGCATCTGGAGCAACTGCCGGCCGAGGACGAAAAATCCCGGGCGATTCTGGAACAGATGCGCATAGATGAAGAACATCACGCGGAAAGCGCACTGGAGGCCGGCGGCTTCCGCTTCCCGGCGCCGGTGAAGTTCGGCATGAGCCTGTTGGCCAAAGTGATGACCAAGAGCACTTACCGGATCTGAAATACGCCCGTAAAAAAGGCGACTGCCGCAAAGCAGTCGCCTTTTTTTGTGCCCGGATTTCTTAGCTCGGCATATTGCGCGCGTAGAAGATTTCCAGCATTTCGTGTTTCACACGCTCGGTCACCTGAGCGCGTTGCTCGGAAGACAGATTGCTGGTTGCATCGCCGAACAGGTAGTTGTCCAGTTCGAAGTTCTTCAGCAGCATTTTGGTGTGGAACAGGTTTTCCTGGTACACGTTCACGTCGGTCATCTGGTACGCGTCGCGAGTGTCATCGGAAAGGTAGTTCTGGATCGAGTTGATCTCGTGGTCGATGAAGTGCTTGTTGCCTTCAACGTCACGGGTGAAGCCGCGCACACGGTAATCCACGGTCACGATGTCCGAATCGAACTGGTGAATGAGGAAGTTGAGCGCTTTGAGCGGTGAAATGACACCACAGGTCGACACATCGATGTCCACACGAAAGGTCGCGATACCGGCGTCCGGATGGATTTCCGGGTAGGTGTGCACCGTGATGTGGCTCTTGTCGAGGTGGGCCAGGATAATTTCAGGCAACGGACCCGGGGACTCTTCGATCTGGCTTTCGGTGGGGGTCACCGGCTCTTCCGAGATCAGAATCGTGACGCTGGCACCCTGAGGCTCATAGTTCTGACTCGCAATGTTCAGAATGTTGGCACCAATGATTTCGACAACTTCCGTGAGGATCTGCGTCAGGCGTTCGGCGTTGTACTCTTGATTGATGTACTCGACGTAAGCCTGCTGGTCTTGCGGGGTTTCCGCGTAGCAGATGTCATAGATGTTGAAGCTCAAGGTCTTTGTCAGGTTATTGAACCCGTGGAGCTTGAGTTTGCTTTTCACCGTTAAAAACTCTCTATGTATGCGGCACGGCCGCGTGATCAAGCATGCCCGTCAAGTGCGAACAACGCACCTGCGTAGGACGGTTAACACCTCTTCGCGATGGCGATTTTGGTTATCTGTTCAGGCGGATGACCCGTCGATTGACTGATCACGGCCCTGAAAAAAGTGGCGCATTATGCAGACGTCAGCGGGGGATCGCCAGAGTCTGCACTGCTTTTATGATAGTTGAATGTCGGCTCAGCCGAGTTCAACGATTTCGTAGTCGTGGGTGATCGCTACGCCAGCCGCGCCGAGCATGATCGAGGCCGAGCAATACTTCTCCGCAGACAGTTCGATGGCGCGTTTGACTTGGGCTTCTTTCAAACCCCGCCCCTTGACCACGAAGTGCATGTGGATCTTGGTGAACACTTTCGGATCTTCGGTCGCGCGTTCGGCATCCAGAAAGGCTTCGCAGCTTTCAACGGCCTGACGGGACTTCTTCAAAATGCTGACCACGTCGAAATTGCTGCAACCACCGACACCCAGCAGGAGCATTTCCATCGGGCGGACACCCAGGTTACGACCACCGGCGTCCGGCGGACCGTCCATGACCACGACATGACCGCTGCCGGATTCGCCGAGGAACATGGCTTCGCCAGCCCATTGGATGCGTGCCTTCATCGCCAAGACTCCACTGTAGAAAAAAGGGTCGCCAGCTTAGCACAGGGCCCTGCCCGGACAGCGAGCAGGTTCCTAGGACGAATGCACCTTTAACGTAGGTGATTTCTCGAAATTTCGACGAAGTGTCTGGTAAGCTGGCGCCAATTCACTGGCGCCTTCGCCAGACTGTGTAGCGACCGCCTCAGCGCCTCATATAAAAACCAAATATAACCGTGCAGTCTTTTCGGGATACAACCATGGTTGGTATTACCCCCACACCCAAAATCAAGAACCTCGACAAGCTGCTGATGCATTGCCAGCGCCGCCGTCACCCGGCCAAGAGCAACATCATCTGCGCCGGAGATCGCTCCGACACTCTGTATTTCATCATCCGCGGTTCGGTCACGATCCTGATCGAGGACGACGACGGCCGCGAAATGATCATCGCGTACCTGAATGCCGGGGACTTCTTCGGCGAGCTGGGTCTTTTCGAAGAGGCCGGCCAGGAACAGCAGCGCAGCGCCTGGGTGCGGGCCAAGGTTGAATGCGAAGTCGCGGAAATCAGCTACGCCAAGTTCCGCGAATTGTCGCAACAGGATCCGGACATTCTCTACGTACTCAGCGGACAAATCGCACAACGTCTGCGCAACACCACACGCAAGGTCGGCGACCTGGCGTTCTTCGACGTTACCGGCCGTGTCGCTCGCTGCCTGCTGGAGCTGTGCAAGCAACCGGACGCCATGACTCACCCGGACGGCATGCAGATCAAGGTGACCCGTCAGGAAATCGGCCGGATCGTCGGGTGTTCGCGAGAGATGGTCGGTCGCGTGCTCAAGGATCTTGAAGAACGCAACCTGGTCGATGTGAAAGGCAAGACCATGGTGGTCTTCGGCACTCGCTGAGTTCTCAATCTCAGCCGGCGTAGATCTGCGCCAGCATCAAACGAAAGAGTTCATCGAGACGCGCCAGTGCATGGGGCGCCGGGAATTTTTCGTGCAGAGCGATGTGGCTGGCGGCACGCACCCGCTGCTCCAGGCCACACGCCTCGTTGAATCGGTTGACCGCCGCGACCATCGACTCACGTTCGTCATCCACCAGCATCGCCCCGTGCACCAACCCCACCGGACGCTGACCACCCTGACTCTGGCGCCAGCGCTGAGCGGTGCCGACCATCTTGCGACCGTCGAGATTGACGTTGAAGCGACCGTCGCAAAACGCACCGTCGATTTCACCCAACGACGAAGTGCCGCCCAACTCATCCAGCAACTCACAAATCGGATCACACAGACGCCGGTAACCGGTTTCGATACGGTTCAGATCGCCTTCGCTGCGAGGCGGTGCATAGACCAGTGCAATATTGATGGTCGACGCCGATTGCGGAACCGGTTCGCCACCGGTTTCACGCAGCAACACCGGCCAGCCGGCAGCAGCGGAGACTTCGCAGGCGTGATCGAATCCGGGCAATCGATTCAAACGGCGCGGCATGACCAAAGCGCGGTCGCTGGGCTGCCAGAACAGCAGACCGAATTCAGCGTCGCCGGAGCAGACCGAGGCCAGCAGATCCTGTTCGGCTTGCAGGCCGGCTTCGATGGTCAGGGAAGTTGGAGTCATCAAGGTATCCACCAGACAGTTAAATCTGTAGAACTTTCAATGCCGTCATCGCGAGCAGGCTCGCTCCCACATTGGAATGAGTTTCCCTGTGGGAGCGAGCCTGCTCGCGATTGGATTCGACTCGGTATACCGAAACTCAGTCGAGGGTCGAACCGCTCACCGGAACGCCGCGTTCAGGGAAGAACAGACGCTGCAGTTCAATGCCCGGGCTTTCGGCGCGCATGAACGCTTCGCCGACCAGGAACGCATAGACATCGCTGATTTCCATCAACTCGACATCGGCACGATTGAGGATGCCGCTCTCAGTGATGACCAGGCGATCACGCGGAATGCGCGGCAGCAAGTCGAGGGTGGTTTCCAGACTCACGTCAAAGGTGTGCAGATTGCGGTTGTTGACTCCGACCAGCGGCGTGTCGAGGGTTTTCAACGCGCGTTCCAGCTCATCGCCGTCGTGCACTTCCACCAGCACATCGAGGCCGACGTCCTTGGCCACCGAAGCCAGTTCGGCCATTTTCACGTCATCCAGCGCGGAGACGATCAACAGCACACAATCGGCACCCAGGGCACGGGCTTCGACGATCTGGTACGGATCGATCATGAAATCCTTGCGGATCACCGGCAGCGAGCACGCCGCGCGGGCCTGTTGCAGGTAGGCATCGGCGCCCTGGAAATAGTCGATATCGGTCAGCACCGACAGGCAGGTCGCCCCGCCCTTCTCGTAGCTTTTGGCGATCTCGGCGGGAACGAAGTTCTCGCGGATCACGCCTTTGCTCGGCGACGCCTTCTTGATTTCGGCGATGACCGCCGGTTGTTTCTTCTTGGCCTGCGCCAGCAATGCCTGGGCAAAACCACGGGGTGCATCGGCCGCCTTGGCCAGACTTTCCAGCTCGCTCAGGCTCACACGAGCGCTACGCTCGGCGACTTCCTGAACCTTGCGGGCCAGAATGTTTTCCAGAACCGTCGGTACACTCATCCCTCATTCTCCACTTTGAATACCGCGGTAAAGGCACCCAACTCCTCGAGTTTTTCCCGAGCAAGACCGGTGTGCAGAGCGTCGTGGGCCAGTGCCACGCCCTCTTTCAGACTTGTCGCCAGGTCGGCGGCGTACAGCGCCGCACCGGCATTGAGCACGATCATTTCGGCAGCCTTCTGGCCGTTCTCGGTCTTGCGCTTGCCCAGTGCATCGCGGATCAGCGCCAGCGACGCTTCCGGGCCTTCGACCGACAGGCCATGCAGGCTCTGGCTCTTCATGCCCAGATCTTCCGGCTCGACCCAATACTCGGAGATCTGATCGTCTTTCAGCTCGGCGACAAAGGTCGGCGCCGCCAGGCTGAATTCGTCCAGACCGTCCTTCGAATGCACCACCAGCACGTGCTTGCTGCCCAGACGCTGCAAGACTTCAGCCAACGGCCGGCACAGCGCCGGGGTGAACACGCCCACCACCTGATGTTTCACACCGGCCGGATTCGTAAGCGGGCCGAGCATGTTGAACAGGGTGCGCAGACCGAGATCGCGACGCGGGCCGGCGGCGTACTTCATGGCTTTGTGGTGAGTCTGGGCAAACATAAAACCGATGCCGACGTTATCGATGCAGCGCGCCACCTGAACCGGGGTCAGGTTGAGGTAGATGCCGGCGGCTTCCAGCAGGTCGGCACTGCCGCTCTTGCCCGACACTGCACGGTTACCGTGCTTGGCCACGGTGCAGCCAGCAGCAGCGACCACAAAGGAAGACGCGGTCGACACGTTGAAAATATTCGCCCCGTCACCGCCGGTGCCGACCACATCGACCACGCCGTCGAGGGTCTTGAGTTCGACCTTGTCCGCCAGTTCGCGCATCACCGACACGGCGCCGACGATCTCGTCGATGCTCTCGCTCTTCATGCGCATGGCCATCATGAACGCGCCGATCTGCGCATCCGTGCATTGGCCGGTCATGATTTCGCGCATCACGTCGCGCATTTCATCGGTGCTGAGGTCGAGATGATCGACGATACGGCTCAGGGCTGTCTTGATATTCATGGAAAGTCCTTAGCGCGTGCCGCCGGTTTGTTTGAGGAAGTTGGCGAACAGTTCATGGCCCTGCTCGGTGAGGATCGATTCCGGGTGGAACTGTACGCCCTCGATGTTCAGGGTCTTGTGACGCAGGCCCATGATTTCGTCGACCGAACCGTCATCGTGCTGGGTCCACGCCGTCAGCTCCAGGCAATCGGGCAACGTTTCGTGTTTAACGATCAGGGAATGATAGCGGGTGACGGTCAGCGGGCGATTCAGCCCGGCAAACACACCCTTGTCCTCGTGGAATACCGGGCTAGTCTTACCGTGCATCACCTGCCGGGCGCGGACGACATCGCCGCCAAAAGCCTGGCCGATGGACTGGTGACCGAGGCAGACGCCGAGGATCGGCAGTTTGCCGGCGAAGTGCTTGATGGCTTCGATGGAGATGCCGGCTTCGGTCGGTGTGCACGGGCCCGGGGAAACCACGATCCGCTCAGGGTTGAGCGCTTCGATTTCGGCGATGGTCAGTTCGTCGTTGCGCACCACCTTGACCTCGGCACCCAGCTCGCCGAGGTATTGCACAACGTTGTAAGTAAAGGAGTCGTAGTTGTCGATCATCAGCAACATGGCGTTTCGAACCTCTTGAATTCTGACTTGAAGACAGCCTTCGGATGACTTGCCAGGCGCTGCACACGGTCGGACGCGCAGGTCGCGTCGGCACAGCGGCATTTCAAACGGGCAAGGAAGGCAAAGCGATACAGATCCGGCGGGGCCGGCAGAATAGATTCAGGCGCGCCAACGCCAGCGGGCGTGTGCCTTGATGACTTGATCCAGAAGTTTGCTGGTGATCAACACGGGGAAGGTCTCGTTCATACGTTTCGGCACAGTAACTTAGCTGGGCGGAGCGTGCAATATGGCCGGGGCCGTGGGGGATAAAACAATGGGAGGGTTGACGACCGATGGCAAATCGCCGGAAGTTTTTGGTACTGTCGTTTCGTTCACTACAACAATAAATAAACGGACTTGCTCATGATCAAACAGACGTTGTTTGTACCGCTCGCCGGATGCCTGCTCGCGATGGCCTGCACCCAGGCGAACGCCGCACCCAATCCTTATTCGAATTTCGTGGTCTTCGGCGACAGCCTTAGTGATGCGGGGACTTTCACCGACAGCGGCGGCCCGGCCGGCGCCACCGAACGCTACACCAACCGCACGGGCCCGAACTATCAGGACGGCAGCGGTGAGTTCTACTCGCTCAACGCCACCCAATTGCTCGGTGGCCGTCTCGGCTTCACCCCCGATCAAACCGCCTCCTCGTCCTCAGCGGTACGTGCCGGCCAAGGCCAGCCGGACGGTAACAACTGGGCCGTGGGCGGCTATCGTACCGACCAGATTCTCGACTCGATCACCAGCCAGTCCGCCACTGGTGAACGTACCCGCGCCGGTTATCTGCCGTCGAACGGTTTCCGCGCCGACCCGAATGCCCTGTATTACCTGACCGGGGGTGGCAACGATTTCCTCCAGGGCCGCGTCACCAGTCTTCCTCAGGCGAATGCCGCTGCCGATCGACTGGTCGACAGCGTACGCACACTGCAAGGCGCCGGCGCCCGTTACATCATGGTCTGGCTGTTGCCGGACATCGGCCTGACGCCAGCCATCAACGGTTCGCCGCTGCAAGCGTTCACTTCGCAACTCAGCGCCCAGTTCAACACCGAACTGGTCAGCCAGTTGCAGAGCGTCAATGCCAACGTCATCCCGCTGAACGTCCCGGTATTGCTCAAAGAGGCATTCGCCAATCCGGCGCAATTCGGTCTGGCCACTGACCAGAATCTGGTCGGCACCTGCTTCAGCGGCAATAGCTGCACGGAAAACGCCCGGTACGGGATCAACAGCGCCACCCCGGACCCGACCAAGCTGATCTACAACGATGCCGTTCACCCGACCGAAGCCGGGCAGCGCCTGATCGCCGATTACGCTTACTCACTGCTGGCCGCGCCATGGGAAGCGACCCTGTTGCCGCAAATGGCCCAAGGCACCTTGCGCTCGCATCAGGATGAGCTGCGCAACCAGTGGCTGGCAGATTGGGAAAACTGGCAGGCCGTTGGCCAATGGCGGGCGATTGTCGCCGGCGGCGGCCAGCATCAGGACTTCGACAGCCAGCGCAGCGGCGCCAGCGCCGACGGCAACGGTTACAACCTGAACATCGGCGGCAGCTACCGTCTCAACGACGCCTGGCGCGTGGGTGTGGCGGCCGGTTTCTACAATCAGAAACTGGAAGCTGGCGACAACGACTCGGACTACAAGCTGAACACCTACCTCGGCACCGCGTTCGCCCAGTACCAGCAGAACCGCTGGTGGGGTGACGCCGCCGTGACCGCAGGGCATCTGGATTACGACAGCCTCAAACGCAAATTCCAGCTGGGGGTCAACGAACGCGGCGAGAAAGGCGATACCGACGGCTATGTGCTGGCCTTCAGCGGACGCGTGGGTTACGACATTGCGCCAGAAGCGAGCAGCCCATGGCACCTGTCGCCATTCGTCAGTGCCGACTTTGCCAAGGTTGAAGTCGATGGCTATTCGGAAAACGGCGCCGACTCCACCGCGCTGACGTTCGATGACCAGTCGCGCATTTCCCGGCGTCTCGGCCTCGGGATCCAGGGCAAGTACCAGATCACCTCGCAGACCCAGGTGTTCGGCGAACTGGCCCATGAGCGCGAGTACAACGACGACACCCAGCATGTGACGATGAACCTCAATAGCCTGCCGAACAACCGCTACACCCTGGCCGGCTATTCCCCTCAAACCAACCTGAACCGCCTGAACCTCGGCGTGAGCCACAACCTCACCAAGGATCTGGCATTGCGCGCCAGCTACGACATCCGCAAGGATGACGACTTTACCCAGCAAGGGATCAACGTCGGGGTAGCGCTCGACTTCTGATTCGCAGGCCATAAAAAAACGCGGCGCCCTCACAGGCGCCGCGTTTTTTTTGGCTGAATCAGCAATCACTCAGTCCGGGGTTTGCTCGGCCAGTGCAACAGCGCGGAACATCGCCCGGCGCTTGTTGATGGTTTCTTCCCATTCCAGCGCCGGCACCGAGTCGGCGACGATGCCGCCACCGGCCTGCACGTGCAGTTCGCCGTTCTTGATCACTGCGGTACGGATCGCAATCGCGGTGTCCATGTTGCCGTTCCAGGCGAAGTACCCGACCGCGCCGCCATACACGCCACGCTTGACCGGTTCCAGCTCGTCGATGATTTCCATCGCCCGGATCTTCGGCGCACCGGACAAGGTGCCCGCCGGCAGAATCGCTCGCAGCGCATCCATCGCCGTCAGCCCGGCTTTCAACTGGCCGGTGACGTTGGACACGATGTGCATCACGTTGGAATAACGCTCGATGACCATCTTCTCGGTGAGCTTCACCGAGCCGATCTCCGATACGCGCCCGGTGTCGTTGCGACCGAGGTCGATCAGCATCAGGTGCTCGGCGATCTCCTTGTCGTCGGACAGCAGGTCTTCTTCCAGCGCCACGTCCGCCTCTTCGGTGGCCCCGCGAGGACGGGTGCCGGCAATCGGGCGCACGGTGATCAGGTTGTCTTCGACCCGCACCAGCACTTCGGGCGAACTGCCGACGACGTGGAAATCGCCGAAGTTGAAGAAGTACATGTACGGCGTCGGGTTGAAGCAACGCAGTGCGCGGTACAGATCGATCGGCGCTGCCTTGAAGTCGATCGACATGCGCTGGGACGGCACCACCTGCATGCAGTCACCGGCGAGGATGTATTCCTTGATGGTGTCGACGGCTTTTTCGTAGTCGTCCTGGGTGAAACTGGAGCGGAACACCGGCTCGGCCGCCTGTTGCTTGCTGAAATCCAGGCCACGGCGCGGGGTGATCGGCTGACGCAGTTTTTCCAGCAGTTGCTGCAATTGCGCCTGGCCCTGTTCGTAGGCATCGGCCTGCGCCGGGTCGGCCAGCACGATCGCGTGCATCTTGCCGGCGAGGTTGTCGAACACCACCACCGCATCGGAGACCATCAGCAGAATGTCCGGCACGCCCAGCGGATCCGGATTCGGGCATTTGCCGAGGCGCTTCTCTACATAACGCACGCAGTCGTAACCGAAGTACCCCACCAGACCGCCGTTGAAGCGCGGCAGACCGGCAATGGTCGGCACGTTGTAGCGGGCCTTGAAGGTTTCGACGAAGGCCAGCGGGTCTTCGACGTCGTGGCTTTCGGTCTCGACGCCATCGACGGTGATACTCACGTGATGATCGTGAACCCGCAGCACGGTGCGGCAAGGCAGGCCGATGATCGAGTAACGGCCCCATTTCTCACCGCCCTGCACCGATTCGAGCAGGTAGGAGTTGGGCTGGTCGGCCAGTTTCAGGTAGATCGACAGCGGGGTGTCGAAGTCGGCCAGGGTTTCGCAGGCCAGCGGAATGCGGTTGTAGCCGTCAGCGGCCAGACGCAGGAATTCTTCGCGGATCATAGGGTGCCTCGTGGTGTGAGGGGCAAATCAGTCAGGTGTGCAAACGCGCCGGCAGGCCGGCCAGGAACAAGTCAGGCGCGCCAACGCCAGCGGGCCAGGGCCTTGATGACTTTCATCCAGAGTTTGCGGGTGACCACCACGATGGCGTTTCCAGAAGGGGATTGAGAAGCGTCGGGCAACGTTATCTCAGCGGCCGTATCCAGGCAACCGGGAATTAGCTTGCGCAGATCGTCGATCACCAGCGCCGGGGATTCCTCGGCAATCGGCCGGCCATGGTTGTAGCCATAACTGAGCCCGACGCACTTGACCCCCGCCGCTTTCGCCGCCAGCACGTCGCTGCGCGAATCACCGACGAACAGCGATTGCGAGGCCGGAATCCCGGACATCTTCATGACGAAGAACAGCGCCGCCGGATCGGGCTTCTTCTGCGGCAGGGTATCGCCGCCGATGATCCACTTGAAGTAGCGGCCGATTTTCATCTGATCCAGCAGCGGCGCGACGAAGCGCTCCGGCTTGTTGGTGATCAGCGCCATGGCCACGCCCTGCTTGTGCAGCCATTTCAGGGTGTCGCGCACGCCGGGATAGACCACGGTCAGCTCATGGCTGGCGCCGTAGGCCTCCATGAAAACCTCCAGCGCATGCTCGGCTTCGACGTCATCCACGGAGGAATGATCGATACCGCCGGCCAATGCGCGGCGCACCAGCACCGGCGCACCGTTGCCGACCCACTCGCGTACCGACTCGATACCGGCAGGCTTGCGCCCGAGCGAGAGCAGCATGTTATCCACAGCCGCCGCCAGGTCGGGTACCGAATCGATCAGCGTGCCATCCAGATCGAACATCACCAACCGCGGCAGTTGCCCCGGGAACAGCTGCTCAAAACCGCTCATGGGCGAGCCAGCGCCAGTTCGGAACGCATCTTGTCGATGACTTCCTGATAGTTCGGCGCATTGAAGATCGCCGAGCCGGCCACGAAGGTGTCGGCGCCAGCGGCAGCGATTTCGCGGATGTTGTTGACGTTGACGCCGCCGTCGATTTCCAGGCGGATGTCACGGCCCGAGGCATCGATGATCGCCCGCGCTTCGCGCAGCTTGTCGAGGGTGCCGGGGATGAATTTCTGCCCGCCGAAGCCCGGGTTGACGCTCATCAGCAAGACCATGTCGACCTTGTCGATCACGTACTTGAGCACGTCCAGCGGGGTCGCCGGGTTGAACACCAGGCCGGATTTGCAGCCGCCTTCACGGATCAGTTGCAGCGAACGATCGACGTGCAGCGTGGCTTCCGGGTGGAAGGTGATGTAGGTGGCGCCGGCTTCGATGAAGTCGCCGACGATGCGATCCACCGGGCTGACCATCAGGTGGGCGTCGATCGGCGCGGTCACGCCGTACTTGCGCAGCGCGGCGCAGACCATCGGGCCGATGGTCAGGTTCGGTACGTAGTGGTTGTCCATGACATCGAAGTGGACGAAGTCGGCACCGGCGGCCAGAACGTTGTCCACTTCCTCGCCCAGGCGGGCGAAATCGGCGGAAAGAATCGACGGAGCAATAACGAAGGGCTGCATGACGCACCTTTTCTGAGCTAAATCACGATGGCGCGCATTGTATACCTCAAGTTTCCGCGCGCGCACCGTGACCGCGATGATTGGGTTGTGCCATGACCGATGACCGGCGGGTTCTCAGTACGCCGCCCGGTAGATCTTCTCGATGTCGGCGGCGCTGAGCTTGCGCGGGTTGTTGCGCATCAGGCGCTCGATTCCCGCGGCCTCTACCGCCATGGCCGGGATCGCTTCTTCGGGCACGCCGAAACTGCGCAGACCCAGCGGGATTTCCACCGCCGCACAGAGCTCGGTCATCGCGGCGACGGCGCTGTCGGCCGCTTCATTGAGACTCAAATGAGCGGTCTTCACCCCCATGGCTTCGGCAATATCCTGCATCCGTTCGACACAGGCCATCTTGTTCCAAGTCATGACATACGGCAGCAGCAACGCATTGCTGACGCCGTGGGCAATGTTGAAACGCCCGCCCAGCGGATACGCCAGTGCATGCACCGCGCCGACCCCGGCATTGCCGAACGCCATGCCGGCCATCAGGCTGGCGGTGGCCATGTCCTCTCGGGCTTGCAGGTTGGAGGGATTGGCGTAGGCCTTGGGCAAGGACCGGGCGATCAACTTGATTGCGCCGATGGCCAGCGAATCGGTGATCGGCGAGGCATTCAGCGACAGGTAGGATTCGATGGCATGCACCAGCGCATCGACACCACTGGCGGCGGTGACGCTGCGCGGACAGGTCAGGGTCATCTGCGGACTGACCAGCGCCACATCCGGCAACAGGTAGTCGCTGACGATGCCTTTCTTCAGTTGGGCGACCTTGTCCGAAAGGATGGCGACGTTGGTCACTTCAGAACCGGTGCCGGCCGTAGTCGGGATGGCGATCAGCGGCGGGCCTTTGCGCGGCACCTGATCGACGCCGAACAGATCCTCCAGTGCGCCGTGATAACCAGCATAGGCGGCAACACTCTTGGCGATGTCGATGGCACTGCCGCCACCGAGGCCGATCAGACCGTCATGCCCGCCTTCGCGGTAGACACGCATACAGTCCTCGACGATGGCGATTTCAGGATCGGGCAACACGCGGTCGAAGATTTCATATTCACGCTGGCCGATCTGCGCCAGCGCCAGCTCTACCGTCCCGGACTTGACCAGCGCGGCATCGGTGACGATCAGCGGGTTGTCGATGTCCAGCCGCGTTAGCTCGGCCGCCAGTTGCTCGATGGCCCCGGCGCCGGTGATCAGTTTGTGAGCAATCTTGAACGAGGAAAGACTCATCGTGCGCAGCCTCTTATAGATGTGGGAGCTGAGCACAAGCGTAGCTGGGGAATTCGGGTTGTCTGGTATTCAGGGTGTGAATGACGGAGGCAAGATCAAGAGCGCCCTCACCCTAACCCTCCCGAAACGTCGGACCGCCCGTAGGGAGAGGGGACTGACCGTGGTGAGTTTTCGCTATACACCGACCTGAATTACCGAGTCGAACTCAGGTTTTGAAAAGCGTGTAGATCAGCTCCCTTCCTCAAGTCGAACACAGATTCTGAACTGCACGAATATCTGCTCCCTTTCCCCTCGCCCCCTTGGGGGAGAGGGTTGGGGTGAGGGGGTAACGATCTCAAGCCGAACACTAAACCTGAGCAGTACGCAGTTTTTCACTCCGCCCACGCAACCACTCCAGCGTCAGCAACAGAATCACCGAGAAGGCAATCAGCAGAGTCGCAGCCGCCGCAATCGTCGGGCTCAGGTTCTCGCGTATCCCGCTGAACATCTGTCGTGGCAGCGTCGCCTGCTCGGGACCTGCAAGAAACAGCGTCACCACCACTTCATCGAACGAGGTTGCGAAGGCAAACAGCGCCCCGGAAATTACCCCCGGCGCAATCAGCGGCAAAGTCACCCGGCGGAACGTGGTCAATGGCGAAGCACCAAGACTGGCCGCCGCCCGCACCAGGTTATGGTTGAAACCCTGCAGCGTCGCCGACACCGTGATGATCACGAACGGTACACCGAGCACCGCGTGTACCACAATCAGCGAGAAGAAACTGTTGCCCAGGCCCAGCGGCGCGAAGAACAGGTAACTGGCCACACCGATGATCACCACCGGCACCACCATCGGCGAAATCACCAGCGCCATCACCAGCGGCTTGCCGGGAAAGTCGCCACGGGTCAGGCCGATGGCCGCCAGCGTGCCGAACACCATCGCCAGCACGGTCGCGGCCGGGGCGACGATGATGCTGTTCTTCAACGCGCGCATCCATTCCGCCGAGGCGAAGAAGTCGTGGTACCACTGCAGCGAAAAGCCCTGCAGCGGGTACACCAGGAAACTGCCCGAGTTGAACGACAGCGGCACGATCACCAGCACCGGCAGGATCAGGAACAACAGGATCAAGCCGCAGAGGATCCGCAAGCTGTAGAACCACACCCGCTCGACAGGCGACATATAAGGACTCAGCATTTCAAATTCCCCTTAGCTCAGGCGCAGGCGACTGGCGCCTACCAGCCAGCTGTAGATCAGATAAAGCACCACGGTCGCCAGCAGCAACAGCCCGCCCAGTGCGGTGGCCATGCCCCAGTTGATGCTGGTGTTGGTGTAGAACGCGACGAAGTAGCTGACCATCTGATCGTTCGGGCTGCCCAGCAGCGCCGGGGTGATGTAGTAGCCGATGGCGAGGATAAACACCAACAGGCAACCGGCGCCGACACCGGCGTAGGTCTGCGGGAAGTACACCCGCCAGAAACTGGCGAACGGATGGCAGCCGAGGGAAATCGCGGCACGCATGTAAGTCGGCGAGATGCCTTTCATCACGCTGTAGATCGGCAGGATCATGAACGGCAGCAGGATGTGCACCATCGAGATGTAAACCCCGGTGCGGTTAAACACCAGCTCCAGCGGTTTATCGATGATCCCCATCGCCATCAGCGCGCTGTTGATCAATCCGCCGGATTGCAGCAACACGATCCACGCGGCGACTCGCACCAGGATCGAGGTCCAGAACGGCAGCAACACCAGAATCATCAGCAGGTTGCTTTGACGCGACGGCAGGTTGGCCAGCAGGTACGCCAGCGGATAAGCGAGCACCAGGCAGATCACGGTGATGATCAGGCCCATCCAGAAAGTCCGGGCGAAGATGTCGAGGTAGATCGCCTGATCCGGGGTCGCCGGAGCAATTTCGCCGAGGTCGTCGATGCGATGATCCACCGCCGCCAGCAGATAGAACGGGGTGATGCTGCTGGTGTTGCGCTTCACCGCTTGCCAGTAGGCCGGATCGCCCCAACGCTCGTCGAGGCCTTCCAGTGCTTCTTTATAAGAGGCCGGTTCGCTGGCGAAGGGCAGCGAGCGGGCGGTTTTGGTCAGCAGGCTGCGATAACCGGCCAACTCCATGTTCAGGCGCTTGGACAGATCGCCCAGGGTCTGGTTTTTCCGCGCTTCGGCGAGGTCTTCGCTGGCAGCTTTATAGACCGGTTCGGCGGGCAGGCCTCGGCCGTCCCACGCAGCAATCGCGGTTACGGTGCGCGGCATGCCGCCAACCACTTCCGGGTTGCCGACACTTTTATAGAGCAGCGCCACGATCGGCACCAGGAACACCAGCAACAGAAACAGCACCAGCGGCGCGATCAGCGCCTGGGCCTTCCAGCGGTTGACCCGCTCGGCGTGCTTGAGCCGCTGCTTCAAGGTGGGGCTGTTGCCCTCGTTCAGGGGAACGGCGATGGCCATGACGTACTCCGCAAATCTTTGATCGTTACAAAAGCGGCGAATACCGCCTCGAACTTGGGGTACTGATCGTTCCCACGCTCTGCGTGGGAACGCATTCAGTGACGCTCTGCGTCACAGGGACGCGGAGCGTCCCGGGCGGCATTCCCACGCGGACGGTTCGACGCCTCGACGTGGGAACGATCATCCGGTAGCCGTCGGCCCGTGTGACGTGGTTACTTCGCAGCCCAGGAATTGAAGCGCTGCTCCAGTTGCTCGCCGTTGTCAGCCCAGAAGCTGACGTCGATCTGCACCTGGTTGGCGATGTTTTCCGGGGTGGTCGGCATGTCTTTCAGGATTGCCTTGTCCAGCAATGGCACTGCTTGAGAGTTGGCCGGGCCGTAGGCGATGTTTTCCGAGTAGGTCTTCTGCTGTTGCGGCTGCACCGAAAACGCGATGAATTTCTTCGCCGCTTCGGCACGCTTGGCGTCCAGACCTTTCGGGATGGCCCACGCATCGAAGTCGTAGATACCGCCGTTCCACACCACTTTCAGATTGGATTCTTTCTGCACCGCAGCGATACGACCGTTGTAGGCCGAGCTCATGACCACGTCACCGGAAGCGAGGTATTGCGGCGGCTGGGCGCCGGCTTCCCACCACTGGATGTTCGGTTTAAGCTCATCCAGTTTCTTGAATGCGCGATCCTGACCGCCCTTGCTGGCCAGTTCCTTGTACACGTCTTTCGGCGCAACGCCGTCGGCCATCAGTGCGAATTCGAGGGTGTACTTGGCGCCTTTGCGCAGGCCGCGCTTGCCCGGGAATTTTTTCGTATCCCAGAAATCCGCCCAGCTGGTCGGTGCGGTTTTCAGCTTGTCGGCGTTGTAGGCCAGCACGGTCGACCACACAAAGAAGCCCACGCCGCACGGCTGGATCGCGCCTTTGACGTAGTCTTCGGACTTGCCGAACAGCGCAGGATCGAGTTGCTCGAACATGTCTTCGTCGCAGCCACGGGACAGCTCCGGCGATTCAACCTCGACCAGATCCCAGGACACGCTCTTGGTGTCGACCATGGCTTTGACCTTGGCCATTTCACCGTTGTACTCGCCGGCGACGATCTTGCCGTTGCCCGCCGCTTCCCACGGTGCGTAGAAGGCTTTGACTTGCGCCGCCTTGTTCGCCCCGCCAAACGACACCACGGTCAGATCCGGCCCAGCGGCCATTGCGCTTGCCGCACCCATCAGGCCCAGGGTCAGGGCTGTGAACTTCAGGGATCTCAACATTTATTGTTCTCTCCACGTGCAGGGTTGGTGTTGGTATTGCGGGGCGTTTCAGTGCGCCTCTAGAAGTGGATCGAGCGCGCGAACGTGCTCGACCTGCCAGCCAAGCGGAACCACGTCGCCGACCGCGAGCGCTGGATCGAGCTCGGCAATCGGTTGTTTCACGAAGAAGTCGGTCTTGCCGCAGACTTCCAGGCGCACCCGGACGTGGTCGCCCAGATAGATGAATTCGGCCACCCGCCCGGAGAAGCGGTTGACGCATTGGTCGCTCGAACCGTTGAGGCTGACGCGCTCGGGGCGGATCGACAGGGTGACCGGTTCGCCGGTCTGGCCGATGTTGACCGCCAGCGCCTCGACCTTTTCCCCGCGCCCCAGCTCGACCACGCAGCGCTCGCCGTTCTGACTGAGCAGGCGACCGTTGAGGCGGTTGTTCTCGCCGATGAAGTTGGCGACGAAGGTGTTTTTCGGTTCTTCGTAGAGGGTGCGCGGCGGGGCGATCTGCTGGATTTCGCCCTGATGGAAGACGGCAACACGGTCGGACATGGTCAGGGCTTCGCCCTGGTCGTGGGTCACGTAGACCACGGTCACGCCGAGGCGCTGGTGCAGGTGTTTGATTTCCATCTGCATGTGTTCACGCAGCTGTTTGTCGAGGGCGCCGAGGGGTTCGTCCATCAACACCAGTTGCGGCTCGAACACCAGCGCACGGGCCAAAGCCACACGTTGTTGCTGGCCGCCGGACAGTTGCGCCGGATAACGCGATGCGAACGCGTCGAGCTGGACCATACTCAGGACTTTCTTGACCTTGTCGCTGACGTCGCTTTTGTTCAGGCCACGCACGGTCAGCGGAAACGCCAGGTTTTCAGCGACGGTCATGTGCGGGAACAGCGCGTAGTTCTGGAACACCATGCCGATGTCGCGTTTGTGCGGCGGCACGTTATTGATCGCCCGCCCGGCGAGGAGGATTTCACCGGCGGTCGGCGTTTCGAAACCGGCGAGCATCATCAGGCTGGTGGTCTTGCCCGAGCCGGACGGCCCGAGCAAGGTGAGGAATTCGCCCTTGCGAATGTCCAGGTTGAGGTCTTTGACGATCAGGTTCTCGCCGTCGTAGCTCTTCTGCACTCCACGAAAGCTGACCAGCACATCGCTGGCCCCTGCGTTTGATTCGACCTGGCTCATACCCACACCTTTGTTATTGATGACTGCTGTGGGATTAAGCCTAGTGGCTGCTTGCAGTCACGCAAATCGGGGCGCAGGAGAGAATCGCCTCAGCCGGATGGAAGGCCGGGGGTAGGGATTGCCCTACAAGGATGGCGCGTTTTGGCAAACCCGACGCATGGGTCGGGGCTCAAGCCGTCAGAACCGGCAAAAGTGCCTGTCGCTATTGGATATGCCGCTCAGAGGAGCTTGTGTTCCATCGCGTACTTCACCAGCTCGGCGAGCGAAGTGATGTTGAGTTTCTGCATCAGCCGCGCCTTGTGGGTGCTGATGGTCTTGCTGCTCAGGGCCAGTTGCTGGGCGATGTCGTTGACGTTAGCGCCTTGCGCCAGGCGTTCGAACACCGAGAATTCGCGCTCCGACAGCAACGAGTGCAGTGGTCGCGCATCGGTCAGGCCGACTTCGAAGACCATGCGGTCGGCCAGCTCCGGGTCGATGTAGCGCCCGCCCGCCGCGACCTTGCGAATGGCCGTCAGCAGCAGTGCCGGATCGCTGTCCTTGGTGGCATAACCGGCGGCGCCGACCTTCAGCGCCCGGGCGGCCATCTGTGCTTCGTCGTGCATCGACAGCACCAGAATCGCCGGCGGATGGTTCAGCGCGCGGATTCGTGGAATCGCTTCGAGCCCGTTGACGCCGGGCATCGAGATGTCCAGCAACACCACTTCGCAGGGCACATTGCGCAGGGTTTCCAGCAATTGCTCGCCGTTGCTCGCCTCCCCCACCACCTGCAGATCCTTGGCCAGGCCGATCAATTGCTTGATGCCTTCGCGAACGATGGTGTGGTCTTCGGCTACCAGTACACGGATCACTTACTTCTCCTCATCCAGTGGCACCCGCACGCTCAGCGTGGTGCCCTCGCCCGGCTCGCTGTCGAGTGACAGCTGCCCGCCCATGATCAACACCCGCTCGCGCATGCCCACCAGTCCAAAGGATGTCGGCCTGCCGGCAGCGGCGACAAATCCTACGCCATCATCGCTGACCGTCAGACACAATTCGTTGCCTTCCTGCGTCAGCGTCAGTTCCACAGTATGCGCCTGAGCATGGCGCATGACGTTGGTCAACGCCTCCTGAAGAATACGGAACAGGCCGATGGCCTTGGCGTCGCTGAGGGGCGCAAGGTTGTCCGGCACCTGCACCAGACACGGAATCTGCGTGCGCGCCTCGAACCGCCGCGCCTGCCACTCGATGGCCGAGGCGATCCCGGCATCGAGGATCGGAGGGCGCAGCGCCGTCGCCACATCCCGCACCAGCTGGAACAACTGGGCAATCAGGCGCTTCATGCTGTTCAAGCGCTCGTTCAGACCCGGGTCGAGTTGCGCGTAGGCCAGTTCGCACATCGACGTTTCCAGTTTCAGCACCGTCAGCATCTGCCCCAGTTCATCGTGAACCTCGCGGGCGATGCGCGCCTTTTCCTCTTCCCGCACGCTTTCCAGGTGCGCCGACAGTTCGCGTAGTTGTTCGCGGGAGGCTGCCAGCTCCAGTTCGATGCGTTTGCTTTCAGTGATGTCCCAGACAATGCCGTCCCAGACATATGACCCGCCTTCCAGCTGACGGGTGATGGCCTTGATTTCGGCCCAGCGCTGCTCGCCCTGGCGCGTCAGGATCCGGCCCTGCCACGACCAGTCGCTGTCGGTGTCCAGCGCTTGATCCTGGGTCTGGTGATAGCCGGCCCGATCATCCGGATGCACCAGGCTGCGCAGGCCCATGTCGCGGTGGGCGATGGCGGCCGGCGCGTAGCCGACCAGGCTTTCGCTGCCCTCACTGATGTAGGCGAAGTCGATCTGCCCGGTTACCGGTGCACGCTCGAGACGGAACACCAGCCCCGGCACATTGGCCGCGATGCCTTGCAGCCGCGCCTCGCTTTCCTGCAACGCAGCCAGGGCACGACGACGCTCGGTGACATCGGTGAGATAAACCACCAGGTATTCGCCATCGCGAAAACGCAGGAAGCTCAGCGACACGTCCGCCGGCAGCACACTGCCATCGGCCCGCACACAATTGGTTTCAAAGCTCAGCGGCCCTTCTTCGCTGGCTCGGGCGCGTTTCCACAGGTTGAGCCAGCGATCCATGTGCAGGCCCGGTTCGAAGTCGATCAACGGGCGGTCGATGATCGCGCCCTGTGGATAACCGAGCATGTTTTCTGCCGCACGGTTGGCGTAGCGCACATGGCTGTCCCAGTTGACCCAGAGAATGCCGACGGTGCTCTGATCGATGGAAAACTGAGTCAGACGCAGGGCTTCTTCGCTGGCGGCGCGCAGGGCGATGTCTTCACGCGCGTCGAGCAGGCGCTGTTCAAGACTGCGCTGCTGGCGGCGCTGCCAGAAGACGATGGCTACGCAACTGAGCAGCAACACCGCGAACAACAGGCTCAGGTTCTGCCAGAAGCCCGGCGATTCGGAGAGTCGCGGATATTTGGGTTGCAGCCATTGGGCATGCAGGCGCTCCAGATCCTTGGCCGGGATTGCGCGCAAGGCACTCTCGACGATCCCGGCCAGCTCCGGCCAGTCACGACGGGTGCCGATGCGCAGCAGTTGCGGCAGACCGATGTCACCGACCACCACCAGCCCGGCAAACTCCGGTTCCGCCGATAGCCGCCCGAGCTGCGCCTCATCGACCACCGCGTAGGACGCCTGCTGACTCAGCAACAGTTGCAGCGCCTGACGCTCCATCGGTACGCCTTGCAGATTCAGGTGCGGATAGTTGCCGCGCAGATAATCGGCGGTGACGCCGGGCATGCGCACGGCGACGCGGGTCTGGCTGTCGAGTTTTTCCAGCTCCACGGTCGCGCTGCTTTTCTGGTCGCTGACCACCAGTTGCGGCACGCGCATGTACGGATCGGAAAACTGCCAAAGACGCAGGCCGCCCGGGGTCTGGGTCAGGCCTGGGGCGATGTCGATTTCGCCGTCCCGGGCAGCGGCCTCGAGTTGTGCCAGATCCTGAAAGTTGCGCCAGCTCAGCTCGACATTCAGCGCTCTGGCCAATGCCTTCATCACTTCGACATTGGCCCCCGACAGCCGCTGCAAGCGCCGGTCGTATTGCGCGTACGGCGCCTGCAACACCAGGCCCACGCGCAATTCATTGTGCTGTGCGAGCCACTGTTGTTCGCTGGCCGACAACCGCGCGAGGTGGCTCGGTGGCGCAGGCGCCGCCCAGCCCATCAAGGGAAACGCCAGACAGCCGATAACCCACAGGCAGCAAAAACGCATCATTGAAGTCTCATACACTGACAAATTCTGACCAACCCATTAGGCTGCCGGGATAACTTCTGGCCTGGAATAACCGATGCCCCCTGTCTATCGCCTGGCAATGCCAGCATTGTGCCTGTCGCTGATCCTGCCTTGTGCGTTTTCCGTCGAAGCCGCGGATCCGGCACCCGCCCCCGCCGCAGAAAAAGCCGCCGAAGAAAAACCGGTCGAACGCCAGCCACTGCTTGAGCGTAGTCAGGAAGAAGCCGCGGCACTCGAACGCAAGGTTCCGGCCCAGGAACAACAGCAACTGCAAGCGGGCAGCGACACCTTCCTTGCCCTGTGGAAACCGGCCAACACCGCCGAACCCAAAGGCGCGGTGATCCTCATTCCCGGTGCCGGAGAAACCGCTGACTGGCCCCAGGCGATCGGCCCGTTGCGCCGCAAGTTGCCGGACGTCGAGTGGAGCAGCCTGAGTATCACCCTGCCCGATCTGCAAAGCGATGCCATCGCGCCGCGCGTGGTCGAAGCCCCCGCCGCAGCGAAAACCGCTGACCCCGGCAGCAAGGATTCGACCACCGCCGAGCCGATCGAACAAGCCGCCGGTGGCGAAGCCGATGTGGCCGACAAGGTCGTTGCCGAGACCACCGAGGAACAGTCCAAGGCCGACGCCGAGCGAATTTTCGCCCGCATCGACGCCGCGCTGGCCTACGCCGAACAACAGAGCGCGCGCAGCATCGTCGTCCTCGGCCATGGCACCGGCGCCTACTGGGCGGCGCGCTACATGAGCGAGCGACAAAGCTCGCAGGTCGAGAAGCTGGTCCTGGTAGCCGCGCAGATCCCTGCCAAGGCCCAACCGCAACTGGTGGAACTGACGCCGACCCTGAAGCTGCCGACCGCGGACATTTTCTACATGGATAAAGCGCTGGACCGCAACGCGGCACTGGAGCGCATGCAGGCGAGCAAGCGACTGAAGACCTCCGCATTCAGTCAGGTTGCACTCAAGGCTTTGCCGGACAACAAGGCCGAGCAGGAGCAGTTGTTCCGCCGGGTGCGTGGCTGGTTGAATCCGCAGAGCCCGGACTGACAAAGCGCAGAAAAAAAATCGCAGCCCAACGCTGCGATTTTTTTATGCCTAGCGAAAGTCCCGCCGTTCGCGAATCAACGTGTAGGCATTGTGCAATTCGCGGGTCCTCTCGGTGGCCTCGCGCACCTGCGCCGGCGTGGCCCCCGTCCCGGCCACCTTGTCCGGGTGATGCCGGCTGAGCAGACGCCGATAGGCGCGTTTGATCTGTGCCGGTTCGCTGGTGGCTGAGACGCCGAGCAGGCGCATCGCTTCCTGATAGCTCACCGCCGCGCTGACGATCGGACGCTTGTGTGGCTCGTAGTCCGCCGCCAGCGCCTGGATCTGCTGGGTCGTCCAGCCCAGCCACTTGCCCCACTGCGCCAGCAATTCCCGCTCGCTGACGCCGGCCCGACCATCGGCGAAGACCATTCGCCAGCAGGCGCGCAATACACCTTCAGCCGCGTGAGGTTGAGTGCTCAATCGACGCAGATAACCGCGCAGATTGTCGTTGCCGGACTTGCCACGATTGAACGCGGCAATCGCCCGGCGCTGCGCCGGCTCGCTCATTTCCAGCGCGCGCATCTCATGCCGCGCCTGCTGGATGTGACCATCCGTGACCCGCCCGTCGCTCTTGGCCAGACGCCCGAGCAACACGAATAACAGTTCGTCGTTGCGCAGCATCGGCCGGCCGCCGAGTTTTTCCCGCAAATGCCCCCAGCTCTGCAAATGCAGGCGCCGATCCAGCGCCTGCCCCAACAAAGCCCCAAGCATGGCCCCCGGAATGCTCGCGATAGCAAAACCCGCTCCGGCTCCAATCAGAGTCCCTGGCCACAACATATCAGCGACTCGCTTCTATCAAGGCTTCGGCTTCGGCCAGACGCTCGTGGGTACCGACATCGACCCAGTGACCTTTCAGTCGCTCACCGGTCACCTGCCCCTCCGCCATGGCTTTACGCAGCAGCGGCGCCAGTTTGAAGGCACCGTTGCTGCAGCCATCGAACAACTGCGGGTGCAGCACGGCGATGCCGCTGTAGGTCAGGGTCGCCGCGTCGGCCTGGCCATCACGCACCTGGCCGTCGGTCAGAGTGAAGTCGCCTGACGGGTGATGGGCCGGGTTGTCCGCCAGCACCAGATGCGCTAGCCCGGTGATCGGCTGATGCAGCACGCTGAAGTCGTAATCCGTCCAGATGTCACCGTTGACCACCAGAAACGCGTCGTCGCCCAACAGCGGCAAGGCGCGGAGAATGCCGCCGCCGGTTTCCAGTGGCTCGCCCTCCGGCGAGTACTGGATCGACACGCCGAACTGCGAACCATCGCCCAGATGATCTTCGATCTGCTGGCCGAGCCAGGCATGGTTGATCACGATCTCATTGAAACCGGCTGCGGCCAGGGCACGCAGGTGATATTCAATCAGCGGCACCCCACCGGCTCGCACCAGCGGTTTGGGGGTGGTCAGGGTCAGCGGGCGCATGCGCTCGCCTTTGCCGGCCGCCAGAATCATTGCCTTCATGCCGTCACTCCACCACGCAGGCTGGCGAGCAGTGCCTGCAGATCCGCCAGCTCGGGACGGCGGGCGACGACCGCTTCTATATAAGAGAAGAAACGCGGCACATCACCGAGGTAACGCGGCTTGCCGTCGCGATGGCAGATACGGGCGAAGATGCCGATGACTTTCAGATGACGCTGCACGCCCATCAGATCGCTGGCGCGCAGAAACTCTTCGAAGTCCGGCTGCACCGGGATGTTCAGTGCTGACGCCTGCTGCCAGTAGCTTTCCAGCCAGCCGCGCACACGCTCTTCTGGCCAGCTGAGGAAGGCGTCCTTGAACAGGCAGGTCACGTCGTAGGTCACCGGGCCATACACCGCGTCCTGGAAATCCAGCACGCCGGGATTCGGCTCGCTGAGCATCAGGTTGCGCGGCATGTAGTCGCGGTGCACCAGCACTTTCGGCTGGGCCAGGGCGCTGTCGATCAGCAGCTCGCTGACCTTTTGCCACTGCTGCTGTTGGGTTGCATCGAACTCGACGCCCAACTCGCGTTTCACGTACCACTCGGGAAACAGTTCCAGCTCGCGGCGCAACAACGCGACGTCATAGCTCGGCAGCGGTGCCACCATCGGCAACTGCTGAAAAGCCAGCAGCGCTTGCAGGGCATCACTGAATAACGCGTCGGCATTTTCGCTGTCGATCACGTCCAGATAGGTCTGGTTGCCCAGGTCATTGAGCAAAAGAAAGCCACGTTCGAGGTCTTCGGCATAAATTTTCGGCACGTTGATACCGGATTTCGCCAGCAAAAAGGCGATATCCACGAACGGTTTGCAGTTTTCCTGAGGCGGCGGCGCATCCATCACGACGAAGCTGCGACCCGCGCCTTCCCAACGGAAATACCGGCGGAAACTCGCGTCGCTGCTGGCCGCGGTCAACGTGGCCGGGGGTACGGCTCCCCAGCCCTGATCTGCAAAAAGGGTTGCCAACTGTTCATCGAGCCAAACTTTCAGGTGTTGCAAGCGTACATCTTGATCAGGCATTGCAAGGGTCTCCGACGGCGCTAGCCGTCAAGCGGGTCATGCTTTATTATCCAGCATCTTTTTCAGACCATCGAGAGGCGTGCGGCCCACACCGCGGGCAGATGGCACGCAGGAAGCCCGGACTAATAAGATGGCATTGAAATCCCCCGCGTTTCGTAAAAAATTTCCGTTGTTGGTAACCGGCAGTCTGCTGGCTATGCAACCTCTGGCCAGTTCATTCGTTGTTGCCGCCGAGCAGTATGACTGCGCCGTCTCGGCAACGGGTGGCTGGGCCTGCTCGCCGAAGACGCCGGCCGCTGCCTTGCCGCCGCGTCCCGTGCATGACGGCAGTGCCGTCAGCGCCGCTGGCGAAGCCCCGGCCGAGAGCGGCTCCACTGCGGAGTCCGGGCCCAAGCCGGTACTGGTTACCGAGTCCAAGGGCCGTGGCCTGAAATCCCGTAGCGAAGACTACAGTCACCTCGACTGGGTTCCGCGCGAGAAGCTCACTGCCGCCCAACTGGCCGAGACCGGTCCTTACTGCTCTGGTTCCTATATCGAACCGATTCGTCCTGGCATGAATGACAAGACGAATAAAAGTGACGCCCCGACCTTCATCGGCGCCAAGGCATCGCGTTATCAGCAGGATTCGCAAGTCGCGAGTCTGGCCGGTGACGTGGTCATGCGTCAGGGCAGCATGCAGGTCGAAGCCGACGAGGCCAACCTGTATCAGGCCGAAAGCCGTGGCGAACTGGCGGGCAACGTGCGCATTCGCGACAACGGCGCGCTGATCGTCGGCGACCACGCCGACGTGCAGCTCGACACCGGTGAAGCCAAGGTCGACAACGCCGAATACGTGATGCACAAGTCGCGCATCCGCGGTAACGCGCTGTACGCCAAGCGTGCCGAAAACGCGATCATCCGTTTGAAGGACGGCACGTACACCACGTGCGAACCGAACAGCAACGCCTGGCAGCTCAAGGGCAACAACATCACCCTGAACCCTGCCACCGGCTTCGGTACCGCGACCAACGTGACGCTGCGGGTCAAGGACATTCCGGTCCTGTACACGCCGTACATCTACTTCCCGATCGACGATCGTCGTCAGTCGGGTTTCCTGCCGCCGACCATCGGCACCGGCAGCGACACCGGCTTCATGCTGGTCACCCCGTACTACTTCAACTTGGCGCCGAACTACGATGCCACGTTGTATCCACGTTACATGGCTAAACGCGGCCTGTTGATGGAAGGCGAATTCCGCTACCTCACCAAGTCCAGCGAAGGTCAGTTCGGTGCGGCGTACCTCAACGACGAGGAAACCGAGCGCAGCAAACAGACCGACTACCAAAAGAATCGCTACATGTACAACTGGCAACACAAGGGCGGTCTCGACTCCCGCGTGTTCACCCAGGTTGACTACACCAAGATCAGCGACCCCTACTACTTCCAGGATCTGCAGACCGATCAGATCGGCGTGAAAAGTGCCGACTTCGTGAACCAGCAGGGCTCGGTCACCTATCGTGGTGACAGCTACACCGCCCGCTTGAACGCCCAGGCGTACCAACTGGCAACCGTATCGAACATCACGCCATATGACCGTCTGCCGCAGATCACCTTCAATGGTCAGCTGCCGTATCATCCGGAGGGTCTGAACTTCGATTACGAGACCGAGATCGTTCGGTTTGACCGCGATCTGAAGGACGGCAATTTCGTCAACGAAGACGGCACGATCGAGCGCCGCCTCGATAACAACGTGTTCGGCCTGGCTCGCGCCAACGGTGACCGTCTGAATCTGAAACCAGGCGTCAGCCTGCCGATGAACTGGACCTATGGCTTCCTCAAGCCGTCGCTGAAGTACCAGTACACCCAGTATCAACTGGATCTGGACGGCACCGGCAAGTCGCAAATTGCCGGTCAGACCGCAGAGCAGAACAAACTCAACGGCACCTTCGACAGCAACCAGAGTCGCGGCGTCCCTATCGCCAGCGTTGACGGTGGCCTGTACTTCGACCGCAATACGTCCTTCTTTGGCAAGAACTACCGCCAGACGCTTGAACCGCGCATGTTCTACCTCTATGTGCCGAAGGTGGATCAGGAAGACATTCCGGTATTCGATACCAGCGAATACACCTTCAACTATGCGTCGCTGTTCCGCGACAACCGCTTCTCCGGCGCCGACCGTGTCGGCGACGAGAACAAGCTGTCGCTGGGCGTGACCAGTCGCTGGATCGAAGACGACGGGTTCGAGCGTCAACGCATCAGCGTCGGCCAGGCTCTCTACTTCAAGGATCGCGAAGTCCAACTGCCAGGCATCGCGTTCAACGACCGCGACGACGCCAAGGCCAATGTTTCGCCTTACGCGCTGGAATACGAATACCGCTGGAACCGCGACTGGCGCACCACGGCCGACTACAACTGGGATCCGGACAGCCGCAGCCCGCGTTCCGGTAGCGCGATGTTCCACTACCAGCCTGAAGACAACCCGAACAAGGTGGTCAACGTCGGCTATCGCTATCGCAACGACCAGGTCCGCTACGACCAGAACACCGGTAAATGGGCCGTTGGCGGTGGTGACTACGGCACGCCTGGCCAGCCTGGCTACGTGAAGGACTACTACAAGATCCAGCAGCATGATTTCTCGGTCATCTGGCCGATCGTTCCGCAGTGGAGCGCGATCAGCCGCTGGCAGTACGACTACAACCGCAATCGCACGCTGGAAGCCTTCGGTGGTTTCGAATATGACAACTGCTGCTGGAAACTGCGCCTGATCAACCGTTACTGGGTCAGCTATGACGAATTCAGTCAGAACGCCCCGGAAAACGAAAAAGGCGACCACGGCGTCTTCCTCCAAATTGTTCTGAAGGGACTCGGCGGCCTCACCGGCGCCAAGGTAGAGAGCTTCCTCGACAAAGGCATCCAAGGTTATCGTCAACGTGAAGACCAAGCTTTCTGATTGTCTGCGCCCGCTGATGCTGGGCGCGCTGTTCCTGGGTACCGCGGCCAACGCCGCGGTGCAGTCCATCGATAAGGTTGTGGCCATCGTCGACAACGACGTGGTCATGCAGAGCCAGCTGGATCAACGCGTCCACGAAGTTCAGCAAACCATCGCCAAGCGTGGCGGCGGCTTGCCGCCTCCGGGTGTGCTGGACCAACAGGTGCTCGAGCGCCTGATCGTCGAAAACCTGCAATTGCAGATCGGCGAACGTTCCGGCATCCGCATCACCGATGAAGAACTGAACCAGGCGGTTGGCACCATTGCCCAGCGCAACAACATGACCCCGGAGCAGTTCCGCATCGCCCTGTCCCGCGATGGCCTGTCCTATGAGGACGCTCGCGAGCAGATCCGTCGTGAAATGATCATCAGCCGTGTACGCCAGCGTCGTGTGGCCGAACGCATTCAGGTCTCGGAACAGGAAGTGAAGAACTTCCTCGCCTCCGATCTGGGCAAGATGCAACTGTCCGAAGAGCTGCATCTGGCCAACATCCTGATTCCGACCCCGGAAAGCGCCAACTCCGAAGCGATTCAGAGTGCTGCTCGCAAGGCAATGGACGTTTACCAGCAGCTCAAACAAGGTGCCGACTTCGGCCAGATGGCCGTGGCCAACTCCGCCAGTGACAACGCCCTGGAAGGCGGCGATATGGGCTGGCGTAAAGCCGCTCAACTGCCACCACCGTTCGACCGTGAACTGAGCAGCATGACACCGGGTGACATCACTCAACCGGCACGCACTCCAGGTGGTTTCATCATTCTGAAGCTGCTGGAAAAGCGTGGTGGCGAGAGCCAGATGCGCGACGAAGTGCATGTGCGCCACATCCTGGTCAAGCCGAGTCCGGTTCGCGACGAAGCCAAGACCAAGGAACTGGCTCAGTCGCTCTACAACCGCATCGAAGCCGGTGAAGATTTCGCCGAACTGGCCAAGAAGTATTCGGAAGACCCGGGTTCTGCCCTCAACGGCGGCGACCTGAACTGGATCGACCCGAACGCACTGGTACCGGAATTCCGCGCCGTGATGGCCAAGTCCCCGCAGGGTCAACTGTCCAAGCCGTTCCAGACCCAGTACGGCTGGCACGTTCTGGAAGTCCTTGGCCGTCGCGCCACCGACAGCACCGAACAGGCCCGTGAGCAGCAAGCAATGACCGTACTGCGTAACCGTAAATACGACGAAGAGCTGCAAACCTGGCTGCGTCAGATCCGTGACGAAGCGTACGTAGAGATCAAACTCCCTGGTGCAGACCAGGCAGCGCAGTGAAACCCAAGCGTTTCGCGCTGACACCCGGCGAACCGGCCGGCATCGGTCCCGACCTGTGCCTGCTGCTCGCCTCGCAAGCCCAGCCACACCCCCTGATTGCCATCACCAGCCGCGACCTGCTCCAAGAGCGGGCCGCGCAGCTGGGGCTGGCTGTCAGCTTGCTGGAAGTGACGCCTGACCACTGGCCGGACGCTCCGGCGCCTGCCAACAGCCTGTACGTCTGGGACACCCCGCTCAGCGCCCCGGTGGTCGCCGGGCAACTGGACAAGGCCAACGCCGCATTCGTCCTCGAAACCCTGACCCGCGCCGGCAATGGCTGCATGAGCGGCGACTTCGCCGGGATGATCACCGCCCCGGTTCACAAGGGCGTGATCAACGAATCGGGCATCGCGTTTTCCGGTCACACCGAATTTCTCGCCGACCTGACCCACACCGCCCAAGTGGTAATGATGCTCGCCACCCGCGGTTTGCGCGTGGCGCTGGTCACCACTCACCTGCCCTTGCGCGACATCGCCGATGCGATCACACCGGCGCGGCTGGAACGGGTCACGCGGATTCTGCACGCCGACCTGCAACAAAAATTCGGCATCGCCCAACCGCGCATCCTGGTCTGCGGGCTCAATCCGCACGCCGGTGAAGGCGGACACCTGGGCCATGAAGAAATCGACATCATCGAACCCACATTGGAGCGCCTGCGCGGCGAGGGCATGGACCTTCGTGGCCCGCTGCCTGCCGACACTCTGTTTACCCCCAAATATCTGGAGCACTGCGACGCGGTGCTGGCGATGTACCACGACCAGGGCCTGCCCGTGCTGAAATACAAAGGCTTCGGCGCTGCGGTCAACGTGACCCTGGGCCTGCCGATCATCCGCACATCGGTCGACCACGGCACCGCCCTGGATCTGGCCGGCAGCGGCAGGATCGACACCGGCAGCCTGCAAGTCGCCCTGGAAACCGCCTACCAGATGGCCGAGACCCGTATATGACCGAGCAATACCAACACAAGGCGCGCAAACGCTTTGGCCAGAACTTCCTGCACGATGCCGGCGTCATCGACCGCATCCTGCGCTCCATCAGTGCCAAGGCCGGCGACCGCATGCTGGAGATCGGGCCGGGCCAGGGCGCATTGACCGCCGGCATCCTCAACTCCGGCGCACAGCTGGACGTGGTGGAGCTGGACAAGGACCTGATCCCGATCCTCAACCAGCAGTTCGCCGGCAAGAGCAATTTCAACCTGCATCAGGGCGATGCGCTGAAGTTCGACTTCAACAGCCTGAACGCTGCGCCGAACAGCCTGCGCGTGGTCGGCAACCTGCCGTACAACATCTCCACGCCGCTGATTTTCCACCTGCTGAACAACGCCGGCATCATTCGCGACATGCACTTCATGCTGCAGAAAGAAGTGGTCGAGCGTCTGGCCGCAGGTCCGGGTGGTGGTGACTGGGGTCGGTTGTCGATCATGGTTCAGTACCATTGCCGCGTAGAACATCTGTTCAACGTGGGGCCGGGCGCATTCAACCCGCCACCGAAAGTCGACTCGGCCATCGTTCGCCTGGTGCCACACGCGGTTCTGCCACACCCGGCCAAGGACCATCGCCTGCTCGAACGCGTGGTTCGCGAAGCTTTCAACCAGCGCCGCAAAACCCTGCGCAACACCCTCAAACAACTGCTCAGCAACGCTGAAATCGAAGCCGCCGGCGTTGATGGCAGTCTGCGTCCCGAGCAACTGGATCTGGCGGCATTCGTACGTCTGGCCGACCAGCTCGCGGTACAGGTCCCGGCAACCCCCGCCGCCGACTGACAGCCGATGAACGCTATCGGGCAGGACGCCACTCTGGTTTACTGCCCGATACTTGCCTAGACTGATTCCCCATCAGCTACGCCTCGCGTTCCGCTTCGTTTAAGGCCCTTTTGCATGTCCGATCCTCGTTATCAGGTCGATGTCAGCGTCGTTACCCACTATCTGGCAGACCAATCGCAACCCGAGCACGACCGCTTCGCCTTCGCCTACACCATCACCGTACAGAATAATGGCGAGCAGCCCGCACGCCTGATGTCGCGTCACTGGGTGATCACTGACGGCGACGGCCATGTCGAAGAAGTCCGCGGCGCCGGTGTCGTCGGCCAGCAACCACTGATCGACTCAGGCAAAAGCCACACCTACAGCAGCGGCACGGTCATGACTACCAAGGTCGGCACCATGCAAGGCACTTACGAAATGGTTGCCAGCGACGGCAAACATTTCGACGCAATCATCAAGCCCTTCCGCCTCGCCGTCCCCGGAGCCCTGCACTGATGGCGACGTATGCCGTGGGGGACCTGCAAGGCTGCCTCGAACCGCTGAAATGCCTGCTCAAGCAGGTTGCGTTCGATCCGGCGATCGATCGGCTGTGGCTGGTCGGCGACCTGGTCAACCGTGGCCCGCAATCGCTGGAAACCCTGCGTTTTCTATATGGCATGCGTGAATCGCTGGTTTGCGTGCTGGGCAATCACGACCTGCACCTGCTGGCGGCCGCTAAAAAGATCGAGCGCCTGAAAAAGTCCGACACCCTGCGCGAGATTATCGAAGCCCCCGACGGCCCGGTGCTGATGGAATGGTTGCGTCAGCAAAAGCTGATGCACTTCGACGAAGGGCGTGATGTCGCCATGGCCCACGCCGGCATCCCGCCGCAATGGTCGCTGCGGCGCGCTCTGAAGTGCGCCGCCGAAGTCGAAACCGCCCTGCGCGACGACAATCTGTTTCCCGCCTACCTCGACGGCATGTACGGCAACGAACCGGCGAAGTGGGACAACGATCTCAAAGGCGTCACCCGCCTGCGAGTCATCACCAACTATTTCACGCGCATGCGCTTCTGCACCGCCGAAGGCAAGCTTGACCTCAAGAGCAAGGAAGGCCTCGACACCGCGCCACCGGGGTATAAGCCCTGGTTCCAGCACAAGGAGCGCAAGACCAAAGGTCTGCGGATCATCTTCGGTCACTGGGCGGCGCTGGAAGGCAATGTCCATGAGCCAGGCATCTGCGCACTGGACACCGGTTGTGTCTGGGGCGGCAGTTTGACCCTGATGAACGTCGACAGCGGCGAACGCCTGTCATGCAAATGCGATGAGCATGGTGGCCTTGCCCCAACCGTCGCACCACTTATCCCCGAAACTTCGCCAGTCAGCGTCCCGCGTTAGACTGCGCTATCAGCCGAGCAACAGGAACCCGCCATGAGCGAATTCAAACGTATTCCCCCGGAGCAGGCCCAGGCCCTGCGCGAGCAAGGTGCAGTCGTGGTCGACGTTCGCGACCCGGCGACCTTCGCCGCCCTGCACATCAGCGGCTCGAAGCATCTGGATAATCATTCCCTGCATGCTTTCATCCAGGGCGCCGACCTCGATGCTCCGACCGTCGTGGTCTGCTATCACGGCAACTCGAGCCAGGGTGCTGCGGCGTACCTCGTGAGCCAGGGCTTCTCCGACGTCTACAGCATGGACGGCGGCTTCGAACTGTGGCGTACGACTTTTCCTTCGGAAACCGCGCAAGGCACCTCCGAATAATTTTTTTGTAACGCGCAGGCCCCGGCTCCCGTGGGCCTGCGCCGGCAGACGAACGGTCTTGCCACAACTAATTACGTATCTCGCCTTTACCTCCCGAATTCCCAACTATCCTTAAGCCCAGGCCATCCAAAACAGGGGAGAGCCGGTACACCGGCGCACGGGTCATCGGGAGTGACTTTCAAGGTTGTCGACCGCGAAAGTGTTCTGGGGGGTAAACAATCAGCTGCCACAGCGGCTGCTTGCCAGCATCGACTGAGTGATCCGGCGTCGGCTCCACGTATCGAGCGAGGTGACGTCATGAGTATCTTTAGCCACTTCCAACAACGCTTCGAGTCCACACGCCAGGAAGAATTCTCCCTGCAGGAGTACCTGGAACTGTGCAAAAAGGATCGCAGTGCCTACGTTTCCGCCGCCGAGCGTCTGTTAATGGCCATCGGCGAACCGGAACTGCTCGACACCTCGACCAACTCGAGGCTGTCACGAATCTTTTCCAACAAGGTGATCCGCCGCTATCCGGCCTTTGAAGACTTCCACGGGATGGAAGAATGCATCGACCAGATCGTGTCGTATTTCCGGCATGCGGCCCAGGGCCTGGAAGAGAAGAAACAGATCCTTTACCTGCTCGGCCCCGTCGGCGGTGGTAAATCGTCCCTGGCCGAGAAGCTGAAACAACTGATGGAAAAAGTGCCCTTCTATGCCATCAAGGGTTCGCCGGTATTCGAATCGCCTCTGGGCCTGTTCAACGCCACCGAAGATGGCGCGATCCTCGAGGAAGACTTCGGCATTCCACGGCGCTACCTGAACACCATCATGTCGCCATGGGCCACCAAGCGCCTGGCCGAATTCGGCGGCGACATCAGCCAGTTCCGCGTGGTCAAGCTGTACCCGTCGATCCTCAACCAGATCGCCGTGGCCAAGACCGAACCGGGTGACGAAAACAACCAGGACATCTCCGCACTGGTGGGCAAGGTCGATATCCGCAAACTCGAAGAGTTTCCGCAGAACGACGCCGACGCCTACAGCTACTCAGGTGCGCTGTGCCGGGCCAACCAGGGCCTGATGGAATTCGTCGAGATGTTCAAGGCACCGATCAAGGTGCTGCACCCGTTGCTGACCGCTACCCAGGAAGGCAACTACAACAGTACCGAAGGCCTGGGAGCGATTCCTTTCACCGGGATTTTGCTGGCTCACTCCAACGAGTCGGAATGGCACACCTTCCGCAACAACAAGAACAACGAAGCCTTCATCGACCGGATCTACATCGTCAAGGTGCCGTACTGCCTGCGGGTCAGCGACGAAGTGAAGATCTACGACAAGCTGCTGTTCAACAGCTCCCTGTCCAAGGCCCATTGCGCGCCGGACACCCTGAAGATGCTGGCGCAGTTCACTGTGCTGTCACGCCTGAAAGAGCCGGAAAACTCCAACATCTACTCCAAGATGCGCGTGTATGACGGCGAAAACCTCAAGGACACCGATCCGAAGGCCAAGTCGATCCAGGAGTACCGCGATGCAGCGGGCGTCGACGAGGGCATGAACGGTCTGTCGACCCGGTTCGCGTTCAAGATCCTGTCCAAGGTCTTCAACTTCGACCCGCACGAAATCGCCGCCAACCCGGTACACCTGCTCTATGTGCTGGAACAGCAGATCGAACAGGAACAGTTCCAGGCAGAAACCCGCGAACGCTATCTGCGCTACCTGAAAGAGTACCTGGCACCGCGTTATATCGAATTCATCGGCAAGGAGATCCAGACCGCCTACCTCGAGTCTTACAGCGAGTACGGCCAGAACATCTTCGACCGCTACGTGCTGTATGCGGACTTCTGGATTCAGGATCAGGAATACCGCGATCCGGAAACCGGCGAGATCCTCAACCGCGTCGCCCTCAACGAGGAGCTGGAAAAGATCGAAAAACCGGCCGGCATCAGCAATCCGAAGGATTTCCGCAACGAGATCGTCAACTTCGTGTTGCGCGCCAGGGCCAACAACAACGGCAAGAACCCGACCTGGCTCAGCTACGAAAAACTGCGGGTGGTCATCGAGAAGAAAATGTTCTCGAACACCGAGGACCTGCTGCCAGTCATCAGCTTCAATGCCAAGGCCAGCAAAGAGGATCAACAGAAACATAACGACTTCGTTACACGAATGGTCGAACGCGGCTACACCGACAAACAGGTACGACTGCTCTCCGAGTGGTATCTGCGGGTCCGGAAATCGCAGTAAAGCAGCTGCAAGCTACAAGCTTCGAGCTGCAAGCAAAAAGCGCATGAGCCTGATGCCAGGGCATATGCCTGCACTTGCGGCTCGCAGCTCACTACTTGAAGCTGCCCGGAGGGCCTCCTATGAGCTATGTGATCGACCGACGTCTCAATGGCAAGAACAAGAGCACGGTGAACCGTCAGCGCTTCCTGCGGCGTTACCGTGACCACATCAAGAAGGCTGTCGAAGAGGCGGTCAGCCGGCGTTCCATTACCGATATGGAACACGGTGAGCAGATCAGCATTCCCGGTCGCGATATCGACGAGCCGGTGCTTCACCATGGTCGCGGCGGCAAGCAGACCGTGGTCCATCCCGGCAACAAGGAATTCACCGCCGGCGAACATATTGCCCGTCCGCCGGGAGGCGGAGGTGGCCGTGGGCCAGGCAAGGCCGGCAACTCCGGCGAAGGCATGGACGAGTTCGTCTTCCAGATCACCCAGGAAGAATTCCTCGAATTCATGTTCGAGGACCTCGAACTGCCCAACCTCGTCAAGCGCAACCTGACCGGCACCGATACCTTCAAGACGGTACGTGCGGGGATCAGCAACGAGGGCAACCCGTCGCGGATCAACATCATCCGTACCCTGCGTTCGGCTCATGCACGGCGCATTGCGTTGTCGGGCAGCAGCCGCGCCAAATTGCGGGAAGCCAAAGAGGAGTTGGCTCGGCTGAAACGGGAAGAGCCGGACAACTTCGGCGATATCCAGGATCTTGAAGCAGAAATCGAGCGACTCAGTGCGCGTATCCATCGCGTGCCGTTTCTCGATACCTTCGATTTGAAATACAACCTGCTGGTCAAGCAACCCAATCCCAGCTCCAAAGCCGTGATGTTCTGCCTGATGGACGTTTCCGGCTCCATGACCCAGGCGACCAAGGACATCGCCAAGCGCTTCTTCATCCTGTTGTACCTGTTCCTCAAGCGGAACTACGACAAGATCGACGTGGTGTTCATCCGCCACCACACCAGCGCCCGGGAAGTGGACGAAGAAGAGTTTTTCTATTCCCGCGAGACCGGCGGCACCATCGTTTCCAGTGCACTCAAGCTGATGCAGGAGATCATGGCCGAGCGCTACCCGAGCAACGAGTGGAACATTTACGCCGCCCAGGCTTCCGACGGCGACAACTGGAACGACGACTCGCCGATCTGCCGCGACATCCTGATCAACCAGATCATGCCATTCGTGCAGTACTACACTTACGTGGAGATCACCCCGCGCGAACATCAGGCCTTGTGGTACGAGTACGAGCGCATCGCCGAAGCCTTTTCCGACACTTTTGCCCAGCAACAACTGGTCTCGGCCGGGGATATCTATCCGGTCTTCCGTGAACTCTTCCAGCGCAGGTTAGTGACATGACCGCCAAAGAGCAGAAGCGCCAACCCATTTCCACCGGCTCGGAATGGACATTCGAGCTGATCCAGACGTACGACCGTGAAATCGCCCGTATCGCGGCCCGCTATGCCCTGGATACCTATCCCAACCAGATCGAAGTGATCACCGCCGAACAGATGATGGACGCCTATGCGTCGGTCGGCATGCCGCTGGGCTATCACCATTGGTCCTACGGCAAGCACTTTCTCAGTACCGAAAAATCCTACAGTCGCGGGCAGATGGGGCTGGCGTACGAGATCGTGATCAACTCGGACCCGTGCATCGCGTACCTGATGGAAGAAAACACCATCTGCATGCAGGCGCTGGTGGTTGCGCATGCCTGCTACGGCCACAACAGCTTCTTCAAGGGCAACTATCTGTTCCGCACCTGGACCGACGCCAGTTCGATCATCGATTACCTGGTGTTCGCCAAGCAGTACATCATGCAGTGCGAAGAGCGCCACGGCATCGATGCCGTGGAGGATCTGCTCGACTCCTGCCATGCCCTGATGAACTACGGCGTCGACCGCTACAAGCGTCCGTATCCGATTTCCGCCGAGGAAGAGCGGCGCCGGCAGAAGGATCGCGAGGAGCACTTGCAGAAACAGATCAACGACCTGTGGCGCACCATCCCCAAAGGCGCGGACAAATACAGCGACAAGGACAACGCACGCTTCCCGGCCGAACCGCAGGAAAACATTCTGTATTTCATCGAGAAACACGCCCCGCTGCTGGAACCCTGGCAGCGCGAGATCGTGCGGATCGTGCGCAAGATCGCCCAGTATTTCTATCCACAGCGCCAGACCCAGGTGATGAACGAAGGCTGGGCGACGTTCTGGCACTACACGCTGATGAACGACCTGTACGACGAAGGCCTGGTGACCGACGGCTTCATGATGGAGTTCCTGACGTCCCACACCAGCGTGGTGTTCCAGCCGGGGTTCGACAGCCCGTATTACAACGGCATCAACCCCTATGCCCTGGGCTTTGCGATGTATCGAGACATCCGGCGCATGTGCGAAGAACCTACGGAAGAAGACCGTCGCTGGTTCCCGGACATCGCCGGCAGCGATTGGTTATCGACCATCAAGTTCGCCATGAGCAGCTTCAAGGATGAGAGTTTCATCCTGCAGTACCTGTCCCCGAAGGTGATCCGCGACCTGAAGCTGTTCAGCATCCTCGATGACGACCAGAAGGACGATCTGCTGGTACCGGCGATCCATGACGAGGGTGGTTACCGGATCATTCGCGAAACGCTCGCCGCGCAATACAACCTGGGTAACCGCGAGCCGAACGTGCAGATCTACAGCATCGATCGCCGCGGCGACCGCTCGCTGACCCTGCGCCACCAACAACACGACCGCAAACCGCTGGGCGATTCCACCGAAGAGGTCCTCAAACATCTGCACCGACTGTGGGGCTTCGACATTCACCTGGAGACCCTGCAGGGCGACCAGATCATGAAGACCCATCATGTTCCGCCCCGCAGCGAGCACAGCGAGGGGGACTACGGTCGACTCGACCTGGCCGTCATTCATCTTTGATCCCGTTCAGGCCTCCGAAAGTCCGGCGCAAGGGTTATCCTGTCGGGCCAACGGAGGTTTTTTATGCAGATTTACAAGGTCGGCGGTGCGGTACGTGATCGCCTGCTGGGCAAACCGGTCACCGATATCGATTGGGTGGTGGTCGGCGCGACCACGGAAGAAATGCTTGCCAAGGGATTTCGCCCGGTCGGCGCGGATTTCCCAGTGTTTCTTCACCCCAAAAGCGGCGAGGAGTACGCCCTTGCCCGCACCGAGCGCAAGAGCGGTCGCGGTTATGGTGGCTTCACCTTTCACGCCAGCCCGGAGGTCACGCTTGAAGAAGACCTGATCCGCCGTGACCTGACAATCAACGCCATGGCCGAAGACGATCAGCAAAACCTGACGGATCCCTATCATGGCCAGCGCGATCTCGAAGAACGGATTCTGCGTCACGTTTCCCCGGCGTTTGCCGAAGATCCACTCAGGGTTCTGCGTGTTGCGCGCTTTGCTGCCCGCTACGCGGAGCTCGGTTTCAAGGTGGCGCCCGAGACCCTGGAGCTGATGCGTCAGCTCAGCGAATCGGGCGAACTGGAAGCCCTTACCGCCGAACGCAGCTGGAAAGAGATTTCCCGCGCACTGATGGAAGATCAGCCCCAGGTATTCATTCAGGTACTGCGCGATTGCGGCGCCTTGAAGGTGCTGATGCCAGAAGTCGACGCCTTGTTCGGCGTACCACAGCCGGAAGCCCATCACCCGGAGATCGACAGCGGCATTCACACCCTGAGCGTGCTCGAGCAATCGGCCCTGCACAAGCAACCGCTGACCGTGCGCTGGGCCTGCCTGCTGCACGACCTCGGCAAAGGCCTGACGCCAGAGGCGGAATGGCCACGACATATCGCCCATGAGCATAAAGGCCTGACATTGATCAAAGCGGTCAACGAACGCTTCAAGGCACCGAAGGACTGTCAGGAGTTGGCCTTGCTGGTCGGCCAATATCACACCCACGGGCATCGCGCCCTGGAGTTGAAAGCGTCGACTTTGCTTGAGTTGCTGCAAAGCTTTGACATTTACCGTCGACCACAGCGTTTCGAAGAATTTATCGCCGCGTGCGAGATGGACGCCCGAGGCCGCAAAGGGCTTGAGCAGCGCAGTTATCCACAGGCCGATTATCTGCGCGGTGCGGCCAATGTGGCGCGCAGCGTGGCGGTACAGCCGTTGCTGGAGAAGGGATTCAAGGGCCCGGAACTGGGCGAGGCACTCAAGCGCGAACGGCTAAAGGCGCTAAAGGCTTACAAGGAGTCGGCCGCGTTCTGAAATCAGGTGATCCGCCCTTGCGAGGACGGATCAGGCAGTTCAACGCATGCCCGAAGGCGTGAGCTGAGTACCGCGCCACTCAAATCCGACCGGTGCCAGCACCTGATCGATCTGCGCCTCGGCCCACAATGTCGCAAAGCTTTTTCCCACACCAGGATGCACCCGATCCGGCGCAATCAAAGACAGCGGCCACAGCACAAAGGCATTTTTCAGGATTTCCGCCCGAGGCAGGACCAGTCCATCGAAGTTGCCCGCCAGATCGCCGTACAGCAGCACGTCGATATCCAGCGGCAAGCCCTTGCGATCCGGCGCATAACGGCCATTGTCCGCTTCAATGAATTTCAAGCGGCGATCCAGTTCGATCAACGGCAGATCCGTAAAAGCCGACACCACGAAGTTGAAGAACGGCCCGCTCTTGATCCCCACCGGCTGGCTTTCGAACACAGGCGAACAGCGGATATCCACCAGAAACGTGGACAAGGCATCCAGACCGGCCTGCAAATGGGTTTCGCGCTCGATATTGCTACCGAGCCCGAGATAGACCTGGGTCAGCGACATCCGCGCTCGATCTCCACACCCACGCCACCCTTGGCGGCCGGTACGGCACCTGGCTTGGTCAGCTTCAGGCGCACCCAGGTGATCTTGAATTCACTCATCAGCACTTCAACCAGACGTTCGGCGAAAGTCTCGACCAGTTGATACTGGGATTGCTCGGCAAAGGCCTGGATCCGCGTGGACACACTGGCGTAATCGAGCGCCAGGGTCAGGTCGTCACCGGCGGCGGCCGGCCGATTATCCCAGGCGAAGCTCAGATCAAGACGCAGGCACTGTCGGATGCCGCGCTCCCAGTCGTAGGCACCGATCACGGTGTCGACTTCCAGGCCCTCGATAAACACTCTGTCCAAGCACTTCTCTCCGCTGCACGACAAGGGCGCAATGCGCCGTTAGAATCAGGGCTTCCTCGCCCGGAATAGTTAGCATGTTTTGGTTACTGGCGATCCTCGCCTACCTGCTCGGCTCTCTGTCCTTCGCCATTTTGCTCAGCCGCCTGACCGGAAATCCGGATCCGCGAATGAGTGGCTCGGGTAATGCCGGCGCCACCAACATGCTGCGCCTGGCCGGACGCAAACTCGCGATCCTGACCCTGCTGGGTGATCTGTGCAAAGGCCTGCTGCCGGTGCTGATCGCTTCGGCTGTAGGCCTTTCGCTGCAGGATCAGGCGTGGATCGGCGTCTGCGCCGTGATCGGTCACCTGTTCCCGTTGTACTTCCGTTTTCGCGGCGGCAAGGGCGTCGCTACAGCGGCCGGCATGTTGCTGGGCCTTTATCCACCCGCCGCGCTGTTGGCCGTGTGCGCCTGGCTGCTGACGTTCTATCTGACCCGCACCAGTTCGCTGGCGGCGCTGATCGCCACACCCCTGACTCTGCCACTGCTGGCGTGGCAGGAACCGGCAGCGTTGTTGCCGATGAGCACGCTGACACTGCTGATCGTCTGGCGCCACCGGGGCAATCTACGCGACCTGTTCGCCGGGCGCGAACGGCATTTTTAAATACCGCACGTGAGCGCCGCTCATTACAGCGCCGACAGTTGCTCCATTGGCCAGCGCGCCTGCACGCTGATCGCCAGGCTTTCCTGCTGACCGGCCTGCAAACGCTGGCAGCCGGCAAACGCGATCATCGCGCCGTTATCGGTGCAAAACTCGGGACGGGCATAAAACACATCGCCCTTCATGTCGCCGAGCATTTTCTCCAGCGACACACGCAGGGCCTTGTTGGCACTGACGCCGCCGGCGATCACCAGACGCTTCATGCCGGCCTGCTTCAAGGCCCGTTTGCACTTGATGGTCAAAGTCTCCACCACGGCCTGCTGGAACGCCAGCGCGATGTCGCAACGGGCTTGCTCGCTGTCGTCCCCGGCGCTGACGCATTGCTGCCAGGTGTTGAGAGCGAAGGTCTTCAGGCCGCTGAAGCTGAAATCCAGGCCCGGGCGATCACACATCGGACGCGGGAAGGTGAAACGTCCTGCGACGCCCTTCTCTGCGAGCTTGGCGATTTCCGGTCCGCCCGGATAATTGAGACCCATCATTTTGGCAGTCTTGTCGAAAGCTTCGCCCGCCGCATCGTCCAGCGTCTCGCCGAGAAGGCTGTATTGGCCGATGCCATCGACCTGAACCAGCTGCGTATGACCACCGGACACCAACAAAGCGACGAACGGGAACTCCGGCGGTTTTGGCTCCAGCATCGGCGCCAGCAGGTGGCCTTCCATATGGTGCACGCCGAGCGCCGGAATGCCCCAGGCAAACGCCAGCGCCTGGGCGCAGGAAGCCCCCACCAGCAGCGCCCCGACCAGGCCGGGACCCGCGGTGTAGGCGATGGCGTCGATCTCGGTCGGTACGCAGTCAGCCTCGGCCAGCACCTGACGAATCAGGGGCAGCATGCGCTTGACGTGATCGCGCGAGGCGAGCTCCGGCACCACGCCGCCATAGACGCGGTGCAGGTCGATCTGGCTGAACAGCGCGTCGGCTAGCAGACCGCGCTCACTGTCGTACAAAGCGACGCCGGTTTCGTCGCAGGAAGTTTCTAATCCCAGTACTAGCATGGGTTTGCGCCTTGTTTAGGCTGAATTCGAAGGCGCGCATAATAGTCGCCGCGTGATGCCCCGACCAGCGGTTTTCGATCAGAGGCTTTGCATTCCGAGCGATGAGGGGTTAACATCCGCAACCCTTAAAAACCGACGTCTTCAAGTGCTCTTTTGCCGCGAGGATGTTGACCCCGGTAATGAATGAAGGTAGCTCTGGATGCCAGCCGTCAAAGTTAAAGAGAACGAACCCTTCGACGTAGCTCTGCGTCGTTTCAAGCGCTCCTGCGAAAAAGCCGGTGTACTGGCTGAAGTTCGTAGCCGCGAATTTTACGAGAAGCCAACTTCTGAGCGTAAGCGCAAGGCAGCTGCTGCTGTTAAGCGTCACGCCAAGAAAGTTCAGCGCGAACAGCGCCGCGCCGTTCGTCTGTACTAATACACAGACGATCGTAGCAAGCTTCTGCCAAGCCCGGCCCTCAGCCGGGCTAATGGCATTTGCGTAAAACGCTTGATGCTTCACCGTCGAAGCCGCAGATGCGACCGAGACAAACCCGCTTCACCGCGTCAGGCCTGGCTCTTTTGCCAGCGGTGCACGTCTTTTCTGACGAGCCTTTCAAGGCTACTGACGAGCACACCCACTGATTCCTCTTTCGACGATCAGCCCAAGGCACCTGCTTGCGTGCCCGCTTCATGAGCTATCCGAGGCCGATTACCAGCCGTCAGCGGATTCAGCGCAACATTTTCGAATAGTCGAAGACTGATGATTACTAACGTCAGTGGATTTTCGGCAGATACACTTCCCGACAGCGATTACGCAAACGACACCGGTCGAGCCGCCCCACGTGCGCGCATCACTCATTGACCCGCGTCTGGCCGCCTTTCGCATCGGATCCATTACAGCGCAGACGAGAACGCCATGGCCGGGCTGATTCCCCAGAGCTTCATTGACGACCTTCTGAACCGCACCGACATCGTCGACGTGGTCAGCTCGCGCGTGCAATTGAAGAAGGCCGGCAAAAACTACACCGCCTGCTGCCCGTTCCATAAAGAGAAAACCCCGTCGTTCAGCGTCAGCCCCGACAAACAGTTCTATTACTGTTTCGGCTGCGGCGCCGGCGGCAACGCCCTCGGTTTTCTGATGGATCACGATAACCTGGACTTCCCCCAGGCCGTCGAAGACCTCGCCAAAGCCGCCGGCATGGAAGTCCCACGGGAAGAAGGCGGTCGCACGAACAAACCGCGCCAGCCGACCGACTCGCCACTTTATCCACTGCTCACCGCCGCCGCCGACTTTTATCGACAGGCGCTCAAGAGCCATCCGGCACGCAAGGCGGCAGTGGATTACCTCAAGGGGCGCGGCCTGACCGGCGAAATCGCCCGGGACTTCGGCCTCGGATTCGCCCCACCGGGTTGGGACAACCTGTTCAAACACTTGAGCAGCGACACCTTGCAGCAGAAAGCCATGATCGACGCCGGCCTGCTGATCGAAAACGCCGAAACCGGCAAACGCTACGACCGCTTTCGCGATCGCGTGATGTTCCCGATCCGCGACACCCGTGGACGGATCATCGCTTTCGGTGGACGAGTGCTCGGTGACGACAAGCCGAAATACCTGAACTCGCCGGAAACCCCCGTGTTCCATAAAGGCCAGGAACTCTACGGCCTCTACGAAGCACGCAAGAACAATCGCAACCTCGACGAAATCATCGTCGTCGAGGGCTATATGGACGTCATCGCCCTTGCCCAGCAAGGCCTGCGCAATGCCGTCGCGACATTGGGCACCGCCACCAGCGAAGAACACCTCAAGCGCCTGTTTCGCGTCGTGCCGAACGTACTGTTTTGCTTTGACGGCGACCAGGCTGGCCGCAATGCCGCCTGGCGCGCACTGGAAGCCACACTGCCCTGCCTGCAGGACGGGCGCCGTGCACGCTTTCTGTTTCTGCCTGAAGGCGAAGACCCGGATACGTTGATTCGCGCCGAGGGCACTGACGCCTTCCGCGCCCGGATCAATCAGCACGCACAGCCGCTGGCGGACTACTTCTTCCAGCAACTGACCGAAGAAGCCGACCCGCGCTCGCTGGAGGGCAAGGCCCACATGGCCACGCTCGCAGCACCGCTGATCGACAAGGTCCCTGGCGCCAACCTGCGCATCCTGATGCGTCAGCGCCTGAGCGAGATCACCGGCCTGAGCAGTGAAAGCGTCAGCCAACTGGCCCAGAGCGCGCCGCAGGAAGCACCGCCGGCCTACGACCCGGGCATCGACTATGACGCCATGCCGGACTACAGCGACTACCATCAGCCGCAGGCACAGGACATGTATGTGCCGCAGCAGGAGTGGACGCCGAAGAAACCCGGTGCCGGCGGCAAGAAATGGGACAAGAAACCGTGGGACAAGAATGGCAAGCGTGGCGGCGATCGCGACCAGCCTCGTGCCCCACGCGTGCCGGCCGCCGTCGAACCACCGACCCTGGCCGCCCTGAGAACCTTGCTGCATCACCCGCAACTGGCGGAGAAAGTCGAGGACGCCGGGCACTTCGCGGACGAGACCCAGACCAACGCACAACTGCTGGTGGCACTGCTCGAAGCCGTACAGAAGAATCCCAAGCTAAACTCATTTCAGTTGATCGCGCGATGGCACGGAACCGAACAGGGCCGCTTGCTAAAGGCGCTGGCGGAAAAGGAATGGCTGATTGACGGAGACAACCTTGAACAACAGTTTTTCGACACCATTACTAGCTTGTCAGCCCGCCAACGCGAGCGAAATCTGGAACAACTGCTCAGGAAAGCGCGTCAAAGCGAACTGAGCGCCGAAGAGAAAAATCAACTGCGCGACCTTTTAAGTCGCAATGTTTCCGCATCAAACCCGACCTCAACTGGCGCGTGAGGTCATAGCTCAGGTATAATCCTCGGCTTGTTTTTTGCCCGCCAAGACCTTCAGTGGATAGGGTGTTATGTCCGGAAAAGCGCAACAGCAGTCTCGTATTATTGAGTTGATCAAACTGGGTCGTGAGCAGAAGTATCTGACTTACGCCGAGGTCAACGACCACCTGCCCGAGGATATTTCAGATCCGGAGCAGGTGGAAGACATCATCCGCATGATTAACGACATGGGGATCCCCGTACACGAGAGTGCTCCGGATGCGGACGCCCTTATGCTGGCCGACGCCGATACCGACGAGGCCGCTGCGGAAGAAGCAGCCGCTGCGTTGGCGGCGGTGGAGACCGATATCGGTCGTACCACTGACCCGGTGCGCATGTACATGCGTGAAATGGGTACGGTCGAGCTTCTGACTCGTGAAGGCGAAATCGAAATCGCCAAACGCATCGAAGAAGGCATCCGTGAAGTGATGAGCGCCATCGCGCACTTCCCTGGCACGGTTGACCATATTCTCTCCGAGTACACTCGCGTCACTACCGAGGGCGGTCGCCTGTCCGACGTTCTGAGCGGTTACATCGACCCGGACGACGGCATTGCGCCGCCTGCCGCCGAAGTGCCGCCGCCGATCGACGCGAAAGCGGCGAAAGCCGAAGAATCCGACGACGATGACGACGCCGAAGCTTCCGATGACGAAGAAGAAGCCGAAAGCGGTCCGGATCCGGTCATTGCCGCACAGCGCTTCGGTGCTGTCGCCGACCAGATGGAAATCACCCGCAAGGCCCTGAAAAAGCACGGTCGTCACAACAAGGCGGCAATTGCCGAACTGTTGGCCCTGGCCGAGCTGTTCATGCCGATCAAACTGGTGCCGAAGCAATTCGAAGCCCTGGTCGAGCGCGTTCGCAGTGCCCTGGATCGCCTGCGTCAGCAAGAGCGCGCGATCATGCAACTCTGCGTACGTGATGCACGTATGCCTCGCGCCGACTTCCTGCGCCAGTTCCCGGGCAACGAAGTCGACGAAAGCTGGTCCGACGCCCTGGCCAAAGGCAAGAGCAAGTACGCCGAAGCCATTGCTCGCGTGCAACCGGACATCATCCGTTGCCAGCAAAAGCTGACCGCGCTGGAAACCGAGACCGGTTTGACCATCGCCGAGATCAAGGACATCAACCGTCGCATGTCGATCGGTGAGGCAAAAGCCCGCCGCGCGAAGAAAGAAATGGTTGAAGCAAACTTGCGTCTGGTGATCTCCATCGCCAAGAAGTACACCAACCGTGGCCTGCAATTCCTCGATCTGATCCAGGAAGGCAACATCGGTCTGATGAAAGCGGTGGACAAGTTCGAATACCGTCGTGGTTACAAGTTCTCGACTTATGCCACCTGGTGGATCCGTCAGGCGATCACTCGCTCGATCGCCGACCAGGCCCGCACCATCCGTATTCCGGTGCACATGATCGAGACGATCAACAAGCTCAACCGCATTTCCCGCCAGATGCTGCAGGAAATGGGTCGCGAACCGACCCCGGAAGAGCTGGGTGAACGCATGGAAATGCCTGAGGACAAGATCCGCAAGGTATTGAAGATCGCCAAAGAGCCGATCTCCATGGAAACCCCGATCGGTGATGACGAAGACTCCCATCTGGGTGACTTCATCGAAGACTCGACCATGCAGTCGCCAATCGATGTCGCCACTGTTGAGAGCCTGAAAGAAGCGACCCGCGAAGTGCTGTCCGGCCTTACTGCCCGTGAAGCCAAGGTACTGCGCATGCGTTTCGGTATCGACATGAACACCGACCATACGCTCGAAGAAGTCGGCAAACAGTTTGACGTGACCCGCGAGCGGATCCGTCAGATCGAAGCCAAGGCGCTGCGCAAGCTTCGCCACCCGACGCGAAGCGAGCATCTGCGCTCCTTCCTCGACGAGTGATACCAGAACCCCCGGCCCAGGCCGGGGGTTTTGTTTATATGGCAGATTAAATACTCAGCTCCGCCCTCCCCCGCGCACAGCCCGTCTACACTCGAAACATTCCCCCCGAGCCATAACGAGACCGTTATGCCCAGACTGGCGTCCGTGCTTTTTTTGCTGCCACTGATGATCTGGACCGCAACGGCTGACGCGCTGACTCTGAACGATGAAGAACGTAGCTGGCTGGCGGCTCACCCGGACCTGCGCCTGGGTGTCGATGCATCGTGGCCGCCCTTCGAGTTCCGCGACGACCAGAATCGCTATCAGGGCCTGGCGGCGGACTATATCGATGTGATTCGCCAACGCCTGGCGATCAAACTCACGCCCATTGAGCCGGTGAGCTGGACCGTAGTGCTCGAACAAGCGAAAAACAGCAAGATCGACCTGTTGCCGGGCATCATGTCCACCCCGGAACGCCAGAGCTACCTGTCGTTCACCCGCCCTTATCTTGACTTTCCGATCGTCATCCTCGCCCACGTCGGCGGCCCGCAACCGCGCAAGCTCGAGGAGCTTTACGGCTTGAAAATCGCCGTAGTGGAAAACTACGCGCCCCACGAACTGCTGCGCACCCATCATCCCGACCTGAACCTGGTGGCGATGCCCAATGTCAGCTCTGCGCTGCAGGCCCTGGCCACCGATGAAGTGGACGCCGTGGTCGGCGACCTGGCCTCCAGCGTCTGGAGCCTGCGCCAGCTCAAACTGGATGGTTTGTATGTCAGCGGCGAAACCCCTTATCGCTACCAACTGGCGATGGGCGTCCCTCGGGACAACAAAATGCTGGTGGGGATTCTGGACAAGGTGCTTGCCGATATGTCCCCGGAGGAAATCAGCAGCATTCAGGAACATTGGGTGGGCAACGTCCTCGATCACCGGACATTCTGGTCCGATCTGCTGGTTTACGGTGTACCGGGGCTCTCGCTTCTGGTCATCGTGCTGGCGGTGGTGATCCGCATCAACCGCCGCCTCAGTTCGGAAATCGCCCGGCGTATCGACCTCGAACAGGAACTGCGCAGTAGCGAATACCACTATCGCGGACTGGTGGAGAGTCTTTCGGCCATCGCCTGGGAAGCGCGGATCAGTGACTTCACCTACAGCTATGTTTCGCCCCACGCCGAAGATCTGCTCGGTTATCCGCTGTCTCACTGGCTGATTCCGGGCTTCTGGCGCAACATCATTCACCCGGCGGATCTGACCCGCGCCCAGAGCTTCTGCGATCACGAAGTATTGGCTGGACGGGACCACAGCCTCGATTACCGGGTGATCACCGCTGACGGCCGCTGCCTGTGGGTACGCGACATCGTCAGCCTGATCGAACATGGCCACGAACCGGTGATGCGCGGCCTGATGATCGACATCAGCGAAACCAAACGCACTGAAGAGGCGTTGCGCCTGTCGGAACAGAAGTTCGCGTCGGTCTTCCAGCAATGCCCGGACATCCTGGTCATTGCACGGCTCTCCGACGGCTGCCTGCTGGAGGTCAACGAAGCCTTTGAGGAGCAGATCGGGCTCAAGGCCGAAGAAGTCATCGGCCAGACCGCCACCGAACTCAACATCTGGGGCATTCCCGGTGTTGGTCCCGGCCTGCTTCAGCGGCTGCAGGCCGGCAGCATTCGCAACCTGGAGATGCCCTTTCGCCGCAACAATGGCCAGGTGTTCACCGGGCTGATTTCCGCTGAACCCTTCGAGCTCGACACCACACCGGCACTGGTCGTGGTGGTGCGCGACATCACCCAGCTCAAGGAAACCCAGCAGCAACTGCAAACCTCCGAAGAAAAGTTCGCCAAGGCCTTCCACGCCTCGCCGGACGGTCTGCTGCTGTCGCGCCAGAGCGATGGCCTGCTGCTGGAGGTCAACGAAGGTTTCAGTCGCATCACCGGTTTCAACAGCGCCATGTCGGTGGATCGCTCGGCGCTGGACCTGGGCATCTGGGTCAACCTCAACGAGCGCAAGCAAATGCTCGATCTACTGCACCGCGACGGGTTCGTTCGCGACTTCAGCTGCCATATCCGCCGCAGCGACGGGCAGATCCGCCTCTGCGAAGTCTCCAGCCGTCCGCTGCCGATCGGCGACGAAGACTGCATGCTGACCATCGCCCGGGACATCACCGAACGCCACCTCATGCAGGAAAAACTGCAGCAGGCCGCGACCGTGTTCGAAAGTACCGCCGAAGGTGTGTTGATCACCGACACCCAGCAACATATCAGTGCCGTGAACCGCGCCTTCACCGAAATCACCGGCTACAGCGAAAGCGAAGCACTGGGTCACACTCCGCGCCTGCTGGCCTCCGGCCTGCACGACAGCGCGTTTTACGCGGCGATGTGGCATCAATTGACCGACGAAGGTCACTGGCAGGGCGAGATCTCCAACCGGCGTAAAAATGGTGAGCTGTATCCGAGCTGGCTGACCATCAGCGCCGTGCGCAACCGCGACAAGTTCATCACCCACTTCGTTGCGGTGTTTGCCGATATCTCCAGCCTCAAGCACGCCCAGGCCAAACTCGACTACCAGGCCCATCACGACCCGCTCACAGGGCTGCCAAACCGTACGCTGTTCGAAAGCCGTCTGTTGACGGCACTCAACAGCCAGCAGGAAAACGGCGGCCAGGGCGCGGTGTTGTTCCTCGATCTCGACCGTTTCAAACACATCAACGACAGCCTCGGCCACCCGGTCGGCGATCTGCTGCTCAAGGGCATCGCCGTGCGACTCAAGGAGCAACTGCGAGACATCGACACCGTCGCGCGGCTGGGGGGCGACGAATTCATCATTCTGTTGCCCGGCCTGCAACAACCCGGCGATGCCGACAACATCGCCACCAAACTGCTGAATTGCTTCGGCGCGCCGTTCCAGGCCGGCGAGCATGAGTTCTTCATCAGCGCCAGCATCGGCACCAGCCTTTACCCGCGCGACGGCTGCGATGTTGCGACCCTGATCAAGAACGCGGACGCGGCGATGTACCGCTCCAAGGCCAAGGGCCGCAACCGGGTCGAAAGCTACACCCGGGACCTCACCGCCCAGGCCAGCGAACGCGTAGCACTGGAACACGAACTTCGCCGGGCCATCGAGCGCGAGGAGTTGTACCTCTATTACCAGCCGAAAATCAGCCTCGACGATCACAATCTGGTCGGCGCCGAAGCCCTGATCCGCTGGCGCCATCCGAACTTCGGCGAAGTGCCGCCAGAGCATTTCATTCCGCTGGCAGAAGAGAACGGCATGATTCTGCAAATCGGCGACTGGGTGCTGGAAACCGCCTGTCGGCAGATGTTCGAGTGGAGCCAGATCTATGAATCCCTCGGCCCGCTGTCGGTGAACCTCGCCGGCGCACAATTGCGCCAACCGAACCTGCTGGGACGCATCGAGCAACTGCTCAAGGACAACCGCCTGCAACCGGAATTACTGCAACTGGAAATTACCGAAAACTTCATCATGAGCCAGGCTGAAGAGGCGCTGGCAGTGCTGCACCAGCTCAAACACCTCGGAGTGCAACTGGCCATCGATGACTTCGGCACCGGTTATTCCTCGTTGAGTTACCTCAAACGCCTGCCGCTGGACATCCTCAAGATCGACCAGTCGTTCGTCCGCGGCCTGCCCGATGACCCGCACGACGCGGCGATTGTCCGCGCCATCATTGCCCTGGGCCGCAGCATGCAATTCACCGTGATCGCCGAAGGCGTGGAAACCCAGGCCCAACAACAGTTCCTCGCCGCCGAAGGCTGCGAACAGATCCAGGGCTACATCGTCAGCCTGCCGCTGCCACCAGAAGAGTTCGCCGCGACGTTTCTTCGTATAGCCGTATCAGATTTTTCGGATAGCACAGCCGAGAAACCGTCGCTATAATCCGCGGCCTACTGAGGGCCTATAGCTCAGTTGGTTAGAGCAGAGGACTCATAATCCTTTGGTCCACGGTTCAAGTCCGTGTGGGCCCACCAAACATGAAAAAGCCGCGCATTCGCGCGGCTTTTTCGTTTCTGCCATTCCGGCCCGGGGGCAGTCGTTCCATCTCCCTCAAAACATGCGACTTCCGAAAGCGTGAACAGGGCTTGCCTCGTGCCTGTTTAAATCGACAACTAACCATTTCGTTACACTTTTGTGCTGGCCCCCAAAGCCGAGGCACATCTGATGATTCGAAAAAGGAATTTTTATGGTTGATGTCACTCGCCGCTCGCTCATGGGAATCGCCGCAGCACTCCCCCTGCTCGCGCAGTCATCCTGGGGACAGGCGCAACGTCAGGATGTACCGGCACCGGTACCCGGCGATGAGGTATTGATCAATTTCAACGAGAGCCCCTGGGGACCGGCGCTCGCCGCCCGACAGGCGATGCAGGAAGGCATTGCACTGTGCGGGCGTTATCCCTACAAGATCCAGTACCGACTCAACGCTCTGTTTGCCCGCCAACAAGGCATACCGGAGGAGTATGTTCAGACTTTCTGCGGCTCCAAACTGGCCTTGCAGCATGCGGTTCACGCTTTCACTCGACGGGGCAGTCTGGTCGTTGCGTCGCCCTCTTACGAAGACCCTGTCGAGGCGGCACGTGGCAGCCAGGTCGCGGTCCACGAAATAGCGCTGACTCCTGATCATGCCCATGATCTTCCACGCATGCTGGCGGCCGATCCGCAGGCGGGACTGATCTACGTCTGCAATCCGAATAATCCGACCGGTACGGTGACGCCCAACGCAGATATCCTGCTCGCGCTGGCGAACAAGCCAAAGGGAACGATTCTGTTGGTGGACGAGGCCTATATCGACTTCTCGAATGCGCCAACCTGCATCCCGCTGGTCAAGGACCATCCCGAACTGATGGTGCTGCGAACCTTCTCGAAAATCTATGGCATGGCGGGCGCTCGCCTGGGTATCGCGATAGCCAACCCGGTCCTGCTGGAGCAACTGGAGGTGTTCGGCAACTACAACGTGCCGGCGGCTCCGTCGCTTTTGGGCGGCATAGCCAGTCTCGAGGACACGCAGTTGCTGCCACAACGCAAGCACACCAACACGAAGCTGCGTGACGAGACGATCACCTGGCTGGCCGCTCGTGGTTTTCGCTGCACGGTGTCGCAGGCCAACTGCTTCATGGTCGACGTGAAACGTCCTGCCACGGAAGTGGTGCAGGCATTGGCCGATCGTCGGGTAAAGGTCGGCCGCGTATGGAAAGAGTGGCCGACCTGGATTCGGGTCAGCGTTGGCACGGAAGACGACATGCGTCGGTTTCGCGAGGCATTCGCCAGCATCTGATATCAAGACGGTCCCTATGGAAAACCGCGCGAGTGTCGCCCACAAGCTTACCGCCGGCCGAGCCTGTAACATGCGCAGCCAAAGATCCGCGCCCATGGAGACGCCCCTTGTCCGACATCCGCCCACCCGTGCTCGATGAAATCGACCGCCAGCTGATCGCTGCCCTGCAAATCAACGCCCGCGAAAGCGTGGCGATGCTGGCGCGGCAATTGGGGATCGCCCGCACCACCGTGACTTCACGATTGGCGCGACTGGAAAAGGCCAAGGTCATCACCGGGTATGGTGTGCGTCTGGGACAGCGCGTGGTGGACGGTGGCTTGCAGGCCTACGTCGGGATCAAGGTGCAGCCACGCTCCGGCAAAGAGGTGCTGCGCCGGTTGAGCGCGATGGCCCAGGTGCAGCAATTGTGCGCGGTGAGTGGTGAATTTGATTACGTAGCCTGGCTGCGGACCGATTCACCGGAGCAGCTCGATCAGCTTCTGGATCAGATCGGCAGCGTAGACGGCGTGGAGAAGACCACAACTTCGATCATCCTAAGCAGCAAGATCGATCGCGGGCATCCAGTTTGATCATCATCATCGTCACATTGCAGCTCAAACACTCAAAACGACGACACATTGCGTCTTATTAACGTGTTCTACGCTCCCTAGAATGGCTGGCATCTTTTCCTATACTCAGACGCGCATCCAGCATCGGGTCGCCAGCAAGGTCAGCCATGAACAAGAACAATCGCCATCCTGCAGACGGTAAGAAACCCGTCACCATTTTCGGCCCGGACTTTCCTTTCGCCTTCGACGACTGGATCGAACACCCGGCCGGCCTGGGCAGCATTCCCGAGCACAACCACGGCGCCGAAGTGGCCATCGTCGGGGCCGGCATCGCCGGTCTGGTGGCGGCTTATGAGCTGATGAAACTCGGCTTGAAACCGGTCGTGTATGAGGCCTCGAAGCTCGGCGGCCGTCTGCGTTCGCAAGCGTTCAACGGTACCGACGGCATCGTCGCCGAGCTAGGCGGCATGCGCTTCCCGGTGTCCTCCACCGCGTTCTATCACTACGTCGACAAACTCGGACTCGAGACCAAGCCCTTCCCCAACCCGCTGACGCCGGCCTCCGGCAGCACCGTGATCGACCTGGAAGGCAAAACCCATTACGCACAGAGCCTGAAGGATCTTCCTGCGCTGTTCCAGGAAGTGGCTGACGCTTGGGCCGATGCTCTGGAGGCCGGCTCACAGTTCGCCGATATCCAGCAGGCGATCCGCGACCGTGACGTGCCACGCCTCAAGGAACTGTGGAACACCCTCGTACCGCTGTGGGACGACCGTACGTTCTACGATTTCGTTGCCACATCGAAAGCCTTCGCCAAACTGTCGTTCCATCACCGTGAAGTGTTCGGTCAGGTCGGTTTCGGTACCGGCGGCTGGGACTCGGACTTCCCCAACTCGATGCTGGAAATCTTCCGTGTGGTGATGACCAACTGCGACGATCACCAGCATCTGGTGGTCGGCGGTGTGGAACAAGTGCCGCAAGGCATCTGGCGTCATGCGCCGGAACGCTGCGTACACTGGCCGCAAGGCACCAGCCTGAAATCGCTGCACCACGGCGCCCCGCGCTCCGGGGTGAAGAAAATCGCCCACGCGCCTGACGGACGTTTCGCAGTCACCGACAACAACGGCGACACCCGCGAATACGCGGCCGTACTGACCACCTGCCAGAGCTGGCTGCTGACCACCCAGATCGAATGCGACGAAAGCCTGTTCTCGCAAAAGATGTGGATGGCACTGGACCGCACTCGCTACATGCAATCGTCGAAGACCTTCGTGATGGTCGACCGCCCGTTCTGGAAGGACAAGGACCCGGAAACCGGCCGCGACCTGATGAGCATGACCCTCACCGATCGCCTGACCCGTGGCACCTACCTGTTCGATAACGGCGACGACAAGCCGGGCGTGATCTGCCTGTCGTACTCGTGGATGAGCGATGCGCTCAAGATGCTCCCGCACCCGGTGGAAAAACGCGTGAAACTGGCGCTGGATGCGCTGAAGAAGATCTACCCGAAGGTCGACATCGCCGCGCGGATCATCGGCGATCCGATCACCGTGTCCTGGGAAGCCGACCCGCACTTCCTCGGCGCGTTCAAGGGCGCCCTGCCCGGTCACTATCGCTACAACCAGCGCATGTACGCGCACTTCATGCAGGACGACATGCCGCCGGAGCAGCGCGGGATTTTCATCGCCGGTGACGACGTGTCGTGGACGCCGGCCTGGGTTGAAGGCGCGGTGCAAACGTCGCTCAACGCGGTGTGGGGAATCATGAAGCACTTCGGCGGGTCCACACATAAAGAGAACCCCGGCCCGGGCGATGTGTTCAAAGACATCGGCCCGATCGCCCTGCCCGAGTAAGAGGAATCCCCGATGCGTGTAGCCCTTTACCAATGTCCACCGCTGCCCCTGGAACCCGCCGCCAACCTTCAGCGCCTGCATCAACTGGCGATGGAGGCCAAAGGCGCCGATCTGCTGGTGGTGCCGGAGATGTTTCTCACCGGCTACAACATCGGCAAGGAGGCGGTCGCGACATTGGCCGAGGTCTACAACGGTGAGTGGGCGCAGCAAGTAGGACGGATCGCCAAGGCTGCCGGTCTGGCGATTCTTTACGGTTACCCTGAGCGCACCGCCGAAGGACAGATCTACAACGCCGTGCAGTTGATCGACTCAAACGGCGAGCGCCTGTGCAATTACCGCAAGACGCATCTGTTCGGCGATCTGGATCGTTCGATGTTCAGCGCCGGCGATGGCGAGTTTCCCATCGTCGAGCTCAACGGCTGGAAGCTCGGGTTCCTGATCTGCTACGACCTGGAGTTCCCGGAAAACGCCCGGCGCCTGGCCCTTGAAGGTGCCGAACTGATTCTGGTGCCGACAGCGAACATGATTCCTTTCGATTTCATTGCCGACGTCTCCGTGCGCTCCCGGGCTTTCGAAAACCAGTGCTACGTGGCGTACGCCAACTACTGCGGCCACGAGGGCGACATCCATTATTGCGGGCAAAGCAGCATCGCCGCGCCGGATGGCAGCCGCATCGCCCAGGCAGGATTGGATGAAGCACTGATCGTCGGTGAGCTGGATCGCCAGTTGATGGTCGACTCCCGTAGCGCCAACCGTTACTTCAACGACCGCCGTCCCGAACTTTACGACGCGCTCAACAAGCGCTAATCCGCTAGCATTGGCACTTCACTGTTCTGGAAGTGCCCATGCCTGCGCCGACTCACCCCCGCCCCCACACCGAAACCCTGGCCAACGGCTTGCGCGTGACCCTGCGTCACGTGCCCGGCCTGAAACGCAGCGCCGCTGCGTTGCGAGTGGCGGCCGGCAGTCATGACGTGCCGTTGGCATGGCCGGGGCTGGCGCACTTCCTTGAGCATCTGCTGTTTCTCGGCACCGAGCGATTTCCTGCACAGCAAGGGCTGATGGCCTACGTGCAAGGTCACGGCGGCCAGGTGAATGCCAGCACCCGCGAGCGCACCACCGATTTCTTCTTTGAATTGCCGCCAGCGTCGTTCAGCGCCGGGCTGGAGCGTCTGTCAGACATGCTCGCCCATCCGCGTATGAATCCGGACGATCAGTTGCGGGAGCGGGAAGTGTTGCAGGCGGAGTTTGTCGCGTGGACGCAGGATGCTGCGGCTCAGCAGAAAGAAGCGCTGTTCGAAAGGTTGTCAGCGGAACATCCGTTGCGCGGTTTCCACGCCGGAAACCGCGACAGCCTGCCGGTGGAGCAAGCGGACTTTCAACAGGCATTGAAAGACTTCCACCAGCAGTTCTACCGCACCGGGCAGATGACCCTGAGCCTGGTCGGGCCGCAGAGTGTTGAAGAGCTGCGCACGCTGGCCGAACAGTTTGCCGCCACGCTGACGCCTGGGGATAAAACTGCACAGGCAGCCCCCGTTCGCTTGATGGGCAACGCTGAGGAGAGTTATCAACAGGCCGGCGAGCATCGCGGCAATCTGCTGTTTGCGTTGGAGGAGTTACCGGAGTCGTCAGCCGAAGCGCTGGCGTTTCTCTGCCACTGGTTGAACAGCGCCAAACCCGGTGGCTTGCTCGCCCATTTGCAGCAGCAGGGTCTGGCGGAAGGTTTGCAGGCCTGTGTCCTGTATCAGTTTGCCGAGCAAGCTTTGCTGTACCTTCAATTCACGACGCCATCCGGTCCACTCGACGCCATCCGCGCACAGTTTCTCGACTGGTTGAGCTTCTTCGCAGCCCAGCAGGACTGGCCAACTTTGCGGGAGGAATATTCGGCACAGTTTCAGCGTCAGCAGCAGGTCAGCGGCGCGCTGCAACGGGCGCGACTCGACAGCGAACAACTCGAGAGCGGCCTGTCCGACGCGGCCGTTACGGCGCTCAAAGTAATTCTCGGCAAAATCGGCACTGTGGATAACTTCAGCAGTCACTGGCATCTGTCCGCTGCCAACCCGTTTCTGCGCGCAGCCGAGCCGCTGGCCAACGCCGGTCTGATCCGCGGCCAGACCAGCGCCCACCGAGGCCTGCGCACATTCGCTCAGGATCGCTCGCGCAGCCGCCGCGAACGCTCGCCGATGCAATTCAGCCAGGCGCTGCCGGATAACGGCGACGAAGGCGCGGTGTATGTGCGCTGGCAGACGGAAGCGGCGGCCACGGCCGAGCTGCAAGCGAAACTGCAACGCAGCCTGCGGGAGGTGTCTGACGACGCGCGTCAGGCCGGGGTGGAGTTGTCCTTCAGCACTACGGGTAATCAGTGGCTGCTGAAATTGACCGGCCTGCAGGACACGCTGCCCGTAGTGCTGGAACATGCGCTGAAATATCTGACGCAGGTCGATGCCGACTCGCCAAGCGGTGAGCCGCCAGTGCCGTCGATGCTGATCCGTCAATTGCTCAAGGCATGGCCCGAGCGTTGCCTGCCCGTGGTTGCGCAATCCGATGATGCCAAGCAGCTGTGGACAACTTCCCGTTGGGATGGTCTGGCGCTGGGTCTCGATGCCCACACCCAATCGGCCATGGGACTGGCCCTGAGCCGCATTCCCGGCAAGCCATCCAATGAATTACCAACCCTGCCGGCATTCCACGCACAACTTCGCTGGGATCAGTTCGACACCGCCTCCAGCGAACACGCATTACTGCTGTTCTGCCCGACCGCCAGACCGGACATTCCCAGCGAAGCCGCGTGGCGCTTCCTTGCGCACCTGTGCCACACGCCGTTCTATCAGCGGCTACGAGGTGAATTGCAACTGGGATACGCGGTGTTCAGTGCTTTCAGACAGGTACACGGTCAAGGTGGATGGCAGTTCGGCGTGCAATCGCCGACCGCCACTCCCGCGCAACTGCTCGATCACGTTCAACAGTTCATCGAAGGCATCCCCGCGCTGGTCGAAAACATTGATGATGCCTTCCTCGTCGAGCAGCGCCAGATCCTCGCCGTACACCTGGATGCCGGCATCCTGTCCGGCAAGGAGGCTGCCGAACTTCTGTGGCAGGCAAAACTCGCCGGCCACTCGTCGGATTACCTGATTCAACTGAGCAATGCCATAAGTCAGCTTGACCGCGAGGCATTGCTGGCCGCCGCACACGGTTTAATCCGCGCCGAAGGCGGCTGGCACGTCCTGGCCAACAGCCCTTCGCCGGGCGCACCGTGGCAAGCGGCAAATTGATCATTACCGGGGCTGCAAGGAGCTTTCTCAAAGATTCACGGGCAAACCCCCTGAAATTTTGAGTAACATAGCCACCTAACTATTTGGAACATCCCTGCGCTGCCGTGGACTATACCTATGGATAGCGCTATCCCACCCACCTGAAAAAGGAGTCACCCGATGGCCTGGACCAAACCTGCTTACACCGACCTGCGCATCGGCTTCGAAGTCACCATGTACTTCGCCAGCCGCTGAGTCCTGCCTTAAGCAGAACATTGCAGTGCAACGCCTCGGCTCGCCGGGGCGTTTTATTTTCAGCGTTGAAATGATGGAGCGTTCATGTTCGTCCAGATTCTGGGTTCGGCCGCCGGTGGCGGTTTTCCGCAGTGGAACTGCAACTGCGTCAACTGCGCAGGCTTTCGCGACGGCAGCCTGAATGCCAAGGCCCGCACCCAATCGTCCATCGCCATTTCCGATGACGGCGTGAACTGGGTGCTGTGCAACGCCTCGCCGGACATCCGCGCGCAGCTTCAGAGCTTCGCCCCGATGCAGCCGGGCCGTGCCCTGCGTGATACCGGCATCAGCGCGATCATTCTGATGGACAGCCAGATCGACCACACCACCGGCCTGCTCAGCCTGCGCGAAGGCTGCCCGCATCAGGTCTGGTGCACGGACATGGTCCACGAAGACCTGAGCACCGGTTTCCCGCTGTTTACCATGCTCAAGCACTGGAACGGCGGGCTGGACTGGAACCGCATCGAACTCGACCAGAGCTTCACCGTCGCCGCGTGCCCGAACCTGCGCTTCACCCCGCTGCCTCTGCGCAGCGCCGCACCGCCTTACTCGCCGCACCGCTTCGACCCGCACCCGGGCGACAACATCGGCCTGATCGTCGAAGACCTCAGCACCGGCGGCAAACTGTTCTATGCGCCAGGCCTGGGCAAGGTCGATGCGCCGTTGCTGGAAATCATGGCCGGCAGCGACTGCGTGCTGGTGGACGGGACGATGTGGGATGACGATGAAATGCAGCGTCGTGGCGTCGGCACACGCACCGGCCGCGAAATGGGCCACCTGGCGCAGAACGGCCCCGGCGGCATGCTCGAAGTGCTGGAACAGCTTCCCGAGCAGCGCAAAGTGCTTATCCACATCAACAACACCAACCCGATTCTCGATGAGGACTCGCCGGAGCGCGCGGAGCTGGTGCGGCGCAATGTTGAAGTGGCGTATGACGGCATGAGCATCGTCCTGTAACGAATGGCCCGGAGAACCGCAATGACCGACACCCCGCTGTCCCCCGCCGAATTCGAAGCAGCCCTGCGCGCCAAGGGCGCCTATTACCACATTCATCACCCGTATCACGTGGCGATGTATGAAGGCCGGGCCACCCGCGAGCAGATTCAGGGCTGGGTCGCCAACCGTTTCTACTATCAGGTGAACATTCCCCTGAAAGACGCGGCGATCCTCGCCAACTGCCCGGATCGCGAGATCCGCCGCGAATGGATTCAGCGCCTGCTCGACCACGACGGCGCGCCCGGTGAGGACGGCGGCATCGAAGCCTGGCTGCGTCTGGGCCAGGCCGTCGGTCTCGATCCGGATCAATTGCGTTCCCAGGAACTGGTGCTGCCCGGCGTGCGTTTCGCCGTCGATGCCTACGTCAACTTCGCCCGCCGCGCCAGTTGGCAGGAAGCTGCCAGCAGCTCTTTGACCGAACTGTTCGCGCCGCAGATCCACCAGTCGCGTCTCGACAGCTGGCCGCAGCATTACCCGTGGATCGACCCGGCCGGCTACGAATATTTCCGCACCCGTCTCGGTCAGGCCCGCCGCGATGTCGAGCATGGTCTGGCGATTACGCTGGAGCACTACAGGACCCGCGAAGGTCAGGAGCGCATGCTGGAAATTCTCCAGTTCAAACTGGACATTCTTTGGAGCATGCTCGATGCCATGAGCATGGCTTACGAACTGAACCGCCCGCCGTATCACAGCGTCACCGATCAACGGGTCTGGCATAAAGGAATCGCCTTATGAGTTTCGACCGCAGCAAGACCCCGACCTGGCGTCCCGGCTACCGTTTCCAGTACGAACCGGCCCAGAAAGGCCACGTGCTGCTGTACCCGGAAGGCATGATCAAGCTCAATGAAAGTGCCGCGCTGATCGGCGGCCTGATCGACGGTGAGCGGGACGTCGCGGCAATCATTGCCGAACTCGACAGACAGTTTCCCGGCGTGCCCGAGCTCGGTGACGACATCGAGCAATTCATGGAGGTTGCCCGTGCGCAACACTGGATCGAACTTGCCTGAATCATCGGTGCAAGTCCCGGCCAAACCGGAAATCGGCCTGCCGCTGTGGCTGCTCGCCGAGCTGACCTACCGTTGCCCGCTGCAATGCCCGTATTGCTCCAATCCGCTGGATTTCGCCGAGCAGGGCAAAGAACTGAGCACCGAGCAGTGGATCAAGGTGTTCCGCGAAGCGCGGGAAATGGGTGCAGCGCAACTGGGCTTCTCAGGTGGCGAACCGCTGGTACGCCAGGACCTTGCCGAGCTGATCCACGAAGCGCGCCAGTTGGGTTTCTACACCAACCTGATCACCTCCGGCATCGGCCTGACCGAACAGAAGATCAGCGACTTCAAGAAGGCCGGGCTCGATCACATCCAGATCAGTTTCCAGGCCAGCGACGAGCAAGTGAACAACCTGCTCGCCGGCTCGAAAAAAGCCTTCGCGCAGAAACTGGAAATGGCCCGCGCCGTGAAGGCCCACGGCTATCCGATGGTGCTGAACTTCGTCACCCATCGGCACAACATCGACAAGATCGACCGCATCATCGAGCTGTGCATCGCGCTGGAGGCCGACTTCGTCGAACTCGCCACCTGCCAGTTCTACGGTTGGGCGCAGCTCAATCGTGTCGGCCTGTTGCCGACCAAGGAACAACTGGTTCGCGCCGAACGCATCACCAACGAATACCGCGCCAAGCTGGAAGCCGAAGGGCATCCGTGCAAGCTGATTTTCGTCACCCCGGACTATTACGAAGAACGCCCGAAAGCCTGCATGAATGGCTGGGGCAGTCTGTTTCTGACAGTCACACCGGACGGCACCGCCCTGCCCTGTCATGGCGCCCGACAGCTGCCGGTACAATTTCCCAATGTGCGCGACCACAGCATGCAGCACATCTGGTACGACTCGTTCGGCTTCAACCGCTTTCGCGGTTATGACTGGATGCCCGAGCCGTGCCGCTCCTGCGACGAAAAAGAACAGGATTTTGGCGGCTGCCGTTGCCAGGCCTTCATGCTCACGGGCGACGCGAGCAATGCCGACCCGGTGTGCAGCAAGTCCGAACATCACGGCGTGATTCTCAAGGCCCGCGAAGAAGCCGAGCACGCCACCCAGACCATCGAACAACTGGCCTTTCGCAATGAACGAAACTCGCGCCTCATCGCCAAAGGCTGAGCCTTTCAGCGCCACCGCCGCGGTTGCCGCCGGCGTGGACTTCGCCGAATTGCAGCTCGGCGCCCAGGGTTTGTTCTGGAATGAATATCGCCCGACAGACGCCGCCTGCCGGATCTGGCACTGGCGCGATGGTACGGCGAAATGTCTGACACCTGCGGGTTTCAGCGTGCGCAGTCGGGTGTACGAATATGGCGGTGGGGCGTTTTGCCTGACGCCTGACGGGGTGGTTTTTGTCAACGAGGCGGATCAGCAGCTGTATCGCCAGACGCTGGATGGCGAGCCCGTGGCATTGACGTCTGGCGAGTGTCGTTATGGCGATCTGAACTACGCCGACGGGCAGGTGCTGGCCGTTGAAGAGAACGGTGATCGCCATCGTCTGGTGGCTATCGATCTGGCGAATGGCGACCGCCAAATGCTGGTTGAAGGCGCGGATTTTTACGCGTCGCCGATCATCAGTCCGGACGGCCAGCGCCTGGCGTGGATCGAGTGGAGCCGTCCGCATCAGCCGTGGACATCCACACGACTGATGCTCGCCGAGCGCTCGTCCAATGGATTTTCCGCCCAGCGTTGCGTGGCTGCTGAAACCCTTGAAGAGTCGATCCAGCAACCGCGTTTCGATGCCGATGGCCGACTGGGCTGTCTGACCGATCGTGCTGGTTATTGGCAACCGTGGGTCGAATCGGCAAACGGCTTGCAACCGTTAGCCAGCGCCGAAGCCGATCACGCTCCAGCCCCATGGCAACTTGGCGGCTGCACCTGGCTGCCCACCGACGAAGGTTTCTTGGCGAGCTGGAGCGAAGGCGGTTTCGGTCGTCTGGCGCTCAACGGCGAAGACTTCACCGGCGACTACAGCCGCTTCCGTCATCTGGCTGTCGATGATCAATTTATTTACTGCATTGCCGCCTCACCGATCAGCCCTTCAGCGGTGATCGCCATTGATCGCGAATCGCGTGAAGTGAATGTCCTGGCCGGCGGTGTCGCACCGCTGCCCGCCGAGCGCATCAGCCGCCCGCAAACCCTGCGCTACCCCAGCGGTTCGGGTGAAGCGCACGGTTTCTTTTACCCGGCCACGAATGGCGATGCGAAACCGCCGCTGGTGGTGTTCATCCACGGTGGCCCAACGTCGGCCTGCTACCCGATGCTCGACCCGCGCATTCAGTACTGGACACAACGCGGGTTCGCCGTCGCCGATCTCAACTACCGAGGCAGCAGCGGTTATGGCCGAGAGTATCGACAGGCCCTGCATCTGAGTTGGGGAGTGGTGGATGTAGAGGATGCTTGCGCAGTGGTGGCCTATCTGGCCGAACGCGGCATGATCGATGGCGACCGTGCGTTTGTCCGTGGCGGCAGCGCCGGCGGTTACACGACGCTGTGCGCACTGGCGTTCCATCAGGTATTCCGCGCTGGCGCCAGTCTGTACGGTGTCAGCGACCCGGTGGCCCTGGCCCGTGCTACGCACAAATTCGAAGGCGATTACCTGGACTGGCTGATCGGCGATCCAGAGAAGGATGCCGAACGCTACGCCGCCCGCACGCCGTTGCTGCACGCAGGCAACATCCGCGTACCGGTGATTTTCTTTCAGGGTGAACTGGACGCCGTCGTCGTGCCGCAACAGACCCGCGACATGGTCGCGGCTCTGGAGCAAAACGGCATTGAGGTCGCAGCGCATTACTACGCCGACGAACGCCACGGCTTCCGCCGGGCCGCCAATCAGGCCCATGCGCTGGAGCAGGAATGGCGGTTCTACCGGCGAGTGATGGGCTTGACGGACTGAGACTCAGCGCTTGGCGATGATGTACACCGCGTGCACGATCCCCGGGATGTAACCGCACAACGTCAGCAGAATGTTCAGCCAGAACGCGCCGCCGAACCCGACCTGCAGAAACACACCCAGTGGCGGCAACAGAATGGCGATGATGATGCGGATAAAGTCCATGGGGCAGCTCCTGATTGGGGGTTGGCTCACCTGAGCCATACAAGCTAATCGACCTGTGCCGTTTGTCAGGGTTCAGTGCAAACCGCAATCTCGCCATCCGATTGCCATTACCCGGCCACAAAAAAACGCCCCACGCCAAAAGAATCAGGCGTGGGGCGTGCGTTATACCGCGAGACGGTTCTTGAATTCGGGTGGGAAACTTCAGCTCAGACGGCAATCCCTTTGCGGCATTGCAGCTGCGCGGTGCGTACCCGGGAGAAGGCGCGGGCCAGACGCAGGAGCATTTCGTCGATGTTGGCCTTGCTGACGTTGAGCGCCGGGGTGAAACGCAGGCAGTTGGCTTGCGGGGCGTTGAGCAGCAAACCTTCGTGAAGTGCGGCTTTGACGACGGCCTCGGCGGAGTCTTCCGACAGGGTCAGTCCCCAGAACAGCCCTTGCCCGCGCAACTCGCCATGTTCATAACGATGGGCCAGACGGGCGAGCCCTTCGCGCAGATGCTGGCCGTTGTCCCGGATCTGTTCGAGGAAGGCGCGGTCCTGCACGCTGTCGAGCACCACCAGGCCAGCGGCGGTCATCAGTGCGTTGCCATGATGCGTACCGCCCAATTCCCCAGGTTCGAAACAGCAGGCCTTGCCTCGTGCCAGCAGCGCCGCCAGTGGAACACCGCCGCCGAGGCCTTTGCCGAGCACGACGATATCGGCGCGCACTCCGTAGGACTGTTCGGCGAGCAAGGTGCCGCAGCGGCCGATGCCGGTCTGCACCTCATCGAGAATCAGCAGAATCCCCAGCTCACGGCACAGACGTTCGACACCCTTGAGGTAATGCTCGGTCGCAGGGATTACTCCGGCATCGCTCTGGATCGGTTCGAGCATGATCGCCACGGTTTGTGCGTCGACCGCTGCATGCAACGCCGGCAGGTCGTTAAACGGCACCAGATCGAACCCCGGCAGCAATGGCGCGAAGCGGTTGTGCAGGTTGCAACTGTCCGACGCCGAAATCGTCGCCAGACTACGTCCGTGGCAGCCTTGTCTGGCGACAATGATCCGCAAAGCGCCACCGCGATGCAGTTGACCCCATTTGCGCGCCAGTTTGATCGCCGCTTCACAGGCCTCACTGCCGCTGTTGAGCAGGTACGCCTGATCGCTGGCAGTGCTGGCACACAGGCGCTCGGCAAGGCTGAGCATGCCACGGTTGTGCAGATTGAAGCCGGGATTGATCAGGGCCTGGGCCTGGCTGGCGATGGCCTTGACCAGCGCCGAAGGGCTGTGGCCAAGGCTGTTGGCGCCGCCGGCCTGGGAAAAGTCCAGGTAGGCGCGGTCATTGCTGTCCCATAGCCAGGAGCCCTGGCCGCGAACGAATACCTGCCGCGGGCGCTCGACGCTGGGCATCAGACGCTCGGCATTCAGGCCATCAGTGGCGTCCGATTCTTGGGTTTCAAAAGCCAGGTCATCGAGGCTCGGCGTCTGGCGCCGCAAACTGAACAGATTCATTGAAAAAAACCTCGATCGAGGTTTTTTGAACTGCCTATGTAAAGACTTTCGAAACAAACGCTGGTCATGGCGCTTTCCGGCCCTTTAAGCCTTGTGAATGCGGTTAGACTAGGCCGGTTCACGGCGTCGAGCCATTTCGATTTCTCAGCATTTTCGATAAGTGTTACTTATGGATTTCAAACAACTGCGTTATTTCGTCGCGGTCTACGAAGAAGGGCATGTCGGACGCGCCGCCGAGCGCCTGTCGATCTCTCAGCCCGCGCTGTCCCAGCAGATTCGCCACCTGGAACAAAACCTCGACGTCACCCTGTTCGAACGCAGCAGCAAACGCCTGTTGCCGACCCTCGCCGCCCATACCTTGTACAACCACGCCCTGCCGCTGCTCGACGGCATGCAGCGGGCGCGTGAGGCGCTGGGCAACTTCAAGGGTCAGGCACTGCGCACATTGGCGATAGGCGTGCTACAGACCGTGCACACCAGCCTGGTGCCGCAAATGCTCGAGCGGGTGCGCAAGGCCCAGCCGCATCTGGTGGTGCAGATTTATGAACTGACGGGGCTTGAGATCGAGCGGCGACTGCTCAACGGGTCGCTGGATATCGGCATCAGCTATTTGCCGCCACGTCAGCCGGGGCTGCACGGCGTGATGCTGTACGAAGATGAACTGACGCTGGTCATCCCGGCGGATCATCCGCTGCGGGAATTCAAGAAAGTCTCGATGAGTCAGGCGGCCGAATTGCCGATGTTGCTATTGGGCGAAGAATTTCAGATCCGTCAGATCTGGCAGGCGCAATTGGCCAGCCTCGGACGACGCCCGCAAGTGCAGGCCGAATTGAACAATATGGTCGGGATTCTAGACAGCCTGCCGCATACGCGTCTGGCGACGGTGCTACCCGGTCGTTCACAAAAGGAGTACGACGATCAGGATCTGTTGTGGAAACCGTTGAGTGAGCCGCGTGTACCGTTGAAGGTCGGGCTGGTGTGTCGCGATGTGCAGCGCCAGCAGGCGCCATTGGCCTTGCTGCGAACGTTGCTGGAAGAGGTGATGCAGCGTGAGGACAAACCGCTGAAAGGTGCACCACCGCTGGACGCGCTGAGCTGAAAACTTTTCTGCGGGCATAAGAAAACCCCGCCGAAGCGGGGCTTTGCAGACTGTTTCCCTGACATCCATTTCACTCCGCCACCCTGGCAGAATCCTACGTGTCCGTGTTGTTGCTTTGCGCTTCCTGCGCGACGTCCATGGAAAGTAGATTAGCTCTGGATCCAATCTACGCCTATGGGAGAACAGCAGCACGTCATGTAAGAGATCGCTTACATGACGTTACATCATCAGAACTGCGCAGCGTCCAGCAGGAACAGCGACTCGCTGCCGGCCTGGACCGACGCGCTCAACGAGTGAATCCGCGGCAGCAGACGGGCGAAATAGAACCGCGCCGTGCCGAGTTTGCTCGCGTAGAAATCGTCCTGCGCTTCTTTGCCCAGCGATGCCTTGGCCATCAGCGCCCACATGTACGCGTAAGCGGTGTAGCCGAACGCTTGCAGATACTCGACCGATGCCGCACCGATTTCGTTCGGGTTGGTTTTCGCCCGGTCCAGCAGCCACGAGGTCAGCTCGTCGAGGGTGTCGACAGCATCATTCAGCGGCTTGGTGAACTCGCCCAGATCGGCACTGGCGGTCGCGGTGAAATGGCGGATCTCGTCGGCGAACAGCTTGTAGAACGCGCCGCCGCTGCCGACGATCTTGCGACCCACCAGGTCCAGCGCCTGAATGCCGTTGGTGCCTTCGTAGATCTGGGTGATGCGCACATCCCGCACCAGTTGCTCCTGGCCCCACTCGCGGATGTAGCCGTGGCCGCCGAAGATCTGCTGGCCGTGGACAGTGGTTTCCAGACCCAGATCGGTCAGGAACGCCTTGGCCACTGGTGTCAGCAAGGCAACCAGATCTTCCGCACGCTTGCGGGTCGCGGCGTCTTCGCTGAACTTGGCGGTGTCGAGTTGCATCGCCACGTAGGTGGAGAACGCACGGCCGCCTTCGTTCGAGGCTTTCATGGTCAGCAGCATGCGACGTACGTCCGGGTGGACGATGATCGGGTCGGCCACCTTGTCTTTGTTCTGCGCGCCGGTCGGCGAACGGCTCTGCAGGCGGTCGCGGGCGTATTCGATGGCGTTCTGGTACGAGCGCTCGCCGGTGGCCAGGCCCTGGATGCCGACGCCCAGACGCTCGTAGTTCATCATGGTGAACATCGCGGCCAGGCCCTTGTTCGGCTCGCCGACCAGATAACCCACCGCTTCGTCGAAGTTCATCACACAGGTGGCCGAGGCCTGGATGCCCATCTTGTGTTCGATCGAACCGCAATTCGCAGGGTTGCGTGCGCCCAGGCTGCCATCGGCATTGACCATGAACTTCGGCACCAGGAACAGCGAAATGCCCTTCGGCCCAGCCGGTGCGTCAGGCAGCTTGGCCAGCACCAGGTGAATGATGTTTTCGGTCAGGTCGTGCTCACCACCGGTGATGAAGATCTTGGTGCCGCTGACCTTGTAGGAGCCGTCGGCCTGAGGCTCGGCCTTGGTGCGGATGATGCCCAGGTCGGTGCCGGCATGCGGCTCGGTCAGGCACATGGAACCAGCCCAGACACCGGCGTACATGTTTGGCAGGTAAGCGGCTTTCAGTTCTTCGCTGGCGTGGGCGTTGATCGACAGGCAGGCGCCGGCGGTCAGCATCGGATAAAGACCGAAGGCCAGGCTGGCGGAGTTGACCATCTCTTCGACCTGGGCCGATACGGCTTTCGGCATGCCCATGCCGCCGTAAGCCGGATCACCACCAACACCGACCCAGCCGCCTTCGGCATAAGTCTGATAGGCCTGTGGGAAACCGGCCGGCGTGGTGACGGCACCGTCGGCCCAGTGGCAGCCTTCTTCATCGGCGGCACGGCTCAGGGGCGCGATGCTTTTGCTGGTGACCTTGCCGGCTTCTTCGAGAATGGCTTCGACGGTTTCCGCGTCCACGGTCTCAGCCAGCGCCGGCAGTTCGGCCCAGAGTTTGGCGACTTCGAACACTTCATTGAGGACGAAGCGCATATCGCGCAGCGGCGCTTTGTAGTCAGCCATGGCAAACCTCGCAAAGATCTAAACAGGTGATTCGTGGAAGGGTGTTTTCGTTGAGCTGGAGTGTAACCCAACAACTTTTGCGACACATAGGGTCAGGCAGTGACTGTTTTGTTATTTTTAGTCACCAGCCATCCAGCATAAAGAAGCCCGCAATCAGCGGGCTCTTTTGTTTAACAGGCGCGCGTTACAGCGCAAACAACTGGGCCGGCAGCTTCATCAGGCAATCGCTGCCCGCCTCGATCGCCGCACGATGCGCCGCGGTGCGCGGCAACAGACGTTTGAAGTAAAACTCGCACGTCGCCAGTTTGCCCTGGCAGAAATCGCCATCACCCTCGCCCGACTCCAGCTGCGCCTGGGCAACCAGCGCCATGCGCAGCCACAGATAGCCGAGAACGATGTAACCGCTGTACATCAGGTAATCCACCGACGCGGCGCCGACTTCATCCGGGTTCTTCATCGCGGCCATACCGACCTTCATGGTCAGCTCGCCCCACTGCTGGTTGAGGCCATCAAGCTGCGCGAAAAACTCGCCAAGTTGCGCATGCCCGGCGTTGGCCGCGCAGAATTTGTGGACGATCTTGGTGAAGTTGCGCAGCAGCTTGCCCTGACTGCCCAGCACTTTGCGCCCGAGCAGATCCAGCGCCTGAATGCCGTTGGTGCCCTCGTAGATCGGCGCGATCCGGCAATCGCGAACCAGTTGCTCCATGCCCCACTCGCGGATAAATCCGTGGCCGCCGAACACCTGCATGCCGTGGTTGGTCACCTCAAGGCCGGTGTCGGTCATGAACGCTTTGCAGATCGGGGTCAGGAACGCCAACAGGTCTTCGGCCTGCTGACGCGCCTCGGCGTCCGCGCTCAGGTGCGCGACATCGAGCATCTGAGCGGTGAAATAGGTCAGCGCGCGGTTGCCTTCGTTGAAGGCTTTCATGGTCAGCAGCATGCGTCGCACGTCCGGGTGGACGATGATCGGGTCGGCGGGTTTTTCCGGTGCTTTGGCGCCGGTCAGGGCGCGCATCTGCAGGCGGTCGTTGGCGTATTTGATCGCGCCCTGGAAGCTTGCCTCGCCCAGACACAGGCCCTGCATTCCCGTGCCGAGGCGCGCATGGTTCATCATGGTGAACATGCAGTTCAGGCCCTTGTTCGGCTCGCCGATCAGGAAGCCTTTGGCGTCGTCGAAGTTCAGCACGCAGGTGGCCGAGGCCTTGATGCCCATCTTGTGCTCGATCGAGCCGCAGGAAACGCCGTTGCGCTCACCCGCCTCACCGGCTGCGTCCGGAAGGAATTTCGGCACGATGAACAGCGAAATGCCTTTGGTCCCGGCCGGTGCGTCCGGCAGCTTGGCCAGCACCAGATGAATGATGTTGTCACTCATGTCGTGCTCGCCGGCGGAGATGAAAATCTTGCTGCCGGTCACTGCATAACTGCCGTCGGCCTGAGGCACCGCGCGGGTCTTGATGATGCCCAGATCGGTGCCGCAATGGGCTTCGGTCAGGCACATGGTGCCGGTCCACTGGCCGGCGGTGAGTTTGCGCAGATAGGTGTTTTTCTGTTCTTCGGTGCCGTGGGCGTGGATCGCCGACATGGCGCCGTGGGTCAGGCCCGGGTACATGCCCCACGAAGTGTTGCTGGAGGCGACCATTTCGCTGATCACCAGCCCCAACGAACTCGGCAGGCCCTGGCCGCCGTAGGTCGGATCTGCCGCCAGACCGTGCCAGCCGCCTTCCACGTATTGTGCGAAGGCTTGCTTGAAGCCTGTAGGCGTTGTTACCACGCCGTTGTCGAAATGGCAGCCCTCTTCGTCGCCGCTGCGATTGAGCGGTGCCAGCACGTTCTCACAGAACTTCGCGCCCTCGTCGAGGATCGCGTTGATCATGTCCGGGCTGGCGTCGTGGGCGCCGAGGGCCGCGTACTGAGTGTGGAAGTCAAAGACGTGGTCGATCAGAAAGCGCATGTCGCGCAGGGGAGCTTTGTATTCGGGCATGGTGGCTTCTCCTTCAGCAGATTGCTTCAACCTACTGCCGGCCACCCTGCCCCACAATCACTGTCCAGACGCTGAATGCGCCGTCATCACTCAACCTGCGGCGCTGTCCATGCGCACCGCGCCACGGCGGTTCTGCCCGAACGCCATCACGCAGTTACGGCCTGCGCCCTTGGCGCTGTAGAGCGCCTGGTCGGCGGATTTCAGTACCTCTTCCGGGGTGCGCTGTTCCAGGCGTTCGGCCACGCCGATGCTGACCGTGACCGACACACTGGACGCGCCCGAACCCGAGCGACGCTGACGGCCCTGCTGATCATCCTGCGGGCGGCTTTCCTGATTACGCAGCTGAATGTTGTAGGACGCAATCGACTCGCGAATGACTTCCAGGTGCGGCATGCACTCTTCAAGAGTCTTACCCGCAAACACCAGGGCGAATTCCTCACCGCCATAGCGATATGCCCTACCGCCGCCGCTGATTTTGGACAGCTTGCTGGCGACCAGACGCAAGACCTGGTCACCCACGTCATGGCCGTGGGTGTCGTTGAATTTCTTGAAGTGATCGACGTCGCTCATCGCCAGCACATAGTTGCGACCCAGACGCTGCATGCGCTCGTTGAGTGCGCGGCGGCCGGGCAGGCCGGTGAGCTCGTCGCGGAATGCCATTTGATAAGCCTCGTGCGCCACCGCCGCCGCAATCATCAGCATCACCTGGCTGCACATGATGTTCAGGGTGAACGGCAGGATGAAGGTTTTCGGCAGCATCCAGAACACCCCGAGCAACCCCACCAGTTGCGCCGCGTGCAGCGGACGCGGGTTGCGCCAGTATTGCCAGGCCAGCAGCAGGAACGCCGAGATGAACACCGGATACGACAACTGGATCAGGCTCATCCAAGCGCCGTGCAGCGCCGGCCAGCGGATCTCGGAAAGCCACATCAGCAAGGCCTGCGGATAACTTTGCTCAAGTCCCAGCGCCACGCTGCCAAACGCCAGCAGTACGGCGAAGCGCGCGACCATGTCCTGAAACAGGTGCGTGCGTTCCTGCCACGCGGCGAACAGACCGAACAGCAAGGGCAACAGCAGACAGACCAGATGGAACACCACAGCCGCGTCTTCGCGCACCTTGCCGTTGTCGCGGTAATAGTCGGTCTGGGTATCGAGCAGGAAGTAGGCGATGTACACCGTGACCATCAGAAACAGCTCGCGCTGGCGTCGGTAAACCGCACAGTACGAACCGCCCAACAGCAGCACCAAGGTTGGCAATACGTTAAACAGCGAGGTGAAGAACACGTTGAGGTCTTTGACGTACGCAGCCGCCAACCCCGCGAGCAACAACAGCAGTGAAGGCAGGAAATGACTGAAACGTACAGCGGAAGAACGCGGCAAGTGTAAAAGCTCCGACCCGTCATGGCAAAGAGATGGCATTGTGCCTGCAATGTGGCCAGTTAAGCACACATAATGTGATCCAGATCACAGGCTGTCTCTTTAACGGCCGAAATCGGCGGTTGCTGAGGGATTCAGTAAGGTTTTTTCCGCAACGGCCGCTAGACGGCCACCATGGCCATCATTCTTGATGGCCATGGTGTGTTTTTCTGCTCAGAGATCGTTGTAGAACGGCTGCAATGGCCCCTCTGCTGCCGGCCGGCCTTCAGCACCGTAAGGCTTGAGATAGAGCGATGCATCCATCGCCTGACGGGTCGTGACTTTCGGACTGGCCGGGCGCTGAGTGACGGCATTCTCGTCGCCGATATGGCCCTGCGGGATCACCAGCGACGGATGATCGAACGGTGCGCGCTCCCACGCCACGCGCGGATCGGTCAGGCCGACCTCCATGAATTTCACCAGCGCGTCGATTTCATCGGGCGTCAGGTTCAGCGCCGTCATGTCCGGGTCGAGATTGGAGGTGTTGTGCTGATTCACCGCCGGATGCTCGAAACCGCTGGTGTTGTTGGCGTCTTCGCCGCGCCGGTCACCGCCACGGTTGTAGAACTCCATCACCTGTTTGAGCGTCGAGCGGCTGCCGTTGTGGAAGTACGGGCCGGTCAGGGCGATGTTGCGCAGGGTCGGGGTCTTGAACGCGCCGTCGACCGAATCGCGGAAACCGACGTTCGGTTTGAGCGTGGCATCACAGGGAATCGCTGCACTCAACGGTGCCTCGAACGTGCAGACATCGACGTCCAGCGGATCCACCGAGCGGCCGCCCTGCAACACACTGTTGTACTGCCGGGTGAACGACCATGGATTGCCCCAGGCATCCGCGCCGCCGAGGGCGAGGTCTTCCGAGGTCGGGCGCACACCGGTGTTGTAGAAGCCGTTGTCGTAAAGAGTGGTCAGGTTGTCGGCCATTACCATCCGCTCGATGCGTTCGCGCGGGTGCATCAGCAGGCGGCTGGCGGCGTTGGTCAGCTCCGGACCGCCGTGGCAATTGACGCATTTGCCCTTGCCGAGAAACAGGTTCATGCCCTCCACCTGTTGCGCGTTCATCGCCGTGTGATCGCCTTGCAAATAGGCATCGATCGGCGCCTGATCGGACACCAGCGTGGCCTCATACATCTGGATCGCCAGGCCGAAGAACAGCGGGAAGTTGGCCTCCATCTGGGTATACGGCGCGCCGCCCACCAGAACGTTTTGCGTGGCGTTCCACAGCCGGGGCTGGAAGGCGTTCTTGATCAGTTCGCGATAGGTCGGCCGCCGCGCGCCGGATACTGGAGCCAGCACCGAATCGGTAGACGAAATCCGCTGCTGCTTGAGCATCAACGTGTCGAGCATCCTGCGGCCAATGTCGGCAAACGTACGGCCACCGCAGGACATTTCCACCGGACTGCCGGGCGGGCCGACGGCTTGCGAGGCGGCAGACGCATCGTTGAGCGCCAGCCGCACTTTGGTCGCGACCGTGCTGCGTTCGCTGGTCACGTAGATCCCGGCATCCGGATCGCGATTACCGAACGGCGAGAAGCCGTTGAACACGTTGTTGGCCCGACCGTCCCAGAAGTTGCGCACGTTGAACGCGGCGTTGATTACCGACGGCGCGTTGCGTCCGGTGCTGCGGCGAACGTTGATGCCGCCGACCTGAAACAGGCCGTCCGGCTGCTGGGTACATTTATCGAAACGCGGCTGATTGGGCTTGACGAAGTTGGCGTCAAACACGCCTTGCGAGCCGACCACATCGTCCGTCGAGTACACGATGGGCGAGTTGCGCTCCAGCGGATTGCTCAGCACGTGGGTGGGGAAGTCGGTTTTCTTCAGCGTGTAGTTCGGGCCGCCCTTGCCACCGGACAATGTCGCGTAGGACGCCACGTCACCGGGAATGTCCGACGCCACAAACGGTTTGTTGAAGATCGACGCGACGTTGACGTTGGTGTGCGCCTGGCCGGGGTTGAGTTGGTTGGTGATGCGGTGATCCACGCCAGCGTGGTAGTGGCAGGACGCGCAGGCCGTGGAGCCATCGCTGCCGATCTCCATGTCCCAGAAGAGCGCCTTGCCCAGCAGGATCGCAGCCTGGCGATTGAGCACGTAGTCGGTCATCAGGTCGACCTTGCGCCCACCTTCGGTCCCGGACGGATCGGGGGGCACCATCCCGCGCAACGATTGCAGCGAAGGGACTTCCGGCACCGGGGGATCGACTTCTGCTGGGTCGGCGGCCCATGCGCTGTGGACTGACAGCGCGATGGGTAACCAGAAGGTCAAACGAGCGAGTCGACTGATGTTCATAGGCTTCACCCTGACTGTTGTTGTTAAGTGCCGGGCGTCTTGCTTCTTTGAGCAGGCAGTTCTGGTTAGCACCGGTAAATCGGGCAGTGCAATTAATTGGCCATTCTTCTGGAAACATTTTGAATCAATAAGCGCAGGGATTCGGCCGAGCAGTGGCTTCATCAATGCTGGGGAATCAGCCCCGGGATTGGGGAAATCCGGGCACAAAAAAACCGCTGCCCCCGAGGGAGCAGCGGTTTTTTGAAAGACCGCGTTAAGGCTTAGTAGCCCAGTGCGAAGTCTTCTTCTTTCATGTCCATCAGGTTGTTGGCGCCCGACAGCATGGTGGCCACGTGCGTACGGGTACGCGGCAGGATGCGCTGGAAGTAGAAGCGCGCGGTTTGCAGCTTGGCGGTGTAGAACGCCTCGTCGCTGGTGCCGGCAGCCAGTTTTTCAGCAGCCAGACGCGCCATGTCCGCCCAGAAGTAGGCCAGGCAGGCGTAACCGGAGTACATCAGGTAGTCCACGGAGGCCGCGCCGACTTCTTCGCGATCTTTCATGGCGGCCATACCGACCTTCATGGTCAGTTCGCCCCACTCTTTGTTCAGTGCAGCCAACGGTGCGACGAATTCTTTAACAGCTTCGTTGCCTTCGTTGTTCTGGCAGAACTTGTGGACGATCTTGGTGAAGCCTTTGAGCGCCTCGCCTTGAGTCATCAGCACTTTACGGCCCAGCAGGTCGAGTGCCTGGATGCCGGTGGTGCCTTCGTACAGCATCGAGATGCGGCTGTCGCGAACGTTCTGCTCCATGCCCCACTCGGCGATGAAGCCGTGGCCGCCGTAGATCTGTACGCCGTGGTTGGCGGATTCGAAACCGACTTCGGTCATGAACGCTTTGGCGATCGGAGTCATGAAGGCCAGCAATGCGTCGGCTTTCTTCTTCTCTTCTTCGTCCACGCCGTATTTGACGATGTCGACCTGTTTGGCGGTGAAGTACACCATCGCACGGTTGCCTTCGGCGAATGCCTTCATGGTCAACAGCATGCGGCGTACGTCTGGGTGAACGATGATCGGGTCAGCGGCCTTGTCCGGCGCTTTCGGGCCAGTCAGGGAACGCATCTGCAGGCGATCGCGAGCGTATTTCAGGCCGCCTTGGAAGCCGATTTCGGCGTGAGCCAGACCTTGCAGTGCGGTACCCAGACGTGCGGTGTTCATGAAGGTGAACATGCAGTTCAGGCCTTTGTTCGCCGGGCCAATCAGGAAGCCGGTGGCGCCGTCGAAGTTCATCACGCAGGTCGCGTTGCCGTGGATGCCCATCTTGTGTTCGATCGAACCGCAGGTCACGGCGTTGCGTGCACCGACGGTGCCGTCGGCGTTCGGCAGGAACTTGGGAACGATGAACAGCGAGATGCCCTTGGTGCCGGCCGGTGCGTCCGGCAGGCGGGCCAGTACGATGTGGACGATGTTGTCGGCCATGTCGTGTTCACCGGCCGAGATGAAGATCTTGGTGCCGGAAACCTTGTAGGAACCGTCGGCCTGAGGTTCGGCCTTGGTGCGCAGCATGCCCAGGTCGGTGCCGCAGTGCGGTTCGGTCAGGCACATGGTGCCGGTCCATTCGCCGGAGACCAGTTTGGTCAGATAGGCTTCTTGCTGCTCTGGGGTGCCGTGCTCGGAGATGGTGTTCATCGCGCCGTGCGACAGGCCCGGGTACATGCCCCACGACCAGTTGGCTTCGCCGACCATCTCGCTGACTGCCAGACCCAGCGACTCAGGCAGGCCTTGACCGCCGTGCTCGACGTCATGGGCCAGGCTTGGCCAGCCGCCTTCGACGAATTGCTTGTAGGCTTCTTTGAAGCCAGTCGGGGTTTTCACGCCTGACTCGCTCCAGGTGCAGCCTTCGGTGTCACCCACGCGGTTCAGCGGTGCCAGCACCTGCTCACAAAACTTGGCGCCCTCTTCGAGAATGGCGTCAACCATGTCCGGCGTTGCTTCTGCACACGCTGGAAGGCTCTGATAGTGCGCTTCATAGCCGAGCAGTTCGTCACGAACGAAGCGAATATCACGCAAGGGGGCCTTGTAGTCAGGCATAGCGATAAACCTCTGCTGATGTAACCGGGAATGAACGACCGCGTTGATTTGTTATGACGGTCAAACAGTTGTTTGAAACATACGTTTACGCCGAAATCTTGTCAAGCGTCGTTCTTTTGCCGTTCGTCATCACATTTTCCGAACGCCGGACACAGCAGCGCGACATGTGCCCGACCGAGCCATGTGCACTGAAAAAAGATTAGTTGAGGGAGAAGGACTTACAACGAAAAACGCCGCGAACAGTCGCGGCGTCTGGCAAAGCGCAAATCAGAAAATCAGGCGAACGTATCGATGATCGTACCGAGCATTTCATCGGAAGCCTTGGCGACTTTCACGCCCAGTTCCGCCTGAAACTTGCCTTGGGCCATCTCGACCATGTTGCTCGCCAGGTCCGATTGTTGGGCGCGATCCACGGAACGCAGACGATCGACCTGTACTTCCGAAGACTGGCTGGTAACCGAACGCTCGATGGTGCTGCTGGCGATCTGACTGGCGGCCTGATCGACGCGGTTCTGCCCGGTCTGGATGGTGCTCAGACCTGCATAAAAAGCTGTATTTCCGGAGATTTCCATGGGAGCTCTCATCCTTGGGAAGGATCAATGGGTGCCATTGAACCAGAGGCGTCAGAAAAACACCCGTCAAAAACACTAATGGCACAGTGCCTTGCCATAGCCAAAATCAGTCGAGCAGATCCAGTTGCAAGTGATCGGCAACCGCTTCGGCGCTAACCGCCTTGAGTTTCGGCACCCGCCCCAGGCAGGGTGCCGGAATCCGCTCAGCCAGTGTCGCCAGGTTTTCCTCCAGCCGCGAAGTCTTCGGATCAATGATGTTCGCCACCCATCCCGCCAGTTGCAGCCCGTCCCGGGCAATCGCCTCGGCAGTCAACAGCGCGTGACTGATGCAACCCAGGCGCACACCGACCACCAGAATCACCGGCAGCTTCAGCGCAATCGCCAGATCCGACAGATTGTCCTGATCCGCCAACGGCACCCGCCAGCCGCCCGCGCCTTCGATCAGCGTGAAGTCGGCGTTCATGGCCAGAATCTCGCGCATCGGCGCCAGCAACGATTGCACGGTCAGCGCCACACCCGCCTCACGCGCTGCCAGATGCGGCGCGATGGCCGGCTCAAACGCCACCGGGTTGACCTGTTGATAGGTCAGCGGCAACGAGCATTCGGCCTGCAACGCCAGCGCGTCGGAATTGCGCAAACCTCTGGGCGTCACCACACAACCGGACGCCACCGGTTTGCCCGCTGCCGTGCTCAATCCTGCCGACCGTGCAGCGTGCAGCAACCCGGCGGCGACGGTGGTCTTGCCGACGTCAGTGTCGGTTCCGGTGATGAAATAGGCTGCGCTCATAAGGGTTTCTCCAACACGGCGTAGACCACCTGATAGGTCGCTGGCAGCCCTTGAGGCTGACGGAACTGCTCGTAAGCCTCGACCAGCCCCAGAATCCGCGCCCGTCCGGTCAATCCGCCCGGCCGGCCAGGGTTCAGGTTATGCGCGCCCAGTGCCTTGAGTTCGTGGGTCAGGCTGCGCACATCCGGGTAATGCAGCACATGCGGCCGATTCTCCAGACTGGCCGTACGCAAACCACTGGCCGCGCACAATTGCTCATAGCGGGCGAACTCGCGGAAGCGGTTGACGTGCACCAGGCCATCGACCTGACGCCAGCTGTCGCGCAATTCGTACAGCGTCCCTGCACAAAGACTAGCAAACGCGAAAATCCCCCCCGGTTTCAGCACCCGAAACGCTTCACCGAGCACCGCTTCGAAGTCCGCGCACCACTGCACGGCGAGGCTGGAGAAGATCAGATCGCAGGTCGAATCCTGCAACGGCAATCGTTCGGCATCGCCAGCAATAAAGTGCGTGGCCCCGCCCAGCGGCCGCGCGTGATGGAGCATGCCTTCAGCGATATCCAGCGCCAACCCCTCACCAAATCGCTCGGCCAGCGCCCGGGTGAAATACCCGGTGCCGCAGCCCAGATCCAACCAGCGTGCCGGCCGAAAATCCCCCGGCAAGCGATTCATCAACTGCGTACCGACATCGCGCTGCAATTCGGCGACGCTGTCGTAGCTGGCCGCTGCGCGAGAAAAAGAAGCTGCGACCTGGCGCTTGTCAGGCAAGCCGCCGGGCAACGCCGCAACAGACAAATCAGTCATCACCGCACTCACTCAAAAACGCCTGGATCGCACCCGCCACACCGTGGGGGTCTTCCAGAAGAAACGCATGGCTGGCCTGCTCGATCAGACCAACTTCGACATCTGCCAGCAAGGCGAACAACTCACCCGCGGCTTCCGCAGGCACCAACCCGTCCAGCCCGCCAAACAGATGCAATTGCGGGCCGCGAAACGCCTGCAAGGCTTCACGCGTATCGATCTGCGCCAACAATTCAAGACCGGCAATCAAAGCGGCCGGCGAGGTATTCGGCGCGCCGCCGAGCAAGAGCCGCGACAAGCCGCGCGCGTCTTGCGCGCCCTGGGCGCACAGCAGCGAGAATCGCTTGAGGGTCGTGCGCGGGTCGGCGCTGCAGCCGGCCAGAAACGCATCGAAGGTTTCGCCGGGCATCGCGCTCGGCCATTGTTCATGGGCGACAAACGAAGGGTTGCTCGCCAGGGTCAGCAAGCCGCAGCAATGTTCGCCACGCCGGGCCGCCAGCTCGGACGCGAGCATGCCGCCCAGCGACCAGCCGCCAAGCCAGGCATCTTCGGGGACGCGCTCATCGAGCTCGTCGAGCCAGTCGTTCAGATCGCTGGAGTCCAGCTCCGGTAACGGCTCGATGTCGACCTGCAGGTGCTCGTCGAGTCCGCGCAGTGCAGCGGCCAGCGGCTCCAGCGGCGAAACGCCGAGCCCCCAACCCGGTAACAGAATCAGGCGATCACGCATGGCTTGGCTCCGACGTCAGTTGAGCAAAGCAATCGGCCAGTCCTTCTAACAATAGCTGCACCTGTGCCTCGCTGTGGGCGGCGGTCAGCGTGACCCGCAACCGCGCACTGCCGGCAGGCACGGTCGGCGGCCGGATTGCGGTGACCATCAACCCACGCTCGCGCAGCATCTGCGATAGACGCACGGCGCGACCGGCATCGCCGATCAGGATCGGCTGGATCGGCGTGAAGCTGTCCATCAGCTCCAGACCGATCTGCTCAGCGCCGTGGCGGAACTGGCGGATCAGCGTCTGCAAATGCTCGCGACGCCAGTGCTCGCTGCGCAGCAGTTCCAGACTTTTCAAGGTTGCGCAGGCCAGCGCCGGCGGTTGGCTGGTGGTGTAGATGTACGGGCGGGCGAACTGGATCAGGCTTTCGATCAGCTCTTCACTCCCGGCCACAAAGGCGCCAGCCGTACCGAACGCTTTCCCGAGGGTGCCGACCAGCACCGGCACGTCCTCCTGGCTCAAACCGAAATGCTCGACGATCCCGCCACCGTTTGCCCCCAGCGGACCGAAACCGTGAGCGTCATCGACCATCAGCCACGCGCCTTTGGCCTTGGCTTCCCGGGCCAGCGCCGGCAGATCGGCAAGGTCGCCGTCCATGCTGAATACGCCGTCAGTGACTACCAGTGTATTGCCGGTGGCTTTCTCCAGGCGCTTGGCGAGGCTGTCGGCGTCGTTGTGCAGATAACGATTGAAGCGCGCGCCGGACAACAATCCGGCATCCAGTAACGAGGCATGGTTGAGCCGGTCTTCCAGCACCGTGTCGCCCTGCCCGACCAGCGCCGTGACCGCGCCGAGGTTGGCCATGTAACCGGTGGTGAACAACAGCGCACGCGGCCGTCCGGTGAGGTCAGCCAGGGCTTCTTCCAATTCGTGATGCGGGCCGCTGTGGCCGATCACCAGATGCGAAGCACCGCCACCGACGCCCCACTTCGACGCACCGGCGCGCCAGGCTTCGATCACTTGCGGATGATTGGCCAGGCCCAGGTAATCGTTGTTGCAGAACGCCAGCAACGGCTGACCGTCGACCACCACTTGCGGCCCTTGTGGGCTTTCAAGCAGCGGTCGCTGGCGGTAGAGATTTTCGGCACGACGGGCAGCAAGGCGTGCGGCGAGATCGAAAGACATGCAAGCCTCACGGGTGGCAAATGAATCAGCAGGCGCCGTCCGAGGCAGCGCCTGAGAAAAACGGGCGATCAGACCGCCGCGTTATAGAACTGCTCGCTGCTCTTCTGCTCCACCAGCGCCTGCTCGATAGCGGCCTGATGAACCTCGTCGGCATGCTCTTCGCGGGCTTCCGGCTGAATGCCCAGGCGTGCGAACAGCTGCATGTCCTTGTCGGCCTGCGGGTTGGCCGTGGTCAGCAGTTTGTCGCCGTAGAAGATCGAGTTGGCGCCGGCGAAGAATGCCAGGGCCTGCATCTGCTCGTTCATCGCTTCGCGGCCGGCGGACAGGCGTACGTGGGATTGCGGCATGAGGATGCGCGCCACGGCGAGCATGCGGATGAAATCGAACGGATCGACGTCGTCGGCGTTTTCCAGCGGCGTGCCGGCAACTTTCACCAGCATGTTGATCGGCACCGATTCCGGGTGCTCCGGCAGGTTGGCCAGCTGGATCAGCAGGTTGGCGCGGTCATCGAGGGACTCGCCCATGCCGAGAATGCCGCCGGAGCAGATTTTCATCCCCGCATCGCGCACATAGGCCAGTGTCTGCAGACGCTCGGCATAGGTGCGGGTGGTGATGATGCTGCCGTAGAACTCCGGCGAGGTATCGAGGTTATGGTTGTAGTAGTCGAGCCCGGCCTTGGCCAGGGCTTCGGTCTGGTCCTGATCGAGACGGCCGAGGGTCATGCAGGTTTCCAGGCCCATGGCCTTCACGCCTTCGACCATCTTCAGCACGTAAGGCATGTCCTTGGCCGACGGGTGCTTCCACGCCGCGCCCATGCAGAATCGGGTCGAACCGATGGCCTTGGCGCGGGCAGCCTCTTCGAGGACTTTCTGCACTTCCATGAGCTTTTCTTTTTCCAGCCCGGTGTTGTAGTGACCGGACTGCGGACAATATTTGCAATCTTCCGGACAGGCCCCGGTCTTGATCGACAACAGGGTGGAAACCTGAACGCGGTTGGCGTCGAAATGCGCGCGGTGCACCGTCTGCGCCTGGAACAGCAAGTCGTTGAATGGCTGAACGAAGAGTGCTTTGACTTCGGCCAAAGTCCAGTCGTGACGCAGGGTGGCAGTGGTGCTGGCGCTCATGGGCGTTTCCTTGGTTATGCTTGGCTGGCGCCTGGGGAAACGGAATACCCACAGGCACGACACGGATGTTCGGCATATTTAAGGAAGAGTCATGCGCTGTCAACCACACTACGAAAGGCCGGTTTACATCTGGTTAAAAAAAAAACAGAACTGCTTGTTGTGCGACGAACCGGCAGACGCGCAAATCCCGATCTGCACCGCTTGCGAAACCGATTTGCCGTGGCTGGGCGATCAATGCCTGACCTGCGCCCTGCCCCTCGCCGCCGGCCTGACCTGTGGTGGCTGCCTGCAGGATCCACCGGCCTTCGAACAGGTGGCCGTGCCCTGGATTTACGGTTTTCCGGTGGACACCCTGATCACCCGTTTCAAGCACAACGCCAAATGGCCGCTTGGCCACTTGCTCGCCGACGTTCTCGGCGAGTTTCTGCAACATCGCTTCGAAGAAGACCTGCCTCGCCCGGACGCCCTGCTACCGGTGCCGCTTGCGCCGAAACGCTTGCGCCAGCGCGGCTTCAACCAAGCGGCGATGCTCGCGCAGTGGCTGGGCAAGTCACTCGACCTGCCTTGCGAGGAACACTGTCTTTTGCGGGTGCAGGATACTGACGCCCAGCAGGCGCTGAACGCCAAGGCGCGGAAACACAATCTGCGTCACGCCTTCGCCTTGAGCCCCGATGCCCAGGTGAAAGGCCGGCACCTTGCCCTGGTCGACGACGTGCTGACCACCGGCGCCACCGCCCAGGCGCTGGCCCGTTTGCTGATGGACGCCGGTGCCGCGCGGGTGGATGTGTACTGCCTGGCCCGTACGCCAAAACCCGGCGACGCGGCTTGACGGATACGCCATGAGCCGCCAACGTCCTCCCTCAACCCTTCAGTACAAAGCGTCCGCCATGTCCCTGCCCAGTCTGTTGTCCCAGCACATCGTCCGCCGTCCGCAGCGCATCGCCTTGCTGCAACACATCGCCGAACAGGGTTCGATCACCCGTGCCGCGAAGAGCGCCGGCCTGAGTTACAAGGCGGCGTGGGATGCCATCGATGAGCTGAACAACCTCGCGCAAAAGCCTCTGGTCGAGCGCGCGGTAGGCGGCAAGGGCGGTGGCGGAGCCAAACTGTCGAGCGAGGGCGAGCGAGTGCTGCGCCTCTATCAAAAGCTGCAAGCCTTGCAGGCCCAGGTACTGGAGGCGGCCGAGGATGCCAGCGATCTGGACCTGCTCGGTCGGCTGATGCTCAGGACCAGCGCACGCAACCAGCTGCACGGCAAAGTCGCGCTGATCGAAGGTCAGGGCCGCAACGACCTGATCCGCCTCGAACTGGCTGAAGGCCTGTCGATCGACGCGCAGATCACCCACGACAGCACCGTCCATCTGGAGCTGCAACCGGGCACCGAAGTGGTGGCGCTGATCAAGGCTGGCTGGCTCGAACTGCTCGCGCCAGAGGCCACGCCTGCCGTCGGCCACAACCTGTTGAACGGTCGGATCGAGGCGATTCTCGACGCCGCAGACGGCCCGAGCGAAGTGCGCATCGCGCTGCCCAACGGCCAGACCCTGTGCGCACTGGCCGAACCGCTGGACTTGCGCAGCCGTGGTCTGAAGGTTGAGCTACCGGTGCAGGTGCAGTTTTCCCCGTCGAATGTGCTGCTGGGCACACCGCTCTGAGCGCACTGCAACGAAAGCGTCATCGACCCGCATTAAGGTGGCTGCCAAAACCATGCAGGGAGCCTGATGTGAGCCTATTAGAAGAAAACCAATCCACAGACCTGGAAAAAATGGTCGGCCTGAGCCGTCGCGGTTTCATCAGCGCCGGCGCGCTGTGCGGCGCGGCGATGTTCCTCGGCGGCAACCTGCTGAGTCGCAGCGTGCTGGCCGCCAGTGTCAGCGCCGGCAACAGCCGTCTGCTCGGCTTCGACAGCATTCCAGCCGCCACCACTGACACCATCAGCCTGCCCAAAGGCTACAAGTCGTCGGTGCTGATCAGCTGGGGTCAACCGCTGCACAAGAACGGCCCGGCCTTCGACCCGAGCGGCAACGGCACCGCGGCGGCACAGGAAGTGCAGTTCGGCGACAACAACGACGGCATGAGCCTGTTCGAATTCCCGGGCGAGAAAAACCGCGCGTTGATGGCGATCAACAACGAATACACCAACTACCGCTACCTCTATCCGCACGGCGGCATGCCGCAATCGGCCGAAGACGTGCGCAAGGCTCTGGCCTGCGAAGGCGTGTCGGTGATCGAAGTGCAGCGCAAAAACGGCCAGTGGCAGTTCGTCCAGGGCTCGCGCTACAACCGACGCATCCACGGCAACACGCCGATCCGCCTCAGCGGCCCGGCCGCCGGTCATGAGCTGATGAAAACCAGCGCCGACAAGCACGGCAAAAAAGTCCTCGGCACTTTCCAGAACTGCGCCAACGGCAAGACACCGTGGGGCACTTATCTGACCTGCGAAGAGAACTTCACCGACTGCTTCGGCAGCAGCAACGCCCAGCAACAGTTCGACCCGGCGCAAAAGCGCTACGGCGTATCGGCCGCCAGCCGCGAGATCAACTGGCATCCGTTCGATCCACGCTTCGACATGGCCAAGAACCCCAACGAACTCAACCGTCACGGCTGGGTCGTGGAGATCGACCCGTTCGATCCGCAATCGACCCCGGTCAAACGCACTGCGCTGGGCCGCTTCAAACATGAAAACGCCGCGCTGGCCGAGACCGACGACGGTCGCGCCGTGGTGTACATGGGCGACGATGAACGCGGCGAGTTCATCTACAAATTCGTCAGCCGCGACAAGATCAATCACCGCAACGCCAAGGCCAACCGCGACATCCTCGATCACGGCACGCTGTACGTCGCCAGGTTCGATGCCGGCGACGGCAATCCGGATCACCCGAAAGGCCAGGGCCAGTGGATCGAACTGACCCACGGCAAGAACGGCATTGACGCCAGCAGCGGTTTCGCCGATCAGGCCGAAGTGCTGATTCACGCGCGTCTCGCCGCCAGCGTGGTCGGCGCCACGCGCATGGACCGTCCGGAGTGGATCGTGGTCAGCCCGAAAGACGGCCAGGTCTATTGCACCCTGACCAACAACGCCAAGCGCGGCGAAGACGGCCAACCGGTGGGCGGACCGAACCCGCGCGAGAAGAACGTCTACGGGCAGATCCTGCGCTGGCGCACCGACCGCGACGATCACGCGGCGAAAACTTTCGCCTGGGATCTGTTCGTGGTCGCCGGCAACCCGGGCGTCCACGCCGGTACGCCGAAGGGCGGCTCGTCGAATATCACCCCGCAAAACATGTTCAACAGCCCCGATGGCCTCGGCTTCGACAAGGCCGGACGGTTGTGGATTCTCACCGACGGCGACTCGAGCAACGCCGGTGATTTCGCCGGGATGGGCAACAACCAGATGCTCTGCGCCGATCCTGCCACCGGGGAAATTCGCCGGTTCATGGTCGGGCCGATCGGCTGTGAAGTCACCGGGATCAGCTTCTCGCCGGATCAGAAAACCCTGTTCGTCGGGATTCAGCACCCGGGCGAGAACGGCGGTTCGACCTTCCCCGAGCACCTGCCGAACGGCAAGCCGCGCTCATCGGTGATGGCGATTACCCGTGAGGATGGCGGGATCGTTGGCGCCTGATCGGGCGAAGCTCTGATCGTTCCCGTGCACTGCACGGGAACGATCCCACTCAAGACAGCCCGTCTGCGCTACCATGCTGAGCCGGACGCGGCAGCCTGCTGCGCGCAGGAGTCAGCATGGCCCACCCGTTTGAAACCCTTACCCCAGACCTCGTGCTCGATGCCGTCGAAAGCATCGGCTTCCTGAGCGACGCGCGCATTCTGGCGCTCAACAGTTATGAAAACCGCGTCTATCAGGTCGGCATCGAAGACTCGGAACCGCTGATCGCCAAGTTCTATCGCCCGCAGCGCTGGACCAACGAAGCGATCCTGGAAGAACACCAGTTCACCTTCGAACTGGCCGACGTCGAGATCCCGGTGGTGGCGCCACTGATCCACAACGGCGAAACCCTGCACGAACACGCCGGATTTCGTTTCACCCTGTTTCCCCGTCGCGGTGGCCGGGCGCCGGAGCCGGGCAATCTCGATCAGCTGTATCGCCTCGGCCAGTTGCTCGGGCGCATGCACGCGGTCGGCGGCACCAAACCGTTCGAGCACCGCGAAGCGCTGGCGGTGAAGAACTTCGGCCATGACTCGCTGGCCACCCTGCTGGAAGGCAACTTCATCCCCAAAAGCCTGCTGCCGGCCTACGAGTCCGTCGCCCGCGACCTGCTCAAGCGCGTGGAAGACGTCTACGCCAGCACGCCGCACCAGAACATCCGCATGCACGGCGACTGCCACCCCGGCAACATGATGTGCCGCGACGAGATGTTCCACATCGTCGACCTCGACGACTGCCGCATGGGCCCGGCGGTGCAGGACATCTGGATGATGCTCGCCGGCGATCGTCAGGATTGTCTGGGACAACTGTCGGAATTGATGGACGGCTACAACGAATTCCATGACTTCAACCCGCGCGAGCTGGCGCTGATCGAACCGCTGCGCGCCCTGCGCCTGATGCATTACAGCGCCTGGCTGGCCCGGCGCTGGGACGATCCGGCGTTCCCACGCAGCTTTCCATGGTTCGGCAGCGAGCGGTATTGGGGCGATCAGGTGCTGGCGTTGCGCGAGCAACTGGCGGCGTTGAACGAAGAGCCGTTGAAGCTTTTCTGACACGACACGTCTATACAACTGCCCGTACAATCGCTGCTTTGTTAGCTGCCTAAGCAAGGATTCTGCATGCAAGCCGCCAACCCGCGCCGCGGGTACATTCTGGGCCTGAGCGCCTACATCATCTGGGGACTGTTCCCGCTCTACTTCAAAGCCATCGCCGAAGTGCCGGCGGTGGAAATCATCATTCACCGGGTGCTGTGGTCAGCGCTGTTCGGCGCGCTGCTGTTGATGGTGTGGAAGCATCCCGGCTGGTGGCAGGAACTGCGCGACAACCCGAAACGCCTAGCGATTCTTGCGCTCAGCGGCACCTTGATCGCGGCCAACTGGCTGACCTACGTCTGGTCGGTGAACAACGGCCGGATGCTGGAGGCGAGCCTCGGTTACTACATCAACCCACTGGTGAACGTGCTGCTGGGCATGCTGATCCTCGGCGAACGCTTGCGGCGCATGCAGTGGCTGGCGGTTGGTCTGGCGGCGGTCGGTGTTGCGCAGCAGGTGTGGCAGGTCGGCAGTCTGCCGTGGGTATCGCTGGTGCTGGCGCTGACCTTCGGTTTCTACGGGCTGATCCGCAAGCAGGCGCCGGTCAAGGCACTCCCTGGACTGGTAGTGGAAACCTGGATGCTGGTGCCGATCGCCCTCGCGTGGCTGCTGTTCAATCCGACCGCCACCAGCGCCCAGGCCGAGTTCTGGACCACCTCCGAAGCCTGGTGGCTGGTGGCGGCCGGCCCGGTGACGCTGGTGCCGCTGGTGTGCTTCAACGCGGCCGCGCGGCATCTGCCCTACACCACCCTCGGTTTCCTGCAATACCTGGCGCCGACGTTGGTACTGCTGCAAGCCGTGCTGCTGTTCGGCGAGCACTTGTCGTCCAGCACGCTGATCGCCTTCATGTTTATCTGGGCCGGTCTGGCGGTGTACAGCGTCGATGCATGGATGAGCTTGCGCCGGCGCAGCTGATCAAAAAACGCACAAACCTCCACAGGCCACGGTTCTCGTGGCCTGTATCGTTCCTTCCCAAGGTTATCCACAGCGTGATCCCCGCCGTTTGTGCGCAAGTCACTGAATGCTGGCGGTTTTTTGGTCAATCTTCGCCAAGCCACAGCGGACGTGGCCTGGCGCTCAGTCTCTACAGGTTATCCACAGGCAGGTGCACGCTAAAACTGGATAACCCATTCCGCTCTCATGGATCAGTGCGCAGCACCAGTTCCACCATCAAGTCATCGGCCAGGGTTTCCAGGCGCGATTGCAGCACGTCCAGCGACAGGGTCAGCGGCACTGCCAGGATCGCCTCGGCGTGGAACAGCGGTTCACTGCTCATCGGCGCCGGGCGCACTTCGGTCACCAGCCGTTCGAGGTTGACGCCCTGCTCGCTCAGCAACCGGGTAATGTCGCGCACGATGCCGGGACGATCATTGCCCACCAGTTCCATGGCGATCGGTTTCCAGGTGCAGGCCTGTTCGATACCGCTTTCCGCCACCAACACGCGAATGCCCTGAGCCGACAGTGCTTGTAAGGCATCGACTAATTCGTCGTAAGCCTCCGCCGGCACGCCCACCCGCAGGATCCCGGCGAACTGCCCGGCCATCCGTGACAGGCGGCTTTCCAGCCAGTTGCCGCCGTGTTCGGCGATGCATTGGGCGATGCGCTCGACCTGCCCGGGCTTGTCCGGTGCGAAGACGGTGAGTACGAGGTGATCCATGGCGCAGCCCTCTTGTCATGACTTTTGTTATAGAAAAGCAAGTATAGGCAAGCGTTCCACAGACGCCTCAGACGCTCGAAGTCACAAATCGTGTACAACTTTTTATATTTAACTGGAACAATCCATTGGTTTTTTGAGAACATCCCGTTCCGCGCCGTGACCGCAATGCGTCATGGGGTCGCAGAACGACGTAATTAGTCCGATTTTCACAACCGCAACTCATCATGTAGTATGCCGCAGCGCGCACTACATAACGCTGGATCGATGTCTGCCCAAGGCACGTTCGCAACCCTGAAAGCCCCGTCAGCAAGGCCCCCAAGCCGTTGATTGGTCCCAGCCCAGCCGCCAGCGATGGCATGTACTGGTCGAGGGGTTTGTGGTTTAAATGGCCAGAGGCTTCATTGTTAAATTGACGAGCTGAAAAGCGAAATAGCTGAGCAGAGTGAGGCAAGCAATGACTGAACACGTTCAAGTCGGTGGCCTGCAGGTCGCCAAAGTCCTGTTCGACTTCGTGAACAACGAAGCCATTCCCGGTACCGGCCTCACCGCCGACAAATTCTGGGAAGGTGCCGACAAGGTCATTCACGACCTGGCGCCGAAGAACAAAGCCCTACTCGCCAAACGCGATGACTTCCAGGCTCGTATCGATGGCTGGCACCAGAGCCGTGCCGGTCAGCCCCACGACGCCGTGGCCTATAAAGCCTTCCTGCAAGAGATCGGTTATCTGCTGCCAGAAGCGGCTGATTTCCAGGCAACGACGCAAAACGTCGATGACGAAATCGCCCGTACCGCCGGCCCGCAACTCGTGGTGCCGGTGATGAACGCCCGCTTCGCCCTCAACGCCTCGAACGCCCGCTGGGGTTCGCTGTACGACGCCCTGTATGGCACCGATGCCATCAGCGAAGCCGGCGGCGCGGAAAAAGGCAAAGGCTACAACAAGGTGCGTGGCGACAAAGTCATCGCCTTCGCCCGTGCATTTCTCGACGAAGCCGCGCCACTGGCGACCGGCTCTCACGTCGATTCCACCGGCTACAAGATCGCTGGCGGCAAACTGGTCGTCACCCTCAAGGGCGGCAGCACCAGCGGCCTGCGCAACGACGCACAGCTGATCGGTTTCCAGGGCGACGCCAATGCGCCGATCGCGATCCTGCTGAAGAACAACGGCCTGCACTTCGAAATCCAGATCGACGCCAGCACCCCGGTCGGCCAGACCGATGCCGCCGGCGTCAAAGACATCCTGATGGAAGCGGCCCTGACCACCATCATGGACTGCGAAGACTCCGTGGCTGCTGTCGATGCCGACGACAAAGTGGTGATTTACCGCAACTGGCTGGGCCTGATGAAAGGCGACCTGGCGGAATCCGTGTCCAAGGGCGGCCAGACCTTCACCCGCACCATGAACCCGGATCGTACCTACACCAAGGTCGACGGCAGCGAACTGACCCTGCACGGCCGCTCGCTGCTGTTCGTGCGCAACGTCGGTCACCTGATGACCATCGACGCGATCCTCGACAAGCACGGCAACGAAGTGCCGGAAGGCATCCTCGACGGTCTGGTGACTTGCCTTGCGGCGATGCACAACCTGAACGGCAACACTTCGCGCAAGAACACCCGCACCGGTTCCGTCTACATCGTCAAGCCGAAGATGCACGGCCCGGAAGAAGCGGCGTTCACCAACGAGCTGTTCGGTCGCATCGAAGACGTGCTGGGCCTCAAACGCAACACCCTGAAAGTCGGGATCATGGACGAGGAACGCCGTACCACGGTCAACCTCAAGGCCTGCATCCAGGCTGCCAGCGAGCGCGTGGTGTTCATCAACACCGGTTTCCTCGACCGCACCGGCGACGAAATCCACACCTCCATGGAAGCCGGCCCGGTGGTTCGCAAGGCTGACATGAAGGCCGAGAAGTGGATCGGCGCCTACGAAAACTGGAACGTCGATATCGGTCTGAGCACCGGCCTGCAAGGTCGTGCGCAAATCGGTAAAGGCATGTGGGCGATGCCCGACCTGATGGCGGCGATGCTCGAACAGAAAATCGCTCACCCGCTGGCCGGCGCCAACACTGCGTGGGTTCCGTCGCCGACCGCCGCTGCGCTGCACGCGCTGCACTACCACAAGGTCGACGTGTTCGCCCGTCAGGCCGAGCTGGCCAAACGCGCCCGCGCTTCGGTCGATGACATCCTGACCATCCCGCTGGCGGTCAACCCGAACTGGACCCCGGAGCAGATCAAGAACGAACTGGACAACAACGCCCAGGGCATTCTCGGTTACGTGGTGCGCTGGATCGATCAGGGCGTGGGCTGCTCGAAAGTGCCGGACATCAACGACGTCGGCCTGATGGAAGACCGTGCGACGCTGCGTATCTCCAGCCAGCACATCGCCAACTGGCTGCGTCACGGTGTCGTGACCGAAGCGCAAGTGATGGAAAGCCTCAAGCGCATGGCGCCGGTGGTAGACCGTCAGAACGCCAACGACCCGCTGTACCGCCCGCTGGCCCCGAACTTCGACAGCAACATCGCCTTCCAGGCGGCGGTCGAACTGGTGATCGAGGGCACCAAACAGCCGAACGGCTACACCGAGCCGGTCCTGCACCGTCGCCGTCGCGAGTTCAAGGCTGCCAACGGCCTGTAACCTGCGCGGATGCCGGACATGAAAAAGCCCTGATCTTTCGATCAGGGCTTTTTTGTTTGTGATGTCTGCCTGAGTTTTGAGTAGGGCTTGAGATCCATCCCCCTCACCCCAGCCCTCCCGAAACGTCGGACCGCCCCCAAGGGGGGCGAGGGGAAAGGGAGCAGATAGGGGCTTTTCAGAACCTGAGCTCGACTCAATATTTCAGGTCGGTGTATCTCGAACATTCACCTCGGTCAGTCCCCTCTCCCTCCGGGAGAGGGTTAGGGTGAGGGGGCTTCGGCGTTAAGGTTCAATCCCCAACTCATGTCTGACGAGACCGAGCAACTTGGCGGTATCGATCGGTTTGAGCAGGAAATCCACCACGCTCAAATGCATCGCCGCAATCGCGTCCTTCACGTCGGCATCGCCCGAAACAATGATGATCGGCATCGCCGCCCGTACCGATTCACGCACCTGACGAATCAGGTCCAGGCCATCGACATTGCCCATCCGCAGATCGGTGATCACCAGGCCGATGGAGGGCCTTTCCTCGAGCATCTTCAGCGCGGACTCACCGCTGGCCGCGGTCATGCAACGAATACCGTCCAACCCGAGAATCTCCGACAACAGCTCCCGGGCGTCCTTGTCGTCATCGACGATCAATACGCGCTGCGGTGGCAGATCGGGTTCGAGCATTACAGCGCTGAGCGCTTCGCGCTCGGCGTCGCTCAAAATATCGTGGTCGGACATGGCGTTCTCTACGTTTTCAATTCGATCCCCTGGCACAGTGGTCAGACATCGCTGGGCAGAGCTTCAATGTGCACTTCGTCGGATTTTTTTCCAAGGGGCGAACCGAAGAATTTCCGACTGATTTTGTAGGGCATATCCGAAAATTCCCCAACGGCATGCCCAACCTAGACTTACGTCCAATGGGCACCCCGCGCGATGGGGTCGACCATGGCTGCAACGATCCGACAACAACAATTCGAAAAAGACTGCGGTAATGGTTATGAGTAAAGCGGACGCCTTCACCCAGGCAGGGAAAACCGCGGTGTTGCAGAACATTCAGGGCACTTTGCAATTCCTCCAGCGCTTCCCCCCTTTCAATCAAATGGAACACGCCCACCTCGCCTACCTGGTGGAGCAATGCCAGCTGCGCTTCTACGGTCAGGGCGAAAGCATCATCAAACCCGCCGACGGGCCGGTCGAACACTTCTATATCGTCAAGCAGGGCCGAGTGGTCGGCGAGCGTCCGCACACGGCCAAGGGCGGCACCGAAACCACGTTTGAAATCACCACCGGCGAGTGTTTTCCCCTCGCTGCGCTGCTCGGCGAACGGGCGACCCGCACCGAACACCTGGCCGGCGAAGACACCTTCTGCCTGCAACTGAACAAACTGGCGTTCATCAAGCTGTTCGCCCTTTCCAGCACCTTCCGCGACTTCGCCCTGCGCGGAGTCAGCAGCCTGCTCGATCAGGTCAATCAGCAAGTCCAGCAGAAAGCCGTGGAAACCCTCGGCACCCAATACTCGCTGAACACCCGTCTCGGCGAATTGGCCATGCGCCATCCGGTGACCTGCAGCCCGTCTACGCCTCTGCGTGAAGCGGTGAAATTGATGCACGAACAACAGGTCGGCAGCATCGTCGCGGTGGACGAACACAAGGCGCCTCTGGGGATTTTCACCCTGCGCGACCTGCGCCATGTCGTGGCGGAAGGAGTTGGCGACTTCAGCGAGCCGATCGAACGGCACATGACTCGCTCGCCGTTCCATCTGTCGCCGGATCACAGCGCCTTCGACGCGGCGATTGCCATGACCGAGCGGCATATCGCCCACGTGTGTCTGGTCAAGGATCGACGCCTGTGCGGCGTGGTTTCCGAACGGGATCTGTTCTCGCTGCAACGGGTCGATCTGGTGCACCTGGCGCGGACCATCCGCAGTGCCCAGCGGGTCGAACAACTGGTGACCCTGCGCGGCGAGATCGGCCAACTGGTGGAGCGCATGCTGGCTCACGGTGCCTCGTCGACCCAGATCACCCACATCATCACCCTGCTCAACGATCACACCGTGTGCCGCGTGATCGAACTGACCCTCGCCGAAAAAGGCGACCCCGGCGTGCCGTTCAGCTGGCTGTGCTTCGGCAGCGAAGGCCGACGCGAGCAGACCCTGCACACCGATCAGGACAACGGCATTCTGTTCGACGCGCGGGATGCGGCCCATGCGGCGGAGATTCGCGGCAAACTGCTGCCCATCGCCCAGCAGATCAATACCAGCCTGGCGCAATGCGGTTTCACCCTGTGCAAGGGCAACGTCATGGCCGGCAATCCGCAGCTGTGCCTGTCCCGCGCCGAATGGGCCCGACGCTTTGCCGCGTTCATTCGCGAGGCGACCCCGGAGAACCTGTTGGGCTCCAGCATCTATTTCGACCTGCGCGTGGTCTGGGGTGATGAACAGGGCTGCGAGCAATTGCGCCGCGGGATTCTCGACCAGGTCGGCGACAATCGTCTGTTCCAGCGAATGATGGCCGAGAACGCCTTGCGCAACCGTCCGCCGGTTGGGCGATTCCGTGAGTTCGTGCTGACCCGCAAGAACGGCGAGAAAGCCACGCTGGACCTGAAAATCCAGGGCCTGACACCCTTTGTCGACGGCGCACGTTTGCTCGCACTGGCCCATGGCATCGACGCCAACAACACCCTCGAACGCTTTCGCCAACTGGTGGATAAAGAAGTCATCGACCGGCTGGATGGCGCCGCGTACGAAGAGGCCTACCACTTCATCCAGCAGACGCGCATGCAGCAGCATCAACTGCAGACCCGGGAAAACCAGCCGTACTCGAACCGGGTCGATCCCGACAGCCTCAATCATCTGGATCGGCGCATCCTGCGTGAATCCCTGCGCCAGGCCCAGCGCCTGCAAAGCAGCCTGACCTTGCGGTATCAGCTATGAGCCTGTTTTCGTGGCTGCGCCCGGCCAGCCCCGTTGTGCCGGACGACCTGCAACAGCGCCTGACGAAACTGCCGGCCATCGGCGAGCTGCGCGAGTGCAGCCTGCGCGAACAGCGTTGGGTGGTGCTGGACCTGGAAACCACCGGGCTGAACCTGAACAAGGACCGGGTGCTGTCGATCGGCGCGGTGGTGATCGAGGATGGAGCGATCGACTTCAGTCAGCAGTTCGAACGCACCCTGCAATGCCGCGAGCTGAAACTCGGCCCGAGCGTGTTGATTCACGGTCTGGCACCGAGCGCGATTGCCGCCGGCAGCGAGCCCACCGAAGCCTTGGTCGAGCTGCTGGAGTTTATCGGCGACAGTCCGGTGCTGGCGTTTCACGCCTCGTTCGACCAGCACATGCTCGGCCGCGCGCTGAAAGAACATCTGGGGCACAAGTTGCAGACGGTGTTCCTCGATGTGGCGCAGATCGCCCCGCTGGTTTGCCCCCAGGCGCACATTCGCGAGGCGGGGCTGGACGAGTGGATCGACTGGTTCAAGCTCGAAGTGTTCGAACGTCACCATGCGAGCGCCGATGCTCTGGCCACGGCGGAACTGGCGCTGATCCTGTTCAGCCGGGCACGCCAGCAGCAGATCCACAGTCCGCTGAATCTGCAGCAACGCTTGAGTCAGTGGAAACGCCGCCAGCAGACGCATTCGTTCTGAATCCGGGTTGTCGCCCGACAACCCGACCGGTGGCCAATTGCTAACCATTCCCACCTCTGCCACAATCGCGAACAATTCTCGTTAGTTAACACTTCCCAGTCGGTGTCGTCGTGTCTTCAGCCCAAAGTCCTCACAGTGAGCTCGTCGGTGCGTTGTATCGCGACCACCGCGGCTGGCTGCTGGCCTGGCTGCGGCGCAACGTGGCTTGCCCGCAACGCGCCGAAGACCTGAGCCAGGACACCTTCGTCCGCCTGCTCGGCCGCGACGAGTTGCTGACACCCCGCGAACCCCGGGCGTTTCTGGTGGCGATCGCCAAAGGGTTGCTGTTCGACTACTTCCGCAGGGCCGCGCTGGAACAGGCGTATCTGACCGAACTGATGCTGATCCCCGAGGGCGAACAGCCCTCGGTCGAAGAACAGCAACTGATCCTCGAAGACCTCAAGGCCATCGACCGCATGCTCGGCAAGCTGTCGACCAAGGCCCGCGCCGCTTTCCTCTATAACCGCCTCGATGGCCTGACCCACGCCGAGATCGCCGACAAACTCGGCGTGTCGGTCCCGCGCGTACGCCAATATCTAGCCCAGGGTATCCGCCAGTGCTACATCGCGCTGTACGGTGAGCCAACATGAGCCCGGCCAGTTCTAGACCGGTCCCGGCCCATGTGCTGGACGCGGCGATTGCCTGGCAATTGACCCTCGATTCCAGCACGCCACTGGAGCGCGAAGAGTTCGCCAAATGGCACGCGGCCAACGAAGAACACGCCCGCGCCTGGCGCCAGTTGGGCATGCTCGACCAGCGTTTCAGCGTGGCCAAGGGCCCGGCACGCAGCGCGTTGCTGCAATCGCGCGAAGGTATCCGCCGCCGGGTGCGCAAGCTGGGCAGCGGGCTGGCCAGTGTCGTGGCGGTGGTCGGACTGGCCTTGTTTTCCGGCGAACGTTATCTGCCGCTGGATTACTGGCTCGCCGATCAACGCACCGCCACCGGCGAACAGCGCACCGTGCGCCTGGCCGACGGCACCGTACTCAACCTCAACACCCACAGCGCCGTGGATGTCCGCTTCGATGAAAAACAACGCCTGATCGTGTTGCAGGAAGGCGAAATCCTTGTCGAAACCGGTCACGGCGATGCGCGGCCGTTCATCGTCGAAACCGCCGAGGGCAGCATGCGCGCCCTGGGCACGCGGTTCCTGGTGAAGCGCGAAGACGCCGGCACGCGCCTGAGCGTGTTGCAGTCGGCGGTGGCGGCGCATCCGCAATCCGATCCGCAGGAACAGATCCTGCGCGAAGGCCAGCAAGTACTGATTCGCCAAAACGGTCTGGATTCGGTGGTGGCGCTCAACCCCGGCGCCGATGCCTGGACCCGCGGCATGCTGGTGGTGGACAACGCGCGCCTGGAAGACCTGGTGCATGAACTTGGTCGCTATCGTCGCGGCCATCTGGGCATTGCGCCGGAAGTCGCCGACCTGCGCATCACCGGCAGCTTCCCGCTGCACGACACCGACAAGGCGCTGAACGCCCTGCTGCCGACCCTGCCGGTGCAGATCGAGCAGCACACGCCATGGTGGGTGACCGTGGCCAAGGCTGATCCGAAGCCCTGACATTCAGCACTGCCTGCCCACGACAGGCCGCCTGCCACACCCCTGAAAACGGACTTTCTGCTGACTTGCGCAGCCATGTCGTTCGTTAATCGAAATTATTTTCATCCAGCCCTATCACTTTTCGAATCTCGTCCGGCACACAGGCAATTGAGAAATATTTCCATTCAGGAGCCGCCGTATGTCCCGTTCGCTAGACACCTTGTTGCGCCCCAGTTTGCTGGCGGTCGCCATTGCCCTCTGCACCCCGCTGGCCAGCAGCCAACTGATCGCCGCTGAACAGGCATCGAGCGTGCGCGCCTACAACCTGCCGGCGGCCCCGTTGTCGACCACCCTGAACCAGATCGCCAGCCAGGGCGGCCTGACGCTGTCGCTGAACCCGTCGCTGGCGGCGGGCAAAACCTCGGCGCCGGTCAACGGCCAATATGACGCGGCCGGCGCCCTGCGCGCGGCGCTGCGTGGCACCGGTCTGCAACTGGAACAGAGCGGCGCCGGCACCTACACCCTGGTCGCCGTGCCGGAAGGCGCGATGGCCCTGCCGGAAACCTCGGTGATCGGCGTGGAAAACTTCGAAAGCGCCTGGGGCCCGGTCGAAGGCTACACCGCCACCCGCACCGCCGCCGGCACCAAGACCGACACCGCACTGGTCGAAGCGCCGCGTTCGATTTCGGTCGCCACGCGCCAACAAATGGAAGACCGTGGCGTGCACAGCCTCGATGACGCCGTGCGCTACATGCCGGGCATCACCGCCAGCAGCTACGGCAGCGACACCCGCGCCGACTGGCTGCGCGTACGCGGCTTCGAACCGACCCAGTTCCTCGACGGCCTGCCCCTGCCAAAAGGCGTGTACGCCAACCCGAAACAGGAAACCTGGAACCTCGACCGCCTCGCCCTGCTGCGCGGCCCGGCCTCGTCGGTGTACGGCCAGACCCCGCCGGGCGGTTTGCTGGACATGGTCAGCCGTCGTCCGAGCGATGTGCAGAGCAGCGAAATCCAGCTGCAGTACGGCAGCGACAACCACCGCCAGATCAACTTCGCCAGCACCGGCAAGATCGATGAAGCCGGCCAGTTTCTCTACGGCCTCAGCGGTGTGGTACGTGACAGCGGCACGCAGATCGACCACGTCGACAACAAGCGCTACAACATCGCGCCGAGCCTGACCTGGAACATCGACGACGACACCAAATTCACCCTGCTGACCCAGTTCACCCGCGACGATACCGGCATCACCAGCCAGTTCCTGCCGGTGCAGGGCACCAAGATCGACATGCCGTTCGGCAAGGTTTCCCACCACAAGAACCTCGGCGATCCGGACTGGGAATACTACGACCGCACCTACTACGCGCTGGGCTATGCCTTCGAACATCGCCTGAACGATACCTGGCAGTTCAAGCAGAACCTGCGTTACACCAAGTCGGATCTGTCGTTCCAGGGCATCACCGTCGGCTCGTATCCGTTCACTCAAGTGGACAATGACGGCAACGTCGGCCGTACCACGACCATCGTCGACGAGGACATCAGCCAGTTCGCCGTGGACAACAACTTCCAGGCCGACTTCGCCACCGGCGACATCCGCCACACCCTGTTGATGGGCCTGGATCACCAGCGCAGCAACACCAACTACACCTCGATTTTCGGCAGCGCACCGGAGATCAACGTGAACAATCCGATCCATGGTCAGCCGATCGTGCGCCCGGCGCGTTCCACCGCCTTCTATGACTACAACCAGAAGACCTACCAGACCGGCCTCTACGTCCAGGACCAAATGGCCCTGGACCAATGGCGCCTGACCCTGGGCGGTCGTGAAGACTGGGTGCACACCGGCACTCAATTCATCAACAAGGGCGACGCCACCAACACCCAGCGCGACAAGGCGTTCAGCGGTAACGCGGCGATCAGCTATGTCTTCGACTCCGGTTTCGTACCGTACCTGTCCTACGCCGAATCGTTCCAGCCGACCACTGGCGCCGACGCCTCGTCGACCGAATCACTCAAACCCACCGAAGGCAAGCAGTGGGAACTGGGCATCAAGTACCAGCCACCGGGCAGCAAGACCCTGCTGACTGCGGCCGTGTATGACCTGACCCAGAAAAACGTCTCGGTCAGCTCGTTCGTCAACGGCGTATCGATCACCAGCCAGACCGGTGAAGTCAAAGTCAAAGGCCTGGAGCTGGAAGCCGTCTCCGACGTTACCGACAACCTGAAGGTCATCGCCGCGTACACCCTGGCCAAGTCCGAAGTGCAGAACGGCGCCGACAAGGGCAACCGCCTGCAACTGATGCCGAATCAGCAAGCCTCACTGTGGGCCGATTACACCTGGCACAGCGGCGTGCTCGACGGCTTCGGCATCGGTGCCGGCGCGCGCTACACCGGCAACACTTACGGCGACAAAGCCAACACCTGGCTGGGCAAGGCGGACGCCTACACCGTGTTCGACGCCGCCGTGCATTACGACCTCGGTCGTCTGGACAACAGCCTCAAAGGCGCGTCGCTGGCACTCAACGCCACCAACCTGCTGGACAAGGATTACATTTCCACTTGCGACAGCTTCTACTGCTACTACGGCGACCAGCGCAGCGTCGTCGCCAGCGCCACTTACAAGTGGTAAGCGCCTGAGCTGAACAGGCCCTGCAACCAGGCCGTCCCTCGTGGACGGCTTGGGTGTTTTTGAAGGTCATGAAATGAAAAGTAAAACAATTCGCCGCTGGTCCTTCGTCCACACCTGGACCAGCCTGATCTGCACCGTGTTTTTGCTGCTGCTGGCCCTGACCGGCCTGCCGCTGATTTTCCATCACGAGATCGACCACCTGCTGGGCGATGCGCCCGAGTTGCGGGTGATGCCGGCGGACACGCCGCATCTGAACCTGGCGCAACTGGTCGAAGCGGCGGAGAAGCATCGGCCCGGCGAAGTCGTGCAGTACTTCGGCTTCGAAGACGACGAGCCGAATGCCGTGCTGACGATCATGGCCAGGACCGCCGGTACCGAGCCCAACTCCTCGCACACCTTCATGCTCGACGCGCGTACCGGCGAAGCCCTGGAAATGCCGTCGGCCAACGGCGGGCTGATGCTGTTTATCCTGCGCCTGCACGTCGACATGTTCGCCGGTCTGCCGGGCAAGCTGCTGCTGGCGTTCATGGGTTTGCTGTTCGTGGTCGCGATCGTGTCCGGCACGGTGTTGTACCTGCCGTTCATGCGCCGCTTGAAGTTCGGCACGGTGCGCCAGGACAAATCCACCCGCCTGCGCTGGCTCGACCTGCATAACCTGATCGGCGTGGTGACCCTGACCTGGGCGCTGGTGGTCGGCGTGACCGGTGTCATCAGCGCCTGCGCCGATCTGCTGATCGCCGCGTGGCGGGCCGAAGCCCTGACGACCCTGATCGCGCCCTACCGCGATGCCCCGCCGCTGACGCAACTGGCCCCGGCCACCCGTGTGCTGGAGATTGCCAGTGACGTCACACCGGGGATGAAACCGGACTTCATCGCCTTCCCCGGCACGCGCTTCTCCAGCGAGCACCATTACTCGGTGTTCATGAAGGGCGGCACCCACCTGACCTCGCACCTGCTGACCCCGGTGCTGATCGACGCCAGCACCCTGCAAGTCACGGCGGTGGCGGAGCGACCGTGGTACATGGACGCCATGGGCATGTCGCAGCCGCTGCACTTTGGTGACTACGGCGGCATGCCGATGAAAATCCTCTGGGCCACATTGGACGTGCTGACCATCATCGTCCTCGCCAGCGGCGTGTACTTGTGGGTGGTACGACGCAAGGCCGCGAAACCGGTGTTGGAAACGGCGGAGGCCGCTGCATGAAGCCGCGTCAGTCGAATTTCTGGAAAGTCTTCAGCACGCCGCTGGTGATCGCGCTTCTGAGTGCGGCGGGCCTGTTCGCGGCGCTGCTGGGCGACGGGATCTGGGATGGATTGAGCTGGGTGGGGCTCGGAGTGCCGGCAATTCTGGGATTGAAGGGATTACTGCAGCGAAGCTGAAAACCTGTGGGAGCGAGCCTGCTCGCGATAGCGTCTGTTCATTCACAATCCAGTTGACTGACAGTCCGCTATCGCGAGCAGGCTCGCTCCCACAAAAGGCTTGAGCCAAGGCGCTGACAGGCTATGCTGCCCGTCATTGCCCCTGACCGAGACCCTGCCAATGTCCGCTCCCAGCATGACCCTGTTCCACAACACCCTGTCCCCGTTCGTGCGCAAAGTCATGGTGCTGTTGCACGAGACCGGCCAGCAGGATCGCGTCGCGCTGCAGGATTGCGTGCTCAGCCCTGTCAGCCCGGACGCCGCCCTCAACGAAGACAACGCGCTGGGCAAGATCCCGGCCCTGCGCCTGGCCGACGGCAATGTCATCCATGACAGCCGGGTGATCCTCGATTACCTCGACCACCAGCACGTCGGCAACCCGCTGATTCCCCGCGACGGCTCGGCCCGCTGGCGGCGCCTGACCCTGGCCTCGATGGCCGACGGGATCATGGACGCCTCGGTCATGGTGCGTTACGAGCAAGTGTTGCGCGCCCCGGAAAAACACTGGGACGAATGGCTCGAGGCCCAGCGCGAGAAGATCCGCCGCGCCCTCGCCCTGCTGGAACGCGACGCGATTGCCGAACTGACCTGCCACTTCGACGTCGCCGCGATCAGCGTGGCCTGTGCACTGGGTTATCTCGACCTGCGCTTCCCGGATCTGGGCTGGCGTGACGCCAATCCGCAACTGGCCAACTGGTTCTTTGAAGTGAGCCAGCGGCCGTCGATGATTGCGACGATGCCGAAGGTTTGATGTGCCGGGCGGGAGGCAGCGAGGCAAAGATCAGCGTCATCAACAACTCGGCCTCCCGCTGCTCCTCACGCAGCCCCACGAACCGGCTCATTGCACCGCTCCGATATCGAATTCCAGCGGTTTGGCCGGTTTCTGGCCGATCCCGTACCAGTCCAGATTGCGGGTCAGCACCATGAACACACCGAGCAGACCGAACAGCAGCAGCGAACCCATCAGCAGCGCGTAATCCTCGGCGCTCAGCAGGCCGTAGAGCAAGCCATACAACGCCGCCAGCCCCGCCGAAAAACTCAAGCCATGACGCACGCTGCGCAGCACGTGGCAGACGTAGAACCCGATCAACAGCACACAACCGCTGGCCGACAACAGATACGCCAGGGCAAACCCGATGTGCTCCGACAACGACAGCAGCAACAGATAAAAGAACGCCAGCGCCACACCCACCAGCGCGTATTGCACAGGGTGCACCGCCAGGCTTTTCAGCACTTCGAACAGGAAGAAACCGGCGAACGTCAGAACGATGAACAGCAGCGCATATTTGATCGCCCGGTCGCTCTTCAGATACTGATCCACCGGATCGATGAAGCTCACGCCGAAACTGCGCCCGTTGAACGCCTCGCAATCATTGCCCGACACACAACGGCTCATCGCTTCTTGCAAATTGGTGGAGAAAAACGAGGTCTGCCAGTCAGCGGTAAAACCCTGATCGTTGATCTCGCGCCTGGCCGGCAGGAAGTTACCGATGAAGCTTGGATGCGGCCAGTTGGCGGCGAGATTCACGCGGCTGGTTTTGCCCACCGGCAGCACCTGCAGCGAACCGGTGCCTTGCAGGCGCAGGTCGAAGCCGAAGGCCAGTTCCGTGGTTTTGCCGGTGTCCAGCGCCGGCAGCGTCACTCGCACACCCTCGCCCAGCCAGCCGACCTGAGTACCGGGCACGAAGTCCAGGCGTTGCGCGCCCAGTTCCAGCTTCAGCGCGTTTTCAATCCCGCGAATGTCACTGATACCGACCGCCAGGAACGGCGCATCGAATGTGTAATCGGCAAAATCCTCCTTGATCCCCAACTGCGCCGGCAGCGAGAAATGCCCACTGATGCGGTTGTCGGCATGGAACAGCCGCGCCTCGTAAATGCCCCGGGCACGCAGCTCGGTCTGCACCTGGCCGTCGAGTTCAAAACGCTCCGGCAGGAAATACAAACGTCCGCGCTCCTCGCCGATTTCCTGGTAACGCTCGTCGCTCTTCTCTTTGGTTTTCCAGGTGCGCACCACCTTGCGATACGGCACAACCATCACCGGCCCGCTGAGTTGCTGGCTGTAGCTTGAGCTTCTGGCAATGTCTTCCAGCACACCGTCACGCAGTTGCTGGCGATCATCGATGATGCCGTCGATCATCAACAGCGGCACCAGCAACACCAGGATCAGCAGGGCAATGGCCCCGAGTTTTATCGTCAGACTTTTGTTCATGGGACTCTCCCTGTTTCGATGGGCAGAGTCTGCGAAGGGGATGTGGGGGTTTTGTGGGAGGAATGTGGAGTTTGTGTGGAGACTACAACTGCAGGACGACTTCCACCCCACGTTCGACGTTGCCGATGCGCATCGAACCACCGTGCAACTTGACCACCTCTTCGACGAAGTTGAGCCCGAGACCGGTGCTTTTACGCCCGCTGTCCGGGCGTGGCAAAGAGTAGAAACGCTCGCTCAAACGGGGCAAGGCATAGTCGGGAATCGGCGTGGTTTCGTTGAACAGGCGAAGCTCGACCTTCTCGCCGATCCGCTCGGCACTGAAGCGCAGCAAACCGTTTTGCGACGTGAAATCCAGCGCATTTTCCAGCAGATTGCCCAATGCCTGACGCAGCAGAAACGGCTCGCCGATCAACGCCAGATCCGGCGCGATGGTTTGCTCGATCCGCAGTTGCCGGCCTTCGATGCGTGCCATCTGAGCCTGTAGCAGCTCACTCAGCAGCGCCGCCAACGGCACGGCGACACGCTCCTCAAGGCCCTGCCGCTGTTCAACTTGTGCAAGGTTCAGCAGGCGTTCGATCAACTGCTGCATCCGGGCACTTTCACTGTCGATGTTGCCGACGAATCGCAGGCGTTGATCCGCCGGCATCTCGCCCTGCAACAACTCGGCCGCACCGCGAATCGCCGCCAGCGGGCTTTTCAGTTCGTGGGTCAGGGTGTGCACATAGCGCTCGACGTAGGCTTTGCCTTCGAGCTGGGTGCGCATCTGTTCTACGGCGGTCGCCAACTGCTCCAGCTCGCCGCCGCGATAGTGCGGCACCGCCACCCGACGGCCCTCGCTCACCGCCTGGGCGTACACGGTCAAGCGGTGCAACGCGCGGCTCAGCCACCACGACAGCACGGCGCCGAGCAGCAGGCCGAGGCCGATCAATCCGGCGCCGTAACCGAGCAAGCGGCGCTCGGTGCGATCGACATAGGGCTGCAGTGAACTGTTGGGTTTGGCCACGGTGACCACGCCGATGATCGCGCCGTTGTCGCGGATCGGCGCGCCGACGTGCATCACCGAGGAGTTCGGGTCATTCGGGTCACTGCGGCTGGAGCGTGCGCCGTATTCGCCGCGCAGGGTCAGGTAGACGTCGTTCCAGCGCGAGTAGTCCTGACCGACGGCCAGACCGCTGGAGTCCAGCACCACGATGCCCTTGGCGTCGGTGACGTAGATGCGGTGGTTGACCTGGTTTTTTGCCAGGCCCCAGATCGTTGCCTTCGGCTGGCGTTCGCCATAGGCGCGGAGCAGCTCCGGCCAGCGATTCTGGTTGAGGGTGCCGGCCTTGAAATCGTCCCGCAGGATTTCCGCCATCAGGTTGGCGGTATCGACCAGGGTTTCTTCGGTGGACTGGCGCACGCCGGGGCGGATTTCTTCCATCACGGTGTTGAGCACGAAATACCCGGTGAGGCCGATAAACAGCACGTACACCAGGAAAATCCGCAGCCCCAGCGACATCAGCTGTGCCCCGGACTGTAGCTGTAGCCGAGGCCGCGATGGGTCTGGATCGGCTCGGCCTCGGCGCGCACCAGACGCAATTTGGCGCGTACGCTTTTGATATGGCTGTCGATGCTGCGCTCGTAACCGGCATCCGCCGCCACGCCCAGCGCATCGAGCAATTGCTCGCGGCTGAACACCCGCTCGGGTTGTTCGAGCAGGCATTGCAGCAGACGGAATTCGTGGCGGGTCAGGCTCAGGGGCTGGCCGCGATAGCTGATCTGTACGCGCTCGGGATCGATGCGAAACAGCGCCGAGGACGCCTCGATGACCGGACGTGGCGCCATGCGCTTGAGAATCGCCCGGACCCGCGCCGCCACTTCCCGTGGGCTGAACGGTTTGACCACATAATCATCGGCACCGATTTCCAGGCCCACTACCCGGTCGATCTCGGCGTTGCGCGCGCTGAGAAACAGCACCGGCACCTCACTGAAGCGACGCAGCTGCTTGCAGGTTTCGAAGCCGCTGATGTCCGGCAGACCGATGTCGAGGATGATCAGATCCGCCGGGGTCTGGCGCTGATGCTCCAGCGCCGCCGCGCCCAGGCTTAGCCAGGTCGTGGTGAAGCCCTCGCCCTGCAAGGCAAAAATCAGCGTGTCGGCAATCGCCGCTTCGTCTTCGACAATCAGGATATGAGGCATGGCGTCCGAGCCTGTGGGTTAAGTGCGCGAACGGTGCCCCAAGCCCGGCGTTACGTCAATGAGACCACTTGTTTCAGCAATCAGGTTTGTCAGCGGTGAAGCGTCGTGCCGGGTTCACCGCCGCGCCGAACTCGCGCAGGGCCTTGGCACCGATCAGCAACGGGTAGTTGAAGTTGCTGCGGTCGGTCAGGTTGACCTCCACGGTACGCTTGACGTCGCCCAGGCACAGCTCCAGATCGACCACCGGGCGCTTGGCCACTTCGGTGCTTTCGCCCTCGTCTTCTTCATCCGAGCGACTCTTGATCTTGCTGATCCGCGCGACCTTGTGCTCGTACACCTTGTTGCTGGCGTCCTTGGTCGCCAGACGGAAACGCACCCAGTCTTCGCCGTCGCGGGTGAAGGTCTCGATGTCCTTGGCCGACAGCGAGGCGGTCAGCGCGCCGGTGTCCATCTTGGCCTTGAGCACTTCTCCGCCGATTTCCGGCAGCGCGATGTATTCGTAACGACCGTACAGGGTCGGTTCGGCGGCGAGCACCGGCAGGGCGACGAGGGAAAGCAGTGCAAGGAGGGATTTCACGTAAGGGGCTTCCTTGGGAAATGGGGGCGTCAGACGCGAGATTTTAGACCGTTGTTCGCATGAACGTTCCCGGCAGGTTATCGCGCCACAGGTGAAACATTCGTCACCGGTAGATTTGGCCTGCCGGCCGAAGCCACTTATCATGGCGCGCCCATCCGTTTTCCAAGAGTTGCTTATGCGCCGCCTGCTCACCGGCTGTTTCGTCACCCTGCTGCTGTTGTCCAACACCCTGGTACTGTTCGGCCCGCTGATGGTGTTCGCCGTGCTCAAGCTGATCCTGCCGGGGCGCTTTCGCGACTATGCCTCGTGGGCGGTGATGTGGATCGCCGAAACCTGGGCGGAAATCGACAAGCTGATCTTTCGCCTGTGCATTCCCACGCAATGGGACATTCGCGGCGGCGAAGACCTGCGCAGCGACACTTCCTACCTCGTGATCAGCAACCATCAGTCCTGGGTCGATATCCCGGCGCTGATTCAGACCCTCAACCGGCGCACCCCGTTCTTCAAGTTCTTCCTCAAGAAAGAGCTGATCTGGGTGCCGTTCCTGGGCCTGGCCTGGTGGGCGCTGGATTACCCGTTCATGAAGCGCTACACCAAGGCGTTCCTGGCGAAGAACCCCGAGCTGGCCGGCAAGGATCTGGAAATCACCAAAGCCGCGTGCGAGCTGTTCAAGCGTCAGCCGGTGACCGTGGTGAATTATCTAGAAGGCACGCGTTACACCGCCGCCAAAAGCACTCAGCAGCAGTCACCGTTCAGCCATCTGCTCAAGCCCAAGGCCGGCGGCGTGGCGTTCGTACTGGCGGCGATGGGCGAACAGCTGGACGCGATTCTCGATGTGACCGTGGTTTATCCACAGCAGAAGATTCCGGGCTTCTGGGACCTGATCAGCGGCAACGTGCCACGCGTGATCGTCGACATCCAGACCCGCGAACTGGACCCGGCCCTGTGGCAGGGCGATTACGAAAATGATCCGGTGTTTCGCGAGAAGGTCCAGGACTGGGTCAACCAGCTCTGGACCCTCAAGGATCAGCGCATCGCCGAACTCAAGGGCGAGCGCCGCTGAGTCAACCGTTGGTGCCGGTGCCCCAGATGCTGCCCAGGCTTTGCAGCAGCGAACCACCGACACCCTGCTGACCGAGGTATTGCAATAGGATCGGGGCAAACTGGCCGACCATCCCGCTGTCCATGCCCAACGCACCGAAGGCGTTGTTCAGGTCATTGGTGTCCTTGACGTTGCCCAGCGCATTTTCCAGCCCGGCGGACTTGCCCGACGAGCCGAGCAAGCCGCTCAACGCCGCCAGACTGCCAGCACCACCCGACAACTGGTCGATACCCGGTACTTCCTTGGCCAGTTCGGAATAATCGGTGCTGCTCAATTGGTTCTTCGCCAGGCCCAACATGGCACTGGTGCCACCCACCGCCTGTTGTGGCGTCAGGTCCAGTGCGCTCAGCGCACTCAACAAGCCAGCGGTTTCCGAGGTCGGCGCGGCCGTCGCAGCCTTGTCACCGCCCTGCATGTCCGATACCACGCCGGCCACGTCATTCAAACTGAAACCGGCAAACACCGGCCCTGCCGCCAGGGTCAGGAGTGATGCCAGGGCAAAACCGCGTGAAATCTTCATTCAGACATCCTCTTGTGGCGTGAAGACCGCCCGGATACAGGCGATCAAACTGCCGGTTTGACCGGGTAGGCGGCAGCATGTTCCGGCGTGTACCGGGATATTCACATCCTGTTTGTGAAGGAATCGTGACGCGCCTCCAGCCAAAGGACCGGTCCGTTATTTCTCACCTTCATAAAAAGGTGGGCGTTGATGCCGAAAGGATTTCTTTACCTGTCAGATATGACAGTTACCGAGTCAACGTAACTGGAATACGGTGGAGTGGCATCAATGATTCGGAAAAAGCGAGGGGCAGGCGCCAGCCATTTGAATGGGAGATACGGCGATGGAAAAGCAATGCGTACAACGCAATGAACTGCTTGACCCGGATATCCCGCCGATCATCTTCTGCATCAGCCCGGACGATCCGATCATCAAGCACATCAAAGAGGGGCAGAAGGTGACCTATGACCTTGTGCGTGGTGATAACGGCCAGTTTTATGCAGTTGACATCAGACTGGCTCAAGACGAGGACATAGCCAGACCGGCTCGGTTCTCTACGCTTTTGTAATGCGTCAATCAATCAATCGAAGCGGGAAGCACGAACATGGCAGGTAGAGAAAGCGGTACGGTCAAATGGTTTAACGATGAAAAAGGGTTTGGATTCATCACGCCGAAAAATGGTGGCGATGACCTTTTCGTTCATTTCAAGGCAATCAAAGCAGATGGCTTCAAGAGCTTGAAGGAAGGGCAGTCCGTCAGCTACATAGCCGCAAAAGGACAGAAAGGGATGCAAGCGGAAGAAGTTGAAATCGAGTAAATGCGGGAAGCAATTTTCGAAGCCAATTAAAAACGGCGCCTGATCGGCGCCGTTTTTTATTACGTGAGACTTTACGCCGCACTGAACAACTTATGCGGATCAATCACAAACTTCTTCGGCACGCCTGCATCGAACTCGCCGTAACCTTCCGGCGCCTGGTCGAGGCTGATGACCTGCACGCCCACCACTTCGGCGATGTTGATGCGGTCCCACATGATCGCCTGCATCAGCTGGCGGTTGTACTTCATCACCGGGGTTTGCCCTGTGTGGAAGCTGTGGGATTTGGCCCAGCCGAGGCCAAAACGGATGCTCAGGCTGCCCATTTTCGCGGCAGCGTCCACGGCACCCGGATCTTCGGTCACGTACAGGCCCGGAATACCGATCTTGCCGGCGACGCGCACCACGCCCATCAGCGAGTTGAGCACAGTGGCCGGGGCTTCGGATTTGACGCCGTCGTGACCATGACCACGGGCTTCGAAGCCGACGCAGTCCACCGCGCAAGTCTGGAACTGTGGGCGATTCCGGCCGATGGCAAGCCGATCTCGCTGGGCGTGATTCCGGCGGGCGGCAAAGGCAAGGTTGAATTGAGTGAGGCGCAGAAGGCGCTGATCGGCAAGCCGATGGCGCTGGCGGTGAGTCTTGAACCCAAGGGTGGATCGCCGACCGGGCAGCCGACGGGGCCGGTGTTGTATCAAGGGGCGTTGGCGGCGTTGTAACAAATCGCAATCAAACATCAAACCCAAATAGCCATCCTGTATAAAAAACTGTCATTTCTGACAGTTACCGCTTCCCCGCGCTTTACATAAATTGAACTGGCAACACGGGAAGGCGCAGCAGCACCTTCCAGGTGTTGCGCGTGCGGTTTCAAGTCAGCAAGCGGGAGTAGAGATCATGCAAGAAAGACAATCGGGTACGTGCAAGTGGTTCAACGACGAGAAGGGATTCGGGTTCATCACTCCGGAAAAAAGCGGACCGGATCTTTTCGTTCACTTCAGGGCCATACAGGGTAACGGCTTCAAGTCCCTGAAAGAGGGCCAGAAAGTAACTTTCGTTGCGATCCAAGGGCAGGAAGGCCTCCAGGCAGATGAGGTGATTATCGAGACTTGAGAGATCTTGACCGATAGTCGGTCAATGCTGAAGCCATACATGTCTGCCAACAGGCTCGGACGGGAGGTACGGTGATGGAAAAGCAATGCGTACAGCATGAAGAACTGCTCGATCCAGACGTTCCGCCGATCATCTTCTGCATCGACCCGGACGATCCGATCATCAAACACATCAAGGCGGGGCTGAAGGTCACTTATGACCTTGTATGTGGTGATAACGGCAAGTATTACGCTGTCGACATCAGACTTGCCCAAGACGAGGACATAGCCAGACCGGCCCGGTTCTCTAAGCGTTTGTAATGCGTCAATCAATCGAAACGGGAAGCACGAACATGTCAGATAAATTGTACGGGACCGTCAAATGGTTCAATGATGAAAAAGGGTACGGATTCATCACCCCAGACGGTGAAGGTGATGACCTTTTTGTTCATTTCAAAGCCATTGAGTTGGATGGATTCAAAAGCTTAAAAGAAGGACAAAGAGTTTCTTTTATAGCTGAAAAAGGGCAGAAGGGATTGCAGGCGGCACAGGTACGCCCCGAATAAGGTCTTTGCCGCACCGAACAACTGCTCGTTCATCAAAAAAAACGGCGCTCAAGAGCGCCGTTTTTCATTTGGATCTATTTACGCCGCACTGAACAACTTGTGCGGATCAATCACAAACTTCTTCGGCACGCCTGCATCGAACTCGCCGTAACCTTCCGGCGCCTGGTCGAGGCTGATGACCTGCACGCCCACCACTTCGGCGATGTTGATGCGGTCCCACATGATCGCCTGCATCAGCTGGCGGTTGTACTTCATCACCGGGGTCTGGCCGGTGTGGAAGCTGTGGGATTTGGCCCAGCCGAGGCCGAAGCGGATGCTCAGGCTGCCCATTTTCGCGGCAGCGTCCACGGCGCCCGGATCTTCGGTCACGTACAGGCCCGGGATACCGATCTTGCCGGCGACGCGCACTACGCCCATCAGCGAGTTGAGCACGGTGGCCGGGGCTTCGGATTTGACGCCATCATGACCATGACCACGGGCTTCGAATCCGACGCAGTCCACTGCGCAATCCACTTCAGGCTCGCCCAGCAGCGCGGCGATCTGTTCGTGCAGCGGGGTGTCTTTCGACAGGTCGACGATTTCAAAACCCTGAGCCTTGGCATGGGCCAGGCGGACAGTGTTGACGTCGCCGACAATCACCACCGCAGCGCCGAGCAAACGGGCGGAGGCGGCAGCGGCCAGACCGACCGGGCCTGCGCCCGCGATGTAAACGGTGCTGCCCGGACCAACGCCGGCAGTAACGGCGCCGTGGTAACCGGTCGGCAGAATGTCGGAGAGGCAGGTCAGGTCACGAATTTTCTCCATGGCCTTGTCGCGGTCCGGCAGTTTCAGCAGGTTGAAGTCGGCGTACGGCACCAGCACGTACTCGGCCTGGCCGCCAGTCCAGTCGCCCATGTCGACGTAACCGTAGGCTCCCCCGGCGCGGGCCGGGTTGACGGTCAGACAGACGCCGGTGTGTTGCTCCTTGCAGGAACGGCAGCGCCCGCAAGCCACGTTGAACGGAACGGAGACCAGATCGCCGATTTTCAGGCTTTCGACGTCGCTGCCCTTCTCGATCACTTCACCGGTGATCTCGTGTCCCAGCACCAGACCGACCTGAGCGGTGGTACGGCCGCGCACCATGTGCTGGTCGGAGCCGCAAATGTTGGTTGAAACCACACGCAGGATGACACCGTGCTCGATCTTCCTGCCGCGCGGATCCTGCATTTTCGGATAGTCGATTTTCTGTACTTCGACCTTGCCAGCGCCGAGATACACCACACCACGATTGCCAGACATGCTTTCACCTCGCTGTTGTTTTTATGGAACCGCGTTGCCCAGGCAGGCAGCGCGTAAATGCTCGGGTTATTGCTTGTTGGTTTTGCGTTGTCAGTTATGACTCTTTCGCGGGCAAGCCCGCTCCCACATTGGCTCTCTTGGGTGCATGCCATCTTGCTCAAACCACAAATCCCCTGTGGGAGCGGGCTTGCTCGCGAAAGCGATCTAAAGAACGACGGTTCTGTTGGCGTTCAAAAAAACCCTTCTTTCAATGTGATACCCGACAGCCCGGGCCAGGGTCAGGCCTTCGATGTCGCGGCCTTTGGCGATCAGGTCCTCGGGGTAATGACTGTGATCCACCGCCTCGACGCCCTGGGCGATGATCGGCCCTTCGTCGAGGTCGTTGTTGATGTAGTGCGCGGTGGCGCCCACCAGCTTCACGCCCTTGTTGTAGGCCTGGTGATACGGTTTTGCGCCCTTGAAGCCCGGCAGCAGCGAGTGGTGAATGTTGATCGCCTTGCCATCGAGCTTGCGGCACAGCTCCGGCGACAGCACCTGCATGTAGCGGGCGAGGATCACCAGTTCGGCGCCAGCCTCCTCGATCACCTGCCACACCTGCCGCTCCTGGGCCGGTTTGTCGTTGGGGTCGAGGGGAAAATGGTAGTAGGGAATCTGGTGCCAGTCGGCCAGCGGCTTGAGGTCCGGATGGTTCGACACCACTGCCGCCACGTCCATCGACAACTGGCCGATGCGCTGGCGGTAGAGCAAGTCGTTGAGGCAGTGATCGGCCTTGGAGACCATGATCACCACTTTTGGCCGGTAGTTCGGCGCGGTCAGCTCGAAGATCATGCCGAACGCCTGTCCGCGTTCGGCAAGGCCGGCGCGGAAGGACTGCTCGTCAAAACCGTCGGGCTGACGGAATTCCACACGAATGAAGAACCGGCCCGAGAGCCGATCATCAAACGAATGGTGTTCGGTGACGTAACAGCCCTGCTCGAACAGAAAACGCGTCACCGCGTCCACGGTGCCGAGAACGCTGGGGCAGTCGGCGGTCAGAATCCATGTATCCGGGGCGCGGCTCATCGTTTTCTCCTGTCAAGCCTGAACGCTCAGGCCGTATTCGGCGGACGCATCCTGCAACCACAACCACCAGTAATCCGAGAAGCTGCGACGAATAAGCAGCTCCCAGGTGTCTTCGGCGGTGTGGCGGATCATCAGCTGCGACTTGGCGAACACCGTGCCAACAGCCTTGCCGACCGGGAAGTTGTTCGGGTGCACGTCGTAGCTGGTGGACTTCATCAGCACCTGACGCACGTTCGGGCCGCTCAATTCGAGCACTTGCTGGCCGCCGCTGACGTTGACGATTGCGATGTGCAGATCGCCCAGCGCTTCGCGCAGTTTCTGCTCGGCGGCGAACTCTTCACCGCTCGGCACGATCAGCAGCCACTCGTCCGGGCCCATCCATTGCAGGCTGGTTTCGCCTTTGACGATCACACTCAGGGCGCCCGGCAATTCAATGCCCAGCGCCTTGTGCACACCGGCGGCGAACGCGGCATCGTGGCCATCGCCACGGATGGTCAGATGGCCGAGGAGTTTCTTCTCGCGCACGGTGACACCGGCGGTCTTGCGGCCCTTGCCGACCAGGCTGGCGAGGTCGGCGTGATGCAGCGACGACTCGGCCTTGGCCCCGGTGGTCGGGCGTTGTTGGTAAACGTTGGCTGCGGTCATAAAGCACCCTTCCTGAATTCGGTGTCGCTCCCGCGCCAGGCGCGGGAGCGATCAGTTAGATGTTCTGGCGATCACCTTTCGGGTCGAAGAACACCGAAGAAACGATTTCCGCCTCGATCACGCTGCCGTCTGCCAGCGGTGCGAACACCCGCTCGCCCATGCGCTTGAGACCGCCCTTCACCACGCCCATGGCAAACGAATAGCCGAGGGAGTTGTGCGCGTAACTGGAGGTCACGTGGCCGACCATGGTCATCGGGATCGACTGCTTGGTGTTGAACACCAGTTGTGCACCTTCCGGCAGCCAGACGTTCGGATCGATCGGCTTCAGGCCCACCAGCTGTTTACGCTGGTCACGCACGCAGTCTTCACGGTTCATGCCGCGCTGGCCGATCCACGAGAACGGTTTGGTGCGACCGACACACCAGCCCATGTTCAGGTCGTCCGGGGTCATCGAGCCGTCGGTGTCCTGGCCGACGATGATGAAGCCCTTTTCGGCCCGCAGAACGTGCATGGTTTCGGTGCCGTACGGGGTCAGGTTGTACTGCTTGCCCGCCTCGACGATTTTTTCCAGCACGCCCATCGCGTAATCGGCCTGGACGTTGACTTCGTACGACAGCTCACCGGTGAACGAGATGCGGAACACCCGCGCCGGCACACCGCCGACCAGACCTTCTTTCCAGGTCATGAACGGAAACGCTTCGTTGGCCAGGTCGATGTCGGTCACGGCGCTGAGCAGCTTGCGGCTGTTCGGGCCGGACAGGGTCATGGTCGCCCAGTGGTCGGTGACGGAGGTGAAGTACACCTTCAGTTCCGGCCATTCGGTCTGGTGGTACAGCTCCAGCCACTGCAGGACGCGAGCCGCGCCGCCGGTGGTGGTGGTCATGACGAAATGGTTGTCGGCCAGACACGCCGTCACCCCGTCGTCGAAGACCATGCCGTCTTCCTTGCACATCAGGCCGTAACGGGCCTTGCCCACGTCGAGCTTGGTCCAGGCGTTGGTGTACACGCGGTTGAGGAACTCGCGGGCGTCCGGGCCCTGGATGTCGATCTTGCCCAGGGTCGAAGCGTCCAGCAGACCGACGCTATCGCGCACAGCCTTGCATTCGCGTTTGACGGCGGCATGCATGTCTTCGCCGTTTTTCGGGAAGTACCACGGACGTTTCCACTGGCCGACGTCTTCGAACTCGGCGCCGTTTTTCAGGTGCCATTGATGCAGTGCGGTGTAACGCACCGGTTCAAAGATGTGCCCGCAGTGACGACCGGCTACCGCGCCGAAAGTGACCGGCGTGTAGTTCGGACGGAACATCGTGGTGCCCATCTGCGGGATGGTCACGTTCAGCGAGCGGGCGGCAATCGCCAGGCCGTTGACGTTGCCGAGCTTGCCCTGATCGGTGCCGAAGCCCAGCGCCGTGTAGCGTTTGACGTGCTCGACCGACTCGAAACCTTCGCGGGTCGCCAGTTCGATGGCGGCGGCGGTCACGTCGTTCTGCAGGTCGACGAATTGCTTCGGCGCCCGCGAAGTGCCCTTCTCGTGGGGCACCTGGAACAGCGCCAGGGTTGGTTCTTCGAGACGGCTCAGGGCTTTCGGCAACACGGCTTCAACGGCCTGGAAACCGGCTTCGGACGCAGCGCGCACGCCGCCTTCAAAACCGTCAGCCAGAGAATCGCCGAGACCGTAGACGCCGTTGATGCCACCGACGCACACGCGTTTCTGCGGTGCTTCGCCCGGTACGAAACCGAGGATGTCTTCGCGCCAGATCGGCTTGCCGCCCAGGTGCGACGCCAGGTGAACCACCGGGCTGTAACCGCCGGAGCTGGCGATCAGGTCGCAGTCGAGCCATTCGCCCGGGCTGGTGACCTTGTGGCCTTTGACATCGATCGCCGCCACGCGGGCAGCGGTCACGTGCTTGCTGCCACGGGCCTCGATCACGGCGCTGCCAGTGAGGATGCGAATGCCTTTGGCGCGCGCCTCTTCAACCAGTGCGCCACGCGGATTGCTGCGGGCGTCGGCGATGGCGACCACTTGCAGGCTAGCATCGAGCCAATCCAGCGCCACGCGGTAGGCGTGATCGTTGTTGGTCGACAGCACCAACTTTTTGCCCGGTGCCACGCCGTAACGGCGCACGTAAGTCGAGACCGCGCCGGCGAGCATGTTGCCCGGTACGTCGTTGTTGCCGTAGACCAGCGGACGCTCGTGAGCGCCGGTCGCCAGCACCACACGCTTGGCGCGGACGCGGTGGATGCGCTGACGCACCTGACCGATCGGCGCGCGGTCACCGAGGTGATCGGTGAGGCGTTCATGAATGGTCAGGAAGTTGTGGTCGTGGTAGCCGTTGACCGTGGCGCGCGGCAACAGCAGCACGTCCGGAGTGCTCTTCAATTCCGCGATGACGCCGGCCACCCATTCCATCGCCGGTTTGCCGTCGAGACTTTCGCGGGAATCGAGCAGGCTGCCGCCGAACTCTTCCTGTTCATCGGCGATGATCACCCGCGCACCACTGCGGGCAGCTGCCAGTGCTGCGGCCAGACCGGCCGGGCCGGCGCCGACGATCAGCACGTCGCAGTGCTGGTTCATGTAGTCGTAGGTGTCCGGATCGACTTCGGTCGGCGAACGACCAAGACCTGCGGCCTTACGAATGTATTTCTCGTAAGTCATCCAGAACGATTGCGGGTACATGAAGGTTTTGTAGTAGAAACCCGGCGGCATCAGCTTGCCGCCGACCTTGCCGAGAATCCCCATCATGTCGTTGTTGACGCTCGGCCAGCCGTTGGTGCTGGTGGCGACCAGGCCCTGGTACAACGCCTGTTGCGTGGCGCGCACGTTAGGAATCTGAGTGGCTTCGGTAGCACCGATCTGCAGCACCGCGTTCGGCTCTTCGGCACCGGCGGCGAAGATGCCGCGCGGACGTGAGTACTTGAAGCTGCGGCCAATGATGTCGACGCCGTTGGCCAGCAGGGCGGCGGCCAGCGAGTCGCCTTCAAACCCCTTGTAGGTCTGGCCGTTGAAGGTGAAGCTCAGCACTTTGTTGCGGTCGATCCGTCCACCGTTGGACAGGCGATTGGTCTGGCTCATACCTTCTCTCCCAGCGCCGTCGTGGCTGTTTTCGCAGTGTCAGCCTTGTCGGTGAATTGCGGCTTGGTGCCGATCTTGTAGGTTTCGAGAATCTCGTAGGTCACGGTGTCGCGGGTGACGTTGAAGTACTGACGGCAACCGGCGACGTGATCCCACAACTCGTGGTGCAGACCGCGCGGGTTGTCGCGGAAGAACATGTAGTCGCCCCACTCCTCGTCGGTGCAGCTTGCAGGGTCCAGAGGGCGCGGGATGTGCGCCTGGCCGGATGCGTGGAATTCCTCTTCGGAGCGCAGTTCGCCGCAGTGAGGACAGAAGATGTGCAACATGGGATTTCTCCTGTTAGTGGGCGACAGCCGCAGCGCCGTGTTCGTCGATCAACGCACCGTTGTGGAAACGGTCGATGGAGAAAGGTGCGGCCAGCGGGTGCATTTCACCCTTGGCCAGGCTTGCGGCAAACACGTTGCCCGAGCCAGGTGTGGCCTTGAAGCCACCGGTGCCCCAACCGCAGTTGAAGAACATGTTCGGGACCGGGGTTTTCGAAATGATCGGGCACGCATCCGGCGTGGTGTCGACGATGCCGCCCCACTGACGGTTCATGCGCACCCGCGACAGCACCGGAAACATCTCGACGATGGCCTGGATGGTGTGCTCGATCACCGGATACGAACCGCGCTGGCCGTAGCCGTTGTAGCCGTCGATACCGGCGCCGATCACCAGGTCGCCCTTGTCGGACTGGCTGATGTAACCGTGCACGGCGTTGGACATGATCACGCTGTCGATGATCGGTTTGATCGGCTCGGACACCAGCGCCTGCAGCGGGTGGGATTCGATCGGCAGACGGAAACCGGCGAGCTTGGCCATGTGCCCGGAGTTACCGGCGGTGACCACGCCGACGCGCTTGGCGCCGATGAAGCCCTTGTTGGTTTCAACGCCGATGCACACGCCGTTTTCCTTGCGGAAACCGATCACTTCGGTCTGCTGGATCAAGTCCACGCCGAGGGCGTCGGCGGCACGGGCAAAGCCCCAGGCCACGGCATCGTGACGGGCCACGCCGCCGCGACGCTGAACGGTTGCGCCCATCACCGGGTAGCGAGTGTTTTTCGAGCAGTCGAGGTACGGAATTTCGTCCGCGACCTGCTTGGCGTTGAGCAGTTCGCCGTCGACGCCGTTGAGGCGGTTGGCGCTGACCCGACGCTCGGAATCACGGATGTCCTGCAGGGTGTGGCACAGGTTGTAGACGCCGCGCTGGGAGAACATCACGTTGTAGTTCAGGTCCTGAGACAGGCCTTCCCACAGTTTCATCGCGTGTTCGTACAGGTGCGCCGACTCGTCCCACAGGTAGTTGGAGCGAACGATGGTGGTGTTGCGCGCGGTGTTACCGCCGCCCAGCCAGCCCTTCTCGACCACGGCCACGTTGGTGATGCCGTGCTCTTTGGCCAGATAGTAGGCCGTCGCCAGACCGTGCCCGCCGCCGCCGACGATGACCACGTCGTAGACCTTTTTCGGGGTCGGCGTGCGCCACATGCGCTGCCAGTTTTCGTGGTGGCTGAGGGAGTGTTTGAAGAGGCCGAAGCCCGAATAGCGTTGCATAGTCATGTACTCCAGAACGCTCAGCGATAAACCGGGAAGTCAGCGCACAGGGCCGAAACCTGCTGGGCGACGTTGGCCTCGACATCGGCATCGCCGAGGTTGTCGAGGATGTCGCAGATCCAGCCGGCCAGCGTCACGCACTGGGTCACCTTGAAGCCGCGAGTGGTCACCGCCGGGGTGCCGATGCGCAGGCCGGAGGTCACGAACGGCGACTGCGGGTCGTTCGGTACGGCGTTCTTGTTGACGGTGATGTGCGCGCGACCAAGTGCGGCGTCGGCGTCCTTACCGGTGAGGCCCTGACGGATCAGGCTGACCAGGAACAGGTGGTTGTCGGTGCCGCCGGACACTACATCGTAGCCACGTTTGATAAAGACGCTCGCCATCGCCTGGGCGTTGTCGATCACTTGTTGCTGATAGGCCTTGAAGCCCGGCTCCAGCGCTTCCTTGAAGCACACGGCCTTGCCGGCGATGACATGCATCAGCGGGCCGCCCTGGGCGCCGGGGAATACCGCCGCGTTGAGCTTCTTCTCGATTTCTTCGTTGGCCTTGGCCAGGATCAGCCCGCCACGCGGACCGCGCAGGGTCTTGTGGGTGGTGGTGGTGACCACGTCGGCATACGGCAGCGGGTTCGGGTACAGACCGGCAGCCACCAGACCGGCAACGTGGGCCATGTCGACGAACAGCAGCGCACCGACCTTGTCGGCGATCTGACGGAAGCGCGGGAAGTCGAGGGTTTTCGAGTAGGCCGAGAAACCGGCGACGATCATTTTCGGTTTGCACTCGACGGCCAGACGCTCGACTTCATCGTAATCGATCAGACCGGTCTTCGTGTCGATGCCGTACTGCACGGCGTTGTACAGCTTGCCCGAGGACGAAACCTTGGCGCCGTGGGTCAGGTGACCGCCGTGGGCCAGGCTCATGCCGAGAATGGTGTCGCCCGCTTGCAGCAGGGCCAGGTACACGGCACTGTTGGCCGACGAACCGGAGTGCGGCTGGACGTTGGCGTAATCGGCGCCGAACAGTTGCTTGGCGCGTTCGATGGCCAGCGCTTCGACCTTGTCGACGTGCTCGCAGCCACCGTAGTAGCGCTTGCCCGGATAGCCTTCGGCGTATTTGTTGGTCAGGCCGCTGCCTTGCGCTTGCATCACGCGTTTGCTGGTGTAGTTCTCCGACGCGATCAGCTCGATGTGATCTTCCTGACGTTGCTCCTCGGCATTCATCGCCGCCAGCAGTGCATCGTCGTAACCCTGGATCTGGTCTTGCTTGCTGAACATCGCGTCTCTCCCAGCGGCATCTGTGCGCCATTCGTCTCGGTAAGGCACGGCGTTCAGCCAGTGCCCTTTGATGCGATGGTATGGCCGGCGCAGGGAGGTCAAATGCCTACGGACGCCACGCAAAGGTGCGTTTACGACATGGCGGCGGCGACGGACTCAAACAAGCAGCTGGCGCAAGGCCAGAAGAACCATGAAATGCGCGGGATAGAGCGCATACGCCCAGCGCCGCATGGGTGGCGCGTGGAGGCAAGTGGCGTGTCGCAACAGGAACATTCCGAGCAATGGCGCCATCAGGCAGGTCGCAATACCGAGGATGGCGACGATGTTGCCGAACTGCGCAGATTCGTAGAGCACCCGCCATTGATTAGCGGCCAGACACAGCAGGCCCGGCAACAGGCTGAAAAACCAGGGTTTGCGAAACACCAGCAACATCGCCAGCGGCAGCAGGACACCGAACAAACCGAACATCAGTCGCTCCGGGAACAGCGCGGCCACCAGCAAAGCACTGACGCCCAGCAGTCGCGAAATCAGCGCTCGATCCTGCCAGCCCCGCGCCACCAGCAGGCCCAGCGCCAGCGTCGGCATCACGTTCAACGTGTCGGGCTCTGGAATGTACAAACGGTAGGGAATCTCGCTGAGCAGACTGAACAGCAACAACCAGCCCAGATAACGCCATTCGGTCTTGCGCGCGCCGTCCCGTGCCAGATTCGCCGCCATCGCCAGGCAGAACCACGGGAACGCCAGCCGTCCCGGCACATACAGCCAATCGGCGCTGATCCCGACATATCGCAGGTGATCGACCAGCATGCTCAGCAGCGCCAGCCACTTGAGCAGATCGAGTGCTCCGTCACGCTGGCTCAGGTGCATAATCGGCTCGCATCCTTGTAAAGTTCTGACAGCGACATCCCGTGTGCTCCCCGGATGATCTTCGGTACAGTGCGCACCATCATTGACCCCACGAAGCGCCACAAGCGCCTCGATCACGGAAGCCGGCCATGACCGACAAGAGCCAACAATTCGCCAGCGACAACTACTCCGGTATCTGCCCCGAAGCCTGGGCTGCCATGGAACAGGCCAACCACGGCCACCAGCGCGCCTATGGCGACGATGAGTGGACAGCCCGCGCCTCCGATTATTTCCGCAAGCTGTTCGAGACCGACTGCGAAGTGTTCTTCGCCTTCAACGGCACCGCCGCCAACTCCCTCGCGCTGTCGTCGCTGTGCCAGAGTTACCACAGCGTGATCTGCTCGGAAACCGCCCACGTCGAAACCGACGAATGCGGTGCGCCGGAATTCTTCTCCAACGGCTCGAAACTGCTGATCGCCGGCACCGAAAACGGCAAGATCACCCCGGCCTCGATCCGCGAAGTCGCCCTCAAGCGCCAGGACATCCACTACCCGAAACCGCGCGTCGTGACCCTGACCCAGGCCACCGAAGTCGGCAGCGTCTACACCCCGGAAGAAGTCCGCGCCATCAGCGACACCTGCAAGGAGCTGGGCCTGAACCTGCACATGGACGGCGCGCGTTTCTCCAACGCCTGCGCCTTCCTCGGCTGCTCGCCGGCAGACCTGACCTGGAAGGCCGGCGTCGACGTGCTGTGCTTCGGCGGCACGAAAAACGGCATGGCGGTGGGTGAGGCGATCCTGTTCTTCAACCACAAACTGGCCGAAGACTTCGACTACCGCTGCAAACAGGCCGGGCAACTGGCCTCGAAAATGCGCTTCCTGTCGGCGCCGTGGGTCGGCATCCTGGAAAACGACGCCTGGCTCAAATACGCCCGCCACGCCAACCACTGCGCGCAGCTGCTGGCCGAACTGGTCAGCGACATCCCGGGCGTGGAACTGATGTTCCCTGTCCAGGCCAACGGCGTGTTCCTGCAGCTCTCGGAACCGGCGATTGCCGCCCTGACCGCCAGGAACTGGCGCTTCTACACCTTCATCGGCAAGGGCGGCGCCCGCTTCATGTGCTCGTGGGACACCGAAGAAGAACGCGTTCGTGAACTGGCGCGCGACATCCGCGAAGTCATGTCTCACTAAAGTCCCGGCTTATACAGCCCCCCTGTGGGAGCGAGCCTGCTCGCGATGAGGCCAGCACATCCAACATGGATGCAAGCTGATATTCCGCCATCGCGAGCAGGCTCGCTCCCACCAAAGCCCACCTGATCGCCCCTCACCTTCTGCGCCTGAAGACTTGGTCTACATTGTCTGTCGAGCCATCGCTCACATAACAATAAGCAGGAGCTTGCGTATGTCGCTAAAAGGCAAAACCTTGTTCATCACCGGTGCCAGTCGTGGCATCGGGCGCGAGATTGCGCTGCGGGCTGCAAAGGACGGGGCCAATATCGTGATCGCCGCCAAGAGCGCCGAGCCGCACGCCAAGTTGCCCGGCACCATCCACAGCGTCGCCGCGGAAGTCGAAGCGGCCGGCGGCAAGGCTTTGGCGCTGCAACTGGATGTGCGTGATGAAGACGCGGTGCGTCAGGCGCTGGCCCAGGCCAACGAACACTTCGGCGGAATCGACGCACTGGTGAACAACGCCGGGGCGATCAAGTTGACCGGTGTGCAGCACATCGAGCTCAAGCGTTTCGACCTGATGCATCAGATCAACACCCGCGCGGTGTTGCTGTGCAGCCAGGCCGCCCTGCCCTACCTGAAGAAATCCTCCGGGCACATCCTTAACCTGTCACCGCCGCTGAATCTGGCCAGCAAATGGTTCGCGCAATACAGCCCCTACACCGTGACCAAGTACGGCATGAGCATGCTGACGGTCGGGATGAGCGAGGAATTCGCCAACTACGGGATCAGCGTCAATTCGCTGTGGCCGCAAACCATGATCGCCACGGCGGCCATCGAATTTCAGCTGGGCAATCGCGAGTCGTTCAAGCATGCGCGCACGCCAGCGATCATGGCGGATGCGGCGCATGTGATTTTGAGCAGCAGCGGGCGGCGGATTACCGGGCGGTTGTTGATCGATGAGCAGGTCTTGCGGGAAAGCGGCGTGACCGAGTTCGATCATTACCGCTTTGAACCGGGGAGTGATGCGAGGTTGATGACGGATTTGTTTGTGGATTGATCAGTGTGTCTGTGAGCCCCCCCTCACCCTAGCCCTCTCCCGGAGGGAGAGGGGACTGATTGGGGGATGCTCAAGAAACACGCCGACCTGAATCTGCTTTGCCGAATCCATAATCGCCACGTTTCATCAGGTCGATGTATAGCGCAAGACACCTCGGTCAGCTCCCTCTCCCTCCGGGAGAGGGCTGGGGTGAGGGGCAAGCCTGGCGCAGGGGGCTGCCCCACCTCCGATCAGTAGTCGATCCGAACATCCCCCTTCGGCACACTGCAGCAAGAAAGAATGTACCCCTCCGCCTCGTCGTCCTCGGTGATCCCGCCGTTGTGATCCATCTCCACTTCGCCACCCAGTTTGAGCACCTTGCACGTCCCGCAAATCCCCATGCCGCAGGCTTTCGGGATCATCAGGCCGACCTTCGCAGCCGCCGCATGCACGGTCTCGCCCGGCGCAACACGGATGCTCTTGTCCGAAGAGGTGAATTCCACCAAGTGCAGATCCGCCGCCGGGACTTCCGGTGCTTCCGCTGCTTGTTCGGCCTGTTCCACCGCGTCGGCACGGGCTTCCGGTGGCGTGGCGCCGAAGGATTCCTCGTGATAGCGCTTCATGTCGTAGCCGGCGTTTTCCAGCAGGCGCTTGACCGCCGTCATGTACGGCGTCGGGCCGCAGCAGAAGACTTCGCGCTCGAGGAAGTCCGGCACCATCAGTTCCAGCATCTTGTGGTTGAGGTAGCCGCGATAGCCGGCCCACGGCTCGCCCAGCCCGTGCTTCTCGCAGATCAGGTGCAGGCTGAAGTTGTCGATCCGCGACGCCATGTGTTCCAGCTCGCGGTGGTAAATGATGTCTTTCGGCGAGCGGGCGCTATGGATGAACGTCATGTCGACGTTGCCGTTGGTGTCGTAGAACCAGCGCGCCATGGACATCACCGGGGTGATACCGACGCCACCGCTCAGGTACAGCACTTTCGGGCTCGGGAAGTCGATGGCGTTGAACAGCCCGACCGGCCCGTGTACCGCCAGCTCCTGGCCTTCATGCAGGGTGTCGTGCAGCCAGTTGGACACCTTGCCCCCCGGCACGCGCTTGATGGTTACCGAAAAGCTGTACGGCACCGACGGCGAGCTGGAGATGGTGTACGAACGCATGATCGGCTGGCCTTCGATTTCCAGCTCCAGGGTCACGAACTGCCCGGGCTTGAAGAAGAACAGGATCGGCTGGTCGGCCATGAAGCAGAAGGTGCGCACATCCCAGGTTTCCTGGATGACTTTGACGCAACGGACGATGTGTCGGCCATTGGCCCAGGTCTGGGTGGTGACCGGATTCAGGAAGCTGTTCGACATGCTGTTCTCCACGGCCGACTGTCGGCCTTCATGTGGCGATTCTGCGTATAGCGCGAACGCCCCGTTTACCTATCCGCGACATTCACATACTTATCGCGACCAGCCCCCAACCACCGGGGGTTGCGCGTCGGGAACAGATTGCACCATGTCGCCCATGGATAAGGTTCTCGCCTGCGCCGGCCCCACACTCGCCCTCAACACAAACAGATTCTTTACACCTTGCGCTGCAACCCTGATCAGCCACTTTCGCGGCCACGCAGATGGCCTTGAGGAATTCATCGATGGACACCGCAAAAATCAGCCTGGGCGACCCGCTGGAACCCGCACGCAAGGCCACCGCACAAATGCTGCAGGAACGCGAGCGCACCTATTCGCTGCCGCAGCCGTTCTACAGTGACGAGCGGCTGTTCGATATCGACATGCAGGAGATCTTCCAGAAGGAGTGGCTGATCGCCGGCATGACCTGCGAAATCCCGGCCAAGGGCAACTACATCACCCTGCAGATTGGCAAGAACCCGATCATCGTCATTCGTGGCGCCGAAGGCGTGGTGCATGCGTTCCACAACGTCTGCCGCCACCGTGGCTCGCGCCTGTGCACCAGCGACAAGGGCAAGGTCGCCAAACTGGTCTGCCATTACCACCAGTGGACGTATGAGCTGGACGGCCGCCTGCTGTTCGCCGGCACCGAGATGGGCGCCGACTTCGACATGAAGCAGTACGGCCTCAAACCGGTGAACGTGAAGACTGCCGGCGGCTACATCTTCATCAGCCTGGCGGAGAACCCGCCGGCCATCGATGACTTCCTGTCGACGCTGAACCACTACATGGAACCGTACGACATGGAAAACACCAAGGTGGCGGTGCAAACCACCTTGATGGAAAAGGCCAACTGGAAACTGGTGCTGGAAAACAACCGCGAGTGCTACCACTGCAACGGCTCCCACCCTGAACTGCTGAAAACCCTGCTGGAATGGGACGACGTCACCGACCCGCGCGCCGATCAGGCGTTCAAGGATCACGTCGCCGCCTCCGCCGCTGCCTGGGAAGCCGAGAAAATCCCTTACGCCCACGCCAGTTTCGGCCTGCGCAACCGCATCGTGCGCATGCCGCTGCTCAAGGGCACCGTATCGATGACCATGGACGGCAAACAGGGCTGCGCCAAGCTGATGGGCCGGATCAAGAACCCCGATCTGGGCTCGATGCGCATCCTGCACCTGCCGCACTCGTGGAACCACTGCATGGGCGACCACATTATCGTGTTCACCGTGTGGCCGATCAGCGCCCAGGAAACCATGGTCACCACCAAGTGGCTGGTGCACAAGGATGCCGTCGAAGGCGTGGACTACGACGTCGAACGCATGCGCCAGGTGTGGGATGCGACCAACGATCAGGACCGTCGTCTGGCCGAAGAGAACCAGCGCGGGATCAACTCCACGGCGTACCAGCCGGGCCCGTACTCCAAGACCTATGAGTTCGGCGTGGTCAACTTCGTGGATTGGTACAGCGAGCGGATGCTGAGCAACCTCGGCGCCGAGCCTGCGCCGTACCTCAAAGGCGTGCCGGTCCAAGGCTAAAAGCAAAAGCATCGCCAGCAGGCTGGCTCCCACAGGGGATTTCTGTGCACCGGAGATCCAGTGTGGGAGCTAGCCTGCTAGCGATGGCGTCATCACTCTCATCACATCACTGGGATGACCACCTGACCGAGCCATCCTCACCAATAAACTCCTCGAAAATCTCCTCCCCCACCAACCTGATCTTCGCGTAGCCGTTCAACACCCGCAGCGGATAGTCCGGATCGTTGGCATCCTGCGTCTCCGAAAAAAGCACCCGCGAATGCCCGTTCAGCTCGCTGGTGGTGCCGTAGGGAATCGCTCCATGCCCGGCACAGCGCGCGTGCAGCCCACCCTGCGGCGCATAGACGATGCCATTGTGCAGATGCCCCCAGTACCAGTAATCCGGCTCGCGCCCCAGTGCATCGCACACCGGTTGATACAGCGCGGTCTTGTTGTGTCCGGTGATGTCCAAGCCCTGATGGTGGCTGAGCACCATGAGTTTCTTGCGTTTCGGCAGGCCCTTCATCCACTCGATCTGCGGCTTGTTCAACGTGCCGTCCATGTACAGGTTCATGACGTCCGAGGCGTACGCCGTGTCCAGCCCGACAATCAGCCAGTCGTCATTGATCAGGGCAAAGTAGCTGGTGCCCTGCTGCCCTGGAAAACGCGCGGCCAGTTCCTTGAAATAACCATGGGCGCCGCTGTACATCTCGTGATTGGAGTTGAGGGTGAACGAACCGTGGGTGCCCATCGGCCAGCCGGCCATGTCGGTGTCTTCCTGGGAGTGGGTGCCGGCGTAATAGACATCCCCCAGGTGAATGGTGAAATCGGCATTGGCCAGTTGCATCTGGTTGGCCACCGACACCGCCGGCGCATGGCTGTTGAACGGCCCGGTGCCCCAGTCGCCGGCAATCGCCAGCGTCACCTCGCGCTCCATGGTCACCAGCGCCGGATCGGTGCCGAAGGTCGCGTGATGGCGCAGGTTCTCGATCCACTTCAGCAGCGCCTCGCTCCACAGCAGATCCAGCAGCTCCCATTTGCGGCAGCCCAGCAGCGTGCCGTCCTTGAGCACCTTGGTCTGCAGTTGATCGGGCGATTGCGGCAGCGGCGTTGCGTTGCCGATACGCAGGATCGACAAACCGTGGGCCAACTCCCACGGCACGGCCGGCTCGTCGGTCGGCAACTCGCCGTGCTTGAGCACGTATTGCGCCTGATCGTGACCGCGCTGGAGCAATTTGATGATGGCTTGAAACTCCTGCGGCTCCAGCTCGCTGATGAGCTTCATCCAGGCCATTTCGATGCGCGTGAACAAGCCGTGCAGGCGCAGCTTGACCTTGTCGTATTCGTGTTTCAGATGACCGACCGCTGACATGGCGTAATCCTCTATCCGTAGGGGTTCACAGGGTTTTCATGAATTCGATCAGCGCACGCTTGTCGTCGTCCGACAGCGTCGTGCCGTACAGGTGACCGCTGTTGTGGTTGCCCTCCAGGCGCGTGTCGTAGGTGAAATCCGCCGAGGCTTTGGCCTGGGCGCCACTGGTCACGAAGCCAACGTTGACCGGGTCGTAGACATCGGAGCCGGTGATGAACACCTGTGGACGTTTTTCCGGCGGTTGCAGCAAGTCCCACAGGGTCGGCACCGAACCGTTGTGCAGATACGGCGCGCGCAGCCAGATGCCGTCGGTGGGCGTGTTGCTGTAGCTCTGGGTCTTGCGGTAGGCGCCGAAATCGAACGGCGGTTTCTTGAAGGTGTGGAACGCGGCCACCAGCCCGGTGGTGAACGAGTTCAGCCGGTGCGGATCGGTGCCGAGCTGGTCGATATTGGTGGTCACCTGCCCGGTGTCGACGCGACCGAAATCGTGACAACCCGCGCAGTTAGCCTCCCACACCGGTTTGCCCTGAGCGACCTTGGCCTGATCCAGTGCCCACGGCCACGCCGGCGCCTTGTGCCCGAGCAGCCAGTTGGTCACCCGATTGAAGCTCGGCGGCAGCACTGACTCCGGCGTCGCGCCCACGGCCATCGCGGCGGCGTAGTTGCGCTCGTGGATCTTGTTGTTATTGCCGTCCCAGTGCAGGTACATCGATTCCCGGGGTTTCTGGTTCCACACTTGCGGCAGGTCGACGGTGCCGATGGTCGAGTCATCCGGGAAACCGAACACCACCATTTTCGTCGGGTTGAAGGTGTCGGTTCGCCCCGGTCCCTGTTGCGGGCGCAGCTTCTGCCAGGCGTAGGCCTGCTTCTGTTTGAGCAGCGCGGTCTTCGCCATCGGGATGATCAGGTAACGGTTGTAGAGCTTCTCGAAAAAGCCGAGCTGGAACTTGCTGTTGATCGCCGCCATCACCGCGTCGGTGGTGAATTTCGGATCGCTGGCGCAATCGTAGGCGAACCACTGGAAGGCCTGCAGTTGCAGAGTGTTGGCCGGCGCGCTCGGCACATTCACCGCGACGTCGCTGGCATTCGCCCGGTAGGAACCGGTGTGGCACAGCGCGCAGTTCGGCTCGACGGTCGGGTAGCCGATCTGCCGCTTGGCCATGCCGATCGGCAGGTCCTTGCCGTTCTCGAACAGGAAACCGAAGACTTCCCAGCCACCGGGTTTCGGCAGCTTTTCCGGGCACATCTGCGGCAGCACCGAGAACAGGTAATACGGGATTCGCGCTTCGATGCCCAAGCCAATCGCGGCGTATTTGTAGTGGTCTTCGTCAGAGGCGTAATCCTGCTCTGGCACCACGCGCAGCATCTGATACCAGGTCTGGTAACCGATGAACGCCAGCAGCGCCACCACGACCAGCGTGCCGACCTTGAACGCATGACTTTGCCAGTGCCGCGCCCACGCCGCCCGCCATTCGCGCCAGCCGTCACAGAGCAGCGCCAAGGGTCGGTTTTCAGGAGGGGTGCCGAGGTACAGCAGGATGCCGAGGATCAGGAAAAAGCTCAGGTCGCCCATCAGCATCGGCACGAACACCGAGCCCTGGCTGCTGGTGTTGATCAGGTAGATCCAGAACGCCACGGCGATCAACCGCGTCAGCACGCACAGCCAGGAATGCACCACATAGCGCGGCGCGTTGAAGCCCGACGGCATGTAGAACACGCTGATGCCCACCAGCAGCATCCCGGCGTTTTCCAGCCACGGGTCGGAGAGTTGCGGCGGCAGGCCGACCACCGATGTCAGCAACCCCGGCGCGAACAGCGCCGGGATCGCGAACACCATGTTCATCGCAATGCCGAGCCAGATGAAGCGTTGAAACCAGCGGATGTAGCTGTCCATGTCATCCTTTTCCTTGTGCAGACCGGAGAGATATAGCGCCCGATACGCCGCCATCGCTGGCAGGCCAGCTCCCACCAATGCGCATCGCATTCCAATGTGGGAGCGAGCCTGCTCGCGATTGCAGTCGACTCGGTTCAAGTCAACCGAGGGCTGTTTTCTCCAGGTGTTCAAGGATGATCGGATACACATCGACCACCGCGTTCTTGCCGAACATGCAGTCGATGTGGCCGTAACCCGGCACCACATGCCGGCTGTAGCGCTCCGGCCCGTGCTTCTCGCAAACCCGCTGATAGGTCTTGAGCGTGCTTTCCGGCAGATAACACTGGTTATCGGCGCCGCTGATGAAGCAGATCGGCATGGTCAGCCGATCAAAGTGCGGCATGTACACGTCGTGCCCTTTGAAATCCACCAGATGCCCTTTGCGCACGATCAGCGCCAGGTGCTCGAAGGTCTCGATGTTCGACTCGCCGAACAGCTCGTGCAGGTTGTCGTGCAGCGTTTCATTGAGGGTGTCGTGGCGATACAGCGAGGCGTACATGAAGGTGATGCGGTGGCACACCGGATTGGTGCAATAGCCCTGGGCTTCGATTCGCGCGTAGCCGTTGAGCGCCTTGTCGTAGAGCCGGTTGAACCAGTTCTCCTTGCTGTCGGCGTAGGCGGTCATGGATTTGATGCCGATCGCGTCGAGCATTCCCGGCAAGTGCAGACCGGCCTTCAACCCCGTTGCGGTCGCGACCACCGTGTCGGCGGCAATCTGCGAGCAGACCACCGAACGCACGCCCTGCAAGCCGGCGAGCAATGACATGAAGAACGTGGTCGCGCCATAGCAATGCACCACGCACTGCACGTCCTTGGCTTTGGTTTCCTGCTGGATCTGCGCGATGGCGGCCTTGAAGTCGTACTGGGCGATCTGGTCGCCGTTCCATTCTTTCTTGCTTGCCGGCAGCAGGATGCTCACCCGGAAATCCAGCAGCCACACGTCGTAGTCGTGCTTGCACAGAAACTCGAGCAGGTTGGTCTGGATCGTATCGGTCGAGAAGATATTCGAGCCCACCCCCAGACCATGTACCAGCATCACCGGGCCTTTGCTGCCGGCCTGATAGCGGGTCAGGCGCAACTGCACGCCGTCTTCGGTGGAGAAGAAATGCACGGCCGGCGTCGGCGCATCCAGTGGTCGTTTCAGCCGTGGCGGCGCGTCGGGGTTGAAGTATTTGTCACCGGCGAACACCCCACCGTAACTCTCCCAGAGAATCCCGGCGAAGAACTTGCCGAACCGCGCCAGCCCTTCGATGCGCTCACGCTCGTTGCGCGCATTGAGGACTTTCATGGTGGTCATCTGCTTGGCGAAGTCGGTCGGATTGATGTGCATCACCCCGGAGCCGATCACCTCGCCGGTCTTGTCCGGCCCGCGATACAGCGTGACGTAGAGGGTGCTGGTGTCGTGCCAGATATTCAGCACGCCGTTGTCTTCCGGCACGGTCTTGAAGGCGCTGAAGAAGTAGTCGTTGCCGTCCTCGGCGGTCAGTTTCATGTCGTACTTCATGTGGCGCGTATCGACCTGCTGCTCGAACTGCTCGAACAGGTTGAACACGCCGTTGCTGGCGGTCAGCGGTTGCGGCGACAGCGCCGGGGCGATCACCGTGCCGACGATGGTCGCGGCGTGTTCCGGCTCCTTGATCATCCGGTTGAGGTCGTTGGCGGTGATGGTCAGGGTGAAGTCGATCGGCGAGTTGTCCGCCTCGCCGCGTTTGGCGGCCGCCTCGTAAACCTTCAGGTCGGTGCTTTGCGCGGCGGTGAAGGCGCGGGAGAAGTAGCCTTTCATGGTTTCAGTGAACTGCACGCCAAGGGTCGGCGGCGCGGTCTGTTTGCGCGGCGCCGACGGCAGCGTGTAGTCGATCGTCCAGCCTCGGTCTGCCGCCAGCAGGCCCATGTTGCGCTCGCTCACGGCGGAGATGGTCAGCAGCGGATTGACCGCCAGTGACGTCGGGATCACCGCGCCGTCGGTCACGTACAGGTTGGCGTAGACATCGGTGCCACTGGCACCGCTGAACACCTGGCCCTTGTGGTTGACCACGCCTTGCGCAGCGTCTTCACCCATCACGCAACCACCGAGCGGATGCACCGAGACGATGCTGTGCTTGAGCAGCTTGGTCCAGATCGGATTCTCGACCCAGATCCCGCCCAGGGCCTTGGTGCTCTGGTACAGGCGTTGGTTGCCGATCTTGAAGTTTTCCTGCTCGCCGACGCCCGGCCAGTCGATGCGCAGTTGATCCTTGCTGTCGAGAACCATGCGTCCCTGGCCGCTGTCGTGGCTCATGATCAGGTAGGTCTGCATGTTATGCAGCGCGCCGTGATACGGGCCGCGCAGGAAGCTTTCGGCTTCGCGCTCCTTGTACTTCACCTTGCCACTGAAGCTGTCGTCGGTGGGCTTGCCGATCATCTCGGCGAACCCGGCCATCGCCGGCACCATCGGCCGGCCAAGGGCGCCGGGGATCGAGCCTTCCTCGATGACCATGCGACTGCTGCGGTCACCCTCGGTGCGCATGTCGATGATCGAGGTGATGCATGGGCCGACCGGTTGCAGTTCCTTGGCCGAATGCGCGCCGAAACCGATGCCGTTGATGGTCTGCTCACAGTTGTGGCCGAAGCCGAGGATGTCGCCGTTGCCGCTCATGTTCTCGCCGAGCTGGCCGGACATCGCCAGGCCTTTGTCCCGCGAACGCAGCAGAATTTCAGTGGAGCCGAGGGTGCCGGCGGACACCACTACGATGTCAGCCTTCACGAACAAGGTCGGGGCGTCGAACTTCTCGCGGCCGCTGTCGAGATACTGGAAGTGCACGATCCAGCCATTGCCGTCCCGCTCCAGATGCCGCACCTGGGCCTGACAGAAAATCTCCGCGCCGTGATTGGTGGCGTCCGGCAGGTAGTTCATCAGCGTGGTGTTCTTGGCCTTGTTGTTACAGCCCGAAACGCAGTCGCCACAGTGGTTGCACGGCAGTTGCTCGACGCCGACGTGGTTGAGGTTGTTCGGCAGTTTGTCGAAGGTCACGTTGATCGGCGGCTTGTAAAAGTGCGCGCCTTGCTTGAGGAAGTCTGCCGATTTTTTGTTGGCATCGAGTTTCGGCAGGTTCGGCGCGGTGCTCGGGTAGGGATTGGGTTTGAGCATCTCCCGGGCTTTTTCGTAACCCGCCTTGAGCAAGCCGTCGTGGTCCTCGCGCACAGCCAATGGCCAACGCGGATCCTGGAATACCTCATCGGTCGGCTCCAGGGAAACGTTGGCATTGATCAATGACGTGCCGCCGAGGCCGCAACCGACCACCACGTTCTGCTGCGCGTTGACGTGCAGGTCGAACAACCCGGTACGCGAGCCGATGTGGCCGTCCGGGTCGTGCACCTGCAATTCTTCGGTCGCGGCGATCATGGTGTTGGGGTATTCGCCGGGCTGGATCTCCCGACCGCGTTCCAGCAGACAGACCCTTTTACCGGCTCGGGACAGGCGCGACGCGGCAATGCCGCCGCCGTACCCGGAGCCGATGACGATCACGTCGTAGTGTTCCTTGATTTCGCTGATGGGCGTTGCGATCCGTGTCATGAGGTGGTTCCTCTCTCAGGCAGATGGGGCAACTCTGCGGTTGCCTGCAATCGATGGGCGAACGGGCACCTGGCCTTCGGGTAATCCCGACGGCAGTACAGCGGTTTGGGCAGGAATCAGGCGCTACAGACGGGCGTGCTGATTGGCGGCACGACGCAACGTGCGCTTGCGCGGCGAAGGTGCCGGCAGAGCACGGAGCATGCAGGGATTGAGGGGTAAGCGGTGGGGCCGGGTATCCATCACGCGTTCTCCCTGAACCAGATGTGGATAAGTGACAGCTGTCCTTGTGCCATTGCAGTGAAGACAGGCGCCGGATCGAAGTCAAGGCAGCCTTTTAGAACTGTATGAAATCTGATCAATTGCCTTTTGGACTAAGCCCGCCGGGGGTTGCAGGGTTTGGCGAACAAGTTATCCACATAGCCACCCACAGCTACTGGGGACAACTGTGGATGATCTGGAAAAATAATCGCGGTTTTGTGAAGAAAAACCGTGACTTATCCAGAAGCAGGGTTTCCCTAAGCGATTGACTGTTTTTTGATCAAGTCGCTACATGGCACGGATTACGTGGCTTACAGAGGATGGCGAACACCTTATCCACAGAAGCGCCAACAGAGTTCGGGGGTAACTTGGCGGATGCTGTGGAAAAGCGCTGGGGGCGTTGATAAATCGGGGTTTGCGTGAGGATCGGTGGTTTAAAAAGCTGAATTGAACGTTTTTTGATCAGATCCTTGTAAGCCACGGTTTATCTGGCTCTTAGCGGATAGCGAACATCTTATCCACAGAAGCGCCAACAGAGATTGGGGGCAAGTCCGGGAGTTGTTCTGGAGAAAAACTCAGAAAAAACCGCTAGTTAGACTGGTTATTTTTTGATCTGAGGGCTGGAGAGCTTGATTGGCGTGGGGTGCAGGGAGGGGCGAACACGTTATCCACAGATCCGCCAACAGAGATTGGGGGTAATTAACAGATTATGGAGGGCCGCTGCCCTCACCCCAGCCCTCTCCCGAAGGGAGAGGGAGCCTACGGTGGTGATCTCGCGGGATACATCGACCTGAGCGTTTACCGCGACCTCAGGTTTAATCAAGCTAACGCCATATCAAGTGGTTAATGCTTGGCGAACCAAGGTCACCGCCGGGTCGCAGGTCGATGTAAATGGCCAATACTTCTCGGTCAGTCCCCTCTCCCCCCGGGAGAGGGCTAGGGTGAGGGGGCTTCTAGCGGACAACACCCTCTTCAATCAGCAACTTCAAAATCGCTTCCGCACCAGCCTGCGCCGTCACGCCCTTAAGCACTTGCCCACCACCGCCACTGGCCTTGGCCGTCGCCGCCTTCATCCGGTCCGCCCCGCTCTTGGCCTTGATCACCTTCAACCGTTTCGGCCGGGGCTTGGCCGGTTGCAGGGTCGCCACCGCGAGCAGTTCGTCATCCACCACTTCCACGTCTTTCGCCTGAAGAACACCACGCCGCGCCGGACCGTAAGCACTCTGCCGAGGCTTGGGCGCAGCGTTATCCACAGTCGCCAGAAACGGCAGGCGCACCTTCAACCGGCGCCGCTGCCCGCGAGGCAACGCTTGCAGCACCAGCGCCGAGCCGTCGTTGATCGACTCGACCTGCGCCAGACCCACCACCAGCGGCCAGCCCAGTCCTTCGGCCAGCAGAAACGGCAGCATCCCCGAACCTTCTCCGGTTTCCGCCTGACTGCCGGTCAATACGACCTGGGCGCCAGCATCACGCAGATAGTCGGTCAACGCCGGCAGCGCATCGGCGCCCGCCGGTTGTTCCAGCACATGCATCTGCGCAAGCCCCATGCCCAGATAGGCGCGCAGCGCCGGTTCCGCGATGTCGCCGGCGTGCAGCACTTGCAGGTTATCCCCCGCCAGTTGCAGGCCGAGTTCTACCGCGCGAGCGTCCTGATCGGCGCGGCGAGGGCGGCCGGAGGTCGGGTGGGCGCCGATTGAAACCAGACTGATGATCTTTGTGCTCATAACCGTTCCTTAAGCCGCATCGCGCTTGGCTTCGTTGCGATAGGCCTCTACCGCCGCGATCAAGGCCTGAAGAATTTCCGCGCTTTCGCCGATCACCGACAGGTCGGCACGCTTGATCATGTCGCAACCCGGATCGAGGTTGATCGCCACCACTTTGTCGCAGGCACCGATGCCCTGCAGGTGCTGGATCGCCCCGGAAATCCCCACGGCCACGTAAACCCGCGCCGTAACCCAGGTGCCGGACGCACCGACCTGGCGGTCGCGGGCCATGAAGCCGTCGTCCACTGCCACCCGCGAGGCGCCTTCGGTGGCGCCGAGAGCGGCGGCGGTCCTGTGGAAAAGCTCCCAGTCCTTGACCCCGTTACCACCTGAGAAGATGAACTCGGCTTCGGCCATCGGAATCGCTGCCGGATCCACCGCCACCGCGCCCAGATCCTCGATCCGCGACAGGCTGCGCGCGACGGGTGTGGATAACTCCACCGGCAGCGCTTCGTGACGGGTTTCGCTGACCGGTTCGGCACATTCGGCGGACGCCAGAATCAACCGCGCCACCGGGCGGGCCAGATCCTGCAGACCGGCACCGGCGCGGCCGATGCACTCCTGATCCTTGACCTGCCACACCCGTGTCGCCGGGCGTTCACCCAGTGCGGCAGCAAAGCGCCGCCCGAGTTCGCCGCCACCGCTGCGGCTGTCCGGCAGCAGCCAGTGACGCGGGTTGAACTGGTTATCCACAGCCCGCAGGCCCTGGATCCGTTGCTCCGGTGCATAACCGCTGAATTCTTCGCCTTCCAGCACCAGCAAGCGGTCAACGCCTGCGGTGGCGAAAGCGTTTTCCTTGTGCTCACCGAACACCACGGCCAGCACCGCGCCGTCGCTGCCGGCCAGCTGATGAGCCAAACCAAGCAGGTCACGGTCGTGACTGCTCAAGCGGCCGCCGACCATGTCCGGCACCACGCTGATATAGAACGCCGGGGCCGGCACCTGATGCAGCGGCAATTGCACTTCGACCGCGGCCGAACGTTTGACCGCCCCGCCCTGCTGGGCGCCGCTGCGGTCGATGCGCTTGATGCCGTTCGGTCCGATGAAGCCGATGCCGTGCAGGTTCTTGCGGATGATCCCGTTGGGGCCCATCCAGCTGTGTTGCGCCGGTTGCATGGCCGCGTGCAGCGGGTGCAGGCGGTTGCGTGCGATCCATTCGGCGCGGGGGTCGCGGCGGATAATGTCGCTCATCAGTGGGCCTCCGCAGGTTCACGTTTGGCCGGGGTGGCGGGCTTGTTCGGCGCGGCGTCTTCGAGCAGCGCGTCGGCCACCAGTTCGGCGATGTCCTTGATCAGCGGGCGCGGTTCGACCACGCCTTCGAGCATCGCCGTGCACTGTGGACAACCCACGGCCACCAGTTCGGCACCGGTCTCGCGAATGTCTTCCATGCGCATGTCGGGGATCCGCTGCTTGCCCGGAATGTCAGTGATCGGCGCCCCGCCACCGCCGCCGCAGCAGCGTGAACGGAAGCCGGAACGTTGCATTTCCTTGATCTCGATGCCGAGGGCGCGCAGCACTTCGCGCGGCGCTTCGTACTCGCCGTTGTAGCGGCCGAGGTAGCACGGATCGTGATAGGTCACGCTGTTGCCTTTGTGCTGACCGAGGTTCAGCGCGCCGGCCTGAATGATTTCCGCCAGATAAGTGCTGTGGTGCTGCACGAGGTAGTTGCCATCGAACGCGCCGTACTCGTTTTTCAACACGTGGAAGCTGTGCGGATCGCAGGTGACGATGCGGTTGAAGCTGTATTTGGCCAGGGTCTGGATATTGCGTTTGGCGAGCAACTGGAAAGTCGCTTCATCACCCAGACGTCGAGCCACGTCGCCGCTGTCGCGTTCCTCCAGACCGAGCACCGCGAAGTCGACCTTGGCCGCTTTCAGCACTTTGACGAACGCACGCAGAGTGCGCTGGTTGCGCATGTCGAAGGCACCGTCGCCGACCCAGAACAGCACGTCGATGGACTTCTTCTCGCTGAGCAGGTTGAGGTTCAGGTCGGCCGCCCAGTTCATCCGTCCGCCCGGGGCAAAACCGCCAGGGTTGTCGGTGGCAATCAGGTTTTCCAGGACTTCGGCGCCCTTGTTCGGGGTCGCGCCTTTTTCCAGGGTCAGGTGGCGGCGCATGTCGACGATGGCATCGACGTGCTCGATCATCATCGGGCATTCCTCGACGCAGGCGCGGCAGGTGGTGCACGACCACAGGGTTTCGGCGTCGACCAGACCGTTGACGATCGGTTGATGCGGATTGCCGCTGTGTTCGCCCACCGGTTTGCCCGGATACGGGCTGCCGGCAAACTTGGCATCGGTGCCGCCAGCAAGGCCGACGACCATGTCCTGAATCAGTTTTTTCGGGTTCAACGGCTGGCCGGCGGCGAACGCCGGGCACGCCGCTTCGCACTTGCCGCACTGCACGCAGGCGTCGAAACCGAGCAATTGGTTCCAGGTGAAATCCTTGGGTTTCTCCACGCCCAGCGGCGCGGTCGGATCATTCAGGTCCAGCGGTTTCAAACCGGTCGAACGACCGCCGCCAAAACGTTCGGCGCGACGGTGCCAGGCCAGGTGCAACGCACCGGCGAAGGCGTGTTTCATCGGGCCGCCCCAGGTCATGCCGAAGAACAGTTCCGACACGCCCCACAACACACCGATGCCGAGAATCGCTGCGAGCACCCAGCCACCGAAGTTCTCCGGCAGGATCCCGGCCACCGGCAAGGTCACCAGGAAGAACGAGGCCGAGAACGCCAGCAGGCTTTTCGGCAGGCGCATCCACGGGCCTTTCGACAGCCGCGCCGGCGGGTTGAGCCGGCGCCGATAAACGAAGACCGCCCCGACGAACATCACCGCCGTCATCAGCAGCAACGCGTAGCCGAGAATGCGGTTATGCAGGCCGAAACCGTGCACCAGAATCGCCAGCACGATCGACGCCACCGCACCGCCCGCCGTGGCGACGTGGGTGTTGGCGATGTATTTGTCCCGCGCCACCACGTGGTGCAGATCGACCATGTAACGCTTGGGCATGGCGAACAGGCCGCCGATCAGATCGACCTTCGAGGCCCGGCCCCGGCGCCACATGGCCACCCGCCGCAACGCCCCCAGCACCGCAAGGGCCAGGGCTGCGAACAACAGGATTGGAAGAAGGGTGTTCAACATGGTGAAGCTCCCAAAGACCGCAGGGTCTTGCAGGCCAAACTACCTGGAGGCCTTGCCCGATACCTGTGGGAGCGAGCCTGCTCGCGATTCAGGCGCCGCGGTGCCTCAGGCAACCGCGTTATCGTTCATCGCGAGCAGGCTCGCTCCCACAGGGTTATCCACAAGCCGTTAGAAATCCTTGCAGAGGCGCAGGGCGTCGTAGATGGCGGCGTGGGTATTACGCTGCGCCACGCAGTCACCGATGCGGAACAGCAAGTAACCGTCGCCGGTGCTGCTCAACGAAGGTTGCGGCTGGATCGCGAACAGCGCCTCGACGTCGATCTGGCCCTTGTTGCGCGAGCCGTCCTTGAGGGCGTAGTAGATTTCCTCGTCCGGGCGCACGCCGTTCTCGACGACCACCTGATCCACCACCCGCTCCTCTTTGGCGCCGGTGTATTCGTTCTCCAGCACCGCGACGAGCTTGTCGCCTTCGCGGTAGACCTTCTCCAGCATCATGTCGCCGGTCATGATCACTTCTTTCGGGTACATGCTGCGGTAGTAGGTCGGGAACGACGTACCGCCGATGGCCACGCCCGGCTTGATGTCGTCGGTGACGATCTCGACCTGGCTGCCCTTGTCGGCGAGGAAGTCGGCCACCGACATCCCGGTGAACTCGCAAATGGTGTCGTAGACCAGCACGTTCTTGCCCGGCGCAACCTTGCCGTCGAGCACGTCCCAACTGCTGACCACCAGCCCTTCGGCGGCGCCCCAGTGTTCGTTCTGTTCCAGGTACGGATGCCCACCAACGGCCAGCACCACGATGTCCGGACGCAAGTCCATGATGGTGTCGGCATCCGCAGCAGTGCCCAGGCGCAGATCAACTTTCAGGCGCGCCAATTCCAGCTGGAACCAGCGGGTGATACCGGCGATCTGGTCACGCTGCGGCGCTTTCGAGGCGGTAGTGATCTGCCCGCCGATGAATTCCTTCTTCTCGAACAGGGTCACATCGTGGCCACGCTCGGCCGCCACACGGGCAGCTTCCATCCCCGCCGGGCCGGCACCGACGATCACCACCTTGCGTTTCGGCCCGGTGGATTTCTCGATGATGTGCGGCACGCCCATGTATTCACGGGAGGTCGCGGCGTTCTGGATGCACAGCACGTCCAGACCCTGGTACTGACGGTCGATGCAATAGTTGGCGCCGACGCACTGTTTGATCTGGTCGACCTGGCCCATCTTGATCTTGGCGATCAGGTGCGGGTCGGCGATGTGGGCGCGGGTCATGCCGACCATGTCGACGTAACCGCCCTCCAGAATCCGCGTGGCCTGGTTCGGGTCCTTGATGTTCTGCGCGTGGAGCACCGGAACCTTGACCACTTCCTTGATCCCGGCCGCCAGGTGCAGGAACGGCTCCGGCGGATAACTCATGTTCGGAATCACGTTGGCCAGGGTGTTGTGGGTATCGCAACCCGAGCCGACGACGCCGATGAAATCGAGCATGCCGGTGTCGTCGTAATACTTGGCGATCTGCTTCATGTCTTCGTGGGACAGACCGTCCGGGTGGAACTCGTCACCGCAGATGCGCATGCCGACGCAGAAGTCGTCACCGACTTCGGCACGCACGGCTTTCAAGACTTCCAGACCGAACTTCATCCGGCCCTCGAAAGTGCCGCCCCATTCGTCGGTCCGCTTGTTGACGCGCGGGCTCCAGAACTGATCGATCATGTGCTGGTGCACGGCCGACAGTTCGACCCCGTCCAGGCCACCGGCCTTGGCGCGGCGCGCGGCTTGCGCGTAGTTGCCGATCACCCGCCAGATTTCTTCCGGCTCGATGGTCTTGCAGGTGGCGCGGTGCACCGGTTCGCGGATGCCCGACGGCGACATCAGGGTCGGCCAGTGGAAGCCGTCCCAACGGGAGCGACGGCCCATGTGGGTAATCTGGATCATGATCTTGGCGCCATGCTTGTGCATGGCGTCGGCGAGATTCTGGAAGTGCGGGATGATCCGGTCGGTGGACAGGTTCACCGAACTCCACCATTGCTGCGGGCTGTCGATCGCCACCACGGACGAACCGCCACAGATCGCCAGGCCGATGCCGCCCTTGGCTTTCTCTTCGTAATACTTGACGTACCGCTCGGTGGTCATGCCGCCGTCGGTCGCGTAGACCTCGGCGTGCGCGGTGCTGAGCACGCGGTTGCGGATGGTCAGTTTGCCGATCTGGATCGGCTGGAACATTGCTTCGAAAGCCATGGCGGGTTCCTCGACTTACAACGGCTTGACGGTGAACAGGCCGTCGTCGTGGCCTTCTTCGGAGCCACCGTAAACCTGCTCGGCCACGGTGCGGATCTGGCTGCCGCGCGCGGCGAGGATCTGGTCCATGGCACCGGCAAACCAGCCGGTGAACATGTAGTCGACCTTGCGCCCGACCTTGCCGTAGACGTAGACGAACGCCGAGTGTTCGAGCTTGACGCTGGCGGTGCCGTTGTCGAGGTCGATGTCCTGGATCTTGAACAGGCCCCAGCCGCGCTGCGACAGGCGCTTCATGTAGTGTTCGAACACCGCGACGCCTTCCAGGCCGTGGCACTCGGCTTCTTTTTCACACCAATGCCAGGCGGACTTGTAGCCAGCCTTGTAGAGGATTTCGGCATAGGCGTCAGCGCCCAGCACTTCCTCGATGCCCATGTGGTTGTTGACGAAGAAATGGCGCGGCACGTACAGCATTGGCAGGGCGTCGGAGGTCCAGACACCGGTCTCGCTGTCGACTTCGATTGGCAATTGCGGGGCGATCTTGGCCATGGAAACTTAACTCCAGAAAAATTTTGGTGTTGCCCCCGGCGCGGACGGCCGGGGGAAAGTATTCGGGAAGCGGCGGCTTATTCGCCCCAGACGTCTTTCAGGACGTTCACCCAGTTTTCGCCCATGATCTTGCGTACCACGCGCTCGGAGTGGCCGCGCTTGAGCAGGGTTTCGGTCAGGTTCGGGAACTCGCCGACGGTGCGGATGCCCAGCGGGTTGATGATCTTGCCGAAGTTGGTCAGACGGCGGGCGTAGCCCTTGTCGTGGGTCAGGTATTCGAAGAAGTCCTGGCCGTGACCCTGGGTGAAGTCGGTGCCGATGCCGATGGCGTCTTCGCCGACCAGGTTCATGGTGTATTCGATGGCTTCGGCGTAGTCGTCGATGGTCGAATCGATGCCCTTGGCCAGGAACGGCGCGAACATGGTCACGCCGACGAAACCGCCGTGGTCAGCAATAAACTTAAGCTCTTCATCGGATTTGTTGCGCGGGTGCTCTTTCAGCCCCGACGGCAGGCAGTGGGAATAGCAGACCGGTTTTTTCGATTCGAGGATGACTTCCTCGGAGGTCTTGGAGCCGACGTGGGACAGGTCGCACATGACGCCGACACGGTTCATCTCGGCGACGATTTCGCGACCGAAACCCGACAGGCCGCCGTCACGTTCGTAGCAACCGGTGCCCACCAGGTTCTGGGTGTTGTAGCACATCTGCACGATGCCGACGCCGAGCTGCTTGAACACCTCGACATAGCCGATCTGGTCTTCGAACGCGTGGGCGTTCTGGAAGCCGAAGAGGATGCCGGTCTTGCCCTGCTCCTTGGCCTTGCGGATGTCGGCGGTGGTGCGGACGGGGATCACCAGGTCGCTGTTTTCGCGAATCAGTTTCTGGCTGGCGGCGATGTTGTTGACCGTGGCCTGAAAGCCCTCCCACACCGACACGGTGCAGTTGGCCGCCGTCAGACCGCCCTTGCGCATGTCTTCGAACAGCTCGCGGTTCCATTTGGCAATGATCAGACCGTCGATAACGATGCTGTCGGCGTGTAATTCGGCTGGGCTCATCAGGCGTCCCCTTATTGGCGATTCATGCGCCGAATCGTCTGCCGGCGCTTTGGGGCCAGCATATGCCTCGGTGCGCGACCAGCCGGGTGCAAAAACGACAGGGGAATTGCCGAAAGCGTCAATCCGCGACAAAGGGTCGCCAACCGGTCCGACCGGCCACCTGTTCAAGCCCGCGAGCTTGAGCCAGAATCTGCCGCATCCCGGAAACACCACTGGATTAGAGCGGCGACATCAATGAAATCGATCTTCCTGGCCCTGGCCCTGATTGCGACCGGCGTACACGCCGCCGAAGAGTCCGACAACAACCCGTGCGACGCGGTGGAAAACGACATCCAGACCCTGGAATGCTCGGCCTACAGCCGCACCACCGCCGAAGACCTGCTCAAGGACAACTACGCCAGCCTCAACGAACGCATGCAGACAGCCTACGGCAAGAACCCGGCGCAACTGGCGGACATCACCGCCAAACTCAAGACCGCCCAGCAACAATGGCTCAAGACCCGCGACGCCGACTGCGCCGTCGAAGCCTTCCCGGCGACGGACGGCAGCAAGGCGTTCAAGATTGCGCAGAATGATTGCGTGGCGCGGATGAGTGACGAGCGGTCGGAGTTTTTGGAGTCGATCGGACAGGAGTGAGTCGAAGATGGAAAGCATGATTCCGCACGAAGTCGTTAGCCGCATCGTTGACGGCGCCCTCCCGGTTCGCGCTTGGCGCGAACATCTCAACCTGACCCAGGAAGAAGTGGCTCGGCGAATGGGCATTTCGCAGCCGGCTTTTGCCCAGCAGGAAACCGTTGCGAAGCCGCGCAAGGCCACTCGCGAGAAGATTGCAGCGGCGTTTGGTATCACTGCCAACCAGCTTGAGCTGTAAGCTGCACCTCTTCAGCCAATCAAGGGATTCACATGAATATCTGCGGTATCGAAATCAAAGGCAGTGAAGCGATCATCGCCGTGGCGTCCCTCGATGGTTCGGGGCTGAGCCATGTGGCTCTGAGCACCAAGAAAATCGCCCTGGACGATGACGACGAGGCGGCCAACGTCAAACTGTTCGCCGCGCAGGTGGCGTCGTTCGTACGCGAGAATTCCATCGATCGCATCGCGATAAAGAAGCGCAGCAAGAAGGGCGAGTTTGCCGGTGGGCCGACCACGTTCAAGATCGAGGCCGTGTTTCAGTTGCTGGACGGTTGCGAGGTGACGCTGCTGTCGCCGCAGACGATCAATGCCCAGGCCAAGAAGCACAATTTCGAGCTGCCGGGCACGCTGAACAAGTATCAGCATGAAGCCTACAAGGCAGCGTGCTCGGCATTGGTGAAGAAGTAACTAGCGCGCTTTACGCGCGCTCAGCCAGTCGCCGAATGACTTGTCTTCCAGCGCATAGCCACCACGGCTCGACTTCCACACCAGCTCCTTGTCGCGCAGGGCATCGATGCAGGCCTGAATGGTCTGGGTGCCCGGCACCACGTCGCTGCCCATGTTTTCCAGTGCCTTGCCGACTGCCATGAGTGTGCTGTCAGTGAACGGTGCAAAAGGCTCGTTGTTCTGTGAGCGCTCCACCATCACCTCCAGCACGGCGCGCTGAGGGATGGTCAGAGCGTTCCAGGCGCTTTCGAACTCGGTCCACACGCCTGCGCGCAACAATTCGGCACGGCTCTGCAGCAACTGCCCCAGATTGCTGGCCTCGCCCAACTCCAATGCCACTTCACCAATGATGGTGCGCAACATCTCCGGGCGCCGCCCCACCAACTCGAAGGCGTCGTCGATATCGGCAGCACTGAACTGGTTGGTCTCGGCCAGATGGGCGTTGAGGTGCGAGGTGTACGCCTGGGTGAACTCTTTCCCCAACAATGGAAAGGGCGTGATGCTCGAGCCGAAAAACGGTTGGCTCTTGCCCAGTATCAGGTGGGCGAGTTTGTCGCGATTGGAACCGGTGAACACCAGATGCAAACCGCTACCCTCGCCATCACGTCCCTGATTGAGCTGATCCCGTGCAGCCTTCAGGGCAAACATCGCGTTGATGCCCGCTGCTGTGGTGAGTGCGTGCTGGGCCTCGTCGATCACCAGCACTACGGTTTTTTCGGCGGCGCTGTGGAGCAGTTCCAGCGCTTGCGTCAGGGTCGCGCCGGCCGGCAGTTGCGGCTTGGTGAAATCCCAGGACAAGGTACGCAGAAAGCTGAGCTTTTCGATGCCGATATTCTTTGCCAGTTTGCGGATGCCCTTTTCAAAGGGGACCAACGCGCCTGCAATGGCGCTGGCGATCAAGTCAGCAGGGTCTTTTTCCTTGTCGGCCCACAGGTCGACGTAAACCGTCAGCCAGCCTCGGGCCTGACATTCCGGGATCAGGTCCTCTCTCAGAAAAGTACTTTTGCCGGTGCGGCGCGGCGCTGCCAGAAAAAGACCGGAGGTGAAATCCTGCAGACCTGCACCCACCAGACCATCGGCAACGCTGCGGGCCAGAGCGGGGCGGCGGAAAACGAAGCCGTTGTTTCGGGACATGGTTTTACACTCAATTATTCAAACGACTGTAATTTATACCTAAAAGTATAATTAACTATAATCGTCCGTCAAACGGCCTCCCGTCGCCGATCCTCCCGTGGACACCGTGCAAACTTCGCCCGGTAGCTGCGGGTGAAATACGACGGGGATTCAAACCCGCAGGCGATGCTGACTTCCAGCACGCTCATGTCGGTCTGGCGCAACAGCTGCCGGGCCTTTTCCAGCCTTAGGCGCAGATAGAAATTGCTCGGTGTGTCGTTCAGGTGCAGACGGAACAACCGCTCCAGTTGCCGCCGGGTCACCTTGATCGATTCCGCCAGTTCCAAAGTTGTCAGCGGCGGCTCGCTGTGCTGCTCCATCTCGCCGATGACATGCACCAGCTTCTTGTTGCTGATGCCGTAGCGCGTGGCGACCTCCATGCGCTGGTGGTCCTTGCGCGGACGAATCCGCCCCAATACAAACTGCTCGCTGACCTGGATCGCCAGTTGCGGGCCGTGGGCCTGGGCGATCAGGTCGAGCATCAGGTCGATGGACGCGGTGCCGCCGGCCGACGTGATGCGCCGACGGTCGATCTCGAACAGCTCCTGGGTGACGCTGAGCTGTGGATAAGATTCCTTGAAGGCGTCGATGGCCTCCCAGTGCAGGGTCAGGCGATGGCCATCGAGCAGGCCGGCCTCGGCGAGGACGAAGCTGCCAGTGTCGATGGCGCCGAGGGTCACGCCTTCGTTGTCCAGCCGTCGCAGCCAGTGCTCCAGCGCCGGGGTGGCGAACTTCAGCGGTTCAAAACCGGCGACCACCAGCAGCGTCGCCCCTTTCTTCAGTGACTCCAGCGCCGCATCGGCGTTGACCGACATCCCGTTACTCGCCAGCACCGCCCCGCCATCGGCGCTCAAGACGTGCCAGCGGTACAGCTCGCCGCGAAAGCGGTTGGCCACCCGCAGCGGTTCGATCGCAGAGATGAAACCGATGGCGGAAAAACCCGGCATCAACAGAAAGTAGAAATCCTGGGACATGGCGCGCACTCGGTCAGCGGGTAGCGTGCAACGTTGATACGCCAGTTGTCGGCGGCATTCAAGAGCACAGGTCGCTGCAGTGCAAGAGCTGGTCGCCGCAGTGCGCTTTTACGGGGGCATTGCTGCGTAATTTGAGCATCACCGGCGCATCAGACACCGGAACCCACAATAACGACCTGCCGAGGAACCCGACATGAAACGACTGATCAGCAGCTGTGTTCTCGCACTCAGCGGTACCGCGTTTTTAAGCGCCAGTGTCATGGCGGCCGATTCCGCATCGTGTCAGAACGTGCGCATGGGCGTGGTGAACTGGACCGACGTGATCGCCACCAGCGCCATGGCCCAGGTTCTACTCGACGGCCTCGGCTACAGCACCAAACAGACCAGCGCCTCCCAGCAGATCGTCTTCGCCGGCATCCGCGACCAGCGTCTGGATCTGTTCCTCGGCTACTGGAACCCGTTGATGACCCAGACCATCACCCCGTTCGTCGAGGCCAACCAGGTCAAGGTGCTTGAAGCGCCAAGTCTCAAGGACGCCCGCGCCACCCTCGCCGTGCCGACTTATCTGGCAGACAAGGGCCTGAAAACCTTTGCCGACATCGCCAAGTTCGAGAAAGAGCTGGGCGGCAAGATCTACGGCATCGAGCCAGGCTCGGGCGCCAACACCCAGATCAAGGCGATGATCGCCAAGAACCAGTTTGGCCTCGGCAAGTTCCAGCTCGTGGAGTCGAGCGAGGCCGGCATGCTCGCCGCCGTCGATCGCGCCGTGCGCCGCAAGGAAGCCGTGGTGTTCTTCGGCTGGGCGCCGCACCCGATGAACGTCAACGTGCAGATGACCTATCTGACCGGCAGCGACGACGCCCTCGGCCCGAACGAAGGCATGGCCACCGTGTGGACCGTCACCGCACCGAAATACGCCGAACAATGCCCGAACGTCAGCCGCCTGCTGAGCAACCTGACGTTCACCACCGAAGACGAGAGCCGGATGATGCAGCCGCTGCTCGATCACAAGGACGCTTTCGAATCGGCCAAACAATGGCTCAAGGATCACCCGCAGGACAAACAGCGCTGGCTCGAAGGCGTTACCACTTTCGATGGCAAACCGGCGGCTGAAAACCTCCAGCTCACCAGCAAATAAACCGCAACGAATGAACCACTTCGCAGCCCGCCACGGGCTGCGAACAGACCCATCACGCCTGAAGGAAAACGCACCATGAATCACGACGTCATCATCACCTGCGCACTCACCGGTGCTGGCGACACGACCGCCAAAAGCCCACACGTGCCGGTCACCCCGAAACAGATCGCCGCTGCCGCAGTAGAAGCGGCCAAGGCCGGCGCCACGGTCGTGCACTGCCACGTTCGTGACCCGCAGACCGGCAAGTTCAGCCGTGACGTGGCGCTGTACCGCGAAGTCATGGAGCGCATCCGCGAAGCCGACGTCGACATCATCGTCAACCTCACCGCCGGCATGGGCGGTGACCTGGAAATCGGCCCGGGCGAGAACCCGATGGAGTTCGGCCCGAACACCGATCTGGTCGGCCCGCTGACCCGTCTGGCCCACGTCGAAGAACTGCTGCCGGAAATCTGCACCCTGGATTGCGGCACCCTGAACTTCGGCGACGGCGACACCATTTACGTCTCCACTCCGGCCCAACTGCGGGCTGGCGCCAAGCGCATCACCGAACTGGGCGTTAAGGCGGAGCTGGAGATTTTCGACACCGGTCACCTGTGGTTCGCCAAACAGATGATCAAGGAAGGCCTGCTCGACAACCCGCTGTTCCAGCTGTGCCTGGGCATCCCGTGGGGCGCGCCGGCCGACACCACCACCATGAAAGCCATGGTCGACAACCTGCCCGCCGACGCGGTGTGGGCCGGGTTCGGCATCGGCCGGATGCAGATGCCGATGGCCGCGCAAGCGGTGCTGCTCGGCGGCAACGTGCGGGTCGGTCTGGAAGACAACCTGTGGCTGGACAAAGGCGTGCTGGCGACCAACGGCCAACTGGTCGAACGCGCCAGCGAAATCCTCAGCCGCCTCGGCGCCCGCGTGCTGACCCCGGCTGAAGGTCGCAAGAAGATGGGCCTGACCCAGCGCGGCTGAAATCACCCTTTCCCCCGGTGGGCGGGCCATTGACGCCCACCGTTTTTTTGCCTCATTCCAGGAAGTGACCATGAGCTTTATCACCGATATCAAAACCTTCGCAGCACTGGGCAGCGGCGTCATCGGCAGCGGCTGGGTCGCCCGCGCCCTCGCCCACGGCCTCGACGTGGTGGCCTGGGATCCGGCGCCGGGTGCCGAAGCGGCGCTGCGCAAACGCGTGGCCAATGCCTGGGGCGCGCTGGAGAAAAACGGTCTGGCGCCAGGCGCTTCGCAGGATCGCCTGCGCTTTGTGGCGACCATTGAAGAGTGCGTGCGCGATGCGGATTTCATCCAGGAAAGCGCCCCGGAACGCCTCGAACTGAAACTGGATCTGCACAGCAAAATCAGCGCGGCGGCCAAGCCGAATGCGTTGATCGGTTCCAGCACTTCCGGCCTGTTGCCAAGTGAGTTCTACGAGAGCTCGACCCACCCGGAACGCTGCGTGGTCGGTCACCCGTTCAACCCGGTCTACCTGCTGCCGCTGGTGGAAGTGGTCGGTGGCAAGAACACCGCGCCGCAAGCGATTCAGGCGGCGATGAAAGTCTACGAATCCCTCGGCATGCGCCCGCTGCATGTGCGCAAGGAAGTCCCGGGGTTCATCGCCGACCGCCTGCTCGAAGCGCTGTGGCGCGAGGCGCTGCACCTGGTCAACGACGGGGTGGCGACCACCGGTGAAATCGACGATGCGATCCGCTTTGGCGCCGGTCTGCGCTGGTCGTTCATGGGCACGTTCTTGACCTACACCCTGGCCGGTGGCGATGCCGGCATGCGCCACTTCATGTCGCAGTTCGGCCCGGCGCTGCAGTTGCCATGGACATACCTGCCGGCACCGGAACTGACCGACAAGTTGATCGACGATGTGGTGGACGGCACCAGCGATCAACTGGGCCGGCACAGTATTTCGGCGCTGGAGCGCTATCGTGATGATTGCTTGCTGGCGGTGCTTGAGGCGGTGAAGACCACCAAAGAGAAGCATGGGATGAGTTTCAGCGAGTAACCGGCCAGCAGGACTGGCCCCATCGCGAGCAGGCTCGCTCCCACATTTGGAATGCAGTCACCCGTGGGAGCGAGCCTGCTCGGGATGACGATAGCCCAATCACCCATTGCTCTGGATCAGCCACCATGCCCACCCTCACCACCTACCAAACCCGCATCATCCCCGACTGGGTCGACTACAACGGCCACCTGCGCGACGCCTTTTATCTGCTGATTTTCAGCTACGCCACTGACGCTCTGATGGATCGCCTCGGTATGGACAGCAACAACCGCGAAGCCAGCGGCCACTCGCTGTTCACCCTAGAACTGCACCTCAACTACCTGCACGAAGTGAAGCTCGATGCCGAAGTCGAAGTGCGCACGCAGATCATCGGTCACGACCAGAAACGCCTGCACCTCTATCACAGCCTGCATCTGGCCGGCGGTGACAAGGAGCTTGCCGGCAACGAACAGATGCTGCTGCACGTCGACCTGGCCGGGCCGCGTTCCGCGCCGTTTACCCCGGACACCCTGGGCAGCCTGCAAGCCATCGTCGCCGAGCAGGCCGACCTGCCCGCCCCGGCTTACATCGGCCGGGTCATCGCCCTGCCCCCAGCCCGGTAACCCCATCCATCACAAGGAGCCGCCATGCAAACCGCCGTTGCCGTTGCCGATTTCCGTACTTATCCGTTGATCAGCGCGCTGAACGGCGTGCAGAACCTGGCGGATCGCGTCCTGATTGAATGGGCCGACGGGCGCGTCAGCCCGTTTCACCACGTGTGGCTGCGTGACAACTGTCCGTGTCCGCACTGCGTCTACAGCGTCACCCGTGAGCAGGTGTTCGAGATCATCGATGCGGCTCCCGACCTGACGCCATCCGCGGTGCACATCGACACCGATGGCTGCCTGCGTATCGACTGGCAGGACGGCCACCTCAGCCGCTTCGATGCCGGCTGGTTGCGCGCCCACGCCTACGATGATGAATCGCGCACCGAACGCCTCGCCTCCAGGCCGAAACCCTTCCTGTGGCGCAGCGATTTGCAGTTGCCGGTGTTCGACTATGCGGCGCTGATGAACGACAACGCCGCACTGCTGCAATGGTTGCTGGCGGTACGCGACATCGGCCTGACCCAAGTGCGCGGCGTACCCACCGAACCCGGTTCGCTGAAGCTGGTCGCCCAGCGCATTTCGTTCATCCGCGAGAGCAACTTCGGCGTGCTGTTCAACGTGCAATCCAAGGCCGACGCCGACAGCAATGCCTACACCGCTTTCAACCTGCCATTGCACACCGACCTGCCGACCCGCGAGCTGCAACCGGGCCTGCAATTTCTGCATTGCCTGGTGAACGACGCCGAGGGTGGCGAGAGCATTTTCGTCGACGGTTTTGCGATTGCCGAAGCGTTGCGCCAGGAAGATCCCGCGTCGTTTCAGGCGCTGTGCGAAATCCCGGTGGAGTTTCGCAACAAGGACCGCCACAGCGACTATCGCTGCCTCGCACCGATCATCGCCCTGGATGCCTTGGGCCGGGTCGCGGAAATCCGCATGGCCAACTTCCTGCGCGGCGCGTTCGACACGTCCGTGGAGCAGATGCCCCTGCTGTATCGCGCTTATCGGCGCTTCATCGCCATGACCCGCGAGCCACGCTTTCGGGTGGTGCAGCGGCTCAATCCGGGCGAGTTGTGGTGCTTCGACAACCGCCGCACTTTGCACGCGCGCAATGCGTTCGACCCGGCCACCGGGACCCGGCATTTTCAGGGCTGCTACATCGACCGGGATGAATTGCTGTCGCGGATTCTGGTGTTGCAGCGCTAGACCGCGTCATCGTTCATCGCCAGCAGGCTGGCTCCCACAAAGAGCGCATTTCAATGTGGGAGCCAGCCTGCTGGCGATGAATGCACCTCGATTTACCTGACACACAGGCAAAAAAAGCCCCGATACAAGCCGTGACAGGATCGGGGCGAGGGTACTGTTGAGGAGCTGCCGTGGCGAGGGTGACCAAACCTTCGTGAAGCGAGCTGAGGCCAGTGTGCCGACTCCCCTTGACGGCGAGTTAGCCGAAAACGACCTGTTCATAGCCGTCGCGGCCACTGCGACAAATCGCCCTTGCCGTGCCTGGGCAGGCCTACCAGAATCGAGCCACGACCTCCGTTGCCGAAGAAGGATTCGCGTCATGATGTATGCCGATTTGATCGATCAGGAAGACCTGTTGGGCCAACTCAAGTCGTTGGGTTTTCAAGTGCCGAGCGGTTCAACTGCCGAGCAGGCCTGTGAGTATGCGGTGCGTGGTCTGGATAACGTTCGCGCCTTTGAACTGCGCAAGATGGTCAAGGACATGTACACCAGCGGCGCCAGCATCCAGCCTGCAGTGCGTCAGGCCATCGACAAACAATTGTTGCCGGCATTGGCGCAATACCAACAAACCCATAGCGCCTGAAAAATTCATTCGCGAGCAGGCTCGCTCCCACATTGGAATGCATTCCTGTGTGGGAGCGAGCCTGCTCGCGAAAAACGATGACCCGGTCTACAGCCTTACACTGGCGAATGTGGATTCGTTGCGTGCCTGGCTCAGCGCCGACATTGGCCCGGACAGCGGCGACATCACAATGGCCTGCGGCAGCGGCATCATCGCCACCTGCTGGGTGGTGTTGGAGCCGACGCGCTCGTCACGCGGCGGAATGCCGAAGTACTCGCGATAGCACTTGGAGAAGTGCGGCGTCGACACAAACCCGCAGACCGACGCCACTTCGATGATCGACATCGGCGTCTGCTTGAGCAGTTGCCGCGCGCGGATCAGGCGCAGCTTGAGGTAGTAGCGCGACGGCGAGCAGTGCAGGTATTTCTGGAACAGGCGCTCGAGCTGGCGACGGGACACGGCGACGTACACCGCCAGTTCGTCGAGGTCGATCGGCTCCTCCAGGTTGGCTTCCATCAACGCAACGATTTCCTGCAGTTTCGGCTGGTTGGTGCCGAGCATGTGCTTGAGCGGCACACGCTGGTGATCCTGCTCGTTGCGGATGCGCTCGTAGACGAACATCTCGGAGATCGCGGCGGACAGTTCACGACCGTGATCGCGGCTGATCAGGTGCAGCATCATGTCCAGCGGCGCGGTGCCGCCGGAGCTGGTGAAACGGTTGCGGTCGAGGGTGAACAGACGGGTGCTCATCGCAACGCGCGGGAAAGCTTCCTGCATCGCCGCCAGACATTCCCAGTGCACGCTGCAATCGAAACCGTCGAGCAGGCCGGCGCAAGCCAGGGCCCAACTGCCGGTGCACACGGCACCGAGGCGGCGCGACTGGCGCGCCTGGCTTTGCAGCCACGACACGTGTTCACGGGTAACGGTGCGTTGAATGCCAATCCCGCCGCACACGATGACGGTGTCGAGGGCCGGGGCTTTGTGCATGGAAGCGTCGGGGGTGATCTGCAGACCGTCACTGGCCCAGACCTGGCCGCCGTCGACGGTGAGGGTGGTCCAGCGATACAGCTCGCGACCGGACAACTGGTTGGCCATGCGCAGCGGTTCGACTGCGGATGCCAGGGAAATCAGCGTGAAATTGTCCAGCAGCAGAAAGCCGATGGATTGAGGCGCACGGTTCTGGGGTTGAGCCCCGGAGTTGAACGACGTCATCGCGGTATCTCCTCACACAAAGCGGGTGATGGCCTCAGGCGGAGGCTCTTGTTATTGCCATCGTTCTCTTGCGTGAGACGGGCTTTGTTATGACAGAGCAATTGCCATGCCTAAAATTGAATGGCTGTTCAATAACTCCTGAAAACGACGTCGCGACGCGTCTATACAAGCGCTCCGCCGGAGGGTAATTCGAAGTGCCATCAGCGGCCGCGAAAGCCCTGCCCCGGAGCGTGTGAGCAAATCGGTAGCACTTGTGGGAACTGGCCTGCGCGCGATTGTCCTACAGTGTCACCGCAGGCACGGGTGACGGACGGTAGCGCCTGCGAATCAGGCGCTGGAGGCAGGAAAGACTCTTATCCGATAGCGACGCGCCAAAAGGTGGCGCGTTTTGATTCCGGTGTGCACTTAACGCGCAGTTTTGACTGGTCCGGCTTCATCGCTGGCAAGCCAGCTCCCACAATTGAGCGGGTTCCTCTGCCGGAATGCGATCGAATGTGGGAGCGGGCTTGCTCGCGAAGGCCATACCTCGGATTTACTGACTCAACATTCAACCGCGCTGACCGCCAACCCGCCCCGCGAAGTCTCTTTATATTTGTCATGCATATCCGCGCCGGTATCGCGCATGGTGCGGATCACCCGGTCCAGCGAGATGAAGTGCTGACCGTCCCCACGCAAGGCCATCTGCGCGGCATTGATCGCCTTCACCGCCGCAATCGCATTGCGTTCGATGCACGGCACTTGCACCAGGCCGCCCACCGGATCGCAGGTCAGACCCAGGTTGTGTTCCAGGCCGATTTCCGCCGCGTTGCACAACTGCTCGGGGCTTGCGCCAAGGATTTCAGCCAGTCCTGCCGCCGCCATCGCACAAGCCGAACCGACTTCACCCTGACAGCCGACTTCAGCGCCGGAGATCGAGGCGTTCTTCTTGCACAGAATCCCCACCGCTGCCGCCCCGAGGAAGTAGTCGACCACGTTGGCGTCGGTCACCGCCTCGCTGAATTTCATGAAGTAGTGCAGCACCGCCGGAATGATCCCCGCCGCGCCGTTGGTGGGTGCCGTGACCATGCGCCCGCCGGCGGCGTTTTCCTCGTTCACCGCCAGGGCGAACAGGTTGACCCACTCCATCGCGCTGAGGGTCGAGCCGATCACGTTGGGCTTGTTCAATTCCTGAAGACTGCGGTGCAACTTCGCAGCACGGCGGCGCACGTTGAGGCCGCCCGGCAGGATGCCTTCGTGCTTGAGGCCCTGCTCGACGCAATCCTGCATCGCCCGCCAGAGCTTCATCAGGCCGGCGCGGATTTCCTCTTCGCTGCGCCAGACCTTCTCGTTGGCCATCATCAATTCGGCCACGCGCAGGTTGTGGGTCTTGCACAGCTCCAGCAGCTCCACCGCGCTGGAAAAATCGTAAGGCAACTCGGTGCGATCCAGATCCACCACGCCGCTGGAGGCCTGCGCCTCGTCCACCACAAAACCGCCGCCGACCGAATAGTAGGTGTCGCGATGCAACTCGCCGTGATCGCCTTCGGCAACCAGGGTCATGGCGTTGGGGTGGAACGGCAGGTTCTCGTCGATCAGGCGCATGTCGCGGCCCCATATAAAGGGCACCGACAAACGACCGTCGAGCAACAGCGTGTGGGTTTCACGCAAGGCCTGGATCCGCGGGCCGATCTGCGACGGGTCGATCGCGTCCGGCCACTCGCCCATCAGGCCCATGATCACCGCGTTGTCGCTGCCGTGACCGACACCGGTGGCCGACAGCGAACCGAACAGCTGCACCTCGATGCGGCGCACCTGCTCCAGTAGATGTTTGTCGCGCAATGACTCGACGAACAGGGCGGCGGCGCGCATGGGCCCGACGGTGTGGGAACTGGAAGGGCCAATGCCGATTTTGAACAGGTCGAAAACGCTGATAGCCATTGCTGCAGAGCTCCTGAGAGTGCCGGTCCGGGGCGTGAAGCGCCCGCTGGCGGAGCTGCTACGCTCAAGCTGCGATCCGCCGGAATGCCCGCATCATCGGGCTTTTCCCCGGTCGCTCGGCGTCTGACACCGACGCACTCATGCCCACTAACGCCGTGCCGGTTTCAGCCCGTGTTTTCGCCGTTTTTATGCGGTTCAGATGGCCAGAAAGGGCAGAAAAAAGCTGTAAACGACGTCACTGACACTGGATGCGACCATCCCTGTACTGGATACGACGCACCCTGTAGGCGTCAGATTTTCACTGGTACATGATCGTATCGACTCGATTGCAAGGCGCTGCGGTAGAGCTGTCTCCAGAACGCCATCCAACCGCAACCCATAAGTGCGGTGGTCCAATCGGAACACTGCCAAAAAAAACACCAAGGAGTCCATTCATGAAAGGTTCCCCGTCGTTGTTGTTGGCCGCCATGCTGAGTCTGCCGTTACTGGCTCAAGCCGCAGAACCGGCGCAGTGCAGTACCGTGAACTTCTCCGATGTCGGCTGGACCGACATCACCGCAACCACCGCCACCACCTCCGTCGTGCTCAACGCCCTCGGCTACAAGACCAAGACCACCATGATTTCCGTCCCCGTGACCTACAAGTCGCTGGCCGACGGCAAGAACATGGACGTGTTCCTCGGCAACTGGATGCCGACCATGGAAAACGACATCAAGGCCTACCGCGACGCCGGCACCGTGGAAACCGTGCGCACCAACCTCAAGGGCGCCAAGTACACCCTCGCCGTTCCGCAAGCCTTGTATGACAAGGGTCTGCACGACTTCGCCGACATCGCCAAATTCAAGAAAGAACTCGACGGCAAGATCTACGGGATCGAGCCCGGCAACGACGGCAACCGCCTGATCCAGAGCATGATCGACAAGGACGCCTTCGGCCTCAAGACCGCCGGCTTCAAGGTCGTCGAGTCCAGCGAAGCGGGCATGCTGTCGCAGGTCGACCGCGCGCAGAAACGCGACACCGCCGTGGTGTTCCTCGGCTGGGCGCCGCACCCGATGAACAAGCGCTTCAAGATTCAGTACCTGACCGGCGGCGATGACTTCTTCGGCCCGGATTTCGGTGCCGCCACCGTGGCGACCAACACCCGCAAGGGCTACGCCGAGGAATGCAGCAATGTTGGCCAACTGCTGAAAAACCTGGAGTTCACCGTCGACATGGAAAGCGAACTGATGGGCAACATCCTGGACGACAAGATGAAGCCTGACGCGGCCGCCAAGGCCTGGCTGAAAAAGAATCCACAGGTGCTCGATACCTGGCTCGCTGGCGTGACCACCATTGACGGTAAACCTGGCCTGGAGGCCGTGAAAGCCAAACTCAACCAGCCTTGAATTAGAGAGCATCGCTTATGCCGGACGGCCTAAGCCGTCCGGGCTGTTTATTTCCTTGCATGCGGACGTTCACTACCATGCTGATTGATCAGAAAATCCCTTTAGGCCAGTACATCGCGGGCTTCGTTGAATGGTTGACGCAACACGGCGCCAACACCTTCGACGCAATCGCCGTGACCCTGGAAACGATGATCCACGGCGTGACGTTTGCGCTGACCTGGTTCAACCCGCTGGTGCTGATCGGCCTCATCGCCCTGCTGGCCCACTTCATTCAACGCAAATGGGGCCTGACCGCGTTCGTGGTCGCCTCCTTCCTGCTGATCCTCAACCTGGGGTACTGGCAGGAAACCATGGAAACCCTCGCCCAGGTCATGTTCGCGACCCTGGTCTGCGTGGTCATCGGCGTGCCGCTGGGCATCGTCGCCGCGCACAAACCGATGTTCTACACTTTGATGAGACCGGTACTCGATCTGATGCAGACCGTACCGACCTTCGTTTACCTCATTCCTACCCTGACCCTCTTCGGGCTGGGTGTGGTACCGGGCCTGATCTCGACGGTGGTGTTTGCCATCGCCGCACCGATCCGCCTGACCTACCTGGGCATCCGCGATGTCCCGCAAGAACTGATGGACGCCGGCAAGGCCTTCGGCTGCTCGCGTCGCCAACTGCTTTCACGGATCGAACTGCCTCACGCCATGCCGAGCATCGCGGCCGGCATCACCCAGTGCATCATGCTGTCGCTGTCGATGGTGGTGATCGCGGCACTGGTGGGCGCCGACGGACTCGGCAAACCGGTGGTCAACGCACTGAACACTGCTGATATCGCCCTGGGCTTCGAAGCGGGCCTGGCGATCGTACTGCTGGCGATCATGCTCGACCGTATCTGCAAACAACCCGACGCCAAAGCAGGGGGTGACGCATGAGCATAATTCGCTTCGATAACGTTGACGTGATCTTCACCAAGGATCCGCGCGAAGCACTGAAACTTCTCGATCAAGGCCTGACTCGCAGTGAGATCCTGAAAAAGACCGGGCAGATCGTCGGCGTTGAAAAGGCCAGCCTGGACATCAACAAAGGCGAGATCTGTGTGCTGATGGGCCTGTCCGGCTCCGGCAAGTCGAGCCTGCTGCGCTGCATCAACGGCCTCAACACCGTGAGCCGCGGCAAGCTGTTCGTCGAACACGAAGGCAAGCAGATCGACATCGCCTCCTGCTCCCCGGCCGAGCTGAAAATGATGCGCACCAAACGCATCGCGATGGTGTTCCAGAAGTTCGCCCTGATGCCCTGGCTGACGGTGCGCGAGAACATCAGTTTCGGTCTGGAAATGCAGGGCCGTCCGGAGAAGGAACGGCGCAAACTGGTCGATGACAAACTCGAACTGGTGGGCCTGACCCAATGGCGCAACAAGAAGCCCGACGAGCTGTCCGGCGGTATGCAGCAGCGTGTCGGCCTGGCCCGCGCGCTGGCGATGGACGCCGACATTCTGCTGATGGACGAACCCTTCTCCGCGCTCGACCCGCTGATCCGTCAGGGCCTGCAGGATGAACTGCTGGAACTGCAACGCAAGCTGAGCAAGACCATCGTATTCGTGAGCCACGACCTCGACGAAGCGCTGAAACTCGGTAGCCGCATCGCGATCATGAAGGACGGCCGGATCATCCAGTACAGCGTGCCGGAAGAGATCGTGCTCAACCCTGCGGACGATTACGTGCGCACCTTCGTCGCCCACACCAACCCGCTGAACGTGCTGTGCGGTCGCAGCCTGATGCGCACCCTCGACAACTGCAAACGCATCAACGGTTCGGTGTGCCTGGATCCGGGCGGCGATTCGTGGCTGGACCTGGCCGAGGGCAACACCATCAAGGGTGCGCGGCAGAACGGTTCGGTGCTGAACCTGCAGAACTGGGCACCGGGGCAAGCCGTGGAAGGGTTGGAGCGCAAACCAACGCTGGTGGACTCGAACATCGGCATGCGCGACGCCTTGCAGATCCGTTACCAGACCGGCAACAAACTGGTGCTGCACGACAACAACCATGTGGTGGGGATTCTCGGCGACAGCGAGCTGTATCACGCGCTGCTCGGGAAGAATCTGGGGTAAGGCGGAATAAAAAAAAGGGATCGCGGTGAGCGATCCCTTTTTTATTGGGTCAGGGAAAGCCCCCTCATCGGAACGCCGCCCGCCTAGCCCTCTCCCGGAGGGAGAGGGAACCGACCGAGTTGTCTTCCGCTATACATCGACCTGAAAGATCAGCGTCGATTATGGATACAGTGAAATTCGTTCAGGTCGGCGTAGTTCTCAAGCATCCCCCAATCAGTCCCCTCTCCCTCCGGGAGAGGGTTAGGGTGAGGGGGAGCTTTTGACTTTAGCTATAGACCCGGCCAAGGAGCTGCCGATGGCTTTCAAACTGATCGAGCACATCACGCGTGATCTGATCCTGTGTGAAGCCCATCAGGTCGTAGTCCTGGCTGCCGTTGTGCAGGTACACCTCGGCGCGGTAGAAACGCTGACGCGCTTCATCGGACTGGACCGACTCGCTCGGGGTGGCCAGGTAGCCGTCCAGGCTCACTTCGTAAACAAAAGGGTTGCCCTCTTCCATCTCGACCCGCACGCCCATGCAGCGCTTGGATTTGCCCAGCAGCGTCTGCACTTCCAGACCCTGTGCACGCATCTGCGCCGCGGCATCTTCCAGCGCCGGGCTGACGTGTTTGTCCATGAAGCGCTGCACCACCGACTGGCTCGGTTGCAGGTCCAGCTGGGTCAGGCGCTCGCTGAAACCACGACGACCGCGTTCAGCCAGTTGCGCCTGCTCCTGTTCGATCTGCATGTCCTGGCGCATCGCCTTGTGCAGGCCGAACATGAAGCACACCAGCACCACCGAGAACGGCAGGCCGGCCAGCACCACCATGGTCTGCATGGCTTCGAAGTTACCGGCAAACAGCAGGCCGATGGTCACCAGCGTGATCACGACCGACCAGAAGATTCGCAGCCAGTGCGGAGCGTCTTCGTCGACGTTGCCGCCCTTGCAGGACAGGTTCGCCATCATCACCGCGCCGGAGTCCGCCGGGGTCAGGAACAGCACGAAACCAACGAAGATCGACACGCCGATCACGACTTTCGACGCCGGGTAGTGTTCCAGCAACTGATAGATCGCCATCGACGGCTGTTCCAGCGCCGTCTTGCCGAGCTCCACCGCGCCCTGGTTCATCACCAGATCCAGCGCCGAGTTACCGAAGATCGACAGCCACGCCAGGGTGAAACCCAGCGGAATCAACAGCACGCCAGCCACCAGTTCACGCACGGTACGACCACGGGAAATACGCGCGATGAACATGCCGACGAATGGGGCCCAGGAAATCCACCAGGCCCAGTAGAACAGCGTCCACAGACCCAGCCAGCGGTCGGACTTCTCGCTGTCGCCTTCATAGACGTACAGGTCGAACGTCTTCAGCACCACGCCGTTGAGATAGTCGCCGATGTTCTGCACGAAGCCGTTGAGCAAGTGCAGAGTCGGGCCGAACAACAGGACGAAAATCAGCAGGCCGCTGAACAGGATGATGTTGAGGTTGGACAGACGACGGATGCCGTTTTCCACACCGGACACGGCGGCGATGGTGGCCACGGTGCTCATCACGATGATCACGATCAGCAGGTTGGTGTTGCTGTGTTCCATGCCGAACAGGTTTTCCAGACCCGAAGACACTTGCAGCGAGCCGATCCCCAGGTTGGTCACCAGACCCAGCAGGGTCACGAACATGCCGAAACCGTCCACCGCATGACCGGCAGCGCCCTTGACCCAACGCTCGCCCACCAGCGGGTACAGCGCCGAACGCAGGGCCAGCGGCTGGTTATGACGGTAAGCGAAATAGGCCACGGCCAGACCGACCAGTGCGTAGATCGCCCAGCCGTGCAGGCCCCAGTGCAGGAAAGTCAGCTGAACAGCCTGACGTGCCGCCATGTTGGTAGCGGACGCGCCTTCCGGCGGATTGAAGTAGTGATCCAGCGGCTCGGAGGCGCCAAAGTACAGCAGCGAAATACCGATACCCGACGAGAACAGCATCCCCGCCCAGGCGCCGTAACTGAAATCCGGGGTGTCGTCCTTGCTGCCCAGTTTGAGTTTGCCGTACGAGGAAAACGCCAGGCCCACCACAAATACCAGGTAAGCGGCGATCACCACCATGTAGTACCAGCCGAAGCTGCGGGACAACCAGGCCTGAGCCACTCCCAGCATTCTGCCGGCCTCTTGCGGGGCGATGATCAGAATGGCGGTCAACAACAGAATCAGCGCGGTAGAGGTGTAGAACACCCAACCGTTGACCGTCACCTTCTCGGGCGGGGTCTTTATAAGCGAGGCAGAACTCATGGCACAAATGCTCCAGGCAGTGCGAGAGAAGAACACAAGGCAACACGGAACCCGACCAATCGGTTAGTTGGCAGCCGACCGGCGGGTGATATAAAGACACCCCGAAAAAAGCCCGAACCTGCAGAGATGGCACCGCGAATCGCCGTCGTGGCCGAGGCATGGACGTTCATCCGAAACCTGGCCTTGAGCGTCTTGCCCATTCAACACGTCCATCGAACATCGAACCGCGCCTTGCCCCGCGCAGGTTTCGAGCATTTTCGGATGTCGGTTTTATCGCCACTTACACGTAGGAAAAATCTGTAGGCAGCGACGATTTGTCGCAGATCTTATTCTTTGTTGATTGAACGTTCAATCAAAACAAAATAGACTGGCCCTCAATCCGATAGGCGTCATTCGCCCGTCGGAAGGCCTAAGGAGATGTGCAAGATGCCCAAGGTCGGTATGCAACCCATCCGCCGCCAACAACTGATCGAAGCCACTTTGCAGGCGGTTGATCAGGTCGGAATGGGGGACGCCAGCATTGCGCTGATCGCCCGTTTGGCCGGTGTCTCGAATGGCATCATCAGTCATTACTTTCAGGACAAGAACGGCCTGATCGCCGCCACGATGCGGTATCTGATGAGCGTCCTCAGCGAGAACGTGACCGCGCGCCGTCAGGCGCTGGCAGACAGCAGCCCCCGGGCGCATCTGCAGGTGATCATCGAAGGCAACTTCGACGCCAGCCAGGTCAATGGCCCGGCAATGAAAACCTGGCTGGCCTTCTGGGCCACCAGCATGCACCAGCCGTCTTTGCACAGGTTGCAGCGGATCAACGATCACCGTCTGTATTCCAACCTGTGCTGCGAGTTCCGCCGTGTGTTGCCGCTCGAAGATGCGCGCACCGCCGCCCGTGGACTGGCAGCTCTGATCGACGGCTTGTGGTTGCGCGGCGCGCTGTCGGGAGACGCTTTCGACACTGCGCAGGCGCAACAGATCGCTTACGAATACATGGATTTCCAATTGGCCAAGCAGGTGAGCTAGAGCACAGAGAAAACGCTCGGCCCCTGAACTGTCACCGACCAGCGATGCCACAGCTACATGGCTCACCCGGTGATCAACGCCAACCACTAATGCACTTGCGAGGACACTATGGCCCGTTTCGAACTGCAAAAACTCTACATCGATGGCGCGTACTCCGACGCCGGCAGCGATGCCACCTTCGAAGCCATCAACCCGGCTAACGGTGAAGTCCTCGCACTGGTGCAACGTGCGACCAAGGAAGACGTCGAGCGCGCTGTGGTCAGCGCCGAAAAGGGCCAGAAAATCTGGGCCGCGATGACCGCCATGGAGCGTTCGCGCATCCTGCGTCGCGCCGTCGACATCCTGCGCGAGCGCAACGATGAACTGGCGGCCCTGGAAACCCTGGACACCGGTAAAGCCTTCTCCGAAACCAAGTACGTCGACATCGTCACCGGCGCCGACGTGCTGGAATACTACGCAGGCCTGGTGCCCGCCATCGAAGGCGAGCAGATCCCGCTGCGTGACACTTCCTTCGTCTACACCCGTCGCGAGCCGCTGGGCGTTGTCGCCGGTATCGGCGCGTGGAACTACCCGATCCAGATCGCCCTGTGGAAATCCGCGCCAGCCCTGGCAGCCGGTAACGCGATGATCTTCAAGCCAAGCGAAGTCACCTCGCTGACCACCCTGAAACTGGCCGAGATCTACACCGAAGCCGGCGTTCCGAACGGCGTGTTCAACGTGCTGACCGGCAGCGGCCGTGAAGTCGGCACCTGGCTGACCGAGCACCCGCGCATCGAGAAGATCTCCTTCACCGGCGGCACCGACACTGGCAAGAAAGTCATGGCCAGCGCTTCGGCTTCGTCGCTCAAAGACGTGACCATGGAACTGGGCGGCAAGTCCCCGCTGATCATCTGCGACGACGCCGACCTGGATCGCGCCGCCGACACCGCCATGATGGCCAACTTCTACAGCTCCGGTCAGGTCTGCACCAACGGCACCCGCGTGTTCGTGCCGAGCCACCTGAAAGCCGCTTTCGAAGCCAAGATCGTCGAGCGCGTTGCGCGCATCCGCATCGGCAACCCGGAAGACGAAAACACCAACTTCGGCCCGCTGGTCAGCTTCCCGCACATGGAAAGCGTGCTGGGCTACATCGCCAAGGGTAAAGAAGAAGGCGCTCGCGTCCTGTGCGGCGGCGAACGTCTGACCGACGGCGAGTTCGCCAAAGGCGCGTTCGTGGCCCCGACCGTGTTCACCGACTGCACCGACGACATGACCATCGTCCGTGAAGAAATCTTCGGCCCGGTGATGGCGATCCTGAGCTACGAAACCGAAGAAGAAGTGATCCGCCGCGCCAACGACACCGACTTCGGCCTGGCCGCCGGCATCGTCACCCGCGACCTGAATCGCGCCCACCGCGTGATTCATCAACTGGAAGCCGGTATCTGCTGGATCAACGCCTGGGGCGAGTCCGACGCAAAAATGCCGGTTGGCGGTTACAAGCAGTCGGGCGTCGGCCGTGAGAACGGCATCAGCTCGCTGAACAACTTCACTCGCATCAAATCGGTACAGGTCGAGCTGGGCGATTACGTCTCGGTGTTCTAAGGCATCAATCGCTTCGCCTGCGAGGCCGTCATCGCCAGCAGGCTGGCTCCCACAGGTTTCGTGTCATCCACCAAGCCTGTGTCACCCCCGATTCACTGTGGGAGCGAGCCTGCTCGCGATTGAGTGCGCAGCACTCACCCAGGCCTGACCTGACCAACTTCAAAGAGGGTGCATTCAATGTCCCAAGAATTCGATTACATCATCGTCGGTGCCGGCTCTGCCGGTAACACCCTGGCGACCCGTCTGACTGAAGACGAAGGCGTCACCGTCCTGCTGCTCGAAGCCGGCGGCCCGGACTACCGTCTCGACTTCCGCACGCAGATGCCGGCAGCCCTGGCATTCCCGCTGCAAGGCCGTCGCTACAACTGGGCGTACGAAACCGATCCAGAGCCACACATGGACGGTCGCCGGATGGAATGCGGTCGCGGCAAGGGCCTCGGCGGTTCCTCGCTGATCAACGGCATGTGCTACATCCGTGGCAACGCGATGGACTACGACGGCTGGGCCAAACTGCCAGGCCTGGAAGACTGGTCGTACCTCGATTGCCTGCCGTATTTCCGCAAAGCGGAAACCCGCGACATCGGCCCGAACGACTACCACGGTGGCGACGGCCCGGTCAGCGTGACCACGCCGAAAGCGGGCAACAACCCGCTGTTCCACGCCATGGTTGAAGCCGGCGTGCAGGCCGGTTACCCGCGCACCGAAGACCTGAACGGCTACCAGCAGGAAGGCTTCGGCCCGATGGACCGCACCGTGACGCCGAACGGCCGTCGTGCTTCCACCGCCCGCGGTTACCTGGACGTGGCCAAGAAGCGTTCGACCCTGACCATCGTCACTCACGCCCTGACCGACAAGGTTCTGTTCGAAGGCAAGCGTGCGGTCGGCGTGCGTTACCTGGTCGGCGCGGCTGAAGAGCGCGTTGAAGCCCGCGCCCGCAAGGAAGTCATCGTCTGCTCCGGCGCGATCGCCTCGCCGCAACTGCTGCAACGCTCCGGCGTCGGCCCGGCGAAACTGCTGGAAAGCCTCGACATCCCGGTGGTTCACGATCTGCCGGGCGTTGGCGAAAACCTGCAGGATCACCTCGAGCTGTACCTGCAATACGCTTGCACCCAACCGGTCTCGCTGTACCCGTCGCTGCTCTGGTACAACCAGCCGGCCATCGGTGCCGAGTGGCTGTTCAACGGCACCGGCATCGGCGCCAGCAACCAGTTCGAAGCCGGCGGTTTCATCCGTACCCGTCCGGAATTCGAGTGGCCGAACATCCAGTACCACTTCCTGCCAGTGGCGATTAACTACAACGGCAGCAACGGTGTGAAAGAGCACGGCTTCCAGGCGCACATGGGTTCCATGCGTTCGCCGAGCCGCGGTCGCATCCAGGTCAAATCCAAGGATCCGCGCCAGCACCCGAGCATCCTGTTCAACTACATGGCCACCGAGCAGGACTGGCAGGAATTCCGCGACGGCATCCGCCTGACCCGTGAAATCATGCAACAGCCTGCACTGGACGCGTTCCGTGGCCGTGAAATCAGCCCGGGCATCGAAGTGCAAACCGATGAGCAGCTGGACAAGTTCATCCGCGAGCACGCCGAAACCGCGTTCCACCCGTCCTGCTCGTGCAAGATGGGCACCGACGACATGGCCGTAGTGGATGGCGAAGGCCGCGTGCATGGCATGCAGGGTCTGCGTGTGGTCGATGCGTCGATCATGCCGATCATCACCACCGGCAACCTGAACGCGCCGACGATCATGATCGCCGAGAAAATCGCCGACAAGATCCGTGGCCGCCAGCCGCTGCCGCGCAGCACCGCTGCTTACTATGTGGCGGGCGATGCACCGGTGAAGGGCAAGCCGATGCGTGATGTGAGTGCTGTTGCTCAGTAATTCAGCTACTGAGCATCAAGGCTAATCGCGAGCAGGCTCGCTCCCACATTTGGAATGTATTTCAACTGTGGGAGCGAGCCTGCTCGCGATGAGGCCCTACCGATCACCACCTATCTCCCTGCTTCCTACAGTAAATCCCCCTACACCCCCTCTTCACTTGATCCTACACCCCACGCAGGCCTACTCTAGTCCTCGCCTGATCGCTTCATCCCTCCCCGCCGAATCCGCTTCGCCGCTGCTCCCATGACAAGGAGGTTCCCTGATGTTCGATTTCCACCCCCAGCTCAAGCAGCGCTTCGCTGCCTTGCGCACGGGCGCCGAATTTTTTTCCCTGCGGTATGTGCGCGAATCCGGGCAGTACCTGTCGGTGCGCAAGAACGTCGCCGAACCGCCGAGCCTGAGCCGCGACGAAGGCGCGATGCTGACTGTCCGGGTCAATGGCGTCGAGGCCTACGCAGCGACCAATGACCTGTCGCAACAAGGCCTGCAAGCCGCCCTCGAGCGCGCCGAGCAGCAGGCCCGGCGGCTCAAGCCCCATGCCCTGCTCGACCTGAGCCAGCAGCCGGTTTCCAGCGACCGCGCCGATTACTTTTCACCCAATCTCGAACAACCCTTCCCGTCGCTGAGCGAATGCTTCGAGCTGCTCGGCGCGGAATCCGCCTCGGTGCCAAGGGATGAGCGCCTGGTGAATTGGCAAGTGAGCATCGGCATCACCCACGTCGAACAGATCTACCTGAGCAGCGCCGGCGCCGAATTGCGCCAGGCCCAGCGCTTCGTCTACCCGAGCCTGGACGTCACCGCCTACGACGGCAACGACAGCCAGACCCGCAGCCTCGGCCGCGAGAACTTCGGCCAGCAGGGCGGCGCCGACGTAATCAACCGTTGCGGCCTGATCGGTGCCGGCCCGCAAGTCGCCGATCAGGCGCTGCAATTGCTGCTCGCGCCGAACACCCCGCAAGGCCAGCGCGACCTGCTGCTGATGCCCGACCAGATGATGCTGCAGATCCACGAATCCATCGGCCACCCGCTGGAGCTCGACCGGATTCTCGGCGACGAGCGCAATTACGCCGGCACCAGTTTCGTCAAAGCCTCGGATTTCGGCAGCCTGCAATACGGCTCGAAACTGCTCAACGTGACGTTCGATCCGGGCATTCCCGAAGAACTGGCGAGTTACGGTCACGATGACGACGGCTCCAAAGCCAGCAAACAATTCCTGATTCGCGAAGGCCTGCTGGTCCGTCCGTTGGGCGGTGCCTTGTCGCAATTTCGCGCAGGTCTCGACGGCGTCGCCAACAGCCGCGCCTGCAGCTGGAACCGACCGCCGATCGACCGCATGGCCAACCTCAACATCGAGCCGGGCGACCAGTCGCTGGAGCAACTGATCGGCGGCATCGAAAACGGCATTCTGATGAGCACCAACCGCTCATGGTCGATCGACGATGCACGCAACAAATTCCAGTTCGGCTGCGAATGGGGCCAGTTGATTGAAAACGGCGAACTCAAGGGTGTGGTGAAAAACCCGAACTACCGGGGCATTTCCGCGCACTTCTGGAAGAGTCTGCGCGCCGTCGGCAACGCCGCCACCACCCAGGTGCTGGGCACGCCGAACTGCGGCAAGGGCGAACCGAACCAGGTGATCCGCGTCGGCCACGCTTCACCGGCCTGCGTGTTCAGCAATGTTGATGTGTTTGGGGGAGACGCCTGATGAGTATTTCCAAGAGCCAGTCCGAGGCGTTCAAGCTGCTGGTCAACTGGCTGCGCGATGCCGTGCGCGAGCCGGAACAGTTCACCCTGAGTTACGACGCCGAATCGTCGGCCTTCGTCCGTTTCAACCACGCCAAGGTGCGTCAGGCCGGGCAAGTTCAGCAAGCCGGTATCGGTCTGAAACTGATCGACGACGGTCGCCATGCCGATCTGCAGATCACCTTGTCCGGCGATCAGGAAGCCGACCTGCAACGCCTTGCCGAAGGCCTGCAACAGCTGCGTGAAACCCTGCCGCTGCTGCCGCAGGATCCGTACCTGTTGCTCAACCACAACGGCTGGCAGAGCCAGAGTGTGCAGGAGCATCCGCTGCCGGACACCGAGCAGGTCGTGGCGCAAATCGCCCAAGCGGCCGAAGGTCTGGATCTGGTCGGCTTCTATGCCGCCGGCCCGATCAGCCGTGGTTTTGCCAGTTCTTCCGGGGCGTTCGGCTGGCATCAGGCCAACAGCTTCAACTTCGACTTCAGCCTGTTCCACGAGAACGGCGAAGCGGTGAAGGCCAGCTACGCCGGACATGACTGGAACAGCGAAGACTTCGCCCGCCGCTTCCAGCAGGCCCGCGAGCAACTCGAGTTTCTCGGTCGACCGCTGCGCACCTTGCCGCCCGGCCAGTACCGCGCCTATCTGGCACCGGCGGCGCTGGAAGAAATCATGGGCATGTTGTGCTGGGGCGGTTTCTCGGCGCAGTCGATTGCCAGCAAGAGCAGCCCGTTGCAGAAGCTGTATGCCGGCGATCAGGCGTTCAGCCCGCTGGTGTCCCTCGACGAAAAAGTCAGTGGTTCGCTGAGTCCGGCGTTTTCCGGCGAGGGTTACCCGCGCAGCGATCTGCGGCTGATCATCGAAGGTCAGGCCGGCGAGCAACTGGTCGGTTCGCGCAGCGCCGCCGAATACGGCCTCACTGCCAACGGCGCCGGCGGCGGTGAATCGCCCAGCGCGCTGAACATGGCCGCCGGCGACTTGTCCCAGGCCGAGATCCTCAAGCAGTTGGGTACCGGGTTGTATATCAGCAACCTTTGGTACCTGAACTTCTCGGACCAACCGGCGGCGCGCCTGACCGGCATGACCCGATTTGCCACGTTCTGGGTGGAAAACGGCGAGATTCAGGCGCCGGTCAGCACCATGCGTTTCGACGACAGCGCCTACAGCCTGCTGGGTTCGCAGCTGGAAGCGTTGACCGCCGAGCGTGAGTTGCTGCTGTCGGCGAGCACCTATAGCCAGCGCAGTACCTCGTCGGCGCTGTTGCCGGGGGCGCTGGTGAGCCGTTTGACCCTGACCTTGTAAAAGCATCGCGAGCAGGCTCGCTCCCACAGGTTCGCGCAGTCCATGTGGGAGCGAGCCTGCTCGCGATGAAGTCACCTCGGATTTACTGCGCTCATCACCAGAGGTTCCATGCCCAACCGCCCGCCTCTCGACGCCATCACCGCCCGCTGGTTGCCATGGGTCGTCGCCATCGCTTTCTTCATGCAGTCCCTCGACGGGACCATCCTCAACACCGCCCTGCCGGCCATGGCCAGGGACCTGGCCGAAGACCCGCTGCGCATGCAGGGCGTGATCATCGCCTACATGCTCACCGTGGCCCTGCTGATCCCGGCGTCGGGCTGGATCGCCGACCGCTTCGGCACCAAGAAAATCTTCTTCGGCGCGATCCTGCTGTTCAGCCTGGGCTCGCTGCTCTGCGCCTTGTCGAGCAGCCTGAGCATGCTGATCGGCGCGCGCGTGATCCAGGGCCTCGGCGGTGCCCTGATGCTGCCGGTCGGACGATTGGTGGTGCTGCGCGCCTACCCGCGCTCGGAACTGGTGCGGATCATGGGCTTCATCACCATTCCCGGCCTGCTCGGCCCGCTGATCGGCCCGACCATGGGCGGCTGGATGGTGGAATACCTGACGTGGCACTGGATCTTCCTGATCAACCTGCCGGTCGGCGTCATCGGTTGCTATGCGGTGTGGAAGTTCATCCCCGACCTGCGCGGCACCGAGCGCACGCGTTTCGATAGCCTCGGTTTCCTGCTGTTCGGCGCAGCGATGGTGCTGATCACCATCGCCATGGAAGGCCTCGGCGAACTGCACCTGCCGCACCTGCGAGTGATGCTGTTGCTGTTCGGCGGCATGGCGTGTCTGGCGGCGTACTGGCTGCGCGCCGGGCACATTGAAAACCCGCTGTTCGCGCCGTCGCTGTTCAAGACCCGCACCTTCGCGGTCGGCATCCTCGGCAACCTGTTCGCCCGCCTGGGCAGCGGCGCCCTGCCGTTTCTGGTGCCGTTGCTGCTGCAAGTGGCGCTGGGTTATTCGCCGTCCCAGGCCGGGATGAGCATGCTGCCGCTGGCGGCTGCGGCGATGGTCGCCAAATGGGGCGCGCGGCCGCTGATCGAGCGCCTGGGCTATCGCATCGTGCTGACCGGCAACACCCTGTTTCTGGGGATCATGCTGGCGAGCATGGGCCTGGTCAGCGAGCAGACGCCGTACTGGCTGCTGCTGTGCCTGCTGGCGGTTCTCGGGGCGATCAACTCGCTGCAATTCACCGCGATGAACACCGTGACCCTGATCGACCTCGACGACGCCAGCGCCAGCAGCGGCAACAGCCTGCTGTCGGTGGTGGCGCAGTTGTCGCTGAGCCTGGGCGTGGCGTGTGCCGGTGCGCTGCTCGGCGGCTTTACGGCGGAGATCGGCAACGATGGCGTCGAGACCGTGTTGGGCGCTTTCCAGCTCACGTTCGTGACCGTCGGGATCATGGCGATGCTGGCGGCGACGATTTTCTCGCAGCTCTCGAAAGAGGACGGACGGCGCGCCAAGCGCCGGGAAGAACACATCGAGCATTGACCGGGGTCTGCGTGGCGAGGGAACCGGCCCTCGTCACAGGCTTTGCGTTCGTCCAGAACTTTCGAGGAAAGTGGCCAGAGGCTGCTACACTGCGCGACATTTTGTTTTGCAGGCCAGTCCCGTGACCACCATCGCCACCGCTTTTAATACTTTGCCGCTGTCCGCCGCCATGCTGGCTAACCTCGACTCCCTCGGTTATGCCCAGATGACGCCGATCCAGGCGCAAAGCTTGCCGGTGATCCTCAAGGGGATGGACCTGATCGCCCAGGCCAAGACCGGCAGCGGCAAGACCGCCGCGTTCGGCATCGGCCTGCTGAACCCGATCAATCCGCGCTACTTCGGTTGCCAGGCGCTGGTGATTTGCCCGACCCGTGAGCTGGCCGACCAGGTCGCCAAGGAAATCCGTCGTCTGGCCCGTGCCGAAGACAACATCAAGGTCCTGACCCTGTGCGGCGGCGTATCCTTCGGCCCGCAGATCGGCTCGCTGGAGCACGGCGCGCACATCATCGTCGGCACCCCGGGCCGCATCCAGCAGCACCTGCGCAAGGGTTCGCTGGTCCTCGACGGCCTCAACACGCTGATCCTCGACGAAGCCGACCGCATGCTCGACATGGGTTTCTACGACGCCATCGAAGACATCATCGAGCAGACCCCGGCCCGCCGTCAGACCCTGCTGTTCTCGGCGACCTACCCGGTGGGCATCAAGCAGCTGGCGTCGAAGTTCATGCGCGACCCGCAAACGGTCAAGGCCGAAGCGTTCCACGACGACACCCAGATCGAACAGCGCTTCTACGAAATCTCCCCGGAAGAGCGCATGAGTGCGGTGACCAAGGTCCTGCACCACTTCCGCCCGGCCTCCACCGTGGCGTTCTGCTTCACCAAGCAGCAAGTGCAGGAAACCGTCGATCACCTGACGTCCAAAGGCATTTCCGCTGTCGGCCTGCACGGCGACCTGGAACAGCGCGACCGCGATCAAGTACTGGCGATGTTCGCCAACCGCAGCACTTCGGTACTGGTCGCCACTGACGTTGCCGCTCGTGGTCTGGACATCGATGCACTGGACATGGTGATCAACGTCGAACTGGCCCGCGACTCGGAAATCCACATTCACCGCGTCGGCCGTACCGGTCGTGCCGGCGAGAAAGGCATCGCGGTCAGCCTGGTGGCGCCGTCCGAAGCGCACCGCGCGCAAGCCATCGAACAACTGCAGAAAACCCCGCTGAACTGGGATCAGGTGGATAACCTCAAGTCCCAGGGCGGTGCCCCGCTGCAACCGCCGATGAGCACGCTGTGCATCGCTGGCGGCCGGAAAGACAAGGTACGTCCGGGCGACATTCTTGGCGCACTGACCGGTGAGGCCGGGATTCCGGGCGCTCAGGTCGGCAAGATCGCGATCTTCGACTTCCAGTCCTATGTAGCCGTTGAACGCACCGTGGTCATGCAGGCGCTGCAGCGTTTGAACAACGGCAAGATCAAGGGTCGTTCGCTGCGCGTTCGGGTTTTGTAAGCGATCTACCATCCAAAGTAGATCCCCTGTGGGAGCGAGCCTGCTCGCGATGGCGGACTGTCAGCCAACAACTATGTTGCATGTGCCGACCTCATCGCGAGCAGGCTCGCTCCCACATTGGTTTCCGGTGAATTTGAATTTTGTGTGAGGACACCGTTTTGCGCTCTACCGAAGTCGTGATCATTGGCGCTGGCGCCGCAGGGTTGATGTGTGCACTGACCGCCGCCGGGCGTGGGCGTCAGGTGATGCTGCTCGACCACGCGAACAAGGCCGGCAAGAAAATCCTGATGTCCGGCGGTGGGCGCTGCAACTTCACCAACATGTACACCGAACCGAGCAATTTCCTCTCGCAGAATGCGCACTTCTGCAAATCCGCGCTGGCCCGCTACACCCAGTGGGATTTCATCGGCATGGTCGCCAAGCACGGCGTGCCGTACCACGAGAAAAAACTCGGCCAACTGTTCTGCGATAACAAATCCAGCGACATCCTCGGCATGCTGCTGGACGAGTGCGATCAGGTCGGCGTCAACCTGCACCTCGACACCTCGATCCAGACCATCGAGAAAATCGAGGGCGGTTACCTGCTCGACACCACCCTCGGCCAGATCCAGTGCCAGTCGCTGGTGATCGCCACCGGCGGGCTGTCGATCCCGACGCTGGGCGCGACCGGTTTCGGTTATCAAGTCGCCAAGCAATTCGGCCACGACCTGCTGCCGACCCGCGCCGGTCTGGTGCCGTTCACCATCACCGATCAGCTCAAGGACTTGTGCACCGAACTGTCCGGCACCTCGGTGGATTGCCTGGTCAGCTGCAACGACCAGAGTTTTCGCGAGAACATCCTGTTCACTCACCGCGGCCTCAGCGGCCCGGCGATTCTGCAGATTTCCTCGTTCTGGGAGCCGGGCGACACGGTCGAAATCAACCTGCTGCCCGATCATGACGCCGCAAGCTGGCTGCAACAGCAGACCGCCGAGCGCCCGAACAGCGAACTGAAAACCCTGCTCGGCGAGATCTTCACCAAGAAGATGGCCAACCTGCTGGCGGACAATTGGTTTGTCTCCAAACCGATGAAGCAGTACACCCACGCCGAACTGGCGGACATCGCCGAGAAACTCGGCAGCTGGAAAGTCGTCCCGGCCGGCACCGAAGGCTACCGCACCGCCGAAGTGACGCTGGGCGGCGTCGACACCCGAGAAGTCTCGTCCAAGACCATGGAATCGCTGAAAAGCCCGGGCCTCTACTTCGTCGGCGAAGTGCTGGATGTCACCGGGCATCTGGGCGGGTTCAACTTCCAGTGGGCGTGGGCCTCTGGCTACGCAGCTGCCCAGTACGTCTGATCCAAAATCAAACGCAAAACCTGTGGGAGCGAGCCTGCTCGCGAATGCGGTGTATCAGTCGACATCAATGTTGAATGACACTCCGCTTTCGTCGGATCGCCGCCCGGAGCAAGCTCGCTCCCACAGTGGTTTGTGGTGTAAGTAAAAGGAACACTTTTTGCTGTCAGATGTGATCGGCGCCATTGCGTCGGCGTCATTACTGGCTCAATTTAGCGGCATCGCCTCGGAAGGCCTTCGCACTTCATGTCCTCGACCTCGTTTCGTCAGTCTTTGCGGCGCCTGTGGGCGCTGGATAAATTCAGCTACAGCGTGCGGGTGTTCATCGCCCTGACCGGCAGCATGGCGCTGTGCTGGTATCAGGATGAAATGGGGCTGCTGATCCCGTTGTTCCTCGGGATCATCGCCAGCGCCCTGGCCGAGACCGACGACAGTTGGCAGGGCCGCCTCAACGCACTGGCGGTAACGCTGGTGTGTTTCAGCGTCGCGGCGCTGTCAGTGGAATTGCTGTTCCCCTACCCCATCGTGTTCGTGATTGCGTTGGCACTGGCCAGTTTCAGCCTGACCATGCTCGGCGCACTCGGCGAACGTTACGGGGCGATTGCTTCGGCGACCCTGATTCTTTCCGTCTACACCATGATCGGCGTGGATCAGCGCGGTGGCGCGGTCACGGATTTCTGGCACGAGCCGATGCTGCTGGTGGCCGGCGCCGCGTGGTACGGCCTGCTGTCGGTGCTGTGGCAGGCGATGTTTTCCAATCAGCCGGTGCAGCAGAGTCTGGCGCGGCTGTTCCGCGAACTCGGCTATTACCTGAAGTTGAAATCCTCGCTGTTCGAGCCGATCCGTCAGATGGACGTCGAAGCACGGCGACTGGAGCTGGCCCAGCAAAACGGCCGGGTCGTCGCAGCCCTGAACAGCGCCAAGGAAATCATCCTGCACCGGGTCGGCAACGGTCGCCCCGGCTCGAAAGTCAGCCGTTACTTGAAGCTGTACTTCCTCGCCCAGGACATTCACGAACGCGCCAGTTCTTCGCACTACCCGTACAACGCCCTGGCCGATGCGTTCTTCCACAGCGACGTGCTGTTCCGCTGCCAGCGCCTGCTGCGCCAGCAAGGCAAGGCCTGTCGGGCGCTGGCCGAATCGATCCAGATGCGCCAACCGTTCATCTACGACGCGAGCTTCGCCGAAGCCCTGAGCGACCTGCACGCGTCCCTCGAACACCTGCGCATCCAGAGCAACCCGGCCTGGCGCGGACTGCTCCGTTCGTTGCGCGCACTGGCGGCCAACCTCGGCACCCTCGACCGTTTGCTCAGCGACGCCAGCAACCCCGATGCCCTGGCAGATGCCACCGACAGCAGTCTGCTTGACCGCTCGCCGCGCAACTTCAAGGACGTGTGGATTCGTCTGCGCACGCAGCTGACGCCGACCTCGCTGCTGTTCCGCCATGCCCTGCGCTTGCCGCTGGCGTTGAGCATCGGCTACGGCATGGTGCACCTGATACACCCGTCGCAGGGCTACTGGATCATCCTCACCACGCTGTTCGTCTGCCAGCCGAACTACGGCGCCACCCGGCGCAAACTCGGCCAGCGGATTTTCGGCACGGCGATCGGCCTGACCATTGCCTGGGCGCTGTTCGATCTGTTCCCAAGCCCGCTGGTGCAGTCGTGCTTCGCCATCGCCGCCGGCGTGGTGTTCTTTACCAACCGCACCACCCGCTACACCGTGGCCACCGCCGCGATCACGATCATGGTGCTGTTCTGCTTCAACCAGGTTGGTGACGGCTACGGGCTGTTCGTGCCGAGACTGTTCGATACCTTGCTCGGCAGCCTGATTGCGGGGCTTGCGGTATTCCTGTTCCTGCCGGACTGGCAAGGTCGGCGCCTGAACAAAGTGCTGGCCAACACCCTCACCTGCAACAGCATCTACCTGCGCCAGATCATGCAGCAATACGCCGCCGGCAAGAGCGACGACCTCGCCTATCGCCTGGCCCGGCGCAACGCGCACAACGCCGACGCCGCACTATCAACAACACTGGCGAACATGCTGATGGAGCCGGGGCATTTCCGGAAGGAAGCCGATGTCGGCTTCCGCTTCCTGGTGCTGTCGCACACCTTGCTCAGCTATCTGTCAGGCCTCGGCGCGCACCGTGAAACCCAGTTGCCGGCCGAGGTGCGCGAACATTTGATCGACGGCGCCGGGGTGAGTCTGGCGTCGAGCATCGATGAGATCGCCCAGGGTCTGGCGAGCAAACAGCCGATTGCCATTCAAAGCGATGAGGAAGAAGCGCTGGCCAATGAGCTGGAGCAGATGCCGGACGAAATCGACGAAGGCCAGCGGCTGGTGCAGACACAACTGGCGCTGATCTGCCGCCAGCTCGGCCCGTTGCGCACGCTGGCGGCGCACCTGATCAAGGACACAGCCGAGGATTGAGCCGCCTCACATGCCGTGCTGCCTGAGCAACTTGTCATAGCTGCCATCGGCCTTCATCGACGCAATCGCCTTGTCGAACCCGGCCACGATCTGTTCGTGCTGCGGGTTCTTCAGGCTGACCAGAATATGCAGGCTGTTCTCGCTCAGCGGCTTGGGCAGAAACTCCACCGCGTTACGTACCTTCTGTGATTCCCGGGCCAGGTAATAGCGGGCCACGTATTCGTCTTCCAGGGTCAGCTTGACCCGGTCCGCCGCGAGCATGCGCACGGCCATGGCGAAGTTATGCACAGGGACTTTCTGCAACGCGGTGTCGGCATCGAACGGCGCCGAATAGGCATAGCCGCGCACTACCGCAACCGGATAGGTATGCAGCTCCTGCAGGTTGTTGTATTCGATGGGCGCGTCTTTGCGCTTGAGGAAGCGCACGCGATTGAGCAGGTACTCGGCGGAAAACTGCCCGATCTTCGTGCGCTCGTCGTTGTACCAGGCGTTGACCAGCACGTCGTAACGTCCTTCGCCAACACCCAGCAACGCCCGCGCCCACGGCACCTGCTCATAACCGCTGGCATAACCGGCACGGGCCAGGGCCGTGCTGACGATGTCGGTCGCCAGCCCACCGTTGACCAGCGTGTCATCGGTAAAGGGCGGCCAGACGTCGAACACCAGACGCAATTTCTCCGCTGCCGCGCTTTGACCCAGCAACAGCAATCCGATCAAAGCAAAGGCTCGATGCAATCGCGGCATGCTTGAAAATCCTTAGCGGGCGGGCCGCCCGGCGTGTTTTCAGTCAAAACCCCAAGGCCCCTTACTGGCGAATCCCAGGCCCTAACCTTAGCTCATTGAAGCCATTGCACAGTGCTTCCCAGCAGATTACACAAAGTACGGCGAGCCGCGATATTGGAATGATGGCATTTTGGCCTTTGTCACAGATTTCTCAGCCATACAGACATATTTCGGCGGGGCGCTTAGTATCGGGCGACGTTGTTCAAGGAATCGGAAGATGACAATCGAGTGGGTCTGCAAACATCACAGCGATCTGGGACTGGAGCAGCTGTACGCCATTTTGAAATTGCGCTCGGAAGTGTTCGTGGTCGAACAGCGCTGCGCGTACCTGGATCCGGACGGTCAGGATCTGGACGGTGACACCTGCCATCTGATGGGCTGGGACGATGATCAACTGGTGGCGTACCTGCGCCTGCTGGACCCGGAATCCCAGGGTGGCGACGTGGTGATCGGCCGCGTGCTGACCGCGCCGGCCGGGCGTGGCAAAGGGTTGGGGCATGAAATGATGGAACAGGCGCTGAAACAGGCCGAGAAGCGTTGGCCTGAAGTGCCGATCTATCTGTCGGCCCAGGCGCATTTGCAGGGGTATTACGGGCGGTATGGGTTTGTGGTGGCGGGTGAGGAATATCTGGAGGATGACATTCCGCACATAGGTATGCGGCGGTCCTGAAAAAGCCCCCTCACCCTAACCCTCTCCCGGAGGGAGAGGGGACTGATTGGGGAATATTCGGGAGATACAACGACCTGAACGAGCGTTGTTGAATCCATAATCGCCACACTTGATCAGGTCGATGTATGACGCAAGACACCTCGGTCAGCCCCCTCTCCCTCCGGGCGGTCCGACGTTTCGGGAGGGCTGGGGTGAGGGCAGCGACCTAAAGGCAAACACCCAACTCAGGGATACTCGAGAACAGCCTTGATCTGCCGCAAATTCCGCTCGATCCACCCCCGATCAATCGCCCCCCAGTCGCGAATCCGGTAGCGCCCCGCATGATTGCGCGCGCCCTCTTCCTGTTCGAACTCACAGACGATATCCAGATCCGCCAGCGCCGCAATCGTGTCCTGCGCCGTACGCCGGGGCATGCCGGTGACCTCGGTCAACGCCGGCACGCTGCTGGCCAGGCCGCTGTCGATCAGGTACGCCACGTACAAGCGCCGGTAGAAACTGCTCTTGGTCTTGCTTACGTCCATGCATGCGCTCCGTTGTTTGATGTCTTATTGCATGTCCCGCCAGGTCAGATACACCCGCAGGTCGAACTCGACCTGGTGGTAGCCCGGCAGCATGTGCTCACATAATTTATAGAACGCCTTGTTGTGATCCGACTCCTTGAAGTGCGCCAACTCGTGGACGACGATCATCTTCAGAAACTCCGGCGCGGCGTCCTTGAACAGCGAGGCGATGCGGATCTCTTTCTTGGCCTTGAGCTTGCTGCCCTGCACCCGCGACACCGTGGTGTGCAGGCCGAGAGCGCGATGAGTCAGATCAAGGCGGTTGTCGAACAGCACCTTGTCGATGGCCGGGGCGTTGCGCAGGTATTCCTGCTTCAGGTCCAGCGCGTAGCCGTACAACGCCTTGTCGCTCTGCACATCGTGGCGGCCCGGGTAGCGTTGGCTCAGGTAATCACCGAGGCGGTTGTCGGCGATCAATTGGCGCACCTGATCCTGCAGATTCGCGGGATAGGCCTGGAGGTATTTCAACGCAGTCATGGGGCGGCACGGGTCATGAAAAGGCCGCCAGTGTAGCGAATTCAACCGGCCAACGCGCTCCAGTCGAACGGCTCGGTAAAGCGTACGGTGTCCTCGGCGACCAACGGCCGCGCCACCAGAAAGCCTTGCACGTACTGACAACCATGGGCTTGCAGCCACTGGTATTGCTCGACGGTTTCCACGCCTTCGGCAATCACCAGCAAGCCGTATTCCTTGCATAAGTCGATGACCGTGCGCACCAGCGAAGCGTCGCGGGACGAGTCCGGCAATCGGGCGATCAGGTGGCGATCGAGCTTGAGAGTGTCCAGTTCCAGATCGCGCAGATGCGCCAGCGAGCAGGCTCCGGAACCGAAATCATCCAGCGCCACCCGCACCCCGAGATTGCGCAGCAGCTTCAGCTGCTTGCGGGTCTCGTCCGGGTTGATCGTCAGCGCCTCTTCGGTGACTTCCACTTCCATCTGGTGCGGCTGCAAACCATGGCGCTCCAGCACCTGGCGCAATTCGGTCACCAGATTCGGCAGGCCGAACTGAGTGTTGCTCAGGCTCACGCCGATCACCAGATCCTTGGAGAACTCGGCCTCCCACGCCTTACGCTGCCCGGCGCTGCGATGATAGATCCAGCTGCCGAGGCGGCTGATCAACGTCGCCTCTTCCAGCAACGGCAGGAACAGCCCCGGCGGCACGTCGCCGACACTCGGATGCTGCCAGCGCAGCAACGCCTCGAAACCACGAACGCGACCATCGCCAATGGCCACCTGCGGCTGATACACCAGATTGAAATCGCGGTTCTCGATGGCATTACGCACGCTTTCTTCCAGCATCAGCCGCGACCGCGCGCGGCCGTTCATTTCATGATCGTAGAAGCGATATTGCTGACGCCCGGCACGCTTGGCCTCGTACATGGCGATGTCCGAAGCACGCAGCAAACCGTCGAGGTTGTTGCCGCAATCCGGGTAAGTGGCGATGCCGATACTCGCACCCAGCGCAATATCCAGCCCTTCAATCTGCTGACAGATCGACACCCGCTCGATGAGCTTCTCGGCGATCTTCGCCGCTTGCTCGGGGAATTCCAGATCCAGCAGCGCGGTGAACTCGTCACCGCCCATCCGCGCCAGAATGTCGAACGGCCGCAGGCAGGCTTTCAATTGTTCGGAGACCCAGCGCAACACCCGGTCCCCGGCATCATGGCCGAGGGAATCGTTGACCCTTTTGAAGCCGTCGAGATCGAGGTACATCAACACCCAACTGCTGTCCGTGCGCTCGCCGCGCAACAGCAGGTTTTCCACAGTCTGGTAAAAACCCCGGCGATTGAGCAGCCCGGTCAGCGGGTCGGTGACCGCCTGAAATTCCAGCTGTTGATGCAGATGACGCACCACCGACATGTCCAGCACCGTCACCACCATCGCGTGCTGTTCACTCGGCAGCGGCGCACAGGACAAGGCCACCGGCACCTGCTGCCCCGGCGCGGTGCGCAGCGACGCGTCGTGTAGACGCAGGGTCTCGCCACGTTTGTAACCGGCGTAAAACTCGGAATCGGCCCACAGCGGAATATGCGGTTTCTGCAGGTAATCGAGAAATTCCTGCCCTTCCAGTTCCTTGACCGGCGCATTGAGCAGCCGGGAAATCGCCGGGTTGGCGAAGCGGATCAAGCCATCCTCGCCCAACACCAGAATCCCTTCGGCGGCGTTATCCAGCACCGAGGCATTGAAGGCCCGCGCCGATTCCAGATCCTGACTCAAGCGCTGCAAGGCCCGGCGATTGCGCTGGTGTTCCAGCAGCGCCTGGACTTTGGGTTTGAGAATCTGCGGATCGAAGGGTTTGAACAGGTAATCCACCGCCCCGCTGGCGTAACCCTTGATCACGGCGTCCTGGGACTGCTCGTTGGCGGTGAGGAAAATGATCGGGGTCAGGCGCGTGCGCTGACTGCCGCGCATCAGCCGCGCGACTTCGAAACCGTCCATGCCCGGCATCTGCACATCCAGCAGCACCAGGTCGATGTCGTGTTCGAGCAACAGGTTGAGCGCTTCGTAACCGGAAGCGGCGGTCAATACCTGCCAGTCCTGGCGCTGCAGCAACGCGCGCATGCTGATCAGGTTTTCAGGGTAATCATCGACGATCAAAAGGACTGAGCTGCCTTCACCTGGCTGGGGTTGCGCGCATTCCATGCTGCTTCTCTTGTCGGGACAACTCGTGTCGGGGCATCTCGGGTCAGTGTTCCGGGCGGCTTCTCGTGAAAACCGTACAGTCACCGAGTCTTCACTCTAGTCCGGGATCTGTAAAAGCAATAGCTGTCATCCAGCCATCATTTAAACAAACCAGCAGGCAGCCGACTAACGGTCACCGCTGAAGCCCCCGAAAACCGGGAAAGGTGGCATTTCGACAGGATGTTGACGCCAATCATCTGCCGGACGGCCATTAACAAAAAATCCCTCTACGCTTATAAAGGCCGCCCCCAAGAGGCGCGGGCTAGAGCTTCTGGCACGCGCGTGCAAGAGAAATAGAGTGGAAGAACCGACATGATCGACCTCGCAACCTGGAACCTCAGCGTTCCCGTTGGCAGCCCGCCCTACACCGTCGAAACCTCCAAACTGGTGAACGGCTTCAAGGATCAGTACTTCCATTCCGACACCGGCACCTTGTTCTTCTGGTCCCCGGTGACCGGCTCGAAAACCGAAAACGCCATCTACCCGCGCACCGAACTGCGCGAAACCTACAGCAACGGAACATTGCGCAACTGGTATTACCCCGACGCCGACAACCTGCTGCGCGCGACCCTGTCGGTCAACAAGGTGCCCAGCTCGGGCAAGATCGTCATCGGCCAGATCCACGCCTACGAAAGCCAGAAGCCGATGCTCAAGCTTGAGTACCAATACAAAGAAAAAACCGAGACCGGCAACCTGGTGATCAAACTGCGCACCCATCCGGATCAGGACGAAAGCCGCGTTATCACCCTCGCCACCGGGATCAAACTCAATCGCGAGTTCAACTACCTCATTCACCTGAGCCCCGGCGGTGCACTGGGCGTGAGTGCGGCCGGGTATCAGTGGGATTCGCAGATCAGCGCGACGTGGCGCAACAAACCGCTGTACTTCAAGGCGGGCGTGTATGTGCAGGACAACACCGGGTACACCAGCGAGGGTGGGCAGGTGACGTTCAGCAAGTTGGATATTGATCACGATAAATAGCGATGCCGCGCACGTTTAAGGCCGCTGTTTAAAGGCTGTGCACGTAACGTCCCGAAGCCTACAACGGCTTGCGTCACTGCCTACCACTACGCCAGAATCCGCCGGCTTGTGCGCCTGGAGGGCCGTCGGTAACTTGATTCGGGTCACTGATTCGCAGTGATCGGGTTTAGTAGCCCGTGGCTTCGAGCTTGTGCACAAGCATCTGTCAGTCAGGAATTTCGATTCCTGCGCCTGATGGCGACTGTGCGCAGGGCACCTTCGGGTGCGCCGGCTTGCTCGAAACCCCGGTCTACTAACCTGCGTACAGTTGCCTCCACTTTGATTAGTAGCCAGAGCGGGGGCACTCCAATCAGGTTTTGAGCAAATGACTATATCGACGCCTCATCCGCCGGTCACAGACCCGGCCTCCCCCTACGATTCCATCGACCCCAAAAAACTCAACGAAGCCGCCGAACGCGCCCTCGACCACTACCTCTGCCCCGGCGCCCGCATCATGGCCACGGTGAACGAACCCGACCGCATGTACTTCGCCAACCCCGCCTACAACACCGAGTCCCTGCTGGCCAACGCCAGCGAAACCCTCGGCTCCGCCAGCGAAATGCTCAACAACTTCGCCGCCTCCCTAACCCCCGCCGACCGCAAAACCGCGATAGGCATCGCACAACTGGTGATGCTGGGAGAACTGGCAGTGAATCAGGCGCTGGATCACGTTGAGCCGAAGTAATCCGCTCTATCTAAATAAACCCGCTTCACGGCGGGTTTCTCGAAGTGAAATGTGATGTTTGCACAACATGAATCTTTAAATGTTGCGGAAGCGGAACATGGACTACGTCCTATTGATCAGCCGTCTAGGTAATCAACTACGCGAAAAACGTATAGCTCTTGGCCTGACGCAAGTACAACTTGCCGAGCTCGCGGGGCTGACGCGATACAAAATCATCGCAGTGGAGAAAGGCGCTCCATCTGTCAGCATGATCGCCTACGCACGCACCCTGGCAGCTCTGGATAGTGAGCTTGTTGTCATTCCAGCTGTAATGCCGACTCTTGAAGAGCTTGCGGAGGTATTCAAATGATCTCTGATTTTTGGATAGTTCTTAATCCACGCAAAAATCACCACCCATAAAAAATCCGCCTCTCGGCGGATTTTTTATTCAGTCAGCTCAACACCCAGTCTCAATTGACCTTGGCGTTCAACTCACCCTTCAGATAACGCTGGTACATGGCTTCCAGCGAGATCGGCTTGATCTTCGAAGCGTTGCCAGCGGTACCGAAAGCTTCGTAACGAGCGATACATACATCGCGCATGGCCTTCACGGTTTCGCCGAAGAATTTACGTGGGTCGAACTCGCTCGGGTTGGTGGCCATCAGGCGACGCATGGCGCCGGTGGATGCCAGACGCAGATCGGTGTCGATGTTGACCTTGCGCACGCCGTGCTTGATGCCTTCGACGATTTCTTCAACCGGTACGCCGTAGGTTTCTTTGATGTCGCCGCCGTACTGGTTGATGATCGCCAGCCATTCTTGTGGAACCGACGAGGAACCGTGCATCACCAGGTGGGTGTTGGGGATGCGTTTGTGGATTTCCTTGATGCGGTCGATGGCCAGCACGTCACCGGTAGGTGGCTTGGTGAACTTGTAGGCGCCGTGGCTGGTGCCGATGGCGATGGCCAGGGCATCAACTTGAGTCTTCTTGACGAAGTCAGCAGCTTCTTCCGGGTCGGTCAGCATCTGGCTGTGATCCAGAACGCCTTCGGCGCCGATGCCGTCCTCTTCACCGGCCATGCCGGTTTCCAGCGAACCCAGGCAGCCCAGCTCGCCTTCAACCGAAACGCCGCAGGCGTGAGCCATGGCCACGGTTTGTTGGGTAACGCGGACGTTGTATTCGTAGTCGGTCGGGGTCTTGCCGTCTTCGCCGAGGGAACCGTCCATCATGACCGAGCTGAAGCCCAGTTGGATCGAGCGCTGGCAGACGTCAGGGCTGGTGCCGTGGTCCTGGTGCATGCACACCGGGATGTGCGGGAATTCTTCGATTGCCGCCAGGATCAGGTGACGCAGGAACGGGGCGCCGGCGTATTTGCGGGCACCGGCCGAAGCCTGGACGATCACCGGGGAGTCAGTCTTGTCAGCGGCTTCCATGATGGCGCGCATCTGCTCAAGGTTGTTGACGTTGAAGGCTGGAACGCCGTAGCCGAACTCGGCTGCGTGGTCCAGCATCTGGCGCATGCTGATAAGTGCCATTGTGTGTGTCTCTCCCGGTTTGGGTCGTTAATCGTGCCAGCCTGCCGGAGCGGCGGCGGCTATTCAAGTGATTGCAGATCGGGGGTTGAGGCCCGGCCTGGTGATTCGATAAAGCAAATTCTGTTTTATTCGGCTTTGCAGCCCCGACCGATCAAATCATTGGTGGCGACCCAGTAAACCAGGCCTTCCTCACCTTTGATGTGAAACGCCAGCATGTCGTCGCTGTACAGCGCGCCCGAGGCGCCCGGCTCTTCTTTCAGGTGATAGACCTGATCACCGCCGCCCAGACGCACATCGACTTCCTTGCGGGCGGCATCGGTGTAGCGCCACAGCACCCTGGCCTGGCTGTCGCAGGTCCAGGTGGTCCAGTTATCCACAGGGGCGGATGACTGGAACGGGTTCCACTGCGCGCAACCACCCAACAATCCCAGTGCCGCAACGGCGATCAAGCCTTTCATCCGTGTTCCTCGACCGGCAGCGCACGCCGCCGGCCCTGAGTTAAAGAGTCAGACCGGTCAAGGACAACCATGTTCCTTGGCCGGGGTTTGCGTCTCGTATTTGTCCAGACCGTCCGGGCCCGAGCGCTTGTTCAGCACCGGGTTGGTTTCGGCCTGCCAGTCGGCCTGGTAGCAGCCTTTCTGGGCCTCGCCCGGTGCCGGTGTCGGCTCGGCCTTCGGGTTACTCCCGCAGGCCGCCAGCGTACCGGTCAGCAGCAACAGCGCTAACGACTTGACCATCTGAACACTCCTTTGCCTGGCCAATCGGGCGGCCTCAGGCCTTGGCCCGGCTTTCCAGGACTTCAACGGCCGGCAGCACCTTGCCTTCGACGAATTCGAGGAACGCGCCACCGCCGGTGGAAATGTAGGAGATCTTTTCAGCCACGCCATATTTATCGATGGCCGCCAGGGTGTCGCCACCGCCGGCAATCGAGAACGCCGCGCTTTCGGCGATGGCTTCGGCCAGCACTTTGGTGCCGTTGCCGAACTGGTCGAATTCGAACACGCCGACCGGGCCGTTCCACAGGATGGTTTTCGACGACTTCAGCAGTTCGGCGAAGTTGGCCGCGGTTTGCGGGCCGATGTCGAGGATCATGTCGTCGGCAGCCACGTCAGCGATCAGCTTGACGGTCGCTTCGGCGCTTTCAGCGAATTCCTTGGCAACCACCACGTCCACCGGCAGCGGCACGCTGACTTTAGCGGCAATGGCGCGAGCGGTATCCAACAGGTCCGGCTCGTACAGCGACTTGCCGACCGGGTGACCGGCCGCAGCGAGGAAGGTGTTGGCGATGCCGCCGCCGACGATCAGTTGATCGCAGATTTGGCTCAGGCTGTTCAGCACGTCGAGTTTGGTCGACACCTTGGAGCCGGCAACGATGGCAGCCATTGGCTTGGCCGGGGCGCCCAGGGCTTTGCCCAGTGCATCAAGCTCAGCAGCCAGCAGCGGGCCGGCAGCGGCGACCTTGGCGAACTTGGCTACACCGTGCGTTGAACCTTCAGCGCGGTGAGCGGTGCCGAAAGCGTCCATCACGAACACGTCGCACAGGGCGGCATATTGCTGGGCCAATTCGTCGGCGTTCTTTTTCTCGCCCTTGTTGAAGCGCACGTTTTCGAACAGCACGATGTCGCCGGCCTTGACGTCAACGCCGCCCAGGTAATCAGCCACCAGCGGCACTTCGCGGCCCAGGGCCTTGCTCAGGTAGTCGGCGACAGGCTTGAGGCTGTTCTCGGCGGAGAATTCGCCTTCGGTCGGACGACCCAGGTGCGAGCAGACCATCACGGCCGCGCCTTTTTCCAGGGCCAGCTTGATGGTCGGCAGCGAAGCCAGGATACGCGCATCGCTGGTGACAACACCGTCCTTGACTGGGACGTTGAGGTCTTCGCGGATCAATACGCGCTTACCTTGCAGATCGAGGTCGGACATCTTCAACACGGTCATGGGTCGCACTTCCTACGGTTTTTTTGAAGTCGCTGTTTGCAGATAGTGTTCTGCAACATCCAGCATTCGGTTGGCAAAACCCCATTCGTTGTCGAACCAGGCCAGGATGTTCACCAGCCGAGGGCCGGAAACGCGGGTCTGACTGGCATCGACGATGGCCGAATGTGGGTCATGGTTGAAATCACAACTGGCGTGAGGCAATTCGGTGTAGGCCAGCAGACCTTTGAGCGGGCCGCTGGTGGCGGCGTCGCGCAGGATCCGGTTGACCTCGCCGGCGTCGGTGTCGCTCGCGGTCTGCATCGTGATGTCGAGGCAGGACACGTTGACCGTCGGCACGCGTACGGCTTTGGCCTGAATTCGCCCGGCAAGTTCCGGCAGCAGGCGCTCGATGCCACGCGCCAGACCGGTGGACACCGGGATCACCGACTGGAACGCCGAACGGGTGCGGCGCAGGTCTTCGTGGTGATAGGCGTCGATCACCGGCTGATCGTTCATCGCCGAGTGAATCGTGGTGATCGACACGTAATCCAGGCCGACCGCCTGATCCAGCAGACGCAACAGCGGCACGCCGCAGTTGGTGGTGCAGGAGGCGTTGGACACCAGCAGTTCGTCGCCGGTCAGGCAATCCTGATTGACGCCGTAGACGATGGTGGCGTCGACATCCGCCTCACTGGCCATCGGCTGCGAAAACAGCACACGCGGCGCGCCGGCGTCGAGGAAACGCTGGCCATCTGCGCGGGTGTGCCAGGCGCCGGAGCATTCGAGCACCAGATCGACGCCCAGCGACGCCCAATCGATGCCTTCGGGGGTGGCACTGCGCAGGACCTTCACGCAGTCGCCATTAATATGCAGACAATCGCCGTCGACCTTCACTTCGCCGGGGAACCGGCCGTGGGTGGAGTCGAAGCGTGTCAGGTATTCGATGCTGGCCATGTCGGCCAGATCGTTGATCGCGACAATTTCAAACCCTGCCGCCGGGCCTCGCTCGAACAACGCACGCAAGACGCAACGACCAATCCGGCCGTAGCCGTTGAGTGCAACTTTGTAGGGACGCGGTTGAGGCATGGGGTTCTCGATTACCGTGGTGAATCAGGCAGTGCGATGTTGCCCGAACCACCGCTTTCGCGGGCAAGCCCGCTCCCACAGTGTTCTAGGCTGGTCACACATTTTGTGTACACCAAAGAACCTGTGGGAGCGGGCTTGCCCGCGAAGGCGTCAGTTCAGGCGACACCTTTTCTGGATCAGTCTTCCAGCAGCTCTTCAGCCTGACCCAGGATGTTTTCCAGGGTGAAGCCGAACTCTTCGAACAGTGCCGAAGCCGGAGCCGATTCGCCGTAGGTGGTCATGCCGATCACGCGACCTTCCAGACCCACGTACTTGAACCAGAAGTCGGCGTGGGCCGCTTCGATCGCGATACGCGCGCTGACCTGCAACGGCAGGACCGCTTGCTTGTAGCTGGCGTCCTGAGCGTCGAACGCGCTGGTGCATGGCATGGAAACCACGCGCACCTTGCGGCCCTGCTCGGTGAGTTTGTCGTAGGCCTGAACGGCCAGACCGACTTCCGAACCGGTCGCGATCAGGATCAGCTCAGGCTCGCCTGCGCAATCCTTCAGCACGTAACCACCACGGCAGATGTCGGCGATCTGGCCGGCATCACGGGTTTGGTGCTGCAGGTTCTGACGCGAGAAGATCAGCGCCGACGGGCCGTCCTTGCGCTCCAGAGCGTTTTTCCAGGCCACGGCCGATTCAACGGCATCGGCTGGACGCCAGGTGTCGAGGTTCGGCGTGCTGCGCAGGCTGGTCAGTTGCTCGATCGGCTGGTGCGTCGGGCCGTCTTCGCCCAGACCGATGGAGTCGTGGGTGTAGACGTGGATCACGCGCTGCTTCATCAGAGCGGACATGCGCACTGCGTTGCGGGCGTATTCCATGAACATCAGGAAGGTCGCGCCGTAAGGCACCAGACCGCCGTGCAGGGCAACGCCGTTCATGATCGCGGTCATGCCGAATTCGCGCACGCCGTAGTACATGTAGTTGCCGCTGGCGTCTTCGGCGCTGACGCCTTTGCAGCCTTTCCACAGGGTCAGGTTGGAACCGGCCAGGTCAGCCGAACCGCCCAGCACTTCCGGCAGCAGCGGGCCGAACGCGTTCAGGGCGTTCTGGCTGGCTTTACGGCTGGCGATGGTTTCGCCTTTGGCCGCAACGTCGGCGATGTAGGCGTCAGCTTTCTCGGAGAAGTCGGCCGGCAGTTCGCCGCTCAGGCGACGGATCAGTTCGTTGGCTTCGGTCGGGAACGCGGCGGAGTAGGCAGCGAAACGCTGATCCCACTCGGCTTCGGCGGCGCGGCCTTTTTCCTTGGCATCCCACTCGGCATAGATGTCGGCCGGGATTTCGAACGGGCCGTGGTTCCAGTTCAACGCCTGACGGGTCAGTGCGATTTCCGCGTCACCCAGCGGGGCGCCGTGGCAATCTTCCTTGCCTTGCTTGTTCGGCGAACCGAAACCGATGGTGGTCTTGCAGCAGATCAGGGTCGGCAGCGGGCTCTTGCGAGCGGTCTCGATGGCGGTCTTGATCTCTTCCGGGTCGTGACCGTCGACGTTGCGGATCACTTGCCAGTTGTACGATTCGAAACGCTTCGGCGTGTCGTCGGTGAACCAGCCTTCGACTTCGCCGTCGATGGAGATGCCGTTGTCATCGTAGAAGGCGATCAGTTTGCCCAGGCCCAGAGTGCCGGCCAGGGAAGCGACTTCGTGGGAAATGCCTTCCATCATGCAGCCATCGCCCAGGAACACGTAGGTGTGGTGGTCGACGATGTTGTGGCCGGGACGGTTGAACTGCGCGCCCAGTACTTTTTCTGCCAGGGCGAAGCCCACGGCGTTGGCCAGACCCTGACCCAGCGGGCCGGTGGTGGTTTCAACGCCCGGGGTGTAACCGAATTCCGGGTGGCCCGGCGTACGGCTGTGCAATTGACGGAATTGCTTCAGGTCGTCGATCGACAGGTCGTAGCCGGTCAGGTGCAGCAGCGAGTAGATCAACATCGAGCCGTGGCCGTTGGACAGCACGAAGCGGTCACGGTCGGCGAACGATGGATTGCTCGGGTTGTGCTTGAGGTAGTCGCGCCAAAGCACTTCGGCGATATCTGCCATACCCATAGGGGCACCGGGATGGCCGCTGTTGGCTTTTTGCACGGCATCCATGCTGAGGGCACGAATGGCGTTGGCACGCTCACGACGGCTAGGCATCGCTGATCTCCTGGGTGTGAATAGATTGAAACGGAAAAAAGGAGGGCATTTTCCCTCACCCGAGCGCCTCGGGGCAATGATAGATAGTCATCCGGAGGCGTTTTTCCCATGGATAACATCGGTTTCGGTTGGTGAAACCTTTCCGCTGTTGGTTTGTAGAGTTAGCCGGGCGGTGAGAAGTGCAATCGAATGCGCCATCCATCGAGCAATATCAAAACTTTTTGATATAGACCTTGCGATGCTTCCGGGCCGTCACTAGACTGCCAGCCCTATGAACCTACGCGTGCCTTCCATTCGCCATGACGATTGCGACGAGCTGGCGGCCCTGTGCAAGGCCGGCGGCGATCCGCTGCGGCTGAATGTATTGCGCGCACTGGCCAACGACTCGTTCGGCGTACTGGAACTGGCGCAGATTTTCGATATCGGCCAATCCGGCATGAGCCATCACCTTAAAGTGCTGGCGCAGGCGGATCTGGTGGCGACTCGCCGCGAAGGCAATGCGGTGTTCTATCGCCGCGCCCTGCCCCACACTGAGTTGCTGGGCGGCAAGTTGCACGCTGCATTGTTAGAAGAAGTCGACAATCTGCCGCTGCCGGCCGACGTGGAAGCCCGGATCGCACAGGTTCACGGGCAACGCGCGGCCAACAGCCAGGACTTTTTCGCCCGGGTCGCGGAGAAATTCCGCGCCCAGCAGGATTTGATTGCCGGTCTGCCGCAGTACCGTGAAAGCGTGCTGGCCCTGCTCGACAAACTGAATTTCAATGGCGCTGCCACGGCCATTGAAGTCGGCCCCGGCGATGGAGCTTTCCTGCCGGAACTGGCGCGTCGCTTCGGCACCGTAACCGCACTGGACAACAGCGCGGCGATGCTCGAACTGGCCCGCCAGGTATGTGAACGTGAACAGCTGGCTAACGTCAGCCTGCAATTGGCCGATGCATTGAATGGCACAAGCCTTCAGGCCGATTGCGTGGTGTTGAACATGGTGTTGCACCATTTCGCCGCGCCGGCCGAAGCGCTCAAGCACATGGCCAGCCTGCTGCAACCGGGCGGTAGCCTGCTCGTGACAGAGTTATGTAGCCACAACCAGAGTTGGGCCAGGGAGGCCTGCGGTGATCTGTGGTTGGGGTTTGAACAGGACGATCTGGCCCGTTGGGCCACCGCTGCGGGACTCGTTCCCGGGGAAAGCCTCTATGTAGGCTTACGTAATGGTTTCCAGATCCAGGTCCGCCATTTTCAGCGACCGGCTGGCGACACTCACCATCGGTAAATTCAGGAAAACATCGAGATGAGCGAATACTCCCTCTTCACCTCCGAGTCCGTGTCTGAAGGACATCCGGACAAAATCGCCGACCAGATTTCCGATGCAGTGCTGGACGCCATCATTGCCCAGGACAAGCACGCACGCGTTGCGGTGGAAACCCTGGTCAAGACTGGCGTGGCCATCGTTGCCGGTGAAGTGACCACCAGCGCCTGGGTCGACCTGGAGCAGATCGTTCGTGACGTGATCTGCGACATCGGCTACACCAGCTCCGACGTCGGCTTCGACGGTGCGACCTGCGGCGTGATGAACATCATCGGCAAGCAGTCCCCTGACATCAACCAGGGTGTTGACCGTGCCAAGCCTGAAGATCAGGGCGCCGGCGACCAGGGCCTGATGTTCGGCTACGCCAGCAACGAAACCGACGTGCTGATGCCGGCACCGATCACCTTCTCGCACCAGCTGGTGCAGCGTCAGGCCGAAGCCCGCAAGTCGGGTCTGCTGCCCTGGCTGCGTCCGGACGCCAAGTCGCAAGTGACCTGCCGTTACGAAGGCGGCAAGGTTGTCGGTATCGACGCTGTGGTTCTGTCGACCCAGCACAACCCTGAAGTGTCGTACAACGACCTGCGCGAAGGCGTGATGGAGCTGATCGTCAAGCACGTGCTGCCTGCCGAACTGCTGAGCAAGGACACCCAGTTCCACATCAACCCGACCGGCCAGTTCATCATTGGCGGCCCGGTAGGTGACTGCGGTCTGACCGGTCGCAAGATCATCGTCGACAGCTACGGCGGCATGGCCCGTCACGGCGGCGGCGCGTTCTCCGGTAAAGATCCATCCAAGGTTGACCGTTCGGCGGCCTACGCTGGCCGTTACGTTGCCAAGAACATCGTGGCGGCCGGCCTGGCCGAGCGTTGCGAGATCCAGGTTTCCTACGCGATCGGTGTGGCCCAGCCTACCTCGATCTCGCTGAACACCTTCGGCACCGGCAAGATCAGCGATGACAAGATCATCAAACTGGTCCGCGAAGTGTTCGACCTGCGTCCATACGCGATCACCACCATGCTGGACCTGCTGCACCCGATGTACCAGGAAACCGCAGCCTACGGCCACTTCGGCCGCGCTCCGCAGACCAAGACCGTTGGCGAAGACACCTTCTCCACGTTCACCTGGGAAAAAACCGACCGCGCCGACGCTCTGCGTTCCGCTGCCGGCCTGTAATTTTCCTGGCGGTACAAGAAGCCCCGCACGGTTCGCCGTGCGGGGCTTTTTCATGGCCGCGAAACAACCGGCAAAACAGCCGCCCGGCCCGCTTCAAAATCCCGGCTAGCCTTCAGGTATCTCTCTGAGCAAGGACGCTCACGATGCTTGCCACACTGCGCCTGTTTTTGTTTTTCCTGCCGTTTTTCCACCTCAACACCTTCGCTGCCGACTGCCCCGACTGGGCCGCCGCCCGGGCTTCGAGCGAAGTCGCCGCCCTGCAACAACAGATCGACCGCTGGGACGACGCCTATCATCGCGAAGGTCGTTCGGTGATCGCCGATGAGCTCTACGATCAGTCCCGCCTGCGCCTGAACCAATGGCGCCGGTGCTTCAAACTTCCCTCACCGCCCGAGCCGTTGCGCACCACGTCAGGCCCGGTTGCGCACCCGGTCGCTCACACTGGTCTGGACAAACTTCATGACGCGGCGGACATCGCGACCTGGCTGCGCGACCGCCAAAACGTATGGGTGCAACCCAAGGTCGATGGCGTGGCGGTCACCCTGATCTATCGCGACGGCCGATTGCATCAGGCGATCAGTCGCGGTGATGGTGTTCGCGGGCAGGACTGGACGGAGTCGGCAAAAAGAATCGGAGCCATTCCGCAACAGCTGACGCAACCGCAGGACATGCTGGTGCAAGGCGAACTCTACTGGCGTTTGAACGGACATACACAGGCTCGTGCCGGCAGCGCCAACGCCCGCGCCACCGTGGCCGGGCTACTGGGGCGCAAGGATCTCGACGCGGAACACGCTGCCGGCATCGGGCTGTTTGTCTGGGACTGGCCGCAAGGGCCGAAGGACTTGCCGGAGCGAATCGCGGCCCTTACGCAGTTCGGTTTTCCTACCACGGAGCCCTACACCCAGGCCGTCGCCAGCCTGAACGAAGCGCAACACTGGCGCGATCACTGGTATCGCTCGCCACTGCCATTTGCCACGGACGGAGTGGTTCTGCGCCAAAGCCTGCGGCCACCGGCAGAGCGCTGGCAGGCTCGTCCGCCCTACTGGGCTGTCGCCTGGAAATACCCTTTTGCCCAGGCACTGGCCGATGTGCGCAAGGTGAACTTCAAGATCGGCCGCACCGGGCGCATTACGCCGGTGCTTGAACTGTCGCCGGTGATGCTCGATGACCGGCAGATCAAACGGGTCAGCGTCAGTTCGCTCAGGCGCTGGCAGGAACTGGACATTCGGCCCGGCGATCAGGTGGCAATCAGCCTGGCCGGGCTGACGATTCCGCGCCTCGACAGCGTGGTGCTGCGCAGCACTGAACGCGTGGATCTGAACGTTCCGCTCGCCCGCGACTTTCACGCCCTGAGCTGCTGGCAACCGACGCCGGGCTGCGAAAGCCAGTTCCTCGCCCGCCTGACCTGGCTCAGCGGCAAGCAGGGACTGGCCCTGCCCCATGTCGGTCGCGGCACCTGGGAGAAACTTCTGGAAACAGGCCGCCTGAACAGCCTGCTGGATTGGTTGACCCTCGACGGGCCGGAGCTTGCTAACATTGCCGGTCTCGGCGAGCGCAGCAGTGCCCGCCTGCTGCACAGTTTTCACAGCGCCCGCCAACGGCCGTTCCTGCAGTGGCTCAAAGCCCTGGGGCTGCCACCGACCGGTCAGGCAACACTCGCCGATTCATGGCAGACGCTGGCACAACGCAACACCGAACAATGGCAGGCAGAAGCCGGAATCGGCCCGGGTCGCGCGGCGCAATTGAGCGCCTTTTTTCGTGACCCGCAGGTACTGGCCCTGAGTAAAACCTTGCAAGCCGCCGGTGTCGACGGCTTCTGAACACGCAATCCCCGGCCCACCGGGAACCCAAGTCCGCCGGAGCGCTCCAACAGCGCAGTGCTTCACCGATACGATTGCCTTTGCACATGGAGCTTTTATGAAATTTCTCGCACCGCTCGCCCTGCTGTCTTTCTGCGCAGTCCTCGCCGCCCCCGTGATGGCCGACGAAGACGCGCCGGGCCTGACCGGTTGTGCTGCCAAGAAGCAGGGCATCATCAATCAGATCGAACAGGCCAAGTCCCGCGGCAATGCCGACCAGCAGGCCGGCCTCGAAACCGCCCTGCGCGAAGTCACCGAACACTGCACCGACGCCGGCCTGAAGAAAGAGCGGGAAAACAAGGTACTCGACGCCAAGCACGAAGTGAGCAGGCGTCAGGCTGATCTGGACAAGGCCATGAAGAAGGGCGATCCGGAGAAGATCGACAAGCGCAAGAACAAGCTCGCCGAATCGCGCAAGGAATTGCAGGACGCGCTGGACGAACTCGACAAGTAAGAAAGCCGGGGATCACGGCCAAAGGCTGTGATCCCTTGAACATCAGTGGTCGCGAAACTCTTTATGGCAGGCACTGCAGGCATCTTCGACTTTCTGCACCGCCGGCCCCAGGTTACTGGCCTTGTAGGGTTGAACCTTGCTGGCGATCACCAGTTCACCGGTGGCCGCCTCAAGGGTGCGGGCCATTTCCTGGAAACGGGCCTGTTTCTGCCAGACATCGTCCTTGGCGCTGGTGTGATCTTCTTCGCGCACCTGCGGAAAATGTTTCCACGGCTCATGAGACAACGCATCGAGCTTGACCGCGCCTTCGGCGAATTTCGCTCCGTCGAACGGGATGCGCCCACGCAACATGCCACCCAGGTCTTCGCCGGTCTTGAGCATCTGCTTGAAGATCGCCTTGCGCTGACCCAGCGGGGAATTCGGGTCGACACCGCCACAGGCGGACAAGGTCAGACAGGCCAGCAATACAACAGAAATTCTTTTAAGAGTCATGGTGGCTTCAGGTCACGGAAATCGGCGGCCAGTATCCTCGCGTCACCGCCAAACACCAATAGCCCTATTAACAATAAGGGTTGCTTGAGCGCATGGAGCACTTCAGCAACCGGCACAGGAAATTCTCCATGAACAGCCGCTTCAAGGCCTGGCGTCATCCGCTCATCGTCACCCTGCCGCTGCTGGCGATCCTCGCCGGCTGCACCGGTGGCGACAGCGCCAAGCCGAAAACCCACGCCCTGGCCACCTACTCCAGCGCCACTTGGGAAGCGTTGCCTGCGGTGTCCGACAGCGATCTGGTGGCCGGATTCAGCTCGTGGCGCAGCGCGTGCACCCGGCTCAAGGCTGACCCGGTCTGGGGCCCGACCTGTGCGGCAGCCGCCAACGTGCCGCAAAGCGCCGGCGACATTCGCGCCTTCCTCAAGCAGAACCTCGACGTCTTCGGCCTGCGCGCCGAAAACGACAATCCCAACGGCCTGATCACCGGCTACTACGAACCGGTCTATCCCGGCAGCCTGACGCAAACCGCCACCGCCAACGTGCCGGTGTATGGCGTGCCCGAAGACATGATCATTGTCTCGCTGGAAAGTATTTACCCGGAACTCAAAGGCAAGCGCCTGCGCGGCCGCCTCGAAGGTCGCGTGCTCAAGCCTTACGACGACGCAGCGACCATCGAGACCAAAGGCGTCAAGGCGCCGGTCGTGGCGTGGCTGACCGACCCGATGAACCTGCAATTCCTGCAGATTCAGGGGTCGGGGCGAATTCAGACTGATGACGGCCGACAACTGCGCATCGCCTACGCCGACCAGAATGGTCACCCGTACCGACCGATCGGCCGCTGGCTGGTGGAACAGGGCGAGCTGAAAAAAGAAGAGGTGACCATGGGTGCGATCAGCAACTGGGCCAAGGCCAACCCATCGCGCATTCCGGAACTGCTGGCGAGCAATCCGAGCTACGTGTTTTTCACCCGCAACCCGGACAGCAATGAAGGGCCGCGCGGCTCGCTGAATGTGCCGCTGACCGCCGGTTACAGCGCGGCAGTGGACCGCAAGGTGATTCCGCTGGGCAGCCTGTTGTGGCTGTCGACCACTCGCCCCGACGGCACGCCGCTGGTACGCCCGGTGGCTGCGCAGGACACTGGCGGCGCGATTGCCGGTGAGGTTCGCGCGGATCTGTTCTGGGGCACCGGCGATGCCGCCGGGCAACTGGCGGGCGACATGAAACAGCAAGGACAGATCTGGATGCTCTGGCCAAAAGGCGCGGCGTTGCCGCAAGTGCCGCAGGTAGCCGACAAGCCGTAAGCACAATGCAAAAGATCGCAGGCCTCGTCAGCCTGCGATCTTTTCAGGTTCAGATCGAAACGAAGAAGAAACTGGCAATCAGCACCATCCCGACAAACCAGACCAACGAGCGCAGAGCCGCCCAGTCCGCCAGATAGCAAATGATGTAGAGCAGGCGACTGGTGATGAACAGCACCGCCAGCACATTGACCGTCACCAGCTCTGCCGTGCCCACCAGGTGCGCGACGATCACCGCCGCCGCAAACGCCGGAGTCACTTCAAAACTGTTCAGCTGCGCCGCATGGGCACGGCGCGCCACGCCATCCACGCTGTCCAGAAAGTCCCGGGGATCATGATTGTCCCGCAGTCTGAAACCGCCCGAGGCCTTGGCCACGACGGTGCACAGATAGGGCAGAAAAATCGCGATCAACACACACCACAAAGCCACCGTCATAACACCGTCCTTCTTTCGAGTTTTAGAGTTGCCGGGCGGTCAGAACTTCATCACCAACATACCGATCAGCACCAGCCCACAGGCTAAGAGCCGCGGCCGGCCGAAAGGTTCTTTCAGGTAACGCATGCCGAACAGCACCACCAGGATCACGCTGATTTCACGCAACGCCGCCGCTTCGGCAATTGAGCCCAACTGCATCGCCCACAGCACCAGAGCGTAGCTGAACAACACGCAGAACCCGACCGCCAGTCCCAGCTTCCATTGCTCGCGCCAGAACAGCTTGAACGCCGGCCGCTTGGCCACCCACGCCAGCAACGGGAAAGGCCAGGCACTGAGCAGCGTGACCCAGACCAGGTAATCCAGCGGATGCGACCAGCGCCGCAACGCCTGACCGTCGATGTAGGTGTAGCAACCGATGCACAAGCCGATCAGCGCTACTACCGGCAGCATCGCCCACGGCAAATGTTTCCCGCCGCCGCCCTGCCAGAGCAGGCAAGCCATGCCCAGCGGGATCAGCAGAATCCCGAAGATCTGCTGGGTGGTCAGCATTTCGCCGGCGAAGATCAGGGTCAGCGCCAGCACCACCAGCGGTGACAATCCGCGCATCAACGGATAGACCAGCCCCAGGTCGCCGACCCGATAGGCCTGAATCAACAGGTAGCGATAAAGCAGCTCGAACGCCGCCGACGCCAGAATCCACGGCCAGATTTCCGCCGGCGGCAGGCTGATGAAAGGCATCGCCAGCGCGACGAACAACAGCGCCACGGTGTCCATGCAGGCCACCACCAGCAGCCGTTCGGCGCTGAACTTGATCAACGTGTTCCACGCTGCGTGCAACAGCGCCGCCACCAACACCAGAGCTGTCGCCAGCACGTGCCACTCCTTTGTTCTTGTTGTTGAACCTGAGCCAATTAGTCAGATTATTGATTCGCGATGTGTCAGCAGCTGTTTATACTGCAAGCGACCACGCCGCACTCAGTTGCGCACAGATAAATTCCAATAATTCCTGCCTGCCCCGTTCTCGCCCGAGACCGGTCGCCGGCCTGCGTATGCCTGATCAAAGCGTCAAGACTACCGACAGAGACCTTGCGCATGCCACTCGCTTTGCTTGCACTCGCTGTTGCCGCTTTCGGCATCGGCACCACTGAATTCGTCATCATGGGCCTGCTGCCCGATGTCGCCCGCGACCTCGCGGTGAGCATTCCCCACGCTGGCCTGTTGATCACCGGCTACGCCCTGGGCGTAGTGTTCGGTGCGCCGATCCTGGCGATCGGCACCGCCAACATGCCACGCAAGGCCACGTTGCTGGGCATGACGCTGATGTTCATCCTCGGCAACGTGCTGTGCGCACTGGCGCCGAACTACGCAACGCTGATGGCGGCGCGAGTGGTCACCGCGCTGTGCCACGGCGCGTTCTTCGGCATCGGTTCGGTGGTGGCCGCCGGGCTGGTCGCACCGAACAAGCGGGCGCAGGCGATTGCCATGATGTTCACCGGCCTGACCCTGGCCAACGTCCTCGGCGTACCGCTGGGCACCGCGCTCGGCCAGTACGCCGGCTGGCGCTCGACCTTCTGGGCGGTCTCGGTGATCGGTGTGATCGCCGCCCTCGCCCAATGGCTGTGGTTGCCGAAACACATCCCGATGGACAAGGCCAACCTCGCCAGCGAGTTCAAGGTGCTGGGCAAGGTCAACGTGTTGCTGGCGCTGGGCATGAGCGTGCTGGCATCCACCAGCCTGTTCAGCGTGTTCACCTACATCGCGCCGATTCTGCAGGACATCACCGGCGTCAGCCCCCACGGCGTGACGGTGATGCTGCTGTTGTTCGGTGTCGGCCTGACCGGCGGCAGCATGCTCGGCGGACGCCTGGCCGACAGCCGTCTGTTGCCGTCGCTGGTGGGTGTTGCGCTGGCGGTGGTGGTGATTCTGGCGGCGTTCAGCCAGACCAGTCGCTCGGTGGTTCCGGCGGCGATCACGCTGGTGCTGTGGGGGATTTTTGCCTTCGCCCTGTGCCCGATCCTGCAACTGCTGATCATCGATCAGGCTCACGAAGCACCGAACCTCGGCTCGACCCTGAACCAGAGCGCCTTCAACCTCGGCAATGCCGCCGGCGCATGGATCGGCGGGCTGGTGGTGGCCAGTGGCGCGGACCTGGCGGACCTGCCGTGGACCGGCGCGCTGGTAGGCGTGCTGACCGTGCTGACGGCGCTGTTTTTCATCTACCTGCAACGTCGGGGTGTCGCTGCGGTCAATGTGTCCGGCTGATTTTCCCGGGGGACACAATTGTGTCCCCACCCGGCGTCAGCCCATCCAACCCTTGCGTCCATGAATGGGCGCGCTGTCTTTTCACCCCCCATCCAAAGGACCCCGGATGCTTGAACTCGTCGCCGCTTTCATCTGCCTCACCACCCTCCTCACCTTTGTGAATTTCCGCTTCATCGGCCTGCCTCCGACCATCGGCGTGATGGTTACCGCACTGATGTTTTCCCTGTTGCTGCAAGGCCTGAGCCTGCTCGGTTACCCCGGTCTGGAAGAGCGCGTGCAGCAACTGATCGGCCAGATCGACTTCGGCGATCTGCTGATGAACTGGATGCTGTCGTTCCTGCTGTTCGCCGGCGCCTTGCACGTGAACCTGAACGACCTGCGCAGCTATCGCTGGCCGATCGGCCTGCTGGCGACCTTCGGCGTACTGATCGCCACCGCCGTGATCGGCAGCCTCGCCTATTACATTTTTGCCCTGTTCGGCTGGCACGTGAGCTTCCTCTACTGCCTGTTGTTCGGCGCGCTGATTTCCCCGACCGACCCGATTGCGGTCCTCGGCGTGCTGCGTACGGCCAATGCCTCGAAGCCGCTGAAGACCACCATCGTCGGCGAATCGCTGTTCAACGACGGCACCGCCGTGGTGGTGTTCACCGTGCTGCTGGGCATCGCGCAACTGGGCGAAACCCCGACTATCGGCGCCACGGCCATGCTGTTTGCTCATGAAGCCATCGGTGGCGTGCTGTTCGGCGGGCTGATCGGTTATCTGGTGTACCTGATGATCAAGAGCATCGAGCAGCACCAGATCGAAGTCATGCTGACCCTGGCGCTGGTGATTGGCGGTTCGGCGATGGCCACCGAGCTGCATGTCTCGGCGCCGATTGCGATGGTGGTCGCCGGGCTGATCATCGGTAACCTCGGTCGCAACCTGGCGATGAACGACATGACGCGCAAATACCTCGACGGTTTTTGGGAATTGCTCGACGACATGCTCAACGCGTTGCTGTTCGCGCTGATCGGGATGGAGCTGTTGCTGCTGCCGTTCAACTGGCTGCACGTGGCGGCGGCGAGTTTGCTGGCGCTGGCGATTCTGCTGTCGCGCCTGCTCACCGTGGCCCCGGCCATCGTCTTGCTGCGGCGCTGGCGCACGGTGCCGCGCGGCACGATCCGGATCCTGACCTGGGGCGGATTGCGCGGCGGTGTTTCGGTGGCACTGGCCCTGGCCCTGCCGTTGGGCCCGGAGCGCGATCTGCTGCTGAGCATCACTTACATCGTGGTGCTGTCGTCGATCCTGTTGCAGGGCCTGACCATCGGCAAACTGGTCAAGCACGCAACCCGCGATGAGCCGGCGACCGCTGCCGAGCCCGCGCACCATTGATCATTTCTTGATCCGCTGCGGATCGGGCTTTTCGGCCTGATCCGCAGATTCCTTCGGCGCATCCGTTTCTTTCGGCGCACCGCTTTCACTGCGGATCTGCGCATGACTGATCAGGGCAAAGATGAAACTGCCGCCGATGATGTTTCCCGCCAGCGTCGGCCCGGCAAACACCGCCCAGAAGTCACTCCACGGCAACTCGCCGGCAAACACCAGATACGACACCTCCGCCGACCCCACCACGATGTGAGTGAAATCGCCCAGTGCCATCAGATAGGTGATGAGGATGATGATCCACATCTTCGCGCTTTCCATGGACGGGATCATCCAGACCATGGTGGCGATCATCCAGCCCGAGACGATGCCCTTGGCGAACATCTGACTCGCATGGTTCTCCATGACCTTGCGGCCGATTTCGAGGAAGGCCTCGTCGGTCTTGCTGTCGAAGATCGGCAGTTCGAGCATCACGTACGCCACCAGAATCGTCCCGCACAGGTTGCCGAACAGCACCACGGTCCAGAGCCGGATCAACCGGCCGAAATTGGCCAGGGTCGGCTTGGTCATCACCGGCAGCACGGCGGTCAGGGTGTTTTCGGTGAACAGTTGCTGGCGGGCGAGAATCACCGCGAGAAAGCCTGCGCAGTAGCCGAAGCTGGCGATCACCTTGAATTCGTCGCCGTCGGGCAGACGCGAGTTGAGCAGGCCCATGCCCATCAGCGACAGGCCCATGGTCAGCCCGGCTGCCAGCGCCGACCACCACAGCGCGGCGATGCTGCGCTCCAGTTCCTGGTCGCCTTGTTTGCGGATGATTTCATGCAGGACCGCCGCCCGGGGCGGCTGGTTTTTCTCGACTTCGTGTTGTTCCTTGGCCGAGAGGTCGGGGGTCTTGCCGTCTGTTGGTGTGGTCATGGCGGGAAACCGGTGGCGGGGTCATAAGGCTACGACACGCGCCGCTCGGCTTCCGTTCGCCGGTGTGACGCGATTACTCGGTAACGGGCACGTCATCCTTGAACTGGTCTTTGACGTACCTGATTTCGGTTCGCCCGTGCGGCGCCGGCAGGCCGTCTTCGCCGAGGTTGACGAAGACCATCTTCTCGACGGTCAGGATGCTCTTGCGGGTGATCTTGTTGCGCACTTCGCAGGTCAGGGTGATCGAGGTGCGGCCGAACTCGGTGGCGGTGATGCCCAGTTCGATGATGTCGCCCTGGCGCGAGGCGCTGACGAAGTTGATTTCGGAAATGTACTTGGTCACCACACGCTGGTTGCCCAGTTGAACGATGGCGTAGATCGCGGCTTCTTCGTCGATCCAGCGCAGCAGGCTGCCGCCGAACAGGGTGCCGTTGGGGTTGAGGTCTTCGGGTTTTACCCACTTGCGGGTGTGGAAATTCATCTTCACTCCTGAGCGTCTTGCCGAATGATGGCGCCATCTTGGCAGACTGAGCGGTCATGCTCCATGAGGCTTCTACTATGGTCGCGATTGGCGATCTTCATCTGGCCGACAGAAACCCTTTGGAAGATCAGTCTAGACGGCTATAATCGCCCCCGTTTCAAAACGGTAACGTTCACTTGCTACCGTTTTCCCGCCACCTGTCCGAGGGGCGCTGCAGCAGGTTCAACCTGTCAGGCTCGGATGGGGCGTTGACCGGCTCAGGCCGGACACTAAACGCACAACGGCGCCCATTCGCATACATTACGAATGGAGGCTCTTCATGAGCGCTGTTATCACGCCTGCCGATTTTAACGATTACAAAGTTGCCGACATGTCCCTGGCTGCCTGGGGCCGTCGCGAAACCATTATCGCCGAATCGGAAATGCCGGCCCTGATGGGTCTGCGCCGCAAGTACGCTTCCGAGCAGCCTTTGAAAGGCGCAAAAATCCTCGGCTGCATCCACATGACCATTCAGACCGCCGTGCTGATCGAAACCCTGGTTGCCCTGGGTGCCGAAGTGCGCTGGTCGTCCTGCAACATTTTCTCGACTCAGGACCAGGCCGCCGCTTCCATCGCCGCTGCCGGCATCCCGGTTTTCGCCTGGAAAGGCGAGACTGAAGAAGAGTACGAGTGGTGCCTGGAGCAGACCATCCTGAAGGATGGCCAGCCATGGGACGCCAACATGATCCTCGACGACGGCGGCGACCTGACCGAGCTGTTGCACAAGAAATACCCACAGGTTCTGGACCGCGTTCACGGCGTGACCGAAGAAACCACCACCGGCGTGCACCGTCTGCTGGACATGCTGGCCAAGGGCGAGCTGAAAATCCCGGCCATCAACGTCAACGACTCGGTGACCAAGTCCAAGAACGACAACAAGTACGGCTGCCGTCACAGCCTGAACGATGCCATCAAGCGCGGTACCGACCACCTGCTGTCCGGCAAGCAAGCGCTGGTCATCGGCTACGGTGACGTGGGCAAGGGTTCGGCCCAGTCCCTGCGTCAGGAAGGCATGATCGTCAAAGTCTCCGAAGTCGACCCGATCTGCGCCATGCAAGCCTGCATGGACGGTTTCGAACTGGTTTCGCCGTTCATCGACGGTATCAACGACGGCACTGAAGCGAGCATCGACAAAGCGCTGCTGGGCAAGATCGACCTGATCGTGACCACCACCGGTAACGTCAACGTTTGCGACGCAAACATGCTCAAAGCCCTGAAGAAGCGCGCCGTTGTCTGCAACATCGGTCACTTCGACAACGAAATCGACACCGCTTTCATGCGCAAGAACTGGGCATGGGAAGAAGTGAAGCCACAGGTACACAAGATCCACCGTACCGGTGCTGGCTCGTTCGACCCACAGAACGACGACTACCTGATCCTGCTGGCCGAAGGCCGTCTGGTGAACCTGGGCAACGCCACCGGTCACCCGAGCCGCATCATGGACGGTTCGTTCGCCAACCAGGTGCTGGCGCAGATCTTCCTGTTCGGCCAGAAGTACGCCGACCTGTCGCCAGCCCAGAAAGCCGAGCGCCTGACCGTTGAAGTACTGCCGAAGAAACTCGACGAAGAAGTGGCCCTGGAAATGGTTCGCGGCTTCGGCGGCGTGGTCACTCAACTGACCAAGCAACAGGCTGACTACATCGGCGTGACCGTCGAAGGCCCGTTCAAGCCGCACGCTTACCGCTACTAAGAGCAGCTGCGAGCTTCAAGCTTCAAGCGGCAAGCAAGGCCACAAGCCGGGCTTGCCGCGCGAAGCCCGAAAGCTCTGCCCCTATTTGTCAAAACAGTGTCAGGCCGCAAGCTTCAGGCACAAGAGACCAGCGCACCTCCGCTGCTCTTGCAGCTTGAAGCTTGCAGCTTGTAGCTGGAGGTCCCCTCCATGTCCCAAGACCGTCGCTACAGCTTCGAGTTCTTCCCGACCAAGACCGATGCTGGGCATGAAAAACTGCTCGCCACTGCCCGTCAGCTGGCCACCTACAACCCCGACTTCTTTTCCTGCACCTACGGCGCTGGCGGTTCGACCCGTGACCGCACGCTGAACACCGTGTTGCAGCTGGAAAGCGAAGTCAAAATCCCCGCCGCCCCGCACCTGTCGTGCGTCGGCGACAGCAAGGGCGACCTGCGCGGCCTGCTGAACGAGTACAAGGCCGCCGGCATCAAGCGCATCGTCGCCCTGCGCGGTGACCTGCCGTCCGGCATGGGCATGACCAGCGGCGAGCTGCGTCACGCCAATGAACTGGTTGAATTCATTCGTGAAGAAACCGGCAATCATTTCCACATCGAAGTCGCCGCCTACCCGGAAATGCATCCGCAAGCGCGCAACTACGAGGACGATCTCGCCAACTTCGTGCGCAAAGCCCGTGCCGGCGCCGACAGCGCGATCACCCAGTACTTCTTCAACGCCGACAGCTACTTCTACTTTGTCGACCGTTTGCAGGCGCTGGGCGTGGACATTCCGGTCGTGCCGGGGATCATGCCGATCACCAACTACAGCAAACTCGCGCGCTTCTCAGACGCCTGCGGTGCGGAAATCCCGCGCTGGATTCGCAAGCAGCTGGAAGCCTACGGCGATGACAGCCAAAGCATTCAGCGTTTTGGCGAACAAGTGGTCACGGAAATGTGCGAACGCCTGCTGCAAGGCGGCGCGCCCGGCCTGCACTTCTATTCCATGAACCAGGCCGAACCGAGCCTGGCGATCTGGAACAACCTGAAGCTGCCGCGCTAAAAAGACGTAACCGCAGAACCAGAAGATCGCAGCCACGACAGTGCCTACAGCGCTTTCGCCGCTGCGATCTTTTGCTTTTAAACGCCCGAAACAGAGCTTCTGCGGCCAGTTTCTGGCTCTTTGCCGTTTCTCGTCGTAATCTCAAGCCATGCCTTTGATCACGCAGTTATTCGCCGTGCTGGTTTTTGCTTGCCTGAGCTTTGCCGCTCGGGGCGAGAAGCTGCGTATCGTCACCGAACCGTGGGCGCCGTACGTCTATGAACAAGACGGCAAGAACCTCGGACTGGACTACGAAACCACCGCCATCGTGTTCAAGCGCCTGGGCATCGAAGTCGAATGGCAGTTCCTGCCGTGGAAACGCTGCCTGTCGATGCTCGAAACCGGCCAGGCCGACGGCGCGCTGGACATCTTCCACAGCGACGAACGCGACGCCACCCTGCTCTATCCGAGCGAACCGCTGTCGGACGTCGAGTTCGTGATGTTTTACGCCAACGACCGCCCGCACCCTTTTCGCAGCCTCGAAGACCTCAAGGGCCTGACCATCGGTACGTCGCCGGGCTACCTGTACAGCCCCGATTTTCGCGAATCAACGTTATTCACCCGCGAGCCGGCCCCAACCCACGAAGCCAACTTCGGCAAACTGGTGCGCGGGCGCATCGACCTGCTGATCACCGACCGCCGCGTGGGCCAGCATTTGCTCGATGAATTGGATATCCGCAACCAGATCACTGAAAACCCCACGGTCATCAGCCGTCAGAGCCAGTTTCTGGCCGTGCGACGCAATGCGGGGATGGATTTGCTGGTGCAGCGCTTCGGCGCCGAACTCAAGCGTTTCAAGCGCGAACCGGCCTATGCCGAGCTCAGCGCTCGCTACGGCGCAGCCCCCGCTCTGGCGGCACCGCTGGGCAACGCCACCGCCAGCGGCAAAACCGTTGAGCAGCAGGAAAGCGGCGCGCAGTGATTGCTCTGTTATACTCCGGCGTTCCCGCCAGGCTCACGCCCGGACGCCCGGAACCGTAACAGGCCTCCCGACCCGCTACAGCGCAGCTTTTCAGCCCGCGCGAGCGCTCCGGACGTGCCTTCGGAACCGCAGCAGGACCGGACGGGATTGCGTCCTCTTAAACGCCATTCGCGCCAGGCAAGACTCCCATTGGGCCAAGCCCTAACTAAAACAGGATTACTCATGTCCTTTGCTTCCCTCGGTCTCTCCGAGGCTTTGGTCCGCGCTATCGAAGATGCGGGCTATACCGAGCCTACTCCGGTGCAACAGCGGGCCATTCCCGCCGTGTTGCAAGGTCGCGACCTGATGGTTGCGGCTCAGACAGGTACTGGTAAAACCGGCGGTTTCGCCCTTCCGATCCTGGAGCGGCTGTTTCCCAACGGTCACCCGGACAAATCCCAGCGTCACGGCCCGCGCCAACCGCGCGTGCTCGTGCTGACCCCTACCCGCGAACTCGCGGCGCAGGTTCACGACAGTTTCAAGATCTACGCCCGCGACCTGAAATTCGTCAGCGCGTGCATCTTCGGCGGCGTCGGCATGAACCCGCAGGTTCAGGCCATGTCCCGTGGCGTTGACGTGCTGGTGGCGTGCCCCGGTCGACTGCTCGACCTGTGCGGCCAGGGCAGCGTCGATCTGTCCCACGTCGAAATTCTCGTGCTCGACGAAGCCGATCGCATGCTCGACATGGGCTTCGTCCACGATGTGAAGAAAGTCCTCGCGCGCCTGCCGGCCAAACGCCAGAACCTGCTGTTCTCTGCGACCTTCTCCAAAGACATCACGGATCTTGCCGGCAAGCTGCTGCACAACCCGGAACGCATCGAAGTGACGCCGCCGAACACCACGGTCGAGCGCATCGAACAACGCGTCTTCCGTCTGCCGGCCAGCCACAAGCGTGCGCTGCTGGCCCACCTGATTACCGCCGGCGCGTGGGAACAGGTGCTGGTGTTCACCCGTACCAAGCACGGCGCCAACCGTCTGGCCGAGTACCTGGACAAACACGGCCTGCCGGCTGTGGCGATCCACGGCAACAAGAGCCAGAACGCCCGCACCAAAGCCCTGGCCGACTTCAAGGCCGGTGAAGTGCGCATCCTGGTTGCCACCGACATCGCCGCCCGTGGCCTGGATATCGACCAGTTGCCACACGTGGTCAACTTCGAACTGCCGAACGTCGATGAGGACTACGTGCACCGTATCGGCCGTACCGGCCGGGCCGGTCGTTCGGGCGAGGCGATCTCGCTGGTCGCGCCGGACGAAGAAAAACTGCTGAAAAGCATCGAACGCATGACCAAGCAGAAAATCGCCGACGGCGACCTGATGGGCTTCGATGCCAGCACCATCGAAGCCGAGAAGCCGGAAGCCCGTGAACGTCCGGACATGCGCAACCCGCGCAATGCCCGTGGCCCACGCGGCGACGGCCCGAATGGCGGCGGTGGCGGCGGTCGTAAAGACAAAGGCAAAGACAAGGGCAAGGAAAAACCGGCCGGCGAACGTGGCGAGCGTCCAACCCGTCAACAGAAGCCGCGTGAAGGCACCCCGGCCCGCGAACAACGCCAGCCAAGCCAGCCGCCACGCGCCGCTGCTGACCGTGCTCCGGACGAATTCCTCGACGACGATATCGATAACTTCGGTAACCGCGTTGATTACGTGCCGAAGCAGGCTCCGGCCGGTGGTCGCAACCGTCGTCCAGGCGCTCCGGCGCAAGGCGCAGGTTCGGGCGCACCACGCGGCGGTCAGTCGCAAGGTCGCCAGAACGGCCCGCGCAACAGCAACGGCTCGAGCACCGGCACCCCGCCAGGCAAACGCAGTGGCCCACGCAACGGTGCTCCGCGTGACGGCCAGGGTCGTCGCGATGAAAATCCGCGCAACCGCCGCCCGGCCCGTGACGATCAGCAGCGCGCTGAACCGGCCGTGCAGAACCCGCGCAGCAGTGGCCCGAAGATCATGCACAAGGAGTCGAAAGCCGACCGCTTCCCGACGCCTGAGCAGCTGGATCAACTGCCAAGCCGCCCACGCGGTGAAAAACCGGCCTTGCTGACCCGCAATCGCTGAGTTTTCGACTGCAATGAAAAATGCCCCGGCCTGAAAACCGGGGCATTTTTTGTGCGCCGCTGAAACGAAAGTGGCGGCAGGCAATAAAAAACGCCCCCGATCGCAAGACCGGGGGCGTTTTTGTATGGCCGGCGAAAATTACTTCGCTTTGACACCTTCGAACGAGATGTACAGGTCGACTTTGTCAGACTGTGGACCCAGGTCCATCATCTTGCCGAAATCAGAACGCTTGATGCTGGTAGTGCCTTCGAAGCCGGCACGGTAGCCGCCCCATGGATCCTTGCCTTCACCCAGGAAAGTGGCCTTGACCACGATCGGCTTGGTCACGCCGTGCAGGGTCAGGTCACCCGTCACGTCGGCAGTGTCTTTGCCATCGGCGTTCTTGCCGGTGGACTTGACGCTGGTGGAGACGAACTTGGCATCAGCGTATTTGCCCACGTCCAGGAAGTCTTTGCTGGAGATGTGCTTGTCACGCTCGGCGTGGTTGGTGAACACGCTGGCGGTCTTCACGTCGAACTCGATCTTGCTGTCTTCAGGCTTGGCAGCATCGAAGCTGAACTTGCCGCTGATGTCCTTGAAGGTACCGGTGATGTAGCTGTAGCCCAGGTGGCTGATCTTGAAGTCGACGAAGGCGTGCTGGCCTTCTTTGTCGACTACGTAGTCAGCGGCCATCACATTGGCGGACAGGACGGCAGAGCCGATTGCCAGAGCGGCCAGAGTCTTTTTCAACATGCTTTGTTTTCCTTTGGAGTCGAGGTTGAACATCAGGCTTTGCGTCCCAGCATTCGTGTCAGGGTCGCATCACGATCGATAAAGTGGTGCTTCAATGCTGCCAACGCATGAAGGCCGGAAAAAATTACCAGCGCCCATGCCAGGTACAGATGAATCACACCGGCGGTATCTGCCTGATCCGGTAGTCCGGAAACCAGTGCAGGAACTTCAAACAGGCCAAACACCGGAATCCCGACACCGTCTGCGGTGGAAATCAGGTAACCGGCAATCATCACGGCGAACAGCGCAAGGTAGAGAAACCCATGGCCGAACTTGGCGCCGATGCGGGTCATGCGGCTGTAGCTCTGGAGCGTTGGCGGCGGTGGGCTGACAAAGCGCCACAACACCCGCAACACCATCACACCCAGCAGCACCAGACCGATGCTCTTGTGCAGATCCGGCGCGTCTTTGCGCCAGGTGCTGTAGTAATCCAGCCCCACCATCCACAGACCGAGCGCGAACAGCCCGAAGACCGCCAGCGCCACACCCCAGTGCATGAAGATGCTGACCCAACCGTAGCGCGAAGAAGAGTTACGTAGCTGCATTGCCCAAATCCTGTGAGAACTGCGAACCAAGACTAGCGAGTTATCTATCGAATTAAAGCGGAAAATTTTGCTTTGAAATATCGAGAAATACGATCAAGAGTCTTGAACAGGGGAGTTAAGGAAAGATTAAAGACAAAAGTGTGGCGGGATGTTGTGAATCCCACGCAAAAAAAAGCGCGGCTTGAAAGCCGCGCTTTTTCATTCACCGCAAAGCCTTACTGCGCTTTGGTCTCGGTGGTTGCCGCCGGTTTGGCCGCTGGCTTCTTCGCCGGCTCAGCCTTTTTCGCTGCAGGTTTGGCCGGGGCTTTTTTCGCCTCGGTCTTGGCCGCCGGTTTCTTCGCTGCTGGTTTGGCTGCCGCTTTCTTCGCCGGCTCGGCTTTCACCGGGGCCGCTGGCTTCGGTGCTTCCACCGGGGCTGGCGCAGGGGCCGGAGCCGGTGCAGGCGCTGGAGCGGCTGGAGCAGGTGCCGGCTCTGGTGCTTTCACTGGCTCTGGCTTCTTGTCGTCGTCCGAACCGCCGAACAGGTTGGTGAAGAAGTTGCCTTTCTTCGCCGCTACTGCCGCGCCCGCACCCGCCGCTGCGGCGGTGGCCGCTGCCGGGCCGACCTTGACCGGTTCGAAGGATTTGCCCGCCGCCAGGTCTTCAACCTGACTGGCTGCACGCTGACCGGTGCGCAGTGCGCCTTCCAGCGTGCCCGGGTACAAGGTGTCGGTGTGTTCGCCGGCAAACGCTACGCGCTGCAGCGGACGCTCCCACAGGCGCCAGTATTTGCTGATCTGGCCAGGGCCGAAGGCCAGGTAGGAACCACCGGTCGATGGATCGGTGCTGTAGCGACGGATTTCATAACCGGTGAACGAGCCACGGGCCTGTGGATAAAACGTGTGCAGGCGAATCAGCACCTGATCGACCATCTGCTTGTCGCCGAAGGCCTGCATGACGCGGGCGTTGTCGCCGGACAGGTTGATCACCACGTTCGCGCCGCCCTTCAGGGCCGGCTCGATCCACAACATGCCAAGGCCAGTGTTGCTATAGATCTCGCCGGACATCCGCGCCTTGCTTTCCCATACCGGCGTCTTGAACTTCAGCATGATCTGGTCACGCCAGCCGTAGTTGGTGCCTTTGATCGCGGCCAGGTGCTGGGCATCCAGCGCCGGGGTCAGCTGGATCTTGTTGAGGGCGCGCAACGGCACCGCCAGCACCACGTAATCCGCCTGGTAGCCGACGCTGCCGACCTTGACGGTCACGCCGTCCTTGTCCTGGGTGATGGCAGATACTGGCGAGTTGGTCTTGATGGTTTTCAGCTGTTTGACGAAGGCCTGGGCCAGCACCGGGCTGCCACCGACCAGACGCGAAGCGCGCAGGTCACGGTCGGACACACCGCGATACACCCGGCTCTGCTGCGCGAAGTACAGCAGCGACAGGCGCGAAGGCTCGTCGTAGTGGGTGCGGATATCCTGGTTGATCAGCTGACGTGCGGTGGCCGGCAGGTTCTGCTTGTCGAGCCAGCTCGATACGTTGATCTGATCCAGGGCGTGCAGGGTGTTGGTCGCCGCCGGGTTCTGCGGATCGTCGATCGAGCGCGCCAGATCGTCACGGGTTTTCTCGTAACGCTTCAGCGCTTCAGCCGTGGCAGGCTGTTTGGCGGTCAGGTCGGCGGCGGAGAAATACTCGCCGTCGATCAGGTACCCCGGGGTCCGTACGAATTCAGGGGCCGGCGTGGTGCTCAACTTGAACGTCGAAACGTACTTGTTCAGCACCGGTTGAGTCTTGTCGTTGCCGATCCACTCGCTGGTGGCCATGCCCGAGCGACCGCCCAGGCTCGGCTTGGCTTCGAGCAGCGTGACCTGCCAGCCCTTGTTCTGCAGTTCGTAAGCCGCCGTCAGGCCCGACAGGCCGCCGCCGATCACGATTGCGGTTTTATCCTTGGCCAGCGCCGTAACGCTGAACAGCCCCAACACCACCAGCGCACAGGCGCGCAGCCAACCGACAGACATTCAGCGAACTCCGGAAATACACGTAGGAAAAAGCAGTTTTGCGGGTCAGACGACCCAAAGAACCGCGAAGAATACGTCAGCCATCAAAACGCCGCCAGCGACGTCTATCGGCCCATACAAAGTAGCTCAATCGACACAATGGGTTGTTCCGGCGCGATGCATTGCATAGGCTTGCGCGATTGTTTGCCCGCGCCTGACGCGAGCCGCCTCGAGGAGACTGAACATGGGCCTGAACAACCAGTGGATGCAACGCGATCTCGCGGTGCTGTGGCATCCCTGCACCCAGATGAAAGACCACGAACAGCTGCCGCTGATCCCGATCAAGCGCGGTGAAGGCGTCTGGCTCGAAGACTTCGAAGGCAAGCGTTATCTGGATGCGGTCAGCTCCTGGTGGGTCAACGTGTTCGGCCACGCCAACCCGCGCATCAACCAGCGCATCAAGGATCAGGTCGATCAACTGGAACACGTGATTCTGGCCGGTTTCAGCCATCAGCCAGTGATCGAGCTGTCCGAGCGTCTGGTGAAGATGACGCCCGAGGGCCTGAACCGGGTGTTCTACGCCGATAACGGCTCGTCCTGCATCGAAGTCGCGCTGAAAATGAGCTTTCACTACTGGCTCAACCGCAGCCAGCCGAACAAGAAACGCTTCGTCACCCTGACCAACAGCTACCACGGCGAGACCATGGCGGCGATGTCAGTCGGTGACGTGCCGTTGTTCACCGAAACCTATAAAGCACTGCTGATGGACACCATCAAGGTGCCGAGCCCGGATTGCTACCTGCGCCCGCAGGGCATGAGCTGGGAAGAACACTCGCGCAACATGTTCGCGGCGATGGAGCAGACGCTGGCGGAAAACCATGACAGCGTCGCTGCGGTGATCGTCGAGCCGCTGATCCAGGGCGCCGGCGGCATGCGCATGTACCACCCGGTGTATCTCAAGCTGTTGCGCGAGGCCTGCGACCGTTACGGCGTGCACCTGATCCACGACGAAATCGCCGTCGGCTTCGGCCGCACCGGAACGATGTTCGCCTGCGAACAGGCCGGCATCCGCCCGGACTTCCTGTGCCTGTCGAAAGCCCTGACCGGTGGCTATCTGCCGTTGGCCGCGTGCCTGACCACCGACGAGGTGTACAGCGCGTTCTACGACGACTACCCGACCCTGCGCGCCTTCCTGCATTCCCACAGCTACACCGGCAACCCGCTGGCCTGTGCGGCGGCGCTGGCGACTCTGGATATCTTCGAACAGGACAACGTGATCGAGAACAACCGGGCGCTGGCTCAACGCATGGCGTCGGCGACGGCGCATCTGGTGGATCATCCGAATGTTTCGGAAGTGCGGCAGACCGGCATGGTCCTGGCGATCGAGATGGTCAAGGACAAAGCCACAAAAGAGGCTTATCCGTGGCAGGAACGTCGCGGCCTGAAGGTGTTCCAGCATGCGCTGGAGCGTGGCGCGTTGCTGCGCCCGCTGGGCAGCGTGGTGTATTTCCTGCCGCCGTACGTGATCACCCCGGAGCAGATCGACTTCCTCGCCGAAGTCGCCAGCGAAGGCATCGACATCGCCACTCGTGACAGCGTCAGCGTGGCGGTGCCGAAGGATTTTCATCCCGGGTTTCGTGATCCGGGCTAAGCATGACTCGTACTCGTTCCCACGCTCCGCGTGGGAATGCAGCCAAGGACGCTCCGCGTCCCAAAAGCGGACGCAGAGCGTCCAATGAGGCATTCTCACGCAGAGCGTGGGAACGATCTACTTAAAGAGACCCACCATGAGACTGTCCCGCTTTTTTATCGACGCCCCGCTGAGCACTGGCGAACACGAACTGCCGGAAGCCCAGGCGCACTACATCAGCCGCGTGCTGCGCATGGCCGAAGGCGATGCGGTGCAGTTGTTCGACGGCTCCGGCCATGAGTTTCGCGGATCGCTGGTGGAAGTCGGCAAGAAGCGCGTGGTGGTGCAGATCGACGAGCAGTTCGCCGGCCAGGTCGAATCACCGCTGCACATCCACCTCGGCCAGGGCCTGTCCCGGGGCGAGCGGATGGACTGGGCGATCCAGAAAGCCACCGAACTGGGCGTGACTGAAATCACCCCGATCTTCAGCGAGCGCTGCGAAGTCCGCCTCAAGGACGAACGCGCCGACAAACGCCTGCTGCACTGGCGTCAGGTGGCGATCAGCGCCTGCGAGCAATGCGGTCGTTCGCGGGTGCCGGTGATTCATCCACCGCTGTTGCTGGCCGACTGGCTGAAACAGACGCAAGCCGAACTGAAACTGGTGCTGCACCCGGTGGCCGAGCCGCTGGTCAGCCATGCCAAGCCATCAACGCTGGCGTTCCTGATCGGCCCTGAAGGCGGTTTGTCCGACGCCGAAGTCGAGCAGGCCAAGAACAACGGCTTCCACGCCGCCCGCCTCGGCCCGCGCGTGCTGCGCACCGAGACCGCGCCGGTTGTGGCACTGGCGGTAGCGCAGCAACTGTGGGGTGATTTCTAACCCGTCACTGCACCGGATCACTGGTTGGTCTGGCGATGATTGCCTTGAGTTCGCCGGTCATCGGGAATTCAAGGTTCAAGCCCTTCGGCGGGATCGGCTGCTCGAACCACTTGCGGTAAATCCCGTTGATCTCCCCCGAGCTGTACAGGTCGGCCAACACGCCGTTCACCAGCGCAAGAAACTGCGGATCATCCTTGCGCACCATGCAGCTGTAGATTTCCCGCGACTGCTCCTCCCCCACCACGACCCAGTTGTGCGGATCGCGTGCCTTGGCCCGCTCGCCGTAGAGCAACGCATCGTCCATGTAGAATGCCGCCGCGCGCCCCGATTGCAGCATCTGGAATGCCTCGCCGTGATCCTTGGCGCTGATGACGAACATGTTCAGTTTGTGGTCGAGGTTGTAGCTCTTCAGATAACGCTCGTTGGTGGTGCCGGCGGTGGTCACCACGTTCTTGCCGCGCAGATCGTCGAAGCTGTGGATGCCGCTGTCCCTGGCAGTCAGGAGCTGACCTTTGACGTAGATGAAACCGTAGGAGAACGCGACCTGCTTCTGCCGTTCGGCGGTTACCCCGGTGGAGCCGCATTCAAGGTCGACCGTGCCGTTCTGCACCAGCGGAATCCGCGTCTGCGACGTCACCAGGTTGTACTTCACCTTCAGTTCCGGCAGCGCCAGTTGCTGCTGGATGCGCTCGACGATCTTGCCTGCCAGTTCCACCGAATACCCCATCGGCTGCCCGGTGTGATCGCCCACATACGAAAACGGCACCGACGCATCGCGATAACCCAGGGTGATGCTATTGGTGCTGGCAATCTTGCCGAGCGTACCGGTCAGCGGCACTTCATTGGCCTGCGCCTGAGCGCCGAAAACCAGCGCCAGAGTGCAGCCGAGCAACGTGATTTTTTGCATTGTTATTCTCCGTTGTGGGTGGGGTGTTTTAGCAGAAACCGTCACGCCGCACGGGGATTGAACCCGTGCAGATCAATGGATGTGCGCTGCTCGCCGATCAGTTCGCTGAGCAACTGCCCGCTGCCGCAGGCCAGGGTGAAACCCAGCGCACCGTGGCCGAGGTTGAGCCACAGATTGCGATACGCCGTGGCGCCCAACAGCGGAACGCCGGTGGGGGTGGCCGGGCGCATGCCGGCCCATTCCACGGCCGCATCGTAGTTGCCGGCGTCGGGAAAGGTGTCGCGGGCCTGGCGCTTGATCAGCGCCAGCCGCTCGGGGTCCACCGCCGGGTCGAAACCGACGATGTCGACCATTGCCGCCACGCGCAGTTGTTCGCCGATACGCGCGTAGACGATCTTGCGGTCGTAGTCGGTGATGCTCACGTCCGGTGCTCGATGCACTTTGCCAATCGGCACGGTCAGGCTGTAGCCCTTCAGCGGATACAGCGGCAGGCGCAGGCCGGGCAGCGCGAGCAACGGGCTGCGATGGCCGGCGGCGATTACCAGTTGTTCGACCGGCAGGGTCTCTTCGCCAAGTTCAATGGCCGTGACGGCGCCGTGACTATGGCGAATGCCGGTGACTGCCTGACCGAGACGAAACTCGCAGCGACCCGACGCCTTCAAGCGCGCCGCCAACTGCTGGCAAAAGCCATGACAGTCGCCGACTTCCTCATCCGGCGTGTAGATCGCGCCTACAAACGGCGCATCGGCCAGTGCCAGTTCAAGTTGCGCACATTCGGTGGCGGACAACACCTGCTGTTGCTGCGGATCGGCGAGGCCTTTGCGTGCATGCTCGAAGCTGGCGGCGTTGCGGAAGGTCACCAGTTTGCCGTTGCGCCGCCAATTGAAACCGGTGAGCCCGTCGTCCTCACGCCAGCGTTTCAGGGTGCTCTGGCTGAACAACGCCAGACGCAACAGATGCGCGGCGTTTTCGCGGTTGACCGAGGTGCGGCACGCGGCGAGAAACGAGGCCATCCAGCGCCACTGCGCCGGGTCCAGGCGCGGGCGCAATTTCAGCGGTGAATCGCCGCGCAGCATCCAGCCGATTGCCTGCAACGGTACGCCGGCATCGGCCAGCGGCGCGACGTAGCGATAGGACAACTGGCCGCCGTTGGCAAAACTGGTTTCGCTGCCCAGCGACTGCCGCGCCTCGACCACCGTCACCTCGAAGCCGTCGCGCACCAGCGCCCAGGCCGTTGCCAACCCGATCACGCCGCCGCCGATGATGCACACACGCTGAGCCATGTCTGTCCTTAACCGTTCTTGAAGACGAGGCCAAGGTTAGGGTGAGGTGACAGGCGCCGAACAATGAATAAAGATGCCAGGCCTATAAACAAAGGTTATGGGATCGCCATGCGCCTTCGTCACATCGAGATTTTCCAGGCCATCCGCCAGACCGGCTCGATCAGCGCCGCTGCGCAATTGCTGCATGTCTCACAACCGGCGGTGACCAAGGTCTTGCAGCACGCCGAGCAGCAACTGGGCTTTCCGTTGTTTCTGCGGGTGCGCGGCAAGTTGCAGGCAACCCCGGAAGCGCTGGAGCTGGAGCGTGAAGTCGATAAGGTCACCGAAAGCCTGCAAGGCGTGCGGCGTCTGGCCCAGAGCCTGCGCCGCGAACCCGGCCACAGCCTGCGGATCGGCGCGACCCCGGCGCTGGCGCTGTCGTTGCTGCCTCCAGCGATCCAGCAGTGGACCGCGCAGTTCCCGGACATCGCCTGCGAACTGTCGAGCGCCCACAGCCGCGAGCTGATGCAGAACCTGCTGATGCGCGAAGTGGACGTGGCGCTGACGTTGCAGCTGCCGGACCATCCGGGGCTGAAGGCCCAGGCATTGGCATCGGGGGTGCTGGTGGCGCTGGCGCCCAAAGGTTACTGGCCGGAGAAAGACTCCGGTCAGCCGTTGCCGCTGATGGCATTGGCCGGGGCGCCGCTGATCGGACTGTCCAGCGCCGACCCGCTGGCCGCCCGCCTCGATAGTTATCTCGAAGCGGTTGAACCGCCGCCGCGTGTGCGGATCGCCGTGCAGACGTATTCGCTGGCGCGAGCGATGGTGGAGTCCGGCGCCGGGGTCGCGGTGATCGATCCGTTCACCGCGCTGGGTGCCTCATCGGCCACCACCACTATCCGCCCTCTCGCCCCGCCGCTGCCGATCACGCTGTACGCGGTGACTCGCGCCACCGAACCACCGCCACATACGCTGAATGATTTGCTGCAGATCTTCAGTCAGCGCGCCAGCGAACAACTCGGCCGACTGATAGGCGCTTAAAGGACGTAAAACAGAATCGCCACAAAGTGCAGCAAACTCCCGGCGATCACGAACAGATGCCAGATCCCGTGGGCATGCCGCAACCGATGGTCGAGGGCAAAGAAGATGATCCCCACGGTGTACAGCACGCCGCCCGACGCCAGCCAGGCAAACCCCGCCGTCCCGAGCGCTGCGATCAGCGGCTTGACCGCCACCAGCACGATCCAGCCCATCACCGCGTAGATCACGATCGACAGGATCCGCGCCTCCGAGCGTGGCTTGATCTCCTGCAGGATGCCGATCAGCGCCAGCCCCCAGACAATCCCGAACAGCGTCCAGCCCCACGGCCCGCGCAGGGTCACCAGGCAGAACGGCGTGTAACTGCCGGCGATCAGCAGGTAGATCGAAAAGTGATCGACCTTCTTCATGATCGCTTTCTTGCGCCCGCGCACGCTGTGGTACACGGTGGACGCGCTGTAGAGCACCAGCAACGTAAAGGCATAAATCGCCACGCTGACGATCTTCCACGGGCTGCCGTCGAGGCTGGCGATCACCAGCATCCAGACGCCCCCGACAAACGCCGCTACCGCACCGACCAGATGCGTCCAGGCGTTCAGTTTTTCTCCGTGATACATGTGTCGCACACCTCGATTTCATTTACCGCAACGCGCAAGGCTCGGGCCTTGAGCGTAAAAGCGCAATGTTTCCGTTCAACGCAGGCAGGCACCTGTCCTGATATTTGGGCACAATCGAGCGATACCAAGAAGAGTCCGCGCCATGCTGATCGACGAAGAATTGACCCTGAAGAAACTCGAGGTGTTCCTCGCCTTCATGCGCACCGGCAACCTCGCCCGCGCCGCCGCCGAGTTGCAGACCAGCAACGTCAGCGTGCACCGCGCGATCCATTCGCTGGAAAGCGCCCTGCGCTGTCCGCTGTTCAAACACGAAGGGCGCAACCTGACACCGCTGGAAAGCGCCTACGTGCTCGAGGAGCGGGCGCAGAAGCTGATTCAGGACGTGGTCGAAAGCGTGCGCCTGACCCGCGAAGCCGCCGGGTTCTCGGCCGAGCGATTCAAGCTCGGCTCGCTGTATTCGCTGACGGTGAAGACCGTGCCGCAATTGATCATGGGTTTGAAGATCCGCCGCAGCGAACTCAACATCGACCTGATCCTCGGCTCGAACATCGACCTGCTCTACAAGCTGAAAAACATGGAAGTCGACGCGATCCTGGTGTCGCTGGACGACACCGTCAACGACCCGGACTGCGAGCAGATTCCACTGTTTTCCGACGACATTTTCCTCGCCACCCCGGCCGATTCGCGATTCGCCCAGCGCAGCGAAGTGGACCTGGCGGAGGTGCGCGACGAAACCTTCATCACCCTGACCCAAGGCTTCGCCACCCATCAGGACGGTATTCGGGTGTTCAGGCAGGCGGGGTTCGAGCCGAAGGTGGCGATGCAGGTCAACGACATCTTCACCCTGCTGAGCATGGTCAGTTCCGGGGTCGGTTACGCGTTGCTGCCGGGGAGGATTGCGGCGGTGTACGAGAACCGGGTGAAGCTGATTCCGCTGCAGGAGAAGTACCGGTTGCAGCAGCACATCGGGGTGGTGTTTCTGAAGGCTAAAGAGCGGGACCCGAATTTGCTGGCGTTGTTGGCGGAGTGTCGGATGTATGCGAATCGCCAGACTGGGGTTTGATCAAGAGCAGATCAAGATCAAGAGCTTACCCCCTCACCCCAGCCCTCTCCCCCAAGGGGGCGAGGGGGAAAGGGAGCAGATCTCCATCGGTTTCGAGTCCTGAGTTCGACACGGAAATTTCAGGTCGATAAAGCTGACCCATCCAACTCGGTCAGTCCCCTCTCCCTCCGGGAGAGGGTTAGGGTGAGGGGCTTTTGACGTTCAGCCAACAATCCCGCGAACGATGAAGAACAGCAGCGATGGCCCAAGCAGGCACCCAAGTCCGGTGTGGAAGGTCGCGGTCAACGCCCCATAAGGCACCAACCGCCGATCCGTCGCCGCCAGCCCCGCCGTCACGCCACTCACCGTCCCGGCCAGCCCGCCAAACACCATCGCCGAGCGCGGGTTATCCAGGCCCATCCAGCGCGCCGCCACGGGCGTGCCGACCATCACCAGAATCGCCTTGATCAACCCGGTGGCAATCGACAGCGCCATCACATCCGACGTCGCGCCAATCGCCGCACCGGTCACCGGGCCGACAATGTAAGTCACCGCACCCGCGCCGATGGTGGTCATGCTCACCGCATCGCGATAACCGAACGCGTAAGCCATGCACGCACCGACAATGAACGGCAGGATCGTGCCCAGCAGCAGCGCAATCACGCCGATCATCCCGGCCTTCTTCGCCTCGGTGGCCTGCACCTCAAATGCGGTGGCAACGATGGCGAAATCCCGCAGCATCGCGCCACCCATCAGGCCGATGCCGGAGAACAGCGTCAGGTCCGCCAGGCCTTTCTGCCCGCCGGTCATGGTGCCGCCGACCCAGGCCAGCACCAGGCCGATGACGATGGCAATCGCCGAGCCGTGAATCCGTCCGAAGGTCAGGCGTTTGGAGAGAATCACCGAGACCCACATGATCACGCCGACGAAGGCAAAGGCAGTGATCAGACCGTTGTGTTCCAGACCTTTTTCAATGAGATCCCACATATCAGCGACCTCCTACCGGCGTGCCGACCGGGGAGATTTCCGCCGGTTCGTCGGGCAAGGGCTCGCCCTTGTGGGTGCGGCTGATCAGGGCAATGGTGCAGCCACAGACCAGCACCGAACCGATCGCCGCCAGCACCGCCACCGGGCCGCCGTGCAGGGCGGTGACGACGTTCTGTTGCGCGGCCATCGCCACCACCACGGGAATGTACATGGCGCCCCAGAAGCCGACGCCCATCTCGCAATCCTTGGTCATGCCGCCGCGTTTCTGCATCCACAACCGCGCGCAGATCAACAGGATCATGGCGATGCCGACCCCGCCGACGTTGGATTTGACGCCCAGAAGAACACCGAGCAGGTCACCCATGATCACCCCTGCCAGCGTACAGATCGCCAGCAGCGCCACACCGTAAATAATCATTGTTGTAGTCCTCAAAGTGCATCGTCGAATTGTTTTTGTTGTTCGAAGCCTGAGTCGCAGCGGTCTAGAGTCGGCGGCCCTCCTCTTCACGCAACAGCGCCTGCAAGGTGTCGAGCCGGGCACTGTCGAAGGCAGTGACAGTCCCCTGTTCGAACACCCGGCGCGCCAGCCCGGTCAGCACCGCACCGGGCGGCAGTTCGATCTGTAGACGTACGCCGCGCTCGTAGGCGCTTTGTACGGTGCCGCGCCAGTCCACCACGCGGCACATGTTGAAGGCGAGGTCGTCGCGCAGCGCTTCTACCTTGGTCACAGGCCTGGCGCGACTGCCGCTCAGGTAAGCGATGTTCGGTGTTTTCAGTTCTACCCTGGTGAACGCTTCGGCGAGGGTTTGCGCAGGCTCATCCAGCAACGGGCAGTGCGACGGCACGCTGACCGCCAGCCGTTTTGCCAGACCGGCGCCACGACTGCGCGCCAGCTCGGCGACCGCTTGCATCGCCTTGTCGCTGCCGGCAATCACCACCTGGTTATCGGCGTTGATATTGGCCAGGTACACCGGTGTTTCTGCGCCGTGCACCTGCGCCAGCAGCGTTTCGACTGTGGATAATTGCAGACCGATGATCGCGGTCATGCCGAAGCCCTGTGGATAAGCCTGCTGCATCAACTCGCCGCGCAGGCTGACCAGATGCAGCGCATCGCTGAAGCTCAATGCTCCGGCGACCACCGCTGCCGGGTAGGCACCAATGGACAGGCCGGCGACGTAATCTGCGGTGAGTCCGCCCTGCAACAACTGCCGCGAGGCTGCGACCCCGGCGATCAGCAGGCAAAGCTGAACCGCTCGGGTGTTGCGCAACGCTTCGCTGGAATCCAGTTGCAAGACATCTTCACCGAGCTCGTCGCTGGCCTCGATCAGCGTTTCCCGAGGCAAACGCTGGAGCATGCCGGGCTGTTGCGCGCCCTGGCCGGGAAACACCAGCAGGCTGCTCACGCTGCCTGCTCCTGCGGGTTCCACGGATCAGACACCAGACAGGCTTCATGGGCGTTTTTCAGCAGCACCCGTGAAGCATTCCCGGCCCATTCGCGCAGGGCGACGGCACCGAACGGCGTCTGCAATTGCAGGTCGACCCGGCAGATCGCCTGATCGAAATGCGCCACCAGTTTGCGCGCCTGGTTACGGGTAATGAGTTGCGGTGTACGCAGAATCAAGTCGAGATCGCTGCGCTCGTGCATTGCCGTAAATCCACTGGCCAGCTCAAACCCGACACTGCCACTGACACCCCAGATCCAACCACAATCATCGAGCACCGGCCGCAGTTGCCGCAGCGCCTGCATGACCGGCAGATCACGCGCGCTCTCTACATGACAAAGCGCTTCCGGGCTGACCCGACAGGCAATCGAATCGACAGACATAAACGCCGCCAATCGCTGCTCGCGCAACCGACCGCGCACGCCCACTGCCACAAGTCCTTCCTCACTCAAGGCCCGCCGCACCACCACCGGTTGCCCGCCAGCCAGCGAATCAATCGCCCACTGCGGCGCTTCCGCCGGCAACTGCGCCGGCGTCATGCCCCACAGCAGGTCGTGGGCGAGAACGCTGTTCACCACTGCGCCCTCAGCAATTCACGTACACGGCTGGAGGCTTCGCGGTTTTTCGCGCCGAGACGATTGCTCAAATCAGTCGCGCCAATATCTTCGATGGCTTGCTTCAGGCATTCGCCGACCCGCGCCAGATCCTCCGCCGTCGGCTGTTCGATCTGCTGCACCGACAAGGTTTCCCAGAGCAATCCGAGGCTGGCATAGCTGTCGATGTCATAGGCCATCGGCGGCACGCTGGACGCCAGAGCTTCCAGTTCTTCGACGCTGCGCAACGTCACCCGCGCCGCCGAAGCCTTGCCCATCGCATGCACCATCACCCCCGGATCACGCAGGGCGATCAATCGATTGGCCTGATAACCGTGAGCGAGAAACGCCCCGGACATGGCCTTGCCCACCAGCAGCGCAATCACCGGATGCCCGACCAGCCGCGCGCGGGCATAAGCGTCTGCCGCACCGGCCAAAGCCTGATGAATGCCGAGGGCTTCTTCGCGGCGACCGTAGGCCTGGCTCGGCACATCGACGATGGCGATCAAGGGCCGTTTTTGCGATTTGTCCTGGTCGGCGGTGATCGCGTCATCCACCGCCTTGGCCAGACCCCAACCTTCGAGCAAACCAACTTCGCCGTTGCGAGCGCGAGGGAAACGGTTTTGCGGATCGGCGACCACGGCGATAAAACGCCCGAGTGCCACGTCGGCGACCTTCAGCGATGGCGGCAAGCCTTCGATAGCATTCGCGCCAGCGCTCAAGGCGTTGAACCAGTTCAGGCCGCGCACGGAATAACCACTCATGAGCGCTCTCCTTGATACAGATCGCGAACCACCGAAGGCTCGATTTGCTTGTCAGTGTCCAGGCTCGTCAGGCGTTGCAGGAACCACTCGGCCCGTTGACTGCGCGGTTGCGCTGGCAGGCCCTGTTGCAGCAACTCGCCGACCTGCCCGCGAATCTGCGCCACGTCATCGGCGACATAACGGTCCACCAGATCACTGGCGAAACGTTGCTCGCCACCGGTCAGGCTCCAGATGAAGGGCCGGTCGCGGGAGTCGTATTCCTCGATCCCGGCTTCCTGCTCGATCACCTGCGGGCCGTTCAGGCCGAGGCGTGCTTCCTGGGTCACCAGCAAATAGCTGCACAGCGCGGCGGCAATCGACATCCCGCCAAAGCAACCGACGCTGCCGGCCACCACGCCAACCACCGGTTGGTATTGCTGCAGATCGACAATCGCCGCGTGGATGTCGGCAATCGCCGCCAAGCCAAGGTTGGCTTCCTGCAGGCGCACGCCGCCGGTTTCCAGCAGCAGGATGGCGCGGGTCGGGATGTCTTTGCGGTTGTCTTCGGCGGCCAGTTCCAGCGCGCCGGCGATCTTTGCGCCGCCGACTTCACCGAGGCTGCCGCCCTGAAACGCGCCTTCGATGGCGGCAATCACCACCGGCAAACCGTCGAGGCTGCCCTTGGCGATCACCACACCGTCATCGGCCTGGGGCACCACGCCCTGGCGTTCCAGCCATGGCGACATGACGCGTTGAAACGGGTCGAGCAATTCGCGGAAAGTGCCGGTGTCGAGCAAGGCTTTCGCCCGCTGCCGTGCGCCGAGTTCGACGAAGCTGTGTTTGTGTAGAAGTGCCGAGGTGTCAGTCATGGCCGATCTCCTCGAAGCCTTGTTCCAGACGCAGGCGCACCACGCCCGGGGTCGCACCGAAGTCGTGGATATCGATGGCCATCGCCGGTGGCGTGGTGCCGTCGAACATCCGTGCGAACAGATGCTGCCAGCGCTGCTCGGCACCGTTGACTGAAGTCTGCACGTTGATCGTCAGCTTGCCGGCCAGGCCCGGTTCGATCAGCACTTCCAGATCGCCCGAGCCGACACAACCGACCAGCGCCCGACCGCGTGGCGGCTGCCCGGCGGGGAATTCAAAGGATAAGGTTTCCATCAAAACGCTCCCTGAAGGATGCCGTCGCGCTCGATTCGATCGAGCAGCAGGCTGGCGGCGAGCAAGTCGGCGGCGCCACCGGGCGAGGCATTCAATGCGATGAGTTGTTGATCCAGTTCGTGCAGGCGACGGCGACCGGTGAGGCTGGAGCTGCCACCGGCGTCGAGCACTGCCTGGGCGCCGTGTTGCATGGCGTGCAGGCCCTGTTCGCCGGCGCGGTACAGCACGCAGGTGTCGGCCAGCTCAGTCATGATTGCGAGCAAGGCATCGAGCCGGGCGTTCTGTTCGCCATGGCCGGCGGCGCGGCTGCGTTTGAGCTGCGGCAGGCCACGCTGCACTACGGACGGGAAGCCGAGTTGCGCTTCTTCCCGGGCGCCGCGAGCGCCATAGCGTTGGGCGACTTGGGCGCCATGGCTCAGCGGACGCGGCGCATAACAATCATCGAGCAACGCCAGACGCGCAGCGCGCAGCGTGACAGCGCCAGCGCTGGTGGACTTCATATCCAGCGCAGCCGCCGTGACCAGCAGACCCAGCGCCCAGATCGCCCCGCGATGGGTGTTCACGCCGTGGGTGGTGGCGAGCATCGCTTGTTCGCCTTCCCGTCCGATGCGGCCAATGGTTTCGCGCAGTGGCAAGCCGATTTCGCCGAACTCAAGCGCGGCCTCGGCCATTTCCTTGAACGCCGGCCACAGCGCCAGCGCCGAGGCATGCATCAATCCCAGGTGCAGATCGGTGTGAGCACCGTTGCCACGGCGGTCGACCAACGCCGGTTTCGGCGACAGGTCGGCTTCGTCGATCAGCGCGTCCACGGCCAGATCCGCCAGCCGTTCCGCGAGGGTGATGGTTTTGGGTTGCAGGTTGAGTGCGTGCATTACCAACTCCTGAACTTGGCGGGCGGGTTGTAGAGGCCGCCGGACCACTCGACCAGATCGGCCACGCTTTTCGCCGCCAGCAATTCGCGGGTGGCGTCGGTGCGACGGATGCCGAGGTCTTCGGGCAAGGCGATCAGGCCTTCGCGGCGCATGCGTTCGGTGTCTTTCGGGTTGTGGCGCAGGCCGATGGCGGTGACGCCGGCCACCGCTGCAATCATCGCCTGACGCTCTTCCAGCGAACGCGCCTTGTACAGGTAGGCGATGCCTTCTTCGGTGAGCAGGTGGGTGACGTCGTCGCCGTAGATCATGATCGGCGCGAGCGGCATGCCGCTTTTCTTCGCCACCTCCACCGCGTCGAGGGTCTCGACAAAGGTCGGTTTGCCGCCCTCCTGGAAGGTCTCGACCATTTGCACCACGAGTTTCTTGCCGCGCTCGAGCATCGGCTGCTGCGAATCGTCATGGCGCATATCGAGCCAGGCCGGAGTGCCGTGACGACGGCCGCGCGGGTCGTGGCCCATGTTCGGCGCGCCACCGAAACCGGCGAGACGGCCACGGGTCACAGTGGAGGAATGGCCGTCGCCATCGACTTGCAGGGTCGCGCCGATGAACAGGTCCACCGCGTACTGCCCGGCCAGTTGGCAGAACATCCGGTTGGAACGCAGCGAGCCGTCGCGACCGGTGAAGAACACATCGGGGCGAGCGGCGATGTAGTTTTCCATGCCCAGTTCGGTGCCGAAGCAATGCACACTTTCGACCCAGCCACTCTCGATAGCCGGGATCAGGGTCGGGTGCGGGTTGAGCGTCCAGTTGCGACAGATCTTGCCCTTGAGGCCGAGGGATTCGCCGTAGGTCGGCAGGATCAGTTCGATGGCGGCGGTATTGAAACCGATGCCGTGATTCAGCGACTGCACATTGTGTTTTTCGTAGATCCCGCGGATCGCCATCATCGCCATCAGCACGTGCACCGGTTTGATGTGCCGAGGGTCGCGAGTGAACAGCGGCTCGATGTAGAACGGCTTGTCCGCCACCACCACGAAATCGACCCACGACGCCGGAATATCCACCCGGGGCAGTTCGCTGACATCGTCCACCAGTTGATTGACCTGGACGATGACGATGCCGTCGCTGAACGCCGCCGGTTCGATCAGCGCCGGTGTGTCTTCGGTGCTCGGGCCGGTGTAGATGTTGCCGGCCCGGTCAGCCATGAACCCGGCCGAGAGCACGACGTTGGGGATCAGGTCCACCACCAGCCGGGCGTAGAGTTCGATGTAGGTGTGGATCGCGCCGATTTCCAGCAGACCGTCTTCGAGCAACTGGCTGATGCGCAGGCTCTGGGTGCCGGCGAAGGAGAAATCGAGCTTGCGGGCGATGCCGCGTTCGAACAGGTCCAGATGCTCGGAACGGCCGACGCTGGGCATGATCATGTGCAGGTCGTGGAGCTTTTCAGGATCGGCCTTGGCCAGCGCACGCGAAAGGAAATCCGCCTGCTTCTGGTTGTTGCCCTCCAGCACCACACGGTCGCCCGGATGGATCAGCGCTTCGAGTGCCGCGACGATTTTGTCGGTGGGCAACACCGCACCGTCGGCCAGCCCGCGCACCTTGTCGAGGCGCCGCTGCTTCTCGTCACGCCGCCGCGTCCAGCGCGAGTCGGGGGAAAGGGTTGTTGTCATGCTCACTCCACGGGGTTCGCTGTCGTGGAGCTACCTTAGGAGTGTCGGGTGGGGGCATCAATCAAGCGCGGTGGTGAATCATTACGCTTAGCGTAATGGTTGCGATCGCTATCGCGAGCAAGCTCGCTCCCACAGGGAAACGCATTTCAAATGTGGGAGCGAGCCTGCTCGCGATGGGGCCAACCCGAACACTGCAGACTCTTGATCAGTGAACGAGCCCCGCATCCACCAACAATGTCTCCAGCGCCAACAAATCCGGCACCTTCGCCACCTGCTCCCCCACCTGCACCGCCGCCTGCTCCAGCGCACACAGCGGAACATCGACATAACTCAACTGGCTGTCGAGCTTGTACGAACGCGGAATCCCCTGCACCAGCAGCGCGATGAACTTCAACTCCGGCCGCCCGCCGAGGGCATTGAGGATGACGATCCGTGCCCGCTCGCCGATGACGATCCTGTTGCCGCACGCCGACTCGAAACTCAGCAGCGGAATCTGCCGCTCGCGCCAGGTCACCCGTCCCAGATACCACGGCGGTGTGTCGAGATCGAAGGCGCTGGACTGGTAGTCGATCAGCTCGGCGACGGCGACGTTGGGCAGGATCAGGTTGCGATCCGCCAGCGGCAGCAGCAGCCCGGTGAGCTGACTGGCGCGTTGATTGTGCTGGCGCTCATGCATGTTTTTTGCTCCACAGGGCGATGCTTTCGAGCAGCACCGATTCCTGGTAAGGCTTGCCGAGGTAGTCGTTGACGCCGATGGCCATCGCGCGGTCGCGGTGTTTCTGTCCGGTGCGCGAGGTGATCATGATGATCGGCAGATGCTGCAGGCGTTCATCTTGGCGTACCTGGGTCGCCACTTCGAAGCCATCCATGCGCGGCATTTCGATGTCGAGCAGCATCAGGTCCGGCATGTGTTCTTCCAGCAGCAGCATGGCATCGACCCCGTCCTTGGCGGTCAGCACGTTCATACCGTGGCGTTCGAGCAGACGGCTGGTGACCTTGCGCACCGTCACCGAGTCGTCGACCACCATCACCAGCAACGGCTTGTGCGGTTCGCTCTCGATTTCGTGACTGGTCGGACGCTGCGGCAACCGCGCCTGCATCGCGCGGATCGGCGCCAGCAGGTCGAGAATCAGCACCACCCGGCCATCGCCGAGAATCGTCGCCCCGGAAACGCCCTGCACCGAGGCGAACTGCGGGCCGAGGCTCTTGACCACAATCTCGCGGGTGCCGGCCATCGTGTCGACCTGCACCGCGATGTACCGGTCGTTGCACTGCACCAGCAAGACCGGCACCGGCAGGCTCTGGCCGGACAGTTTCGGCCGTGGCGCGGTTTTCAGCAGCTCGCCCAGATAGCACAGTTCATAACGCTGGCCGCCATACTGATAAGTCGGCGGGTCGAGACGGAAATGCCCGTCCAGTTCATTCGGCAGTACGCGGACGATGCCGTCGATGGTGTCCAGCGGAATCGCGTATTGATCCTCGCCACACTGCACCATCAGTGCACGGTTGACCGACACGGTGAACGGCAGGCGAATGCGAAAATGCACGCCCTGCCCCGGCACCGAATCGATGCTCATGGTGCCGCCCAGTTGCCGCACTTCTTCATGCACCACATCCATGCCCACGCCGCGCCCGGAAATCTGGGTGATTTTCTCGGCCGTGGAAAAACCTGGCTGGAGGATGAACTGCAACACCTCGCGGTCGCTGATCTCGGCGTCCGGCGCCAGCAGGCCGCGCTTGATCGCCTTGCGCCGCACGGCATCCAGCGGCACGCCGGCGCCATCGTCGCGGATGTCGAACACGATGTCGCCGCCCTCGCGGGACAGGTCGAGGCTGATCTGCCCCTGCGCCGGTTTGCCCGCCGCCAGCCGGACTTCGGCGGACTCCAGGCCATGGTCGACGGCATTGCGCAGCATGTGTTCCAGCGGTGCCGCCATGCGCTCGAGGACGTTGCGGTCCATCTCGCCTTCGGCGTTGCCGACGCTGAACGCCACGTCCTTCCCCAGCTCTTCGGCGACCTGACGCACGATGCGTTTCAGACGCGGCAACATGCGCTCGAACGGCACCATGCGCGTGCGCATCAGGCCTTCCTGCAACTCGGTGTTGATCCGCCCCTGCTGCTGCAACAGGTTCTCCGCGTCGTGGGTGCGCCGGTCGAGGGTTTCCTTCAAGTCCAGCAAGTCGGAAGCAGACTCGAACAGCGCCCGTGACAACTGCTGCAACTGCGAATGGCGGTCCATTTCCAGCGGGTCGAAATCTTCGTAACCGAGGCGTTCGGCATCCACTTGCTGACGGCTGAGGATCCGCCCCTGGGTTTCTGTGTCGAGCCGGCGCAACTGGTCGCGCATGCGCTCGATGGTGGTTTCCATCTCGTGCAGGGCGGTCTGCGCATCGTTGACTTGCTGCTCGATGCGCCCACGGAAAATCGAGGTTTCGCCAGCGAGGTTGACCAGCTCGTCGAGCAGTTCGGCGGAGACCTTGACCATGTCCGCCCCGGTCTCGGGCGCCGGGGCCGCAGGCTCGGCCTTGACCGCAACCGGCGGCACGGGCGCCGGGGTTTGCACCGGCACGGGATGGCTGAAATTCTGGATCGCGCTGATCAGGCGGTCCGCCGGCGGACACGGTTGACCGGCGCGCACCCCGTCGAGCATCTGCGCTAGGCGGTCATGGCCGCGCTGCAACAGCGCGAACAGTTCGGCGCTGCCCTGCAGGGTGCCGGCAGACAGGCTTTCGTAGAGGTTTTCCAGCTCATGAGCGAGGTCGCCGATCGGGCCGATTTCCACCATCCGCGCGCCGCCCTTGAGGGTGTGCAGATCGCGCAGCAGGGTTTCCACTTCCTGGCGATTGCCGGGTTCGGCCTGCCAGCGCAGCAACGCGGCGCCGGAGTTTTCGATGATGTCGAAACCTTCCTCAAGGAAGATCTCCAGCAGCTCCGGATCGTGTCCGGGGCCATCCTGCGTGGCGGAAGCGGTCGGCGTCTCAGGACTGGCGCTCGGGCCCTGGCGAAAGCGGCGGATCGCCTCGATCAGGTCCTGCGCCGGATCCAGCGGCTGGTGCCGGTGCAACTGTTCGAGGAACAGCGCCAGGCGCTCGTGGCTCTGGCGCAGCAATCGATCCAGAGCTTCGCTGTGGCTGTACCGACGATCCACCAGCCCTTGGTAAAGGCCTTCCAGCTCATGGGCCAGATCACCCACGGCCGCCACCTCGGCCATACGCGCGCCGCCCTTGAGCGTGTGCAAATCCCGTTGCAGCGACGACAGCGGTGCGCCGTTTTCCGGATCCTTCAGCCAGCGCTGCAAGGCTTGGCCGGCGCTGTCGAGAATGTCCACCGCCTCTTCGAGGAAGATCTCGACGATCTCGTCGTCCGGCCCGCTGTCGGCGCTGTGTTGTTGCAGTTCGGCGGTGGCGCTGCCCAGTTCGCGGATGCTCGTGGTGCGGCTGCCATCGCTGCGGATCAGGCCCATGGCCGACGGGTCGAGGCTCTCGTCGAGCAGTTCGTGCAAGGCGCGGATGCGTTGCGGTTGCGGGGTGATTTCCTGGCCGGCGGCCAGTTCGTCGAGCATGTTGATCAGCGCTTCATGAGCCTGCTGCGCCTCATGGAAAAACCGCTCGCTGACCGCCAGGCTGCTTTCTTCGACCGCACCGTATAGATCGAGCAAGGCTTCGCACAGCACATCCACCGGCAGCAGATCCGCCAGGTGTGCGCCCTCGCCCAGGGTGGTCAGCTCATCCAGCAGCGCGCTGAGTTCCTGACGTTCGCCGGGGTGCTGCTGCCAGCGCTGCAAGAGGCTTTCGGCGTCGAGCAGGATATCCATGCCCTGGGCCAGGAAGTTGTTGATCAGTTGCGGATCGCGCTTGACCCGCACCGCACTGCTCGGGGCATTGAGGATCGATTCCAGACGCTCGCCGAGCAGGTTTTCGGTGCGCTTGATCAGCGACTGCGCGCCGACAATCGGCGCCAGCGGATCGTGTTTGAGCTGACGCAGACCGACGCGAAACAGGCCCTCGGCTTCGAGCAGCAGTTCCACTTCGTCGAGGTCCAGCGCCAACTGATGGGCCTTGAATTCCCGGGCCAGTTTATCCAGCGGCGCCGCCAGTTCGGCAATCGGCGAAACCCCCGCCATCGAGGCGCTGCCCTTGAGGGTGTGCAGCGCGCGCTGCAACTCGTCGCTGGCCTGCAACGGCACATGTTCGGCGGCCTGATCGAGGAAGCGATTGAGGCTGGCGAGGTGAGTCTCGGCTTCGTTGCGGAAGATCTCCAGCAACAGCGGATCGAGGGCCGTGACATCTTCCACATCTTCGGCGGGCAGCGGCGTGTCGCCCTTGGCCAGCGCATGGGCGCGGGCCGCCAGTTGATCGACATCGTGGCGCTGGCGCTGGCCGTTGGTGGCGAATTCGGCGATCAGGTCCGGCAACAGCAGCAGCGTGTCGGCCAGCAACTGGCGCACCGCCGGGCCGGGTTCGACGCTGTGTTCCAGCACCCGGTTGAGCAGGTTTTCCACCGCCCATGCCAGCTCGCCGAGGACCAGCGCGCGCACCATCCGGCCACTGCCCTTGAGGGTGTGGAAGGCGCGGCGCAGCTCACTGAGGGCGGCGCGGTCATCGGGCTCGGCAGACCAGCGCGGCAGGTAGTCGCTCAGCACCTCGAGCACTTCCCCGGTTTCTTCGAGGAACACTTCGCGCAGCTCGTCATCCACCGGTTCTTCATCGGCCGGTGGTGGCAGCAGGCTGCCCGGCGTGGTCAGCGCCGGCGGGTTGACCGCCGAGACCGGGCTGGCCAGCACTTCGGCCAACGACTGCACGATCTGCGGGTCGTCCAGCTCCTGCAAATCCTGCATCACCAGCGCTTCGCTGGGGCTGAGCACATCGTCGAGCACCGGCACATGCGGCTCGCCAGGCTGTTCGTCAGGGAAGAAGCCGAGACTGGCGAGGCTTTTCTGCGCAATATCCAGCAAATGTTCGCTGGGTGCCTGCGGGTCGTCGGTCAGGCGCTCGAGGTAATACTCGAGGCTAGTGATGGCGTCGGCGAGGCTGTCGAGTTGCTGCCAGCCCGGCTCGTGCGGGTCGAGCAACAGGTGCTCGCGGATAAATCCGTTACAGGCTTCGAGCAGGCTGGCCGCCCGCGCCAGCGGAATCATCGCCAGCGCGCCGCGCACCTGGGTCAGCAGCGCCGGCAGGCTTTGCAGTTGCTGGCGGTCCCAGTCGGCGTCGATGTAGTCGACGATCATGTCCTTGGCCTGTTGCAGACAGATGCGCGCTTCCTTGATCACGATCTGATGAATCTGCGTCAGGTCGGTGGTCGGCAGCCGCGAGTCATCCGGGCTCTCCGGCTCCACCGTACCGACCATCCCGGCCAGCGTCGCCTCGACGTAGAGCAAGGCGCCGGCGACGTCCATCAGCGTGGCGTCGTTCGGTTCGCGCTGACCCTGGGCGAGACTGAGCACCACCGCCAGTTGATCGATGATCACCTTGCGCGGCTGACCGAAACCAAGCACCGCGAGGGTGTCGGCGATCTGGCGCAGCGGTGCCAGCAGGCTGTCCAGGTCCGAGGCGTGCTGGCGGTCGCTGCGCACGAACAGGTCGAGGCGTTCCTTGACCCGCACCAGTTCTTCGCACAGCGCCGCGAGCACCGAGCGCATGGCATCGCGGTCAGGACCGGCCAGGCGCGCGCGTTCTTCGTCGACCATCGCGCTGTCGGGCAGCGCGTCGTCCAGGGAGTAGCGATCTTTCATGGTCAGCATCTGCCCGGTGGGGTGTTCGGCTTTGGCGATATAAAACAGCAGGCTTTTCAGCAGTTCAGGCGGTGGCGGCTGGTTGAGGCCGGGCATGCCCTGTTCGAGCAGGCGCTTGAGTTCCTTGTCGGCGTCCTTGAACAGGCTGCGCAGCGCCGGGCTGTTGGCGATCCGCCCTTCACGCATGCCTTCGACCAGCGCCGAGGCGACTTGCCACAACGGGCTCAGCGGCGAGTTACCGCTCAACGCTTCGAGGCGGGTGAAGACCTTGGCCAGATAACCGAGGTGCGTCTGGTCATCCTGTTCGCGGAGCAATCCGACCAGCGCCATTTGCAGCATCTGGCGCAATTTGCGCAGCACATTCGGCAGCTCTGCCGGCTCCAGCAGCGCCAGGGTTTCCTCGCCCAAAGACGCAAGTTCAGGCAACTGCGGGCTGAACAGGCTGGTTTCCGACAACAGGCTTTCGCCCCGGGCGCTGCGCAAGTCGTTGATCAGCGGCAGCACCACCAGTGGCAGGTCGCGGCGGGCGCCCTGCACGCGGTCGAGGTAGATCGGCAATTGACCCAGCGCCTGCAACAGCAAGTGCAGCGCTTCGTCACGGTGGCTGACGCGGTCGTTCTGCAACGCTTCGACCAGGTGTTCCATCTCTTCGGCGAGCAATGCCGCGCCGTAGAACTCGACCATCTGCAGGCTGCCGTGCACCTGATGGATGCAGGCCAGGCATTCGTCCAGCCCGGGCACGGACTGCGGATCGTCGAGCACGGCTTCGATGGCCTGATGCGCCTGCCTCAGCGTCTCGGCGATTTCACCCTTGACCCATTCAAGGGCCACGTAATCGTGCCGGTCACCCATAACCACTCCGCTCGACATTGCCTCGCCCGCAGGCCTCACGCCTTGTCCGAGACGGGCGCAGACGCCGCCGGCAAGGTGAACCCGGACACCGAGCGACGCAACTGGCTGGCCATTTTCGCCAGGTTGCCGATGCTCTCGGCGGTGGCCGTGGAGCCGGACGAGGTCTGCGAAGTGATCTGCTGGATCACGTTCATCGTCAGGGAAATCTGCCCGGCCGAAGACGTCTGCTGCTGCGCCGCGTTGGAAATGCTCTGGATCAGCGCCGCGAGGGTCTTGGACACGCCTTCGATTTCTTCCAGGGCCACCCCGGCATCCTGCGCCAGCCGCGCGCCGCGCACCACTTCGGTGGTGGTCTGCTCCATGGAAATCACGGCTTCGTTGGTGTCGGTCTGGATCGCCCGCACCAGCGTCTCGATCTGCCGGGTCGCAGCGGACGAGCGCTCGGCCAGCCGCTGCACTTCGTCGGCCACCACGGCAAAACCGCGCCCGGCATCACCGGCCATCGACGCCTGAATCGCCGCGTTGAGGGCGAGGATGTTGGTCTGGTCAGCAATGTCATCGATCAGGCTGACGATGTCGCCGATTTCCTGGGACGACTCGCCCAGGCGCTTGATGCGCTTGGCGGTGTCCTGGATCTGTTCGCGGATGTTGTCCATGCCGTGGATGGTGTTGTGCACCACTTCGTTGCCCTTGTTGGCGATCTCCACCGAACGCTCGGCCACCGCCGAAGATTCGGCGGCGTTGGCCGATACCTGATCGATGGACTGGGCCATGTCGCTGATCGCGGTCGAGGCTTCGGAAATCTGCTGGGCCTGATGCTCCGAGGCCTGGGCCAGATGCATGGCGGTGGCCTGGGTTTCCTGCACCGCAGCGGCGACTTGGCCGGCGGTGAGGTTGATGGTGGCGACCAGATCGCGCAACTGGTCGACCGAATAGTTGATCGAGTCGGCGATGGTCCCGGTGAAGTCTTCGGTCACCGAGGCGGTCACGGTCAGGTCGCCGTCGGCGAGGTCTTCGATCTCGTCGAGCAGGCGCATGATCGCGTTCTGGTTGCGTTCGTTCTTTTCTGCGGTCTCGCGCAACTGACGGTTGGTTTCCCGGACCATGACCAGGCCGATCAGGATGATCGAGGCCAGCGCCAGCAGGCCCAGTACGTAGCCGCCGATGGTGTCGGTGCTACGCCCGCCGGCAAGGTTTTCGAAACGGCTGGCCAGGTGCGAGGCTTCGTCGAGCAAGGTCTGCGACAGGCTGAAAATATTGGTGGCCGACTCACGGACCTTGAACAGCTCCGGCGAGGTTTCGAGGATTTCATCCACGGAACCTGAGACGAACTGGAACAGCTCGGAAATCTCGCTCAAGCGAGCGCGGGCATCGCGGTCTTCGACCTGGCTGACTTTCAGCGCCGGGTTGCCTTGCAACATGCCGTTGAGCACCTGACCGAAGCGTGCGGCATCGCGACCGAAGGCGTCGGCGGCCTGCTGGGAGTTTTCATCACCCGAGAGCACGGTGTTCACCGCGCCGAGAATCCGTTCGGCCAGCAGCGACTGACGCTGGGCCATCGCCACCTGCGCCGCCGGAGCGCCGCGTTGCAGGAGGATTTCCACGACCTTTTCGTATTCGATCTGCAACTGCGGCACGGTTTCGGCCAGGGTCGCGGCCACTTGATGCAGGGACAGCACGGTCTGTTCGCTGGAAAGAATCGCGTCGGTGTTTTTCAGCAGGCGTTCCCAGTCCAGCTGCACGGCGCGCATTTCCGGGCGCACGACGGACGGCGCCGGCGGCAGGCCGGTGCTCGGGTCGCCCTTCTTGAGGTAACCCCAGCGTTGGGCAAAATCGTTGCGCGCATCGCTGAGCAGCTTGAACGCGGCGGCTTTGCCGGCGGCGGCTTCGGTGGCGTTCTTGGCGATCCGCTGCGACAGCACCCGCAGCTCGCCGGCGTGGCCGATGTACTGCTTGTCGTAGTTGGCCTGGGTGTTGAGGTAAGCGAAGTTGGCGAACAGCAGCATGATGAACACGATCAGTGCGATGAACAGCACGATGATCTGCGAGCGGCTGCGCGAGCCTTCTGCGGGCTTGCCTGTTTTTGCTTTGATCATCGGTCCTCGCCTGTTAAACCGCGACGTGCATGAAACTCGGTGACTGCGCCAGCGCAAACAGGCTGAACACCCGCCAGTTCTGCTCGCGCCGGAAATAGCCCTTGATGAACTCGCCTTTGGAGCCTTGCCGTTTACTGATCGAGACGGATTCGAAACTGTCCTGCTCGAAGTGCTGCAGGCCGAAGACTTCATCGACCAGCAACCCGGCAAACACGTCCTGATGCTCTACCACCAATACCCGCCGCTGTTTGCGCATCGGTGACAGCTCATGGCCGAAAAAGCCGCACAGGTCCATGACCGGCAGCAGGCGTCCGCGCAGGTTGGCCACGCCCTTGACCCACGGTTTGACGCCCGGCAACTGGGTGACGCGCAGTTCGGGCAGCACTTCGCTGACTTCGCCCATGGGCGTGACGTACCAGTGCTCGCCCAGACGAAAGCCGATGCCGCTCCAGCGATCCTGGCGCGCCGGTTGCGACGGCAGGTCCGCCGCCAGCAGGCGACAGCGCTGGTCGATCTGCCACAACAGTTCGAACGCGGTCAGCGACTCGCTCATGGCGGCGCGATCAACCGGCCAGCACGTTGTTCAGGGTCTTGATCAGCGTGTCTTCGTCGACCGGTTTGGTCAGGTAGTCCCTGGCGCCCTGGCGGGTGCCCCAGACCTTGTCGGTCTCCTGATCCTTGGTGGTGATGATGATCACCGGGATGTGGCTGGTTTCCGCATCCTTGGTCAACTGGCGGGTAGCCTGAAAGCCGTTGAGGCCGGGCATGACGATGTCCATCAGCACCGCGTCGGGTTTTTCCTGGCGGGCCAGGGCCACGCCGTCGGCGCCGTTTTCGGCTTTCAGCACTTCGTGCCCGTGCTTTTCCAGCATGCCGGTGAGTTTGTACATTTCGGTCGGCGAGTCATCGACGATCAGGATACGTGCCATGGTCTTCCCCATTTTTCTTGTCGACACCGGGCCCGCTGGCCGAGCGTCTCTGTGCGTGTCTTACTGCGGCAAAGCGGCAGCGAAGCCCGGAACATGGGCCGAGATCGCGTCGAGCAGTTCTTCCTTGCTGAAAGGCTTGGTCAAAAATTGATCGGAACCGACAATCCGCCCCTTGGCCTTGTCGAACAGCCCGTCCCGGGACGACAGCATGATCACCGGCGTGCCCTTGAACGCGTTGTTGTTCTTGATTAAAGCGCAGGTCTGATAACCATCCAGACGCGGCATCATGATGTCGACAAAGATGATCCCGGGATGGTGGTCGGCGATCTTCGCCAGGGCGTCAAAACCGTCGATCGCGGTGATGACTTCGCACCCTGCATTTTTCAACAGGGTCTCGGCGGTGCGACGAATCGTTTTCGAGTCGTCGATCACCATGACCTTCAAGGCGCTGGACTGCTGTTCCATAAGGGGGCTCTACCGTCGCCTTTGCGAATCAATTTGTCCGTTTTGCGATGACTGATGGCTGGAAACCCTTGATGTTCAAGGGCCAGCACGACATGGCAGCCTTTTTAGCACAGTCTCCTGATCCAATCTATCGACGGGTTTTTCCTTGACCGAAAACCCGCCCGGCGCCACTCTGGCGGCACTTTTTTCATACCGATCCGGTAGCCAATTTTCGAGGAAAACCCAATGAGCGTTCGCGTCGGGATTGTCATGGACCCTATCGCCAGCATTTCCTATAAGAAGGATAGCTCGCTGGCCATGCTGCTGGCGGCGCAGAAGCGCGGCTGGGAACTGTTCTATATGGAACAGAAAGACCTTTATCAGGGTGAAGGCCAGGCACGGGCGCGGATGAAGCCGCTGAAAGTCTTCGCCAACCCGGAAAAATGGTTCGAACTGGGCACCGAGCAGGATTCGCTGCTCAGCGATCTGAACGTGATCCTGATGCGCAAGGATCCACCGTTTGACATGGAGTTCGTCTACTCCACCTACCTGCTCGAACAGGCCGAGGCCGCTGGCGTTCTGGTGGTCAACAAGCCGCAGAGCCTGCGCGACTGCAACGAAAAACTGTTCGCCACGCTGTTCCCGCAGTGCACGCCGCCGACCGTGGTCAGCCGCCGCGCCGACGTGCTGCGTGAATTTGCCGCCAAACATGGCGACGTGATCCTCAAGCCGCTGGACGGCATGGGCGGTACTTCGATCTTCCGTCACCGCGCCGGCGACCCGAACCTGTCGGTGATTCTGGAAACCCTGACCGCCCTCGGCGCCCAGCAGATCATGGGCCAGGCCTACCTGCCGGCGATCAAGGACGGCGACAAGCGCATCCTGATGATCGACGGCGAGCCGGTGGATTACTGCCTGGCGCGGATTCCGGCCCAGGGCGAAACCCGTGGCAACCTCGCGGCCGGCGGTCGTGGCGAAGCCCGTCCGCTGACCGATAAGGATCGCTGGATCGCCGCCCAGGTCGGCCCGACCTTGCGCGAAAAAGGCCTGCTGTTCGTCGGCCTGGACGTGATCGGCGAGCACCTGACCGAAATCAACGTCACCAGCCCGACCTGCATCCGCGAAATCGACAATGCCTTCGGCACCGACATCGGCAGCCTGCTGATGGATGCCATCGAGAAAAAGCTGCAAGCTTGATGTGCATCACATGCAGCCTGTCGCTTGATGCTTGAAGCCCAAGGCGTGAAACCAACATTGCGTTATCATGCGCGGCCTGTGAAAAACGCGATGTTGGTTTTCTTGTCATGACACTTCCGTCCGATCTGCCCGCTGAACTCGCCCATAAAGGCGTGCGCCCGGTCGATCGCCTCGGATTTACCCTGTTTCTCGCGGCGCTGATCCACCTGGCGCTGCTGCTCGGCGTGGGTTTCACCATGGTCGAGCCCAAGCAGATCAGCAAAACCCTGGAAATCACCCTCGCCACCTTCAAGAGCGAAAAGAAGCCGGCGAAGGCCGACTTTCTCGCCCAGGAAAACCAGGAAGGCAGCGGCACCCTCGACAAGAAGGCGATCCCCAAGACCACCGAGGTCGCGCCGTTCCAGGCAAACGAAGTCAAGAAAGTCACCCCGCCACCGGCCGCCAAGCCGGAAGTGCAGGAAGCCGCGCCCAAGGCGGCCGTGACCACCGTCGCGCCGAAACCGAAAAAGGCGCCGACCAAGAAAGAAGAAGCCAGGACCGAGACCAAACCGACGGTCGATGCGCCGACTTTCGACAGCTCGCAGCTCTCCAGCGACATCGCCAGCCTCGAAGCCGAACTGGCCAACGAACAACAGCTGTACGCCAAGCGTCCGCGTATCCACCGCCTCAGCGCCGCGTCGACCATGCGCGACAAGGGCGCCTGGTACAAGGACGAATGGCGCAAGAAGGTCGAGCGCATCGGCAACCTCAATTACCCCGACGAAGCCCGGCGCAAGCAGATCTACGGCAATCTGCGCCTGATGGTGTCGATCAACCGCGACGGCTCGCTGTATGAAGTGCTGGTGCTGGAGTCTTCCGGCCAGCCGCTGCTGGATCAGGCGGCGCAACGTATCGTGCGACTGGCGGCACCGTTTGCACCGTTTACCGGGGACCTGTCGGACATCGACCGGCTGGAAATCATCCGCACCTGGAAATTCGCCCGGGGTGACCGGCTGTCCAGTAACTGAGCCGATCTTTTACCCGCTCCAGCTTGTCAGTTCGCCCCCCGAACGCCACACTAGCGCACATGAAAAACGTCAGCCCCAGCTACCTCAAGCATCACTTCCTGATCGCCATGCCACACATGGCCGACCCGAACTTTGCCCACACCTTGACCTACATCGTCGAGCACACGGCCAATGGCGCCATGGGGCTGGTGGTCAACCGACCGCAAGAGCTGAATCTGGCCGACATCCTCGAACAACTGCGCCCGGACATCGATCCGCCAGCGCTGTGCCAGCACGTGCCGATCTTCATCGGCGGCCCGGTGCAGACCGATCGCGGTTTTGTCCTTCACCCGGCAGGCAAGACTTTCCAGGCGACCGTCGAGCTGGAGGGCGATCTGGCCCTGTCCACCTCGCAGGACGTGCTGTTCGCCATCGCCGACGGCGTGGGTCCGGCCAAAAGCGTCATCACCCTCGGTTATGCCGGTTGGGAAGCCGGGCAGCTGGAGGCCGAACTGGCCGACAACGCCTGGCTGACCTGCCCGTACGACGCCGACATCCTGTTCAATACCAGCAGTGAACTGCGCCTGGAAGCGGCGGCCAGGCACCTGGGGATCAACCTCAGCCTGCTGACCAGCCAGGCAGGGCACGCCTGATGGCCCTGCGCCTGATCCTCGGCTTCGACTACGGCACCAAACAGATCGGCGTGGCGGTCGGCCAGGTGATTACCGGCCAGGCCCGCGAGCTGTGCACCTTGAAGGCACAGAACGGTGTGCCGGACTGGAATCAGGTCGAAGCCCTGATAAAGGAATGGAAACCCGACGCCGTGGTGGTCGGCCTGCCGCTGAACATGGACGGTACGCCCAGCGAGATGTGCGCCCGCGCCGAGAAATTCGCCCGGCGCCTCAATGGCCGCTTCAACCTGCCTTTCTATACCCACGACGAACGCCTGACGACCTTCGAAGCCAAGGGCGAACGACTGGTGCGCGGCGGACAGAAAGGCAGCTACCGCGATAACCCGGTGGACGCCATCGCCGCCGCCCTGCTGCTGCAAGGCTGGCTCGACGAAAACACCGCACTATTTGAATCCTGACAAGCGCTACGGCGCTTTTCTTTTGGTTACAACCCGAGCCCCGGTTCGCGAGAACCGGCTCGACCCCAAGAAGGAGCAACCATGAGCCTGCCCAATCCCGCCGATCTGATCAGCCAGATGGCGACCCGCCTCAAGGCGCACCTTGCCCAGCGTGAAATCAGCGAACCGCGTTACATCGGCATCCGCACCGGCGGCGTCTGGGTCGCCCAGGCCCTGCTCGCAGAGCTGGGGAGCGACGCGCCATTGGGCACGCTGGATGTTTCCTTCTACCGCGACGACTTCAGCCAGAACGGCCTGCACCCGCAAGTGCGCCCTTCCGCCCTGCCCTTCGAAATCGAAGGCCAGCATCTGGTGCTGATCGACGACGTACTGATGAGCGGCCGGACCATCCGCGCCGCCATGAACGAACTGTTCGACTACGGCCGCCCGGCCAGCGTGACGCTGGTCTGCCTGCTGGACCTGGACGCCGGCGAACTGCCGATCCGCCCGAACGTGGTCGGCGCGACCCTGTCGCTGGCCGCCCACGAGCGGGTCAAGCTGTCCGGGCCGGAGCTGGCCCTCGAACTGCAAGACCTTGCCCTTTAATCCGCCCTATTGAGAGTCCCCCTCGCGATGACGCCTCTAGATACCAAGCGCCCGCTGCAGCTCAATGATCAGGGCCAGCTGCGCCACTTCCTCTCGCTCGACGGCCTGCGCCGCGAGTTGCTGACGGAAATCCTCGACACCGCCGACTCGTTCCTCGAAGTCGGTGCCCGGGCCGTGAAGAAGGTCCCGTTGCTGCGCGGCAAGACCGTGTGCAACGTGTTCTTCGAAAACTCGACCCGCACTCGCACCACCTTCGAACTGGCGGCCCAGCGGCTGTCGGCGGACGTGATCACCCTGAACGTGTCGACCTCGTCGGCCAGCAAGGGCGAAACCCTGCTCGACACCCTGCGCAATCTGGAAGCCATGGCCGCCGACATGTTCGTCGTGCGCCACGGTGACTCGGGCGCCGCGCACTTCATCGCCGAACATGTCTGCCCGCAAGTGGCGATCATCAACGGTGGCGACGGCCGGCACGCGCACCCGACCCAGGGCATGCTCGACATGCTGACCATCCGCCGTCACAAGGGCGGTTTCGAGAACCTCTCGGTGGCCATCGTCGGCGACATCCTGCACTCGCGGGTGGCGCGCTCGAACATGCTCGCCCTGAAGACGCTCGGTTGCCCGGACATCCGCGTGATCGCGCCGAAGACCCTGCTGCCGATCGGCATCGAGCAATACGGCGTGAAGGTCTACACCGACATGACCGAAGGCCTGAAAGACGTCGACGTGGTGATCATGCTGCGCCTGCAGCGTGAGCGCATGACCGGCGGCCTGCTGCCGAGCGAAGGCGAGTTCTACCGCCTGTTCGGCCTGACCACCGCGCGCCTGGCCGGCGCCAAGCCCGATTGCATTGTCATGCACCCGGGGCCGATCAACCGTGGAGTGGAGATCGAGTCGGCGGTGGCCGACGGCCCGCATTCGGTGATCCTCAATCAAGTCACCTACGGCATCGCGATCCGTATGGCCGTGCTGTCGATGGCCATGAGCGGGCAAACGGCGCAACGTCAATTCGAGCAGGAGAACGCCCAGTGAAGCTCAGCATTCTCGGCGCCCGCGTCATCGATCCAAGCAGCGGCCTGGATCAAATCACCGATATTCACGTTGAAGCCTGCAAGATCGTCGCCCTCGGCGCTGCACCGGCCGGTTTCACTGCCGTCGAAACCATCGATGCCCGAGGCCTTGTTGCCGCTCCAGGTCTCGTAGACCTCAACGTCGCCCTGCGCGAGCCGGGCTACAGTCGCAAAGGCACCATCGCCAGCGAAACCCGCGCCGCTGCGGCCGGTGGTGTGACCAGTCTGTGCTGCCCACCGAAAACCAAACCGGTGCTCGACACCTCCGCCGTGGCCGAGCTGATCCTCGACCGCGCCCGCGAGGCCGGCAACACCAAGGTGTTCCCGATCGGCGCGCTAAGCAAAGGTCTGGATGGCGAACAGTTGGCCGAGCTGGTGGCCCTGCGCGACGCCGGTTGCGTAGCGTTCGGCAACGGCCTGGAAAGCTTCCGCAACACCCGCACCCTGTGCCGGGCGCTGGACTACGCGGCAACGTTCGACCTGACGGTGATTTTCAACTCGCAGGATCACGACCTCGCCGACGGCGGCCTGGCCCACGAAGGTGCCACCGCCAGCTTCCTCGGCCTGCCAGGCATCCCGGAAACCGCTGAAACCGTGGCCCTGGCCCGTGATCTGCTGCTGGTCGAGCAAACCGGCGTGCGTGCGCACTTCAGCCAGCTGACCAGTGCTCGCGGCGTGGCCTTGATCGCTCAGGCCCAGGCTCGTGGCTTGAAAGTCACGGCGGATGTCGCCCTGTATCAGCTGATCCTGACGGACGAAGCACTGATCGACTTCAGCAGCCTGTATCACGTGCAACCGCCGCTGCGCACCCGCGCCGACCGCGACGGCCTGCGTGAAGCGGTGAAGTCCGGCGTGGTTTCGGCGATTTCCAGCCATCACCAGCCCCATGAGCGCGATGCCAAACTGGCACCGTTCGGCGCGACCGAACCGGGCATCAGCAGCGTCGAACTGCTACTGCCGCTGGCGATGACGCTGGTCGAGGATGGCCTGCTGGACCTGCCGACCCTGCTGGCCCGCCTGAGCGCCGGCCCGGCCGAGGCCCTGCGCCTGCCGGCGGGCAAACTGGCGGTGGGGGGGGCGGCGGATATCGTGCTGTTCGATCCGAAGGCCTCGACCGTTGCCGGCGAAACCTGGCTGTCGAAAGGCGAGAACTGCCCGTTCCTCGGCCATAGCCTGCCGGGTGTGGTGCGTTACACCTTGGTGGATGGCCGGATCAGTCACCAGGCGTAAAAAAAATGGCGAGGGAGCCAGCTCCCTCGCCATCACTTACTGAAATGCGCCCCGCCCTTCGGCATTACGCACCGACACTTGATCGTTCAGCGTCCAGAAGTCATACAGCACCCCAAGAAAGAACAACCCGCCGGTCAGCAGATACACCAACCCGCTGATCCACTTGCCCTGATACATCCGGTGCACGCCGAGCGCGCCGAGGAAGGTCAGCAGAATCCACGCCACGTTGTACTCGATCGGGCCCGCGGCGAAACGCAGGTCGGCTTCGCGATCCATCGCCGGGATCAGGAACACGTCGATCAGCCAGCCGATCCCCAGCAACCCGAAAGTGAAAAACCAGATCGTGCCGGTCACCGGCTTGCCGTAATAGAAGCGGTGAGAGCCTGTGAAACCGAAAATCCACAACAGGTAACCGATCACCTTGCTGTGGGTGTCTTTTTCCTTCACACGGGGCAGCTGATAGCCGTTCATTAAGACCTCGATACACGCGATAGATAAATATTCTTTAATTCTTTGTGACTTTTTTACAGGTAGCCGACGTATGGCAAATGCTACCGTGTGTCCCGTCAAAGCCTTATAGCACCGGACTTCTGTCCGACAATTGCGTCTTTTTGCCGCTTATTTGGTTCCGTTGGCATCGGATTGAATCGACCAACGGCCTCGGAAGTGACAAAAAAGCTGTTATAAAGTTGCGCGCTAACACATCAAGAGCCCTGCCTAATGCGTCCATTTTTCAAGACATGGCTAACTATTTGCCTATTAATGCCACTGGCCGCCCACGCCACCAATCGTGAGCAACGTCTTCCCAACGTTAACGGTTTCACCCCTAAATCCCATGCCTCTGCTCCTTCGAACAAAGGCAAACAGGTCAAGCACACCACGCTGAGCAGCACCGGCCGCAGCAAGCTGGTGCCACCGATGGCGACCAAGGAAAGCAGCAACGTCCTCAGTCGCGCGGTAAACGTCCTCGGTACGCCATACCGTTGGGGCGGCAGCAGCCCGAGTAAAGGCTTCGACTGCAGCGGTCTGGTGAAATACGCGTTCAACGACGCCACGTTCGACCTGCCACGCACCTCGAACGCCATGGCCAGCGGTCACGGCGAGAAAGTCGAACGCAAGGACCTGAAGCCGGGCGACCTGATTTTCTTCAACATCAAGAGCCGTCGGGTCAATCACGTTGCCATCTACCTGGGCAACGACCGATTCATCCATGCGCCACGGCGCGGCAAAGCGGTGAGCATCGACACTCTGAACAAGCCGTACTGGGAAAAGCATTACGTGGTGGCCAAACGCGTATTGCCGAAAGAACAGGGGCAGATGCGCGTCGTTCAGCGCTGATTGTTCAGGTACAAAAAAACGCAGCCCACGGGCTGCGTTTTTTTTGCCTAAAAGTTATCCGGCGTGCGCGCTTTCTCCCGCGCATGTTCGCGGCTGATCAAGCCCTTGGTCACCAGATCTTTCAGGCACATGTCGAGTGTCTGCATTCCCAGCGAGCCACCGGTCTGTATCGCCGAATACATCTGCGCCACCTTGTCCTCGCGGATCAGGTTACGGATCGCCGACGTGCCCAGCATGATCTCGTGCGCCGCCACCCGACCGCCGCCGATCTTCTTGATCAGCGTCTGCGACACCACCGCCAGCAACGACTCCGAGAGCATCGAGCGCACCATGGATTTTTCGTCCCCGGGGAACACATCCACCACCCGGTCGATGGTCTTGGCTGCCGACGTGGTGTGCAAGGTACCGAACACCAGGTGCCCGGTCTCGGCGGCGGTCAGCGCCAGGCGGATGGTTTCCAGATCGCGCATCTCGCCCACCAGGATCACATCCGGGTCTTCGCGCAGCGCTGAGCGCAACGCGGTGGCGAAACTGCGGGTATCGCGATGGACTTCGCGCTGATTGATCAGGCATTTGCGCGATTCATGAACGAATTCGATCGGATCTTCGATGGTCAGGATGTGGTGATGGCGATGGGTGTTGAGGTAATCGATCATCGCCGCCAGTGTCGTGGACTTGCCGGAGCCGGTCGGTCCGGTCACCAGCACCAGCCCGCGCGGCGCATCGGTGATCTTGCGAAAGACGTCGCCCATGGCCAGGTCTTCCATGCTCAGCACTTTTGACGGGATGGTCCGGAACACCGCCCCGGCGCCCCGGTTCTGGTTGAAGGCATTGACCCGAAAGCGCGCCACACCGGGGACTTCGAAGGAAAAGTCGGTTTCCAGATGTTTCTCGAAGTCCACCCGCTGGGTGTCGTTCATGATGTCGTAGATCAGCTCGTGCACCTGCTTGTGATCCAGCGCCGGCAGATTGATCCGCCGCACATCGCCATCCACGCGGATCATCGGCGGCAGACCGGCCGACAGGTGCAGGTCGGAAGCGCCCTGTTTGGCGCTGAAGGCCAGCAGTTCAGTGATATCCATAGCGTCCCTCAATTCCAGTAGAATGCCGCGAACCTTCAGACCGCTGGCGCCTCTTGATGTCCACGATAGCAGACAACATCCAACTGGTTAGTTCGCGTATTCAGGCAGCCGTCAAAGCGGCCGGACGCGATGAAAACAGCGTCCAGCTGCTGGCCGTGAGCAAGACCAAACCGGCCGAAGCCCTGCGCGAAGCGTACGCCGCCGGCCTGCGCGACTTCGGCGAGAACTACCTGCAAGAGGCCTTGGGCAAGCAGCTCGAACTGGCCGACCTGCCCTTGATCTGGCACTTCATCGGCCCCATTCAGTCGAACAAGACCCGCTCGATTGCCGAGCATTTCGCCTGGGTGCACTCCGTGGATCGTCTGAAAATCGCCCAACGCCTGTCCGAACAACGCCCGGCGGATCTGCCGCCACTGAACATCTGCATTCAGGTCAACGTCAGCGGTGAAGCCAGCAAGTCCGGCTGCACCCCGCAAGACCTGCCGGCCCTGGCTCACGCCATCAGCGCCCTGCCGCGCCTGAAACTGCGCGGGTTGATGGCGATTCCCGAGCCGACCGAAGATCGCGCCGAGCAAGACGCTGCATTCGCTGCCGTTCAGAAATTGCAGGCCGGCCTCGATCTGCCGCTCGACACACTTTCCATGGGCATGAGCCACGACCTCGAGTCGGCCATTGCCCAAGGCGCGACCTGGGTCCGTATCGGTACGGCCCTGTTCGGCGCCCGCGACTATTCCCAATCTTGACCATTTCCAGATAAGGACCTGACATGAGCAACACACGTATTGCCTTTATCGGTGCCGGCAACATGGCCGCCAGCCTGATCGGCGGCCTGCGGGCCAAGGGTCTGGAAGCTGCACACATTCGCGCCAGCGATCCGGGCGAAGAAACCCGCGCCAAAGTCAGCGCCGAACACGGCATCGAAACCTTCGCCGACAACGCCCAGGCCATCGACGGCGCTGACGTTGTCGTGCTGGCGGTCAAGCCACAGGCCATGAAAGCCGTGTGCGAAGCGATTCGCCCGAGCCTGAAACCGAATCAACTGGTGGTCTCCATCGCCGCCGGCATCACCTGCGCCAGCATGACGGCCTGGCTGGGCGAGCAGCCGATCGTGCGTTGTATGCCCAACACCCCGGCGCTGCTGCGTCAGGGCGTGAGCGGTTTGTACGCCACCGGCGCAGTGAGTGCCGAGCAGCGTCAACAGGCTGAAGAACTGCTGTCCGCCGTGGGCATCGCCCTGTGGCTGAACGAAGAGCAGCAACTGGACGCCGTTACCGCCGTTTCCGGTTCCGGCCCGGCGTACTTCTTCCTGCTGATCGAAGCCATGACCGCCGCCGGCGTCAAACTCGGCCTGCCGAAGGAAACCGCCGAGCAACTGACCCTGCAGACCGCTCTCGGCGCCGCGCATATGGCGGTGTCCAGTGACGTCGACGCTGCCGAACTGCGCCGCCGCGTGACCTCGCCGGCCGGCACCACGGAAGCTGCAATCAAATCGTTCCAGGCCGGCGGCTTCGAAGCCCTGGTGGAAAAAGCACTCGGCGCCGCCGCGCACCGCTCGGCCGAAATGGCCGAACAACTGGGCAAATAAGGAGCCTCACATGATTGGATTGAACACCGCAGCGGTCTACGTGCTGCAAACCCTCGGCAGCCTGTACCTGCTGATCGTGCTGCTGCGCTTCGTCCTGCAACTGGTGCGGGCGAACTTCTACAACCCGCTGTGCCAGTTCGTGGTCAAGGCCACCCAGCCGCTGCTCAAGCCACTGCGCCGGATCATTCCGAGCCTGTTCGGCCTCGACATGTCGTCGCTGGTACTGGCGATTCTCGTGCAACTGGCGCTGATGGCGCTGACCCTGCTGCTGACCTACGGCACCACCGGTAACCCGCTGCAACTGCTGATCTGGTCGCTGATCGGCGTGACGGCGCTGTTCCTGAAGATTTTCTTCTGGGCCATGATCATCAGCATCATCCTGTCCTGGGTCGCACCGGGCAGCCACAATCCGGGCGCCGAGCTGGTGAACCAGATCTGTGAGCCGGCCCTGGCGCCGTTCCGTCGCATCGTGCCGAACCTCGGCGGTCTGGACCTGTCGCCGATCTTCGCCTTCCTCGTGCTGAAGCTGATCGACATGCTGGTGATCAACAACCTCGCGGCGATGACGATGATGCCGGAAATCCTGCGCCTGCTGATGTGAGCTGGTTTCGCTGGGACGGTGACGACCTGATTCTGGAGTGTCACCTGCAACCGGCCGCCCGCAGCGATGATTTCTGCGGGCTGCACGGCGATCGCCTGAAGATCCGCCTGACGGCGCCGCCGGTCGAGGGCAAGGCCAATGCGTATCTGATGGGGTTTCTGGCCAAGGCTTTTGGGGTTTCCAAGAGTCAGGTCAGTTTGCTCAGCGGCGAGCTGAACCGGCAGAAGCGAGTGCGCGTCAGCGCACCGAAAAAGCTGCCGGATCTGCCGGGGCTCTGCCGCCCCTGATCGTTGCTTGCCGCTAACCCCACCGGTCTTTAGACTTACGCCTCATTTCAACGAGAGCAGGGTCGATGCCAGCTGCCTTTCCCCCCGATTCTGTTGGTCTGGTGACGCCGCAAACGGCGCACTTCAGCGAACCCCTGGCCCTGGCCTGCGGCCGTTCGCTGGCCGATTATGACCTGATCTACGAAACCTACGGCACGCTGAACGCGCAAGCGAGCAACGCCGTGCTGATCTGCCATGCCTTGTCCGGCCACCACCACGCTGCGGGTTATCACAGCGTCGACGACCGCAAGCCCGGTTGGTGGGACAGCTGCATCGGCCCCGGCAAGCCGATCGACACCAACAAGTTCTTCGTGGTCAGCCTGAACAACCTCGGCGGTTGCAACGGCTCCACCGGCCCGAGCAGCCTCAACCCGGAAACCGGCAAGCCGTTCGGCGCCGACTTCCCGGTGCTGACCGTGGAAGACTGGGTGCACAGCCAGGCACGCCTGGCCGACCTGCTCGGCATCGGCCAGTGGGCCGCGGTGATCGGTGGCAGCCTCGGCGGCATGCAGGCGCTGCAATGGACCATCACGTATCCGGATCGCGTGCGCCACTGCCTGGCCATCGCCTCGGCCCCGAAGCTGTCGGCGCAGAACATCGCCTTCAACGAAGTGGCGCGCCAGGCGATCCTCACCGACCCGGAATTCCACGGCGGCTCGTTCCAGGAACACGGCGTGATCCCCAAGCGCGGCCTGATGCTGGCGCGGATGGTCGGGCACATTACCTACCTGTCAGACGACTCCATGGGCGAGAAATTCGGCCGTGGCCTGAAGAGCGAAAAGCTCAACTACGACTTCCACAGCGTCGAGTTCCAGGTCGAAAGCTACCTGCGCTATCAGGGCGAAGAGTTCTCCGGGCGCTTCGATGCCAACACCTATCTGTTGATGACCAAGGCGCTGGACTACTTCGATCCGGCAGCGAACTTCAACGATAACCTGGCGAAAACCTTCGAAGGTGCAAAAGCCAGGTTCTGCGTGATGTCGTTCACCACCGACTGGCGCTTCTCCCCGGCCCGTTCGCGGGAACTGGTGGACGCGCTGATGGCCGCGCGCAAGGACGTCAGTTACTTGGAAATCGACGCACCCCAGGGCCACGACGCCTTCCTGATTCCGATCCCGCGTTATTTGCAGGCGTTCGGCAATTACATGAACCGCATTACGTTGTGAGAAAGCCATGAGAGCTGATCTGGAAATCATCCAGGAATGGATCCCCGCCGGCAGCCGCGTGCTCGACCTCGGCTGCGGTGACGGCGAGTTGCTGACCTGGCTGCGCGACCACAAGCAGGTCACCGGCTATGGCCTGGAAAACGACCCGGACAACATCGCCGAGTGCGTGGCCAAGGGCATCAACGTCATCGAGCAAGACCTGGACAAAGGCCTGGGCAACTTCGCCAGCAACAGCTTCGATATCGTGGTGATGACCCAGGCCCTGCAAGCCGTGCACTACCCGGACAAGATCCTCGACGAAATGCTGCGGGTCGGTCGCCAGTGCATCATCACCTTCCCCAACTTCGGTCACTGGCGCTGCCGCTGGTACCTGGCAAGCAAGGGTCGGATGCCGGTGTCGGAATTCCTGCCGTACACCTGGTACAACACGCCGAACATCCACTTCTGCACCTTCGAAGACTTTGAAGAACTTTGTCGCGAACGTGAGGCGAAGGTCATTGATCGGCTTGCCGTGGATCAACAGCACCGCCACGGGTGGGCCAGTAAGCTATGGCCTAATCTGTTAGGTGAGATCGGTATCTACCGCGTCAGCAGCCCGGGGCTTGCGGATCACAGAATCGCGGTCTGAACCACGACATTGCGAGGAGTACGAACATGGGACGCTTGATTACCGCGCTATTGGCCGCCTGCCTGAGCCTGTCGGCCGTGGCTGCCGATGCCATCAAGGGCGAACGCAAGGAAGTGTTCGGTGATGTCACCGTGCATTACAACACCTTCAACTCGACCTTCCTGACGCCGGACATCGCCAAGGCTGCCGAGCTGATCCGCAGCAAGAATCAGGGCGTGATCAATGTCTCGGTGATCAAGGACGGCAAGCCGCTGATCGCCCAGGTCTCCGGCACCGTCAAGGACCTGACCAGCCAGAGCGTGCCGCTGACTTTCCGCCAGATCACCGAACAGGGCGCGATCTACTACATCGCCCAGTACCCGGTGGAACAGCAGGAAACCCGCACTTTTGAAATCAAGGTGCAGACCGGCGACAAGATCAACACCCTCAATTTCAACCAAGAGCTTTTCCCTGGCCAATGATCAATCTCAAGCAACTCGTACTGGCCAGCCATAACGCCGGCAAACTCAAGGAGCTCCAGGCCATGCTCGGCGACTCGGTGCAACTGCGCTCGATCGGCGAATTCAGCAGCGTGGAGCCGGAAGAAACCGGTCTGTCGTTCGTCGAGAACGCGATCCTCAAGGCCCGCAATGCTGCGCGCATTTCCGGGCTGCCGGCGCTGGCCGACGATTCGGGCCTGGCGGTGGATTTCCTCGGCGGCGCGCCGGGCATCTATTCGGCGCGCTACGCCGACGGCAAGGGCGATGCGGCGAACAACGCCAAACTGCTCGACGCCTTGAAGGACGTGCCTGAAGCCGAGCGCGGTGCGCAGTTCGTTTGCGTGCTGGCGCTGGTGCGTCACGCCGATGATCCACTGCCGATCCTCTGCGAAGGTCTGTGGCACGGGCGCATTCTGACCGCCGCCAGTGGCGAGCACGGTTTCGGCTATGACCCGCTGTTCTGGGTGCCGGAGCGTAACGTGTCCAGCGCCGAGCTGAGCCCGAGCGACAAGAACCAGATCAGCCACCGCGCCCGTGCAATGGATCTGCTGCGCCAGCGTCTGGGCTTGAAATGACCGATAGTTCCTCCGCGTCGTCGCTGATTATCGGCGGCGCCGCCTCCTCGCCTCGGGCGCCGTTGCCGACGCTGCCGCCCCTGGCGCTGTACATCCACATCCCGTGGTGTGTGCGCAAATGCCCGTATTGCGACTTCAACTCCCACACCGCCAGCCCGGTGCTGCCGGAGCAGGAGTACGTCGACGCGCTGCTCGCCGACCTCGATCAGGATCTGCACGCGGTGTACGGCCGTGAGTTGAGTTCGATCTTTTTTGGCGGCGGCACGCCGAGCCTGTTCAGTGCCGAAGCCCTAGGCCGCCTGCTGGAAGGCGTGAAACAACGCATTGCGTTTGCCGACGACATCGAAATCACCCTGGAAGCCAATCCCGGGACCTTCGAACAAGAGAAGTTCGTCGCCTACCGCAAACTGGGGATCAATCGCCTGTCGATCGGCATCCAGAGCTTCCAGCAGGAAAAACTCAAGGCCCTCGGCCGTATCCACAACGGCGACGAAGCGGTACGCGCCGCCGGCATGGCGCGCCAGGCCGGGTTCGATAACTTCAATCTCGACTTGATGCACGGCTTGCCGGACCAGTCGCTGGACGATGCTCTGAGCGATCTGCGCCAGGCGATCGAGCTGAAACCGACGCACATTTCCTGGTATCAGTTGACGCTGGAGCCGAACACCGTGTTCTGGAACCAGCCGCCAGTGCTGCCGGAAGACGACACGCTGTGGGACATTCAAGAGGCCGGACAGGCACTGCTGGCCGAGCACGGTTACGCGCAGTACGAAGTTTCGGCGTATGCCCAACCGGGTCGCCCGGCGCGGCATAACCTCAATTACTGGAGTTTCGGCGACTTCATCGGCATCGGCGCCGGCGCTCACGGCAAGCTCAGCCATCCGGACGGGCGCATCGTGCGCACCTGGAAGACGCGCCTGCCGAAGGACTACCTCAACCCGGCCAAAAGTTTCCAGGCCGGCGAGAAAGCCCTGACCAACGACGAGATGCCGTTCGAATTCCTGATGAACGCCCTGCGCCTGACCGCCGGCGTCGAATCACGCCTGTACCCGGAGCGCACCGGCCTGCCGCTGGAGAGCCTCGACGAACAGCGGCGCGAGGCCGAACAAAGCGGTCTGTTGCAGGTCGAACCGTCACGTCTGGCGGCCACCGAGCGCGGACAACTGTTCCTCAACGACTTGCTGCAGAAATTTCTGAGCTGACCGCTCTCAAGGAAACCGCATGGATTTGATACTCGACCTGCTCGCCACCGTGTCCCGCTGGAGCCGCAGCAACCTCTCGGAAATCGCTCTGGCCCTGGTGGGCTGTCTGCTGGTGCTGTTCGGCGCCGACTTCAAGGGCTGGGTCGAACAACGCCTGGGTAGCATTGCCGGCGCCCTGCGCGTGCCGCTGATGGCCCTGCTGTGCATGATCGGCAGCGGCGCGGCGCTGATCTACGCGACGCCGTGGGTGGTGAAGGGGCTGAGCCAGTTCAACAACTACAGCCTGGCGCCGGTGTTGTTGGTGGTGCTGGTGTTGATTGGCGTAGTGGCCGACCGCCGCTGATTTTCAGCACACACAAAACAAATGTGGGAGCGAGCCTGCTCGCGATAGCGATTTAACATTCAACATCATCGTTGACTGTCAGACCGTTATCGCGAGCAGGCTCGCTCCCACATTGGGTTCTGCGTAAGGCTTAAGCGAGCTTTTCGAACTTCAAATCCCACACGCCATGCCCAAGACGTTCGCCGCGGCGTTCGAACTTGGTGATCGGCCGCTCGGCCGGGCGCGGTACGCACTTGCCGTCTTCGGCGAGGTTGCGATAGCCCGGGGCGACGTTCATCACTTCCAGCATGTATTCGGCGTACGGTTCCCAGTCGGTGGCCATGTGCAGAATGCCGCCAACCTTCAGCTTGCTGCGCACCAGTTCAGCGAAGGACGCCTGAACGATGCGGCGCTTGTGGTGACGGCTCTTGTGCCACGGATCCGGGAAAAACAGCATCAGGCGATCGAGGCTGTTGTCGGCGATGCAGCGATTGAGCACTTCGATCGCGTCGCAATCGTAGACCCGCAGGTTGGTCAGGCCCTGAGTCAGCACGCCATTGAGCAGCGCGCCGACACCCGGACGGTGAACCTCGACACCGATGAAATCCTGCTCCGGCGCAGCGGCGGCCATCTCCAGCAGCGAGTGGCCCATGCCGAAACCGATCTCCAGCGAACGCGGCGCGGAGCGGCCGAACACCTGGTCGTAATCCACCGGCGCATCGGCCAGCGGCAGGACGAACTTCGGCGCGCCCTGATCCAGGCCGCGCTGCTGGCCTTCGGTCATGCGCCCGGCGCGCATCACAAAACTCTTGATGCGGCGGTGTTGGCGCTCGTCGCCTTCTTCCGTCTGGATTGGCGTGTCGTTCGATTCAGTCATCAATAGCTCTTACTTGATCAGACCATCCAGCGGCGAAGAGGCGCTGGCATAGAGTTTTTTCGGCATGCGGCCGGCGAGGTAGGCCAGGCGGCCCGCGACGATCGCGTGTTTCATGGCTTCGGCCATCATGATCGGCTGCTGGGCGTGGGCGATGGCCGAGTTCATCAGCACGGCGTCACAGCCCAGTTCCATGGAGATGGTGGCGTCGGAAGCGGTGCCGACACCGGCATCCACCAGCACCGGGATTTTGGCTTCTTCGAGGATGATCTGCAGGTTGTAGGGGTTGCAGATCCCCAGGCCCGAACCGATCAGACCGGCCAGCGGCATCACCGCGATGCAACCGATTTCCGCCAGTTGCCGGGCGATGATCGGGTCATCACTGGTGTAGACCATCACGTCGAAGCCTTCCTTGACCAGCACTTCGGCGGCCTTGAGGGTTTCGATCACGTTGGGAAACAGGGTTTTCTGGTCGGCCAGCACTTCCAGCTTCACCAGATTGTGGCCATCGAGCAGCTCACGGGCCAGGCGACAGGTGCGCACGGCTTCGACTGCGTCGTAGCAGCCGGCGGTGTTCGGCAGGAAGGTGTAGCGATCCGGCGACAGCACTTCGAGCAGGTTCGGCTCGCCTTCGATCTGGCCCAGGTTGGTGCGGCGCACCGCGAAGGTGACGATCTCGGCACCCGAGGCTTCGATGGCCAAGCGGGTTTCTTCCATGTCACGGTACTTGCCGGTACCGACCAGCAAACGCGACTGGTAAGTACGACCGGCCAGAACGAAAGGCTTGTCGCTACGAACGATGCTCATGGGGAATCCTCTGTTGGGGTGAGGGTCTTGCAGAATTCTCGGCCCATGCAGGCCTGGCGATCAGCCGCCGCCGATGGCGTGCACGACTTCGACGTTGTCGCCGTCGTTCAAAGTGGTGTCGGCATGCTGGCTGCGCGGGACGATATCCAGATTGAGTTCGACCGCGACGCGGCGCCCGGTCAGATCCAGACGGGTCAGCAGGGCCGCAACGGTTTCACCGTCGGGCAGTTCAAAGGATTCACCGTTCAACTGAATGCGCATGCGCAACGCCGCCATCACTTTTTAGGGGGTGGCATTCTAGCCCGATCATGACCTAAAGGTCAGCACCAAGCGTCAAGCGGTTGGATACAGGCGCCAAGCGGCCAGCCCCAGGCACAGCCAGCCAATCAGGAATGCCAGACCGCCGAACGGGGTGATGATGCCGAGCTTGCCGATGCTGAGGGTGGTCAGCAGGTACAGGCTGCCGGAGAACAACAGGATGCCGACGCTGAACGAGATGCCGGCCCAGGCGACCAGCCGCCCCTGAAGCTGCGTGGCCAGCAGCGCCACGCCAAACAGCGCCAGTGCATGCACCAGTTGATAGGTGACGCCGGTGTGGAAGATCGCCAGGTATTCGGGTGTCAGGCGGTTTTTCAAGCCATGGGCGGCGAATGCGCCGAGGCCGACACCGGTGAAACCAAAGAAGGCAGCCAGCATCAGAAAGCTACGCAGCATGTAGAACTCCAGTCAGACTCGATCGGCAGGGTCTGTATAATGGCCCGCTCAACCGGTTCGGCCAAGCCATCTCTATGCTGCGTTTATTTCTCCGTCGTTTCACGAAGGCCCTGCTCTGGTTCGCGGGCGGCAGCGTATTGCTGGTGTTGGTGTTTCGCTTCGTGCCGCCACCGTTCACGGCGCTGATGGTCGAGCGCAAGATCGAATCCTGGGTCGACGGCGAGCCGATCGATCTGCAACGCACCTGGAAGCCGTGGGACGAGATTTCCGATGACCTGAAGGTCGCGGTGATTGCCGGCGAAGACCAGAAATTCCCCGAGCACTGGGGGTTTGACCTGAGTGCGATCAAGGCCGCACTGGCCCACAACGAGCTCGGCGGTTCGATCCGTGGTGCCAGCACCTTGAGCCAGCAAGTGTCGAAGAACCTGTTCTTGTGGTCCGGCCGCAGTTATCTGCGCAAGGGCCTGGAGGCGTGGTTCACCGCGCTGATCGAAGTGTTCTGGCCCAAGCAGCGGATTCTCGAGGTGTACCTGAACAGCGTCGAGTGGGATGACGGCGTGTTTGGTGCCGAAGCGGCGGCAAGGCATCACTTTGGCGTAGGCGCCAGGTCGCTGTCCCGGCAGCAGGCGAGTTATCTGGCGGCTGTGCTGCCGAATCCCCGGGTCTGGAGCGCCAGTCATCCGACTGCTTATGTGTCGCGCCGAGCCGGCTGGATTCGCCAACAAATGAGCCAGCTGGGCGGCGACAGCTACCTGCTGACACTCAATGATTCGCGCCGCGCGCCCTGGGCCCAATAACTTGCTGACAGGCAAACAAAAACGCCCCGATCATCACTGATCGGGGCGTTTTTTATTGCCGGACTGCCAGTTACGCGGCAATCGACAACTTGAGCTTGTTCATCGCGCTCTTCTCGAGCTGACGGATCCGCTCCGCCGACACGTTGTACTTCTGCGCCAGGTCGTGCAGCGTGGCTTTCTCTTCTGCCAGCCAGCGCTGGTAGAGGATGTCGCGGCTGCGTTCGTCCAGCACTTCCAGCGCTTCGTGCAGGTTGTGATTGGAGTTGTCGCTCCAGTCGGCATCTTCCAGTTGACGCGCCGGGTCGTACCGGTGGTCTTCCAGATAATTGGCCGGCGACTGGAAAGCGCTGTCGTCGTCTGCTTCCGCAGCCGGGTCGAAGGCCATGTCATGGCCGGTCAGGCGACTTTCCATCTCACGCACTTCACGCGGCTCGACGCCGAGGCTTTCCGCCACACGGTGGACTTCCTCGTTGTTCAGCCAGGCCAGACGTTTCTTCTGGCTGCGCAGGTTGAAGAACAGCTTGCGCTGGGCCTTGGTGGTCGCAACTTTCACGATCCGCCAGTTGCGCAGGATGAACTCGTGAATCTCGGCCTTGATCCAGTGCACCGCGAAGGACACCAGACGCACGCCCATTTCCGGGTTGAAACGCTTCACGGCCTTCATCAGGCCGACGTTACCTTCCTGGATCAGGTCAGCCTGAGCCAGACCGTAGCCGGAATAGCTACGGGCGATGTGTACGACAAACCGCAGGTGGGCGAGCACCATCTGCCGAGCCGCCCCCAGATCCTGCTCATAGTAGAGACTCTCGGCCAGTTCACGCTCCTGCTCCGGCGTCAGCAATGGAATGCTGTTGACGGTGTGCACGTAGGCTTCCAGGTTTGCGCCTGGAACCAATGCATACGCAGGTTGCAAAGAATTGGACATACGGAAAAACCTCCGACTTACATACTCATGCTTTTCAGCATTGCGAAAAATTGACCGGAAACTCAAATGAAAGTTTCCTTAACCACTGAAAGGTCAATCACGCGCAAAAAAGATTCTACTTCGGCGCCAGCTCCCTGAGATGACGTGCGACTGCAATCCATGCACCGATATAACCCAACAGCACCGCGCCAAGCAAGAGCGACAGACCGTCGGCAACTGGCACGCCGGCCAGTGCGAAATCGCTGCCGTACAAGCCGGCCAGCCCGACCACCGCATCGTTCAGCCAGTTCAGGCCGAACGCCAATACACCCCAGGACAGCAGCCCCGCACCGAAGCCATACAACGCGCCCATATAAAGGAAGGGACGACGCACATAGCTGTCGGTGCCGCCGACGAGTTTAATCACTTCTATCTCGGTGCGGCGGTTTTCAATATGAAGACGAATGGTATTGCCTATCACCAAAAGTAATGCGGAAACCAGCAACACCGTCAGACCGAACACGAAACGGTCACCGAGCTTGAGGATGGCGGCCAGACGCTCGACCCAGACTAGATCAAGTTGCGCCTGTTGTACCTTGGGCAGCTCGGAAAGTTTTTGTCTTAATGCTTCCAGGGTCGACTTGTCGACCTCGTTCGGCGTCACCAGCACCACGCCCGGCAACGGGTTTTCCGGCAGCTCGCGCAGGGCTTCGCCCAGGCCCGACTGCTGCTGGAACTCTTCCAGCGCCTGGTCGCGACCGACATATTCGGCATCAGCTACGCCCGGCATGACTTTGATCTGATCACGCAACGCTTCGCCCTGAGCGGGACTGGCCTCGAGCTCCAGGTACAGCGAGATCTGCGCCGCGCGCTGCCACGAACCGCCGAGGCGCTCAACGTTGCTCAGCAACAGCGAAAGGCCCATCGGCAGGCTCAGCGCAACCGCCATCACCATGCAGGTGAAGAAGCTGCCGATCGGCTGCTTGCCGAGACGCCGCAGGCTGTCGATCCAGCTGGCGCGATGGCTTTCGATCCAGGCACGGAACAACGTGGCAAAGTCCGGGCCGTCGTCATCGTCGTGCTTTTTCTTCTTTGGCGGTTGCGGATCGGCGGCCTTCGGGGCCACGCGCTCGGAAACCTTCGGACTGCGTGTCGCACTCATACACCGGCCTCCCCGTCGCCGATCAATCGGCCGCGTTGCAGGGTCAGCATGCGATGGCGCATGCGCGCGATCAGCGCCAGGTCGTGACTGGCGATCAGCACGCTGGTGCCCAGACGGTTGATGTCTTCGAACACGCCCATGATCTCGGCCGCCAGACGCGGGTCGAGGTTACCGGTCGGTTCGTCCGCCAGCAGCAGGGCCGGACGGTGAACGATGGCGCGGGCAATGCCGACGCGCTGTTGCTGACCGGTGGACAGGTCGCCCGGATACAGCTCGGCCTTGTCCGACAGCGCCACGCGCTCCAGCGCCGAATCGACGCGCTTGGCGATCTCGACCTTGGACAGCCCGAGAATCTGCAACGGCAGCGCGACGTTATTGAACACCGTGCGATCGAACAACAGTTGATGGTTCTGAAACACCACGCCGATCTGCCGACGCAGGAACGGAATCTGCGCATTGCTGATGGTGCTCAGGTCCTGCCCGGCCAACAGCAGCTTGCCACTGGTCGGACGCTCCATCGCCAGCAGCAGACGCAACAACGTGGATTTACCGGCACCGGAGTGGCCGGTGACAAACAGGAACTCGCCGCGACGGACTCGAAAGCTCAGCTCATGCAAGCCGACGTGACCGTTCGGGTAGCGCTTACCGACCTGTTCGAAACGAATCATGAACGCTCCCGCTCGGCAAACAGTGCCTGGACAAAGGGTTCGGCTTCAAAGGTACGCAGATCGTCGATGCCTTCACCGACGCCGATGTAGCGGATCGGCAGGCCGAATTGCTTGGCCAGGGCAAAAATCACCCCGCCCTTGGCGGTGCCGTCGAGCTTGGTCAGCGCCAGGCCGGTCAGTTCGACGGTCTGGTTGAATTGCTTGGCCTGGTTGATGGCGTTCTGGCCGGTGCCGGCGTCGAGCACCAGCAGCACTTCGTGCGGCGCATCGGCGTCGAGCTTGCCGATCACTCGGCGAACCTTTTTCAGTTCTTCCATCAGGTTGTCTTTGGTGTGCAGACGACCGGCGGTGTCGGCGATCAGCACGTCGATGCCACGGGCCTTGGCGGCCTGCACGGCGTCGAAGATCACCGAAGCCGAGTCCGCGCCCGTGTGCTGGGCGATCACCGGGATCTTGTTGCGCTCGCCCCAGACTTGCAATTGCTCGACAGCGGCGGCGCGGAAGGTGTCACCGGCGGCCAGCATGACTTTCTTGCCTTCCAGCTGCAGTTTCTTCGCCAGTTTGCCGATGGTGGTGGTCTTGCCGGCGCCGTTGACGCCGACCACCAGAATCACGAACGGCTTGTTCTGGGAAACGATCTTCAGTGGTTGCTCGACCGGTTTGAGCATTGCCGCCAGCTCGGCCTGCAGGGATTTGTACAGGGCGTCGGAATCCGCCAGCTCTTTACGCGCGACCTTCTGGGTCAGCCGCTGGATGATCACCGAAGTCGCCTCGACGCCAACGTCGGCCGTCAGCAGGCGGGTTTCGAGATCGTCGAGCAGATCGTCATCGATGGCTTTCTTGCCGAGGAACAGGCTGGCCATGCCTTCGCCGATACTGGCGCTGGTCTTGGACAGGCCCTGCTTGAGACGGGCGAAGAAGCCGGCTTTGGTTTCTTCGGTGCGCGGGGCTTCGACCTGGGTTTCCACAGGAACGACTGGCACTGCTGCTACCGGTGCAGGTGCAGGTGCAGGTGCAGGTGCAGGTGCAGGCTCGGGCGCTTCGACAATCGGGGCAACCGGGGGAGCAACCATGGGCTCTGGAATGACAGGAGCGGCTTCCACCACCGGCGCCTGAACAGGCTCTGGCGTGAACGCAGCCGGCGCGGGAATCGTTGGCGTAACGTGCGGCGCGGCCTCTTCGACCAGCGCCACCGGCTCTTCCGCCACCGGCAGGGTCAGCCACGGTTCGCTGGCCGGGGTCAGCGGCAACTCGGCGGCAGCCGGCGCTTCTGGCTCGGCCTCGGCCACCGGTTGCAGCACCGGCTCGGCGATCGGCAGTACAACCGGTGCCGGCGCTTCTTCTGTTACGGGAGCGGGCGCAGGGGCTGGCTCAGGAATGGCAGTCGGCTGTTCGACGACGGGTTCCTGCGGTTTCTTGCGCAGCCATCCGAACAGGCCTTTCTTCTCGCCAGCCGCAGCTGGGGTCTTCTTGTCGTCGTTGGAACCAAACATGGAGGACGGCTATCTCACGGTAGCGACGCGCCACAGGGGCGCCCCGGCAAATAATATTCGATGCAGAACAGACTGTGTTTCACCCAGCTTGTTCACGCGCAACATTTTGTCGAGGTGCCAAAAGCACCTCAAAGGTCATTAAATACGAAGGACTGGAACGGCATCGTCGGCGAAAACGCAGAGTTTAGCTGAGAAACTCAAAGCTTCTGCCGGTAACCCGTACAACCTATAGACCGATCAGTGGCCTGATAGGCGTGGCCGCCAGTAAAACGGATCAGTATCCTAGCACCCTCTCGCCCGCCGACGCTAAGACCAAGCGGGCAGCCCAACAGGTTTAAAAACGAATGAATGCTCTAGCCCGCCGCGCCGCAGGCCTGCTGCTCAGCACAGTCTGCCTGCCCCTTTCGGCCCTGGCGGCCGATCCGCAACCGACCCATGAATTCACTCTCGACAACGGCTTGAAGGTCGTCGTGCGCGAAGACCATCGCGCGCCGGTGGTGGTGTCGCAGGTCTGGTACAAGGTCGGTTCCAGCTACGAAACCCCGGGCCAGACCGGTCTGTCCCACGCCCTCGAGCACATGATGTTCAAGGGCAGCGAGAAAGTCGGTCCCGGCGAAGCCTCGCTGATCCTGCGCGACCTCGGTGCCGAAGAAAACGCCTTCACCAGCGACGACTTCACCGCTTATTACCAGGTCCTGGCCCGCGACCGTCTGGGCGTAGCCTTCGAACTGGAAGCCGACCGCATGGCCAACCTGCGCCTGCCGGCCGACGAATTCGCCAAGGAAATCGAAGTCATCAAGGAAGAACGCCGCCTGCGCACCGACGACAAGCCGATGGCCAAGGCCTTCGAGCGCTACAAGGCCATGGCCTACCCGGCCAGCGGTTATCACACGCCGACCATCGGCTGGATGGCTGACCTTGAGCGGATGAAGGTCGAAGAGCTGCGCCACTGGTATCAGTCCTGGTACGTGCCGAACAACGCCACGCTGGTGGTGGTCGGCGACGTGACCCCGGACGAGGTGAAGACTCTCGCCCAGCGCTACTTCGGGCCGATCCCGAAACGCGACGTGCCGCCGGCGAAAAAACCGCTGGAACTGGCCGAACCGGGTGAACGCCAGATCACCCTGCACGTGCAGACCCAACTGCCGAGCCTGATGCTCGGTTTCAACGTCCCGAGTATCGCCACCGCCGAAGACAAACGTTCGGTCAACGCCTTGCGCCTGATTTCGGCATTGCTGGACGGCGGCTACAGCGGTCGCATCCCGACCCAACTCGAGCGCGGTGAAGAGTTGGTGTCCGGCGGTTCGTCGAGCTACGACGCCTACACCCGCGGCGACAGCCTGTTCACCCTGTCGGCCACGCCGAACACCCAGAAGAAAAAGACCATGGCCCAGGCTGAAGCCGGTCTGTGGAAACTGCTGGAGCAGCTGAAAACCACCGCACCGTCCGCCGAAGAACTGGAGCGCGTACGTGCGCAGGTCATCGCCGGCCTGGTCTTCGAGCGCGATTCGATCACCAGCCAGGCCACCGCCATCGGCCAGCTGGAGACCGTCGGTCTGTCGTGGAAGCTGATGGACACCGAACTGGCCGATCTGGAGAGCGTCACCCCGCAAGACATCCAGAACGCCGCCAAGCTGTATTTCACCCGCGAACGTCTCAGCGTCGCCCACGTCCTGCCCCTGGAGACGACTCATGAGTGAGCGCAAAACCCCACGCCTGCTGCTCGGCCTGATCGCCGTGGCCATCATCGGCTCCGCTGCGTTCTACCTGGTGCCAAGCGACAACACCAACGCCAGCGAAGCGCTGGATAACGCCAAGTCCAGCCAGAAACTGCAATCGCTGGCCGAACTCGACGGCAAGGCCCCGGCCAGCCGCAAGCTCGACGTGCAGACCTGGAACACCGCCGAAGGCGCCAAGGTGCTGTTCGTCGAGGCTCGCGAACTGCCGATGTTCGACATGCGCCTGATCTTCTCCGCCGGCAGCAGCCAGGACGGCAACGCGCCGGGCCTGGCCCTGCTGACCAACGCCATGCTCAACGAAGGCGTGGCGGGCAAGGATGTCGGCGCCATCGCTCAGGGTTTCGAAGGCCTGGGCGCGGATTTCGGCAACGGCGCCTACAAGGACATGGCCATCGCGTCGCTGCGCAGTCTGAGTGCCGCCGACAAGCGCGAGCCGGCGCTGAAGCTGTTTTCGGAAGTGGTGGGCAAACCGACCTTCCCGGCTGACTCCTTCGCGCGCATCAAGAACCAGATGCTCGCCGGTTTCGAATACCAGAAACAGAACCCCGGCAAACTCGCCAGCCTGGAGCTGATGAAGCGCCTCTACGGCGATCACCCGTACGCCCACGCCAGCGACGGCAATGCGCAAAGCGTGCCGAAGATCACGCTGGCGCAACTGCGTGAGTTCCACGCCAAGGCCTATGCAGCCGGCAACGTGGTGATCGCGCTGGTGGGCGATCTGTCCCGCAGCGAAGCCGAGGCGATTGCCAATCAGGTGTCCGCTGCACTGCCAAAAGGCCCGGCGCTGGCGAAGGTCGAGCAACCGACCGAGCCGAAAGCCGGCATCGGCCACATCGAGTTTCCGTCGAAGCAGACCAACCTGATGATCGCGCAACTGGGCATCGACCGTGACGACCCGGATTACGCCGCGCTGTCGATGGGCAACCAGATCCTCGGTGGCGGTGGCTTCGGCACTCGCTTGATGAGCGAAGTGCGCGAGAAGCGCGGCCTGACCTACGGCGTGTATTCGGCCTTCAGCCCGATGCAGGCGCGCGGCCCGTTCATGATCAACCTGCAGACCCGCGCGGAAATGAGCGAAGGCACCCTGAAACTGGTGCAGGACGTGCTCGCCGACTACCTCAAGACCGGCCCGACCCAGAAAGAACTCGACGACGCCAAGCGCGAACTGGCCGGCAGCTTCCCGCTGTCCACCGCGAGCAACGCCGATATCGTCGGTCAGCTCGGTGCCATGGGTTTCTACAACCTGCCGCTGAATTATCTGGACGACTTCATGCGTCAGTCCCAGAGCCTGACGGTCGAGCAGGTTCGCGACGTCCTCAACAAACACTTGAGCACGGATAAACTGGTCATCGTCAGCGCTGGCCCGACCGTGCCGCAAAAGCCGTTACCGGCCCCATCTGATAAACCTGCCGAGCAGCCGCTCGGGGTTCCGGAGCATTAATGGCCAGTCCAAAGAAACCTGTACAAAAACTGCACAACGGTGTGAACCAGTTGCGCATCATCGGCGGCGAATGGCGCAGCCGAAAACTGAGCTTCCCTGATGCGCCGGGCCTGCGTCCGACGCCGGACCGGGTGCGCGAAACCCTGTTCAACTGGCTCGCGCCCTACGTTGCCGGGGCCAAGGTGCTAGACCCGTTCGCCGGCAGCGGCGCGCTATTTCTCGAAGCACTGTCCCGTGGCGCGGCCCTGGGTCAGGCGCTGGATGCCAGCCATGTCGCGGTGTCCAGCCTGAAAGAACACCTCGGCACGCTGCGCTGCACCAACGGCCACGTGCAGACCGCCGATGCGCTGCGCTACCTGGAAACCCAGACCGCCACCGCGTTCGACCTGGTGTTCCTCGACCCGCCGTTCAATCAGAACCTGCTGCCCGCCGTGTGCACGCTGCTCGAAGAGCGCCAATGGCTGGCCGACGATGCGTGGATCTACACTGAAAGCGAAACCGCGCCATCGACCCTCGGCCTGCCAGGCAACTGGCGCCTGCACCGCGAGCAAAAATCCGGGCGGGTGTACTACGCGTTATGGCAACGTATGGCAGTGATCGCCGGTTAACCGACCGGCTTGAAAAAGCGGCGAGTCTCAGCCGAGACTCGCTGCGCTGCATCGAGAGCAATCGTGTCCCCTTCGTCAAAACCGTTCATCCCCGCCTTCGGCCTCGGCAATCCGCACCTGCAAACCTTGTGGGGGCCGCTGTGGCGTAAAACCGTGCACCTTGATCGCCAGCGCGAACGGCTGTGGCTGGACGACGGCGATTTCCTCGACCTCGACTGGTATGGCCCGCACAGCGCTGAAGCGCCACTGGTACTGGTGCTGCACGGGCTGACCGGTTCTTCCAACTCCCCCTACGTCGCCGGAATCCAGGCAGCGCTCGCCGCGCAAGGCTGGGCCAGTGTCGCGCTGAACTGGCGCGGCTGCTCCGGCGAGCCGAACCTGCTGCCGCGCAGCTACCACTCCGGGGCCAGCGAAGACCTCGCCGAAACCCTCCGCCATCTGAAAGCCAAGCGGCCACTGGCGCCGCTGTATGCGGTCGGCTACTCCCTTGGCGGTAACGTGCTGCTCAAGCACCTGGGGGAAACCGGCAGCGCCAGCGGCGTGCTCGGTGCGGTGGCGGTGTCGGTGCCGTTTCGCCTCGATCAGTGTGCCGACCGCATTGGTCAGGGCTTCTCGAAGGTCTATCAGGCGCACTTCATGCGCGAGATGGTGGCCTACATCAAGAACAAGCAGCGTCAGTTCCAGCATGACGGGCGCGAGGATGGTCTCGCCGCACTGGCCGCCCTCGGCTCGCTGGAAAACATGCGCACCTTCTGGGATTTCGATGGCCGGGTGACCGCGCCACTGCACGGTTTTGCCGATGCCGAGGATTACTATCGCCGAGCGTCGAGCCGCTATTTTCTCGGCGAGATCCGCACGCCGACCCTGATCATTCAGGCAGCGGACGACCCGTTCGTGTTTCCCCACAGCCTGCCGCAGGCCACTGAGCTGTCGGCCACGACGCAGTTCGAATTGCAGAACAAGGGCGGGCATGTCGGCTTCGTCGACGGCACGCTCCGTCAGCCGGGTTATTACCTGGAACGACGGATTCCGCAGTGGCTGGCCGACGCGGGGCGATGAGGTCATGAGCGATCAGGGCGAGTCGATCCGTTTCTGGCAAGCCGCGCCCCTGGCCGGGGTCGAGCTGTTGACCGCGCGCTACATCGAGCATCGTTTCGCCCCGCACGTCCACGACGGTTATGTGATCGGCATGATCATGGCCGGCGCCCAGCGCTACCGTTATCGAGGCGCCGAACACCTGGCGGGCAGCGGCACGCTGGTGCTGATCAATCCGGACGAAGTGCATAACGGCCACAAGGGCACCGAGGACGGCTGGCTGTACCGGGCGTTTTATCCCGACACCGGGCAGATCGTCGCGCTCTTGAATGAACTGGAACTGCCGACCGCACCGATGCCGGCCTTCGGTGCGACGCTGTATCGCGATCCGGACCTGGTCAACGGGTTCTGTCAGTTGCACCGCTTGCTCGAAAGCCCCGCCACCGCACTGCAACAGCAAACGGTGTGGCGCGAGATGATGATGTTGCTGTTGCAGCGTCACGCGGCGGTGCAGATCAGCGGCAACCCCGGCAAGGAGCACCGCGCAGTGGCGATGGCCAAGGAGTTGCTGCACGCGCAACTGGCGGCGCCACCCTCGCTGGAAGAACTGGCGGCGGCCGTGAACCTCTCGCCCTTCCACTTCGCCCGGGTGTTCCGCCGCGCCACCGGCATGCCGCCGCACAGCTGGCTGATGCAGCAGCGAATTGCCTGCGCGCGCGGCTTGTTGCAGAGCGGCTGCCTGCCGGTGGAAGTCGCCACGCAGCTGGGATTTGCCGACCAGAGCCATCTGAGCCGCCAGTTCAAACAGGTATACGGCGTGGGGCCGGCGGCCTATCGCAGTGCGCGGCTGGATCGCTGAGCGTTTACTCGCCGGTGGCGATACCGCGCGAAGGCTCGTTGATCCACTCGCTCCACGATCCGGCATACAGCGAACCCAATGGATAACCCGCCAGACACAGGGCAAACAGGTTGTGACACGCCGTCACCCCGGAGCCGCAGTAAGCCACCAGATCGTTCGGCGAGCGCCCGCCGAGTTTCGCGGCGAAACGCTGCTTGAGCTGATCGGCCGGCAGGAAACGCCCGTCGCTGCCCAGGTTGTCGGTAAACGCCGCGCATTGCGCGCCGGGAATGTGCCCGGCGATCGGGTCGATCGGCTCCACTTCGCCCTTGAAGCGCGGCAAGGCGCGGGCATCGAGCAGGGTCAGGGCCGGCTGGCCGAGGCGTTGCTGCAATTGCTCGGCGCTGAGCAGCAGGCGCATGTCCGGCTTGCCGCTGAAGTGGCCCCGTGCCGCTGACGGTGGATCGAGACTCAACGGCAGCCCCGCCGCATGCCAGGCCTTGAGCCCGCCATCGAGAATGAACACGCCGTCACGCTTGCCCAGCCACGCCAGCAACCACCAGGCCCGCGCCGCATAGGCGCCCGGGCCGTCGTCATACAGAACCACGTCGCTGTCGTTATTGATGCCGAACGCTTGCAGGCGTTCGATCAGCGCCGCCGGCTCCGGCAGGGGATGGCGACCGGTCACGCCCTTGATCACCGGGCCGCTGAGGTCGCGTTCAAGATCGGCGAAATGTGCCCCGGCAATGTGCCCCTCGGCGTAGCTGCGCTGGCCGTAATCCGGGTCTTCGAGGGCAAAGCGGCAATCGAGAATCACCAGCCCCGGTTGCGCCTTGCGGGCATCCAGTGCGGTCGGGCTGATCAGTTGCGCAATCGGCATAGCGAACGACTCCAGTGAGGAAATGGGCTTACGGTCTCTCTTCGAGGGCCTGGGCCAGCGGCACGTAGAACTCTTCGAACAAGGCGTTGACCTCATCGCGGGCCTGCTCGGTGACGAACCCTGCTTCCAGCACCAGCACCTGATACACGCCACGTTTGATGGCCTGTTCGCTGAGGTAGTTGGAATTCTCCCGGGTCGTGCACAGGAAGCGCACCCATGAGGTGAGGATGATCCACGCGTTGAGAGTCAAGGATTCGATCTGCACCCGATCCATTTTCAGGATGCCGGCGGCAACGAACCCTTCATAGATCGCCGCGCCCTGGATCACGCAGCGCTGGGAGAAGCGCCGGTAGCGCCCGGCCAGCTCAGGATCGCTGTCGAGCAGATGCTCGAGATCGCGGTGCAGGAAACGGTAGCGCCACATCGCCGACAGCAGCTCCTTGAGATAGAAGCGCTTGTCTTCGACCGTCGCGGCACGGCCCTGAGGCGGACGCAGGAAGCTGTCCACCAGGCTTTCGTACTCACTGAACAGCACGGCGATGATCGCCTGCTTGTTGGGGAAGTGGTAGTACAGATTGCCCGGAGATATCTCCATGTGGGCGGCGATGTGATTGGTGCTGATGCTGCGCTCGCCCTGCTGATTGAACAGCTCGAGGCTGTTCTGCACGATGCGCTCGCTGGTTTTGATCCGTGGGGCCATGGCTTGAGCTTTAATTCAGAGTGCGTTGGGGGGCATCTTACGGCCTAACCGGAACGGGATAAAACCAGGATGCGCAAGGAAGCCATTTGACTTTCTAGAGTATGGACTCTAAAAAGCTCCTCACAACAACAACTCCGGAGCCGCCGATGACTGCCGATATTGCCTACCTGCAAACGCTGCAACAGCCGCTGGAAGAGCTCAACCGGCTGTTTGACGCGCAGCGTGCCGCCTACGCCGCCAACCCGATGCCGCCTGCGGCCCAGCGCCAGCAATGGCTCAAGGCCCTGCGCGATTTGCTGAGCAGCGAGCGGCAGGCCTTGATCGACGCCATCAGCTCCGACTTCAGCCACCGCAGCGCCGATGAAACCCTGCTCGCCGAGCTGATGCCGAGCCTGCACGGCATTCACTACGCCAGTCGGCACATCAGCCAGTGGATGAAACCTTCAAAACGCAAAGTCGGCGTTGCTTTCCAGCCCGCGTCGGCGAAAGTCGTGTACCAGCCGCTGGGCGTGGTGGGCGTCATCGTGCCGTGGAACTACCCGCTGTTCCTGGCCATCGGCCCGCTGACCGGCGCCCTTGCGGCCGGCAATCGGGTGATGCTCAAGCTCAGCGAATCGACCCCTGCCACCGGCCTGCTGCTCAAGGAACTGCTGGCGCGGATCTTCCCCGAGGATCTGGTGTGCGTGGTGCTCGGCGAGGCCGATGTCGGCGTGGCGTTTTCGAAAATGCGCTTCGACCACCTGCTGTTCACCGGCTCCACCAGCGTCGGCAGGCACGTGATGCGCGCAGCGGCAGAGAACCTGACGCCGGTGACCCTGGAGCTGGGCGGCAAGTCCCCGGCCATCGTCTCCCGCGACGTGCCGCTCAAGGACGCCGCCGAGCGCATCGCTTTCGGCAAGACCCTCAACGCCGGCCAGACCTGCGTGGCCCCGGACTACGTGCTGGTGCCGGAAGAGCGCATCGGCGGTTTCGTCGAAGCCTATCGCCAGGCCGTGCGCGGGTTTTATCCGACACTCGCCGACAACCCGGACTACACCGCCATCATCAACGAGCGCCAACTGGCGCGGCTCAACAGCTACCTCAGCGACGCCACCAGCAAGGGCGCGCTGCTGATTCCGCTGTTCGACCAAGGCCAGGGCCGACGCATGCCGCACAGCCTGCTGCTGAATGTCAGCGACGAGATGACGGTCATGCAGGACGAGATCTTCGGCCCGTTGCTGCCGATCGTGCCCTATCAGGATCTGGATCAGGCATTTGCTTACATCAATCAGCGGCCACGTCCTCTGGCTCTTTACTACTTCGGCTACGACAAACACGAACAGAAGCGCGTGCTCAGCGAAACCCATTCCGGTGGCGTCTGCCTCAATGACACGCTGCTGCACGTGGCGCAGGACGACATGCCGTTCGGCGGCATCGGCCCGTCAGGCATGGGGCATTACCACGGTCACGAAGGTTTTCTGACGTTCAGCAAGGCCAAGGGTGTGCTGGTCAAACAACGCTTCAACGCGGCGAAGCTGATCTACCCGCCCTACGGCAAATCCATTCAGAAACTGATCCAGAAACTGTTCATTCGCTAACGTCACCGCCGGGTAATAACAACAATGCACCCAAGCCTGACCGAAACACCTGCCCTGTCGCGCCGTGGCCTGCTGAAATTCAGCCTCGGCGCCACGGCTTTCCTCGCAACCGCCGGCCTTGGCGCCAGCCTCAGCGGCTGTTCGTCGAGCGTTTCAGCCAACGGGTTCGCCACGCTGCGCAGCGCTGATCTGCTGTTTCTGCGTGCGTTGATTCCAGTGATGCTGGATGGCGCCGTTGCTGTGGAAAAGATGCCCGCCGCGGTCGATGGAACGCTGAAGTCGCTGGACTACAGCCTCGATCACCTGTCGCCGGAAATGCTCAAGCTCACCCGGCAACTGTTCGACGTGCTGGGCATGGCGGTGACGCGCGGACCATTGACCGGGATCTGGGGCAGTTGGGAAAACGCCAGCCCCGAGGCGATCCGCCACTTCCTCGAACGCTGGGAAAACAGCTCGCTGAGCCTGCTGCGCATGGGCCACAGCTCATTGCTGCAAATGGTGATGATGGCCTGGTACACCCGCGCCGAATCCTGGGCCCATTGCGGTTACCCCGGCCCGCCCGCCGTTTGAGCCTGGCGACCCACGCAAAACAATAATAAGAGAACCTGATCGATGCCCGTACCCGACCCGTTTCGCGAAGGCCTCGCCCGTGGCTGGAAAACCTACAACGGCGCGCAACTCAGCGATGACCTGACCCTGGAAGCTGATGTCGCCATCATCGGCAGCGGCGCCGGCGGCGGCACCACGGCGGAAATCCTCAGCGCCGCCGGCTATAAAGTGCTGCTGATCGAAGAAGGCCCGCTCAAGACCAGCAGCGATTTCAAACTGCTGGAAGACCAGGCCTACAGCAGCCTCTACCAGGAAGGCATCGGCCGCATGAGCAAGGACGGCGCGATCACCATCCTTCAGGGCCGCGCGGTCGGCGGCACCACGCTGATCAACTGGACATCGAGTTTTCGCACGCCCGAGCCGACCCTCGAACACTGGGCCAAAGAGCACAACGTCAAAGGCCACAGCCCCGCCGACATGGCGCCGTGGTTCGAAAAAATGGAGCAGCGACTCGGGGTCGCCCCGTGGATGGTGCCGCCCAACGCCAACAACGACGTGATCCGCAAAGGCTGCGAACAACTCGGCTACAGCTGGCACGTGATCCCGCGCAACGTACGCGGCTGCTGGAATCTGGGCTACTGCGGCATGGGCTGCCCGACCAACGCCAAGCAATCGATGATGGTCACGACCATTCCGGCGACCCTGGAAAAGGGTGGCGAACTGCTCTATCTGGCCCGGGCCGAAAAGCTTTTGATCAGTGGCGACAAGGTCATCGGCCTGCAATGCGTGGCGATGGACGAACGTTGCGTCGAGCCGACTGGGCACGCCATTACCGTCAAGGCACGCCACTACGTGCTGGCCGGCGGCGGGATCAACAGCCCGGCGCTGCTGATGCGTTCGGATGCACCGGATCCGCACAAACGGCTGGGCAAGCGCACCTTCCTGCATTTGGTGAACATGTCCGCCGGGCGTTTCGACGAGGTGATCAACCCGTTCTACGGCGCGCCGCAATCGATCTACTCGGATCATTTCCAGTGGAAGGACGGCACCACCGGCCCGATGGCCTACAAACTCGAAGTGCCGCCGCTGCACCCGGCGCTGGCCGCCACGTTGCTCGGCGGGTTCGGTCAGGAAAGCGCGCAACACATGGCGGACCTGCCGCACACCCACGCGATGCTGGCCTTGCTGCGTGACGGTTTTCACCCGGACAGCCCGGGCGGCAGCGTCGAGCTGCGCGGTGACGGCTCGCCAGTGCTCGACTATCAGGTGTCGCCTTACACCTGGGAAGGCTTGCGCCGATCCTTCCACAGCATGGCCGAGATCCAGTTCGCCGGCGGCGCCAAAGCGGTGATGCCGATGCACGCCGATGCGCGCTACGTGAACAGCCTGGCCGAGGCCCGCTCGTTGATCGACAGCCTGAGTCTGGAGTTGTATCGCACCCGCCTGGGCAGCGCCCACGTCATGGGCGGATGCGCAATGGGCGAAGACCCGAAAAGCACGGTCACCGACAGCCTCGGCCGCCATCATCAACTGCGCAATCTGTCGATTCACGACGGCTCGCTGTTCCCCACCAGCATCGGCGCCAACCCGCAGTTGTCGGTGTACGGTCTGACGGCGCAACTGGCGACATCCCTCGGCGAACGGCTGAGAAACCCGTGAAAAAGACGAAAATTCCGCTCGTCTATAGTGCTTTCTTATCCAACAGGCGACTTTCCCGACCGGGACGGCTGCGATACCATCCGACTCCCCAACGGATTCCCGCCAGGACGACGCGATGAACCGAGTGTTGTACCCAGGTACCTTCGACCCTATTACCAAGGGCCATGGCGATCTGGTCGAACGCGCCTCGCGCCTGTTCGACCATGTGATCATCGCCGTCGCCGCCAGCCCCAAGAAGAATCCGCTGTTCCCGCTGGAACAACGGGTCGAGCTGGCCCGCGAGGTCACCAAACACCTGCCGAACGTGGAAGTGGTCGGCTTCTCGACGCTGCTGGCGCATTTCGCCAAAGAGCAGAACGCCAACGTGTTCCTGCGTGGCCTGCGCGCGGTATCGGACTTCGAATACGAATTCCAGCTGGCCAACATGAACCGTCAGTTGGCCCCGGATGTGGAGAGCCTGTTTCTCACCCCGTCCGAACGTTATTCGTTCATTTCCTCGACCCTGGTGCGGGAAATCGCGGCCCTGGGCGGCGATATCAGCAAGTTCGTCCACCCGGCGGTGGCCGAGGCCCTGACCCTGCGCTTCAAGAAGTAACGACCGTTCAAACGGCGCCCGCGTGCACTACGGGCGCCAATGCGGCACAATTGCGCGCATTGATTCATAGCGCCCGGGCTCCCCGCCCCGGCTGGAGTTAGCATGTCCCTGATCATCACCGACGATTGCATCAACTGCGACGTCTGCGAACCCGAGTGCCCGAACGCCGCCATCTCCCAGGGCGAAGAGATCTACGTGATCGACCCGAACCTGTGCACCCAGTGCGTCGGCCACTACGACGAGCCGCAGTGCCAGCAGGTCTGCCCGGTGGATTGCATTCCACTGGACGAAGCCCATCCGGAGACTGAAGAACAGTTGATGGAGAAGTACCGCAAGATCACCGGCAAGGCCTGAGTCCTTCAGCGCTCTCCTTCGCGAGCAGGCTCGCTCCCACATTTGAAATGCATTCCACTGTGGTAGCGACGGTGCGACGACTCGACCTGCTCGCGAAAGGGCCATCGGCAACACCGCAAAAAGCGGATCAGCTCACTCGCGCTGCTCGAATCCTTCCCCTGTGCAACCCAGGCATCGCACGAACGCCGCTTTCGCCGGCGCCACCACCAGCGCCTCTCCCGCATCGCCAATTCCGCCACCCAGCGCGGTGAACGGCAACGACACGACAAACGCCCCGGCGCCGATCACCGTCGCCACCACCAGCAATGGTCGGGCAATCAGCAGGTCGCCGAGCATGGCGTAAGCCGGTGGATTCTGGATGGCGTAACGCGGATCACCGCTGCCGCCTTCCGTGGCCTGAACGGTCAGACTGAAGCACAGCAGCAGTGCGACGATGAGGGTTTGCAAGGACTTCATGGCACGATCCTTCGGGCTGAACAGTGAGACATCTCACTATAGACCGTAGGACTTTTTCGGATGCCCTGCTCAGCTCTGGCAGCGCGGACACCAGACGCTGGCGCGCTGGCCGAGCTTGATTTCCCGCAGGCCCGTGCCACAGACCTTGCAGTGCTCGCCACCGCGACCGTAGACAAACAGCTCCTGCTGGAAATACCCCGGCTGCCCGTCGCCACCGATGAAGTCGCGCAACGTGGTGCCGCCACGCTCGATGGCGGCAGCGAGGATGCGTTTGATCTCGATCGCCAGCTTCAGGTAGCGCGCCCGGGAAATGCCCTTGGCTTCGCGGCGCGGATCGATGCCGGCGGCGAACAGCGCTTCGGTCGCGTAGATATTGCCGACCCCCACCACCACCGCGTTGTCCATGATGAACGGCTTGACCGCCATCGACCGCCCGCGCGACAGCTGATACAGCCGCTCGCCATCGAACAGATCAGTCAACGGCTCCGGACCCAGACGGATCAGCAATTCGTGATTGAGCGGATCGTTGCTCCAGAGCATCGCCCCGAAGCGCCGTGGATCGGTGTAGCGCAGGGCCAGGCCCGACTCCAGTTCGATATCGACATGCTCATGCTTGGCCGCCGGCATCCCGACCTCAACCAGCCGCAAATTGCCCGACATGCCCAGATGGCTGATCAAGGTGCCGACTTCGGCGTTGATCAACAGATACTTGGCGCGCCGCTCGACCAGCACGATGCGCTGCCCGGACAGGCGCACATCGAGGTCGTCGGGAATCGGCCAGCGCAGCCGCCGGTCACGCACGATCACCCGGCTGACACGCTGGCCTTCCAGGTGCGGGGCAATACCGCGGCGGGTGGTTTCGACTTCCGGCAATTCAGGCATGAGTGTCTCGAATCAAGGGTCTTTTTAAATCAGTGCGCGCCAAGTTCGCGGATGGTCTGCTTCAACGTTTCAAAGTCGTAATCCGAGAGGCCGATGTATTCGAGCACCAGCGGCCCGACCGCCTGCCATTCGAAGTCTTCGGTCTGGTTACCCAAAACCCGGTACGACGCGCAGATGTGCTCGGCCATTTTGAGGATCGCCAGCAGGTTTTTCATCTGACTGTTGCGCGAGGTCTCGTCGCTGAAGATCGCCAGCGCGTTGTGGTGATTGGCGATGGCCGCGCTGACATGCTCCGGCAGGCGCCAGGACTTGGCGGTGTAGTAGCCGACCACCGAGTGATTGGTGTTGTAGACGTCGTTCTCGGTGTCCACAATCCGGCGCTCGGCACCCGCGTTGGCGTAAGCCGTTTCGAGCGTCGCCATGTAATCCGGGAAACGCTGAAGCATCAGCGGAACGCCGCAGTCATGGAACAGGCCCAAGGCGTAAGCCTCGTCGCTCGCCTCGGTGCCGACACGCTTGGCCAGGGTCAGGCAGGTCATGGCCACGTCCTGGGCGGTGTCCCAGAAACGGTTGAGGGTGACGATAGTGTCGTCGTTCATTTCACCCTTGATCGACATCGCGTTGATCAGATTGATGATCGAACGGCTGCCCAACAGGTTCACCGCGCGCTTGATCGAAGTGATCTTGTTGCTCAGGCCGTAATAGGGCGAATTGACGATTTTCAGCAGCGAGCCGGACAGGCCGGGATCCTGGGAGATCAGCTTGGCGATCGTCTCCAGATCCGGGTCGGGCATGTACTGCTCCATTTGCAGATCCACCATGATCTGCGGCTGCGCGGGCACACTGATGCCTTGCAGGGACTGTTGAATCTGTTCGGTGGTCAGCTCTTGGGACATAAGTACACACTCTGGGACAGGCGGCGATTCTAACCTCTAAAAACCGACGCACGACACACCAGTGGGCAATTCGCAGGAACTTTCACTTTCCACCAGCCTTCGGAATCTGTAGTGCCCGGAGCAGTTCTCCATCTGTATAGGGCAGTAATTCCAACAGACTCAGGAGCTTAACGATGGCTACTTCTCTCAGCGGCAAGCGCGTCGCTTTTCTCGTAACCGACGGTTTCGAGCAGGTTGAACTGACTGGCCCCAAACAGGCACTGGAGCAGGCGGGAGCGCAGGTTGACATCCTCTCCGCCGAAGCCGGCAGCGTCAAAGGCTGGAACCACGATAAACCTGCAGACGACTTCAAGGTCGACCAGACCTTCCAGGGCGCAAGCATCGAACAATACGACGCCGTGGTGCTTCCCGGCGGTGTGCAGAACTCTGACACCATCCGCATCGACCAGGACGCCCAGCACCTGGTCAAGACCGGCACCTCCGCCGGCAAACCGATCGCGGTGATCTGCCATGGCAGCTGGCTGCTGATTTCGGCAGGACTGGTCAATGGCAAGACCATGACCAGCTACAAGACGGTCAAGGACGATCTGGTCAACGCGGGGGCAAACTGGGTCGATCAGGAGGTGGTCAAGGACGGCAACCTGATCAGCAGTCGCCAACCGGACGATATTCCGGCGTTCAGCGACGCACTGATCGACGCGCTGTCGGCGTAGGGCTCCGGCGCGTTTCATCGCACGCCAAACCCGGCATAAGGCGCAACACGGTATACTCCCGCTCTTTTTTCCGGAGCGACGTCATGTCCCTGCCTAGCTTGCGCCTCAAAGCCAACGCCGACCGTCGCCTGCGCGCCGGTCACCTGTGGATCTACAGCAATGAAATCGACGTGGCCGCAACCCCGTTGCACGGCTTCAAGGCCGGCGACCAGGCGATCCTCGAAGCCGCCGGCGGCAAGCCGCTGGGCATTGTCGCCATGAGCCCGAACAACCTGATCTGCGCCCGCCTGCTGTCACGCGACATCAAGCTGCCGCTGGACAAGTCGCTGCTGGTGCATCGCCTGAACGTGGCCCTGTCGCTGCGCGAGCGCCTGTTCGACAAGCCGTTCTATCGTCTGGTCTACGGCGATTCAGACCTGCTGCCGGGTCTGGTGGTCGACCGTTTCGGCGACATCCTCGTGGTGCAACTCGCCTCCGCGACCATGGAAGCCCATAAAGATGACGTGATCGCGGCGCTGACCCAAGTACTCAAGCCAAGCGGCATCCTGTTCAAGAACGACTCCGCCGCCCGCGATGCCGAAGGCCTCGAGCGTTACACCGAAACCGTCTTCGGCGTGGTACCGGAGTGGGTGGCGCTGGAAGAGAACGGCGTGAAATTCGAAGCGCCGGTGGTTCAGGGTCAGAAAACCGGCTGGTTCTACGATCACCGCATGAACCGCGCACGCCTGGCCCCTTACGCCAAGGGCAAGCGCGTGCTGGACCTGTACAGCTACATCGGTGGCTGGGGTGTGCAGGCGGCCGCGTTCGGCGCCAGCGAAGTGTTCTGCGTCGACGCTTCGGGCTTCGCCCTCGATGGCGTTGAGCGCAACGCTGCACTGAACGGCTTTGCCGACAAGATGACCTGCATCGAAGGCGACGTCTTCGAAGCCCTCAAGGAACTCAAGGCCAGCGAAGAGCGCTTCGACGTGATCGTTGCCGACCCGCCTGCGTTCATCAAGCGCAAGAAAGACCTGAAAAACGGTGAAGGCGCCTACCGTCGCCTGAACGAGCAAGCCATGCGCCTGCTCAACAAGGACGGCATCCTGTTCAGTGCTTCGTGCTCGATGCACCTGCCGGAAGACGACTTGCAGAACATCCTGCTGACCAGCGCCCGTCACCTGGACCGCAACATCCAGCTGCTGGAGCGTGGCGGCCAGGGCCCGGATCACCCGGTACACCCGGCCATTCCGGAAACCCGCTACATCAAGAGCATCACCTGCCGCCTGCTGCCTAACAGCTGACAGACACACGGCACTGACGCTGTCGAAAGGGGAGCCCAGAGGCTCCCCTTCTTTTTGTCTTTAACTTTCCTTTCCTACATTTATCGTCCTGGCGACGTGCAGGATATTTCCGCGAATACTTTATTTACTGAAATTTAACTTACAAACTCACTCCCATCCAAAGATCACTCCGACAGAATTACTGGAATATTCCTACTTAATATTTGCTTGCGATTAACCCATTACAAACTATTATTAAGTCGTCACCAAGGAGGTGACACAAACTAACCACGAAGCACCAATGAACAAGGAGTTCAATCATGAAAGCAATTACTCTGGAATCCCGCACCCTCGCAAACCTGGCTTTTCTGGTCGCACCTAAAGTCCGTTAAGTAAGGTTGGCGCTGGGTATAGCCGGCTACCCAGCGCCTCTGACAAAGCATCCATCCAGAGCAACGTGCCCCGACATGCATATAAACCCTTACTTATTCATACTGCCACGAACACCCGGCCAGATAGTCTGGAATTACAAAGACCATACTCAACATGAACTTGATCTTGAATATGCATCCCGACTGGCGCAACTTGTCCACGACCCTGACCTATATGACAACAGCAACATAATAGACACACAGCTATTAAATGCCGGAATACTGACTTCTTCAAAAACTCCGACACCTGTATGGGGCTGGGATGAACTGTCCAGGATCTACCATATCGGGACTCGGAATATTCCGTGCGAACACACGCCCCGAAACATTCAGGAATGGTCCAGGCAATACCTCGAACACTGCAACACAGTGCTTGCCACTTCACCTCCGCCCGACATCCCTGCGGATACCGGTCCGAACGCGCTCATCACCCTGCCCGCACCGCTCGTACTGAATGACGACAGCCTGTTGAGCTCACTGACCCGACGAAAGACCTGCCGCTCCTTCACCGGTGCCGCCGTTTCGCTGGACGATGTCGGCACCTTGCTTTACCTGTCACTCGGTTACCTGCGAGAACGCGAAGCCGACCGCGACGACAGCATCGCCGACGGCCTTGGGGCGCGACGCAGCAGCCCTTCCGGAGGCGGCCTCAATGCCTGCGCCGGGTTCGTGCTGGTGCAGAACGTCGACGCACTGGCGCCTGGCGTCTATGTCTACCACCCTGCCGAACACGCCCTGAGCTTCATCAGTCCCTTGCCCGACAGCGAATTTGGCAATCTGCTGGGGGGCCAGCACTTCATCAACAACCTGCCATTGGGCCTGTTCATCACCGCCCGCTTCGACCGGCTCTGGTGGAAATACCCGCATTCGCGCGCCTATCGAATGGCGTTCGTCGAAGCCGGGCACCTTTCGCAGACGTTTCAACTGGTGGCCACCGCGCTGGGCATGAACACCTGGCTCACGGGCGCGTTTTCCGATGAGCAGGTCGAAACGTTGCTGAAGCTCGAGAACAGTGCGGAACAACCCTTGTTCTTCGTCGGTTGCGGGGAAAGCGATGGCCAAGCGATGTGTCAGGAAATGCGCGACCTGCTGCGTGAGGCACAGTCATGAGCGCCCTCGCCCCGAAGCCGGTCTTTCAGTTCACCCTGAGCGACTGGAACACCCGCGCCTCGGTGCGCACCAGCCCCCACGATTACCACTTGCCGGACAACGTGCAGGAACAACTGGAGACCCGGCACTGGTTTCCGCCGGCGTTCCTGCCCTATCTGGCCCACCCGTCTATTGAAGCAGCGGGCCGTTCGATGCTGCATCGGCTCACGGCCCGACATCTGGTGCATTTTCTCGACTACACCACGTTGCTCGAACACCGGATCGTCAATCGCGCCGTCGAAACCATCGTGCATGGCGAGCTTCCGGTCGCGGTGCCGGCGCCGATGAAAACCGCCGCGCTCCAGCTCTACACCGACGAGGGCTATCACGCCCTGTTTTCCAGTCAGGTGGCGGAGCAGATCGCCAGCCTCTACGCCATCACCGGGCGCCCGGTCATGCCCAGACGAATCACCCGGATGAACCTGCTGATTGCTCGCACCAGTCAGGAGCAGCGGCCGCTGGCGTGCTTTCTTCTGGGTTTCGTCTCGGAAACCATCATTGCCCGTGAACTGCTGGATGTCTGCCGCGACAGTCTGGTGTCCGGCGTCAACGACATGTTGCGCGATCACCTCACCGATGAAGCGCGTCACAGCCGCTATTTCACCGAAGTGTTCCACTACCTCTGGCTGCACTTGAATCCGCGACAGCGAACGTTTGCCGCGACGACCTTGCTCGACATTCTGCAAATCTTCTTCGAAGTGGATGAGCACTGGCTGCAGAAAAGCCTCGTTGGCGCGGGCATTGCAAACACCACGGTGAGGGACATTCTCGGCACGATGACAACGTCGCAAGCCAGTCGGCAACGAGCGCGAGCTGGCAGCCTCGCCACATTGAGCGCATTGAAAAAAGCCGGTTTTTTCGCCGAACCTCAAAACCGGACACTATTTGCCAGGGCAGGACTGATCGATGGATGAAGGACAATCTATGGTGACCCGACGACAGCGGCGCGGGGCTGTCAGTCTTTTGCTGGCAATGGTGTTGCTCGGCGTCTTTCCACTGGATGTCCTGCTGCCTTCGTTTCCGGCATTGGCGGAGCACTTTCGCCGCACCCCGGCGGACATCGCCCTGTCGATCAGCCTGTTCGCTGTCGGGATTGCCTTCGCCCAGCTGTTGATCGGTCCATTGTCGGATGTGATCGGACGCAAAGGCCTGCTGCTCGCCGGCATGAGCGCTTCAATGATCGGCGCCTTGGGGTGCGTGATGACCTCGGACTATTCGCTGTTCCTGATGTTTCGGGTGGTGCAGGCGCTGGGTTGCGGTTGCTTCGTGCTATCACAAGCGCTGGTGCAGGACCTGTTCGAAGGCGAGGAGCGTAATCGCTTGCGGATCCTGATGGTCACCGCCACCGGAATTTTCATCTCGGTATCGCCTCTTGCCGGTACCTTTCTTCAGGCAACGCTGGGCTGGCGCGGCAGCTTCTGGGTGTTTACCGCGCTGTCCGCCATCGTGCTGCTAAAGGCCTGGTGGTTTCTGGACAACAGCCGGCCGGCAGCCCGGGGCACACCCACCCACTTTCTGAAGGCTTACCGACGGGTACTGGGAGATTTCGACTTCGTCGGTTACTGGCTGATTTCGGCCTTTGCCTTCGCCTGTCACTTTTCCTTCATCGTGATTTCGCCGCTGATTTTCATGGACCGCCTGCAACTGTCCGCTTATGACTTCTCGCTGTTCCTGCTGATCTACGGCGCGGCGTATATAGTCGGGGGCATCCTGGCCAGCGTGCTGAGCAGGCGGATCAACGGTGGCCAGCAGATTATCGTCGGGTTGAGCCTGATCCTGTTCGCCGGCCTGAGCATGCTCTATCTGTCATCGAACTTCGCGCTGACCCCGGCCACGGTATTGATCCCGATGCTGATCTGCACCGCCGGCACCACCATCACCCGGCCCGCAGCTACCTCGCGGGCGATGAGTCTGTTTCCCGAAAATGCCGGCACGTCGGCATCCGCCGGCAGCACGCTGATCTTCATTTGCGGCGGGCTGATCAGTGCGCTGATCAGTCTGAGCCCTGCCAACCTGCAATCCACGCTGGGCTACAGCTTCGTGATGCTCAGTGGGGTGGCACTGGCATTGAACGCGCGGATCAGTCGGCGCAGCGATCTTGTGGGGCAACCGGACAGCGATTAACCCTGCCGGTCGTCATCCCGCACGCTTCGTCAGCACTGGAACAACGTTTTGCGCCATTCCCTCCTGACGCCAGCGGTGTAGAATCGCGAGATTCATCGCCATTCATCCCCGGCGGGTTTATGAGCTCAGGCTGAGACCAGCGGCGATCCCGCAACGTCATCGGCAACATCAGGACACACGGCCATTTCTGAGTGTTCCAGACGTCAATAGAAGCTCACTCCCCTTTGATACCTGATTAGCCGCCCGGAGTGCTCCATGCCAGATTACCGCTCGAAAACATCCACCCACGGCCGCAACATGGCCGGCGCCCGCGCATTGTGGCGCGCCACCGGGATGAAAGATGACGACTTCAAGAAGCCGATCATCGCCATTGCCAACTCCTTCACCCAGTTCGTACCGGGCCACGTTCACCTGAAGGACCTGGGCCAGCTGGTTGCCCGTGAGATCGAACGCGCTGGCGGCGTTGCAAAGGAATTCAACACCATCGCCGTGGACGACGGCATCGCCATGGGCCACGACGGCATGCTCTATTCGCTGCCGAGCCGCGAGATCATCGCCGACTCCGTCGAGTACATGGTCAACGCCCACTGCGCCGACGCCATCGTCTGCATCTCGAACTGCGACAAGATCACCCCGGGCATGCTGATGGCCGCTCTGCGCCTGAACATCCCTGTGATCTTCGTCTCCGGCGGCCCGATGGAAGCCGGCAAGACCAAACTGGCCAGCCACGGTCTCGACCTCGTCGACGCCATGGTAATCGCCGCCGACTCCAGCGCTTCTGACGAGAAGGTTGCCGAGTACGAGCGCAGCGCCTGCCCGACCTGCGGTTCGTGCTCCGGCATGTTCACCGCCAACTCGATGAACTGCCTGACCGAAGCCCTGGGCCTCGCACTCCCGGGCAACGGTTCGACCCTGGCCACCCACAGCGATCGCGAACAGCTGTTCCTGCAGGCCGGCCGCACCATCGTCGAGCTGTGCAAACGCTACTACGGCGAGAACGACGAGTCGGTACTGCCGCGCAACATCGCCAACTTCAAGGCGTTCGAGAACGCGATGATGCTCGACATCGCCATGGGCGGTTCGACCAACACCATCCTGCATTTGCTGGCCGCTGCCCAGGAAGCCGAGATCGACTTCGACCTGCGTGACATCGATCGTCTGTCGCGCAAGGTGCCGCAACTGTGCAAAGTTGCGCCGAACATCCAGAAGTACCACATGGAAGACGTGCACCGCGCCGGCGGCATCTTCAGCATCCTCGGTTCGCTGGCCCGTGGCGGCCTGCTGCACACCGACCTGCCGACCGTGCACAGCCGCAGCATGGAAGAAGCCATCGCCAAGTGGGACATCACCCAGACCGACGATGAAGCCGTGCACCATTTCTTCAAGGCAGGCCCGGCGGGCATTCCGACGCAAACCGCGTTCAGCCAGTCAACCCGCTGGGAAACCCTGGACGACGACCGTGAGAACGGCTGCATCCGCAGCTTCGAACACGCCTATTCGAAAGAAGGTGGCCTGGCCGTGCTGTACGGCAACATCGCCCTGGACGGCTGCGTGGTGAAAACCGCCGGCGTCGACGAGTCGATCCATGTGTTCGAGGGCAACGCGAAGATCTTCGAAAGCCAGGACAGCGCGGTACGCGGCATCCTCGCCGACGAAGTGAAGGAAGGCGACATCGTCATCATTCGCTACGAAGGCCCGAAAGGCGGCCCGGGCATGCAGGAAATGCTTTACCCGACCTCGTACCTGAAATCCAAAGGCCTGGGCAAAGCCTGCGCCCTGCTGACCGATGGCCGTTTCTCCGGCGGCACCTCCGGTCTGTCCATCGGCCACGCTTCGCCAGAGGCTGCAGCCGGCGGCGCGATCGGTCTGGTGCAGGACGGCGACAAGGTGTTGATCGACATTCCAAACCGCTCGATCAACCTGTTGATCAGCGACGAAGAACTGGCGGCACGCCGTGTCGAGCAGGACAAGAAAGGCTGGAAACCGGTCGAACAGCGTCCACGCAAAGTGACCACTGCCCTCAAGGCCTACGCCCTGCTGGCGACCAGCGCCGACAAGGGTGCGGTGCGCAACAAGGCGATGCTCGACGGGCTGTAAGCGTCAAATCGCAGAAACAAAAATGCCCCGCCAAGTGCGGGGCATTTTTTTGCCTGACCGAAATCCCAATGTCACTGCAGATCAAAACTGTGGGAGCGAGCCTGCTCGCGATTGCGGTATGTCAGCAAAAAGAGGGTGACTGACACTACGCATTCGCGAGCAGGCTCGCTCCCACATTGGATCTTTGTGAGTTACTGGATTTCTTCAGGTTTGACGATCACCCAGTTCTTGTCCGCCGTCACCGGCAAGCCTTCTTTCGCCTGGGCCGCCGCGTGCTTGGACATCATGCCCTGAATCTGGGTCATGTATTTGTCCTTGCGGTTGACCCACAAGTGAATGCCGCCCTTCGCCACGTCCACATCGTGGAACAGCATGTAGCCGTCGCTGGTCGGCGTGTCGCCACCCACCAGTACCGGTTTTTTCCATTCGTCGATGTAGGTCAGGATCGCCGCGTGCTTGCCGGCCATCCAGGTCGCCGGGGTCCACAGGTACGGAGTCAGTTCGAGGCCGAGGTTGGCTTTCTCGTCATATTTGCCGGCAGTGATCTGCTTGCGCGCGGTGGTCAGCTCGCCGGTGTCGCGGTTCTTCAGCAAGGTGGTCACGCCGATCACGTTCTGCGGTTTGACGTTGTAGCCATACTTCGGATCGGCCGCGACCATGCGCACCAGTTCTTCGGAGGCGGCGGTCATCACGTAGACCTCGATGCCGTTCTCCATCAGTTTGTTGTACAGCTCTTTCTGGCCAGTGAAGATCTTCGGCGGATTCACATCCAGATTCTTGACCACGTCACCTTCGTAATAGGTCGCCGGCACCGGTTTGCCCGAGGCCATCAGCTCATCGACGTAGCCCTTGAGTTCCTTGAGGGTGAAGCCAGAAAACACCTGAGCCACCCATGGATAGCAGACCATGTCGTCGACTTCGCAGAGGCGGTAGTAGTAGCTGAACAGGCTTTCCTTGTGGTCGGCGGTATCCTTGAACGGCATCAGTTTCAGGGAGGGGTCGAGCTTGTCGCGGGTGATCAGGCCCTTGTTTTCCATGAACGGCAGCAACGCCTCTTCGAGGTCGTAGCGGTAACTGGTGTTGTCCATGTCGAACACCGCGTAGTTACCCTTGTTGGCGTTGGCGGCGATCATCGCGTCCAATGCCTTGGCCTGATCCGCCGGCCAGTGCTTCAGGTCGGTGGCGAATGCCTGAGTGGCCAGGCCCATCCCCACAGTCAGTGCGACAGCCAGAAATTTCGGTGTGAACTTCATTGGCGCTTTCTCCCTGGGTCAAAGAAATCGACGCTAACAAATATGTGTGACAGTCCTCGTCTGTCAGCGACCGTCCACGTCCGTTTCGCGCCAGCTGCATCCCCGAGAGCGACACCCGCTTATTCCAAAAACGACGGTTAACCTTTGATTTCGGTATTAAATCATTGGAAATCAAGCTGTTAGGCTTGCCGGTTCGCAGCAGCCCCGGAAGGCTGTTGGCACAGTCTTTTCTGGAGTCCTCATGAATCTGCCCCTGATTCTCAACCTGCTGGTGTTCCTCGCCCTGCTTTTTGGTCTGGCGCAAACCCGTCACACCACGTGGAGCCTGGCAAAAAAAGTCCTGCTCGCGCTGGTGCTGGGCGTGGCATTCGGCGTCGCGCTGCACACGATTTACGGCGCCGGCAACCCAGTGCTGAAAGCCTCGATCGGCTGGTTCGATCTGGTCGGCAACGGTTATGTGCAACTGCTGCAAATGATCGTGATCCCGCTGGTATTCGCCTCGATCCTCAGCGCCGTGGCCCGTCTGCACAACGCTTCTTCGCTGGGCAAGATCAGCTTCCTGACCATCGGCACGCTGCTGTTCACCACCGCGATTGCGGCGCTGATCGGCATCGGCCTGACCAACCTGTTCGGCCTGACCGCCGAAGGCCTGGTCGCCGGCACCCAGGAAATGGCCCGTCTGCAAACCATTCAGACCGACTACGCCGGCAAGGTCGCCGACCTGAATGTGCCGCAACTGCTGCTGTCGTTCATCCCGCAGAACCCGTTCGCCGACCTGGCGCGGGCCAAGCCGACGTCGATCATCAGCGTGGTGATCTTCGCCGCGTTCCTGGGGGTTGCCGCGCTGCAACTGCTCAAGGATGACGTCGAGAAAGGTCAGAAAGTGATCAACGCCATCGACACCCTGCAAGCCTGGGTGATGCGTCTGGTGCGTCTGGTGATGAAGCTGACCCCTTACGGCGTGCTGGCGTTGATGACCAAAGTGGTCGCCGGTTCCAACCTGCAGGACATCATCAAGCTCGGCAGCTTCGTCGTGGTGTCGTACCTCGGCCTGGGCCTGATGTTTGTGGTGCATGGCTTGCTGGTGTCGGCGGCCGGGATCAACCCGCTGCGTTTCTTCCGCAAGATCTGGCCGGTGCTGACCTTCGCGTTCACCAGCCGCTCCAGCGCCGCGAGCATCCCGCTGAGCATCGAAGCGCAGACCCGTCGTCTGGGCATTCCGCAATCGGTGGCAAGCTTCGCCGCATCGTTCGGCGCGACCATCGGCCAGAACGGCTGCGCCGGTCTGTACCCGGCGATGCTGGCGGTGATGGTTGCGCCAACCGTCGGCATCAACCCGCTGGATCCGCTGTGGATTGCGACGCTGGTGGCGATCGTGACCTTGAGTTCGGCCGGTGTGGCGGGCGTGGGTGGCGGTGCGACCTTCGCCGCGCTGATCGTGCTGCCGGCCATGGGCTTGCCGGTTTCGCTGGTGGCGTTGCTGATTTCGGTCGAGCCGCTGATCGACATGGGTCGCACGGCGCTGAACGTGAGTGGTTCGATCACGGCCGGTGCGATTACCAGCCAGGTGATGCAGCAGACCGACAAGGCCCTGCTGGATGCCGATGAGCATGCGGAACTGGCTCAGGCTTGAGTAGCGTCTGACAGACCGCTATCGCGAGCAGGCCCGCTCCCACAGGGATATGCATTCCAATGTGGGAGCTGGCCTGCCAGCGAGGCTCTTAGGCTTTTTCCCAGACTTCGAAGTTGTAAGCCGGTTTGTCGCCTTCAGCCGGATTCGGCACGTTCGACACCAGTTTCCACTGGTTCAGATCGAACTCCGGAAACCACGCATCGCCTTCCGGGCTCAGTGCCACGCGAGTCAGATACAGACGATCTGCCTGCGCCAGCCCCTGCGCATACAATTGCGCCCCGCCAATCAGCATCAATTCGTCGACGCCCTGCTCTTTCGCCCACGCTTCGGCGCGAACCACGGCCGCTTCCAGCGACGGATAGACTTCCGCACCTTCCAGCACAAGATCCTGCTGACGGCTGACCACGATGTTCAAACGCCCCGGCAACGGGCGACCCAGCGAGTCCCAGGTCTTGCGGCCCATGATGATCGGCTTGCCGAGCGTCGTGGCCTTGAAGTATTTGAAGTCCCCCGGCAGGTGCCAGGGCATGCTGTTGTCGACGCCGATCACACGGTTTTCACCGAGGGCTGCGATCAGGCTGAGGGGGAGTGATTTAGTCATGCCGGCGAGGATACCAGAGCCGCCCTTACCCCGATAAGCGCCACAGCGGTTATGCTCACGGCTCAATCAAGCAACGGGATGCCGCGTGACTGAACAGACTTCACTGCAAAACCTCTGGCTCACCGAAACCGTGCGCCTGCGCGAAGAACACGCAGGCCCGCTGGACGATCTGGAAGCCAATCGCCTGGCCCGCGCGGCCGGTGGCGATCTGCCGGGACGCATTCAGCGCCGCGCCCTGTGGCTGGCCGAGCGCGACGGCCTGACCGCCGCGCTCAAGCACTGGTTGCAAGGCGCACGCCTCGCGCTGGTGTTGCTGGCGATCTTCGCGGTACTGAGCGGTGCCGGTCTGGCCTTCGCCGCACTGGGCCAGACGCCGGTCAATGTGTTCTGGGCCCTGGGCAGTCTGCTCGGGCTGAACCTGATTCTGCTGCTGAGCTGGGCGCTGGGGCTGATCTTCGCTGGCGAACATGGCGCCACCCTCGGCCGCTTGTGGCTGTGGCTCAGTGAAAAACTCGCCCGCGACGCCAAGGCTGCGCAACTCGCACCGGCCCTGCTGCTGATGCTGCAACGCAAGAAGCTCAATCGCTGGGCACTCGGTACGCTGGTCAATGGCCTGTGGTTGCTGGCGATGTTCAGCGCGCTGGTTTTGTTGCTGACCCTGATGGCGACCCGGCGCTACGGTTTCGTCTGGGAAACCACGATTCTCAGCGCCGACACGTTCATCAACATGACCCAGGCCCTCGGCGCCTTGCCGGCGCTGCTGGGCTTCAACGTGCCGACCGTGGACATGATCCGCGCCAGCGGTGACGCCGCGCTGAACATCGAAAGCGCCCGTCAGGCCTGGGCGACCTGGCTGGTCGGCGTGCTGGTGGTGTACGGCGTGCTGCCGCGTCTGCTGTTGGCGCTGTTTTGCTTCTGGCGCTGGAACAGCGGCAAAGCGGCGTTGCGTCTGGACCTGAACCTGCCCGGCTACGCCCAACTGCGCGAACGCCTGATGCCGACCAGCGAACGCCTCGGCATCACCGACCCGGAGCCTGCGCAATTGCACCGCGTCGAAAGCACCGTGGGCGAACACGCCAGCGACGGCGCGCTGCTCGTGGCAATCGAACTCGATGACCAACACTCATGGCCGCCGACGCTGCCGAAAAACGTCAGCAACGCCGGCATCCTCGACAGTCGGGAATCGCGCAACAAACTGCTCGAACAGCTCAGCCGCTTCCCGCCGGCGCGCCTGGCGATTGCCTGCGACCCACGGCGTTCGCCGGATCGCGGCAGCCTGGCGCTGATTGCCGAGCTGGCGCGCAACGCCGCCGCAACCCGTGTCTGGCTGTTGCAGGCGCCACAAGGACAGGCGCTGGACGCCGAACGCCTCGGTGACTGGCACGTGGCATTGCAACAGCTGGAACTGCCGTTCGCCGATTGCGCCCCGTTGAACTGGCTGGAGCACGGACATGACTGATGCCTGGAAAGCGCCGCTGAAACTGGCGGTGGTCGGCCACACCAACGTCGGCAAGACTTCGCTGCTGCGCACCCTGACCCGCGACGTCGGCTTCGGCGAAGTCTCTCATCGCCCGAGCACCACGCGGCATGTCGAAGGCGCGCGGTTGTCGGTGGATGGCGAGCCGTCGCTCGACCTCTACGACACACCCGGTCTGGAAGATGCCATCGCCCTGCTGGATTTTCTCGAGCGTCTGGAACGCCCCGGCGAACGCCTCGACGGCCCGGCACGGCTGGCGCGGTTTCTCGACGGCAGCGAGGCGCGCCAGCGTTTCGAACAGGAAGCCAAGGTACTGCGGCAACTGCTTGATTCCGACGCCGGCCTGTATGTGATCGATGCACGCGAACCGGTGCTGGCCAAGTACCGCGACGAACTGGAAGTGCTGGCCAGTTGCGGCAAACCGTTGCTGCCGGTGCTGAATTTCGTCAGCAGCGCCAACCACCGCGAGCCGGACTGGCGTGAAGCACTGGCGCGTCTTGGCCTGCATGCGCTGGTGCGTTTCGACAGCGTCGCCCCGCCCGAAGATGGCGAGCGGCGGCTGTATGAAAGCCTCGCACTGTTGCTGGAAAACGCCCGCCCACAACTTGAACGGCTGATCGCCGATCAACAGGCCCAGCGCCTCGCCCGCGAGCAAAGCGCCGCGCGCTTGATCGCCGAACTGTTGATCGACTGCGCTGCGTGCCGACGCAGTGTGGCGAGCAACGCCGAACAGGAACAACAGGCCATCAGTGAACTGCGCAAAGCCGTGCGCCAGCGCGAACAACGCTGCGTCGAAGCGCTGCTCAAGCTCTACGCCTTCCGCCCGCAGGACGCCGCCGCCAGCGATCTGCCGCTGCTCGACGGGCGCTGGGGCGATGACCTGTTCAACCCGGAAACCCTCAAGCAGCTTGGCGTGCGGGTCGGCGGCGGGATTGCCGCCGGTGCCGCAGCCGGTGCGGGTGTGGACTTGCTGGTCGGCGGCATCACCCTCGGCGCCGCCGCTCTGGCCGGTGCCATTGCCGGCGGCGCCCTGCAAACCGCCCGCAGCTATGGCAATCGCCTGCTGGGCAAGATCAAAGGGCAGCGGGAACTGACGGTCGACGACAACGTGTTGCGCCTGCTGGCCCTGCGTCAACGGCAACTGCTGCAAGCGCTGAACGCCCGAGGCCATGCGGCGCTGGACAGCATTCAGGTGGCGACGCCGCAAGACAAGACCTGGCGCGAGGGCAAGCTGCCGGAGGCGCTGAACATCGCCCGGGCCCACCCGCAGTGGTCGTCGCTCAATCCGCATTCGAAGCTGAATCAGGCCCAGCGTCAGGAACAGATCGATGAGCTGGTGAGCAAAGTGCTCGAACTCTAGAACCAGCCGAGCTTGAGGAACGGTTTGACCAGCGCCGTCACCCGGCTGCGATCGGTGCGATTGGCCCGCCCGTCGTTGTCGACGTCCGAGCACAGCACAACCTCGAAACCGCCATCGTTATCCAGGTCGTGGACGGCGGCCTTGTAAGCGATGGTTTCGCCTTGGTGAAAGTGCAGCCTCACTGATTCCGGCGTTCCATCGCGGCCGGGGTTCAAAGCAAAGATCCGCAGATGTCGCGTGTCCTCATCGGCCGCGTTGAACCAGGCACATTTCAGATAAGTTCGGGAGAAGCTGCGCAGTTGCGCCACTTCACGAGCCGACGCTTCACGCCAATCCTGTTCGCTGTCATGAAAGCGCAGCTGGACAGTGTCCCCTGCGCCGCTGCCGGATCGATCCCGGGCAATCACTTTCAAAAAACGCATCCGTGCGCTCCTTCGGCAAAAAAACCAGTCTGGGCCGAAGGGGCAATACCTGCCATGCACCGTTTCCCGGTTTGGCGTAAGAAGGTTCAGCGCGTCTCGCCGGACAGCACGGTGAAGGCCTTGTGCTTCAGCTCCGCAAGATCCATCACCGGCACGGCCATTTCCTTCGCCAGCTCATCCCACTGGCGCATCCGCAGACTGACGGCGCACAACGGATCCTGCTCGAACGCCTCGGCCTCGGCCTCGGTCATCACTCCGCCCTGATAGTCCAGGGTGCGGCGGCTGGCTTCGCTCAACCGTGCGAAATAGCCTGGCTCCCGGAGCGTCAGATAACGCTTGGCCTGGACGTGATACTCCACCAGCCGCGCCATGCGTTCACTGAATCCGGCCTCACGCAAATAGTCCGCGCCGAGGCGTTCGTGGCTGACCACGCCGTAACCGCCCATGTTTTCCGCGCCTTCGGCACACAAGTGGCCGATGTCGTGGAAGAACGCGGCGAGCACCACTTCGTCGTCAAAGCCTTCGGCGATGGCCAGTTGTGCTGCCTGGGACATGTGCTCGATCTGCGACACCGGTTCGCCAATGTAGTCGCTGGCGCCGAAGCGCTCATAGAGGCCGAACACCCGGTCGATGACTTGCTCATGACTCAACATCAGTGCTCTCCAAAAAGCTGTGCAACATTGCGCTCGGCCATGGCCGGGCCGACGCTCATGCCGACGCCGCTGTGCATCAACGCCACACTCAGCCCCGGCGCCGGACGCAGAAACGAAAACGGCCCCGGCCCCCGGGAACCATAGACACCCTGCCAGCGCTCGACCACTTGCACCTTGCAACCGAGGGTGTGCTCGGCCAGTTCGAGCATCCAGTCATCGACCTGCTCGGCGTTGAACGGCGATGGATCGCTGCCGTAATGGTGCGAGTCGCCAATGATCAGTTCGCCATACGGCGTCGGGCTGATCAGCAGGTGAATGCCGTTTTCCTGCAAGTGCGGTTGCTCGCGCAGGATTTGCGCCTGCACTGCGGCCGCTTCCGGCAAGTCAGCGAAGGCGCCGTAGTGCACGCAGCTGAGACCGGTGAGCAAGGCGTGTTGCAAGTTCAGGTCGATCTGCGGCCGGGCGCGGAGCATTTGCAGGCGGCAGATTTGCGGGTCGAGGGCAGCAATCGGCTCGGCCAGCAGGGTCTGATAATCGTGACCGGAACAGACGATGATCTGCTTGGCGGAGAATGTGCCGGCAGTACTTTGCAGGCGCCCAGGCTCGACGTCGCGCACCAGCGTCGAGAAGTGAAACTCGACGTCGAGTTCGCGACGCAGGTATTCAATCAGCGCCGGAATCGCTTCCCGGGAATACAGCTGTTGATCGTCCATCCCGTGCAGCGCGGCGCGGTGATGGCTGAACTGGCCGCCGTACAGATCGCGCAGCGCGGCACCGCGCAGCAGTTCGACGCGGTAGTCGTGCTCCACGGCGCGCCCTGCGCAGAAGGCTTCGAGCAAGTGCTCTTCGGCCTCGGTGCGGGCGAACAGGTACGAGCCGTTGCGCTTGAGTTGCAGGCCGGCGAGCTGCGCCCACTGGCCCCAGATGTCGCGGCTGGCCTTGGCCAGTTCAAGCATCGGACCCGGTGGCTGACCGGTGACCAGTGCCTGGCCGAAGTTGCGTACCGACGCGCCGAGTGGCGTGGCGGTGCGTTCGAAAACCGTGACCTTGAGACCGCGCCGGGCGGCGGCATAGGCGTGGGACAGGCCCAGGATGCCGGCGCCGACGATCAGCAAGTCTTTGTGTTGTGTCATGGAGATTTTCCCTTAATGGGAGACCGCCTTCGCGAGCAAGCCCGCTCCCACAGGGATTTACGTTGTGAATGCGATCCAGTGTGGGAGCGGGCTTGCTCGCGAAGAGGCCCTGTCAGTCGATGAAGACCTTACTTGGCAGCGACTTTCTCGGACTTGCCGTCATAGCGCTTGCGCCATTCGGTCAGGATCTCGTCGCGGTTCTTCGAGGCCCAAGCGAAGTCGTTCTTGATCAGGCGTTGCTCGTAGTCGGCCGGCAGCTCGGTCTGCGGCTTGGCGATGCCCGGCTGGGCGAGGACGGCGAAGTTTTCCTTGTACAGATCCATCGCCGGGGCGCTGGCGGAGAAGTCGGCCAGTTTCTTCGCGGCTTCTTCATGCGGCGTGCCTTTGATCACGGCAGTCGCTTCGATTTCCCAGCCCAAGCCTTCCTTCGGCAGGATGATGTCCAGCGGTGCACCCTGGCGCTTGAGCTGAACGGCCGGGTATTCGAAGGAAATGCCGATCGGGAATTCGCCCGCCGCCGCCAGTTTGCAAGGCTTGGAACCGGAGTGAACGTACTGGCCGATGTTCTGGTGCAGGCCGTCCATGTAGGCCCAGCCCTGTTTCTCGCCGAAGGTTTGCAGCCAGGCGCTGACGTCGAGGAAACCGGTGCCGGACGAAGCCGGGTTCGGCATCACGATCTTGCCTTTGTACTCAGGCTTGGTCAGGTCCTGCCAGCTCACCGGTTTGGTCAGGCCCTGCTTTTCGGCTTCGACGGTGTTGAAGCAAATCGTCGCGGCCCAGACGTCCATGCCGACCCAGGCTGGCGGGTTGGCGGCGTCGCGGTAGTTCGCGCCGATCTTGCCCAGATCCTTCGGTGCATAGCTTTGCAGCATGCCCTGTTGATCGAGAATCGCCAGGCTCGACGCCGCTAGGCCCCAGACCGCGTCAGCCTGCGGGCGATCCTTTTCGGCCAGCAGTTTGGCGGTGATGATCCCGGTGGAATCGCGCACCCACTTGATCTCGACGTCCGGGTTGGCCTTTTCGAAGGCCTCTTTGTAGGACTTCAACTGCTCGGCTTCGAGGGCGGTGTACACCGTCAACTCGGTTTTTGCCGCGAAGGCATTCAGGCTGAAAGTCGCGAGCACAGCAGCGGCCAGGGCCATAGGCTTGAACATGATCGTTTTCCTGTCTTTTGAGTTGAGGGGGAGTTGAACGGGATGGAATCAGTGGCCCGGCGCCGTTTGCCGCCAGGCCTGGGAACGGCGCAGCAAGCCGCGCGAAGCCCACGCCAGCAGCAAGGACACGCCCGCCGAGGTGAACAGAATCAGGGTCGACATCGCCGCCGCGCCGCCGACGTTGCCGGCGTCATCCATGTTCAACACCGCCACCGCCGCAAGGATGGTGTCGGGGCTGTAGAGGAAAATAGCGGCGGACACGGTGGTCATGGCCGAGACGAACAGATAGCGCACGATGTCCAGCAGCGCCGGCAGGCAGATCGGCACGGTGACCCGCAGGTAATGCCGGTACAGCGGCGCCTTGAGCGACAGCGCGGCGGCTTCGAATTCGGCGTCGAGCTGACGCAGCGCGGTGGTGGCAGTCATCTGCGCAGTGGTCAAATAGTGAGCAATGGTGCAGACGATCAGCAGGGTCATGGTTCCGTACAACACGTGCAGCGGGTTGCCGGTCAGGTTGAAAAAGAAGACGTAACCCAGACCGAGCACCAGCCCCGGCACCGCCATCGGTACGAAACTGAGCATGCGCAGTGTCAGATTGAGTCCGCGCTGGTTGCGGGTCTTTTCCATCAGATAGGCGCCGGTGAAGATCAGCATGCTGCCGATCAACGCCGTGCCCAGCGCCATCTTCAAACTGTTGCCGTAGGCCAGCCAGCCACCGCCAGCGGTCTCGTTGAACTGATAGTGGTTGAGCGACAGCGACAGGTTGTACGGCCAGAACTTCACCAGCGACGAGAACACCGCCATGCCGAACACCAGCAGCAACGCGGCGCTGATCAGCAGGACCACGCTGAGATAAAAGGCATCGCGCTTCTTCGACGGTGCCGGTTTGAACACCTGGGCGCGGCCGCTCATGGAATCACCGTGACGCCGACGCAGCCAGGCATCGACGCCGAAGCTGAACAGTGCCGGCAGCAACAGAACCATGCCAATCAGCGCGCCGCGCCCGAATTGCTGCTGGCCGACCACCGCTTTGTAGGCTTCCAGCGCCAGCACCTGATAGTCGCCACCGACCACCACCGGCACACCGAAGTCGGTGATGGTCAGGGTGAACACCAGACAGAACGCGGCGAACACAGCCTGACGGGTCGCGGGCCAGGTGATGCTGCGGAAGGCTTTCGCCGGACTGGCGCCCATGCTCGACGCAGCGTCGAACAATCGCGCATCCGCCAGCGACAGGGCTGACAGCAAAATCATCAAGGCGTGTGGGAAGGTGTAGATCACCTCGCCCAGAACAATCCCCCAGAAACCGTAGATGTTGTCCGACAGCAGCCCGCGCAACAGGCCCTGATTGCCGAACAGGTAAACCAGCGCAATCCCCGGCAGCATCGACGGCGCCATCAGCGGCAGCAGGGAGATCCCGCGCCAGATGCCTTTTGCCGGAATCAACGTGCGTTGCAACGCGTAGGCAAACAGGTAAGCCAGCGGTACGACGATGGCCGCGACGCTGAGGGAAACTTTCAGGCTGTTACCGAGCAACCAGTGGAAATTGTCGCTGCTCACCAGCTCCTTGGCGGCGAGCCAGCCACCGCCCTGCCCGGCTTCGCTGCTGAAGCCGCGCCAGAAGATCGCCAGCAATGGCAACAGCACCGCCACACCGAGCAGCACCAGCAGCAGGAGTTTGCCGCCGAGGACGAAGATCCGGTCGCCGACCTCGGCCCCGGACATCTGCCGCGCCTGCTTTTGCGATAGCGGCAGTGCGAGGTTGCTGTTCATCAGGCAAACACCTGCAGGCTGCGTGGCGGCAAGGCAACCATGATCTGCTGGGCGCCGAGGCGCGGCATGGCTTCCGGTGCCAGTTCGGCGAGCAAGGCGTGACCGGGTAACTGATCGAGCTCGAAGCTCATGCGGCAGCGGTTGCCGAGGAAGGTGATCTCACGGACTTTGGCCGGGAACAGGTTTTCCTCGTGCACCAGCGGATTGACGTTGATCGCTTCCGGACGGCAGAACAGCCGGCCCGATGGGCTGTGGACGCTGCCGTCGGCCAGGCGCAGGTTCATCCCGCCGACCTTGGCGTGGCTGTCGCTGCTGCGCTGGAACGGCAGCCAGTTGCCCTGGCCGACAAACTCGGCCACGAACGGCGTGGCCGGGCGGTTGTAGATTTCCTGCGGGGTGGCGTACTGCTCGACCTTGCCGTTGTTCATCACGGCGATGCGGTCGGCCATCAGCATCGCTTCGTCCTGATTGTGGGTGACCATCAGAGTGGTGATGCCAAGGTTGCGTTGCAGTTGGCGCAGCTCGGTGCACAGATGCTCGCGCACCCGGGCGTCGAGGGCCGACATCGGTTCGTCGAGCAACAACAGCGACGGTGCGGGGGCCAGGGCGCGGGCCAACGCCACCCGTTGCTGCTGGCCGCCGGACAACTGGCCGGGGTACTTTTTCTCACTGCCGGTGAGGCCGACCAGTTCCAGCATCTGACCGACGCGACGGCGCACTTCATCGCGACCGCTGCCGGCGAGGCCGTAGGCAATGTTCGCTTCGACGGTCAGATTGGGGAACAACGCGTAGGACTGGAACAGGATGCCGTAATCCCGAGCCTGGGGCGCGAGGTGGGAAACGTCGCGCTCGCCGAGGTACAACTCGCCGCTGTCCTGTTTCTCCAGACCGGCGATACAACGCAACAACGTGGTCTTGCCACAGCCCGACGGGCCGAGCAGGCACACCAGCTCACCGGCCGCGACATCGAGGGAGACGTTATCCAGCGCCGTGAAAGCGCCGAAACGCTTCTGCACGCCGCGCACTTTCATCGGTGCGCCGGGATTGGTCAGGGCAGTTGCGATTGCAGGGTTCATGGACAGGCCTCATCAAGCAGATGAGACGAATCCTAGAGTTGTAATGCGTCGGTCATATGGCAACAAGGCAAAATCGACCGATAGTGGTATTCAGGGATTTTGGTTCACCGCGGATCGCGGATCGTTCCCACGCTCTGCGTGGGAATGCAGCCCGGGACGCTCCGCGTCCCAAGAGCGGACGCAGAGCGTCCAATGAGGCATTCCCACGCAGAGCGTGGGAACGATCATTACGATCAAGCCGGGGACATTTCCTGCGCCAGGCCGAGAAACGCGGCCGGCAAGCGAGCGTTCTTGCGTTCCTTGAGGCAGTAAAGGTATTCGGGAATCTGCGGCGCATTTTCGAGGGTCAGCACCCTTAACTGCGGATCGTGCGGCACTTCCTGGCGGGCGATGATGCTGATGCCGATGTTGCGCAGCACCGCTTCGCGGATCGATTCGCGGCTGCCGATCTCCAGCAACGGGCCAAAACTGACGCCGGCGCTGGCCAGCAACTCTTCGGTCAGGCGACGGGTGGTCGAGCCGGATTCGCGCATCAGCAAGGTATGCCCGGCCAGCGCGCTCAGCGTCACATGCTCGTGCGCCGCCAGCGGATGATTGCGATGCACCGCCAGCACCAGCGGGTCGCTGCCGAGCACCCGGCGTATCAGCCGTGCATCGTCGAGCAACTGCGACGACGCCGCGACATCCACCCGGTAATCCTCCAGCGCTTCGAGCACCTGCTGCGAGTTGCCGATTTCCACCGACACCTCCACCTGCGGCAGGCGCTCGCGGAAAGTCTTCACCAGGTCGAGGATGTAATACGGCGCGGTGGCGGCAATGCGCAGCGTGCCCTGGACCTGGCCGCTGTTGCGCAGGAAGAATTCGATATCGGCTTCCTGCTGCAACAGCGCCTTGACCATCGGCAACAGCCGCGCGCCTTCGTCGCTGACGCTCAGACGCCGGCCGCCACGGTAGAACAGCTCAACCGAGTACTGGCTTTCCAGATTGCGGATCTGGGTGGTCACGGTCGGTTGACTGAGGCCGAGCTTTTTCGCCGCCAGCGTGATGCTGCCCAAACGGGCCACCATGTAAAACGCTTTCAGCTCGGCACTCAGCACAACCGTCCCTCTTCCTCTATTTGCGCAGCAGGCGCAAACCGTTGAACACCACCAGCAGGCTCACGCCCATGTCGGCAAACACCGCCATCCACATGGTGGCGAGCCCGGCGAAGGTTACCCCAAGAAAGATCGCTTTGATCACCAGCGCCAGCGCGATGTTCTGTTTGAGGATAGCGGCGGTATGGCGCGACAGGCTGATGAACGCCGGAATCTTGCGCAGATCATCGTCCATCAGGGCGACATCGGCGGTTTCGATCGCCGTGTCGGTGCCTGCCGCCGCCATCGCAAAACCGATCTCCGCCCGCGCCAGTGCAGGCGCGTCGTTGATACCGTCGCCGACCATGCCGACCCGATGGCCCTGCGCGTACAGGTCTTCGATGGCTTGCAGTTTATCGGTGGGCAGCAAGTCGCCCTTGGCCTGATCGATCCCGACCTGCGCCGCGATCGCCTGGGCGGTGTGGACGTTGTCGCCGGTGAGCATCAGGGTTTTCACGCCCAGTTCGTGCAGTTGGCGAATCGCTTCGCGGCTGGTTTCCTTGACCGTGTCGGCCACGGCGAACAATGCCAGCGGGCCGGAGCGGTCGAGCAGCAGCACCACGGACTTGCCCTGTTTCTCCAGCGCGAACAGTTTTTCTTCCAGTTGCGGCGAGCACAGCCCCAGTTCTTCAACCAATCGGTGGTTGCCCAAGTGGTAGACCTGACCATTGACCTCGCCTTTTACCCCACGGCCAGCCAGCGCTTCGAAGTTATCCACAAGCAGAGTCGCGAGACCTTTATCCACAGCCGCGTTGGCGATGGCCAGCGATACCGGGTGATCGGAGCGCCCGGCCAGCGCGGCGGCAATCGCCGGGGCCGTGGCGTCGGCAGTCGGGTCGAGGGACAGGAAATCGGTCTGCACCGGTTTGCCGTGGGTGAGGGTGCCGGTCTTGTCGAGGGCCAGATAGTCGAGTTTGAAACCGCCCTCCAGGTACACGCCGCCCTTGACCAGAATGCCTTTGCGCGCCGCTGCGGCGAGGCCACTGACGATGGTCACCGGGGTGGAAATCACCAATGCGCACGGGCACGCGACGACCAGCAGCACCAGCGCGCGGTAGATCCAGTCGAACCACGCGGCGCCCATGAACAGCGGCGGGATGATCGCCACGGCCAGCGCCAGGACAAAGACCACCGGTGTGTAGATTTTCGAGAATTGATCGACGAAGCGCTGGGTCGGCGCCCGCGCGCCTTGCGCCTGTTCCACGGCGTGGATGATCCGCGCCAGAGTGGAATTGTTGGCTGCGGCTGTCACTGCGTATTCCAGCGAACCGGCCTGGTTGATGGTGCCCGCAAAGACTTTGTCGCCGACGGTTTTCTCCACCGGCAGGCTTTCACCGGTGATCGGCGCCTGATCGATGGTCGAACTGCCACTCACGACTTCGCCGTCCAGCGCGATGCGCTCGCCGGGTTTCACCCGCACGCGGGCGCCGAGATCAATGCTTTTGACGTCCAGTTCGACCCAGTTGCCGTCCGCCTGCAACACAGTGGCTTGCTCCGGCGTCATCTGCATCAGGCCGCTGATGGCGTTGCGCGCACGATCCAGCGAGCGCGCTTCGATCAGCTCGGCCACGGTGAACAGGAACATCACCATCGCCGCTTCCGGCCATTGGCCGATCAACACGGCGCCGGTCACGGCGATGCTCATCAGGGCGTTGATGTTGAGGTTGCGGTTCTTCAGGGCGATCCAGCCCTTCTTGTAGGTGGTGAGGCCGCCGCTGAGGATCGAGATCAGCGCGATGATCGCTACGACCCAAGTCGGGGCGGCGTTGGTGAAGTGGATCACTTCAGCGGCCAGTGCGCCGACGCCGGACAGCGCCAGTGGCCACCAGTGTTTCTTCACCGGCGCTGGCGTTGGCGCTTCGACGCCCGCCTCCAGCGGCTCGGCCTGCATGCCGAGGGATTTGATCGCATCGATGATCGGCGCGGTGTCCGGCAGATTGTGGGTCACGCCGAGCACGCGGTTGATCAGGTTGAATTCCAGTTGCTGGATCCCGGCCAGTTTGCCGAGCTTGTTCTGGATCAGGGTCTGTTCGGTCGGGCAGTCCATCGCCTCGATGCGGAAGCTGCTCAGCCGGGCGTCGGCGCTTTTTGCCTCGCTCAGTTGAACAAGCGAAGGTGCGGCGACTTTCGACGAACAGCACGAGTCTTCACTCGAATGAGCCGGCGCAGGCGTAACGGTTTTCGACCCGCAGCAGGAATCGCCGCCGTGGGCATGTTTATGCACAGGCTGCAGTTTGTGACTGTGATCGTGCCCGTCGCCGGGCTTGTGGGTGTGCAGGGAATCGCTCATTGGTCGCGTCCATGAAGGTGCCTGTTGCCAAGTAAAGACCCTGTAGCCACTATAGGGTCAAGCACCCTTTTGGAGATTACCGTCATGAAGATCGGAGAACTGGCGAAACAGACCGATTGCGCCGTGGAAACCATCCGCTACTACGAGCGTGAAAACCTGCTGCCGGAACCGGCCCGCAGCGACGGCAACTACCGCGTCTACACCCAGGCCCACGCCGAGCGCCTGACCTTCATCCGCAACTGCCGCACCCTCGACATGACCCTCGAAGAAATCCGCAGCCTGCTCGCCTTGCGCGACAGCCCGCAGGATCAGTGCGAAAGCGTGAATGCGCTGATCGACGAGCACATCCAGCACGTCAAGGCGCGGATCGACGGGTTACTGGCATTGCAGACGCAACTGCTCGACCTGCGCCAGCGCTGTGGCGAAGGGCCGGAGGCGGATCAGTGCGGGATCCTGCAGCGGCTGGAGGTGAGTGGCGGGGTTGTGGCGGCGGAGGTTGAGCATTCACATGTGGGCCGCAGCCACGGCCACTGACAAAACCACAAAACATTGTGGGAGCTGGCTTGCCAGCGATAGCGGTTTTACAGACACATCAATGTTGGATGTGCTGCCGTCATCGCTGGCAAGCCAGCTCCCACAGGTTTAATGGCAGGCTGTCAGACCGCCATCGGCGCGGTCATCGGCGCATGGTGCTCGTAGCCTTCCAGCGAGAAGTCGCTCGGCTCTACCAGCTCCAGCCACTCCGGCTGATAAACACCGGTCTTGGCAAACTCAGGCACGCGGTCCGAAATCTTCAGTTTCGGCATGGCGAACGGCTCGCGCTTGAGCTGTTCGTTGAGCATGTCCAGGTGGTTTTCGTAGACGTGGGCGTCACCGATGAAATAGGTGAACCAGCGCGGCGTGTAGCCGGTCAGGCGACCGATCAGGCTCAGCAGCGCGGCGCCTTCGGTGAGGTTGAACGGTGTGCCCAGGCCCAGGTCGTTGGAGCGGATGTAGAGGGTCAGAGAAATTTCCTTGGTCTCGACATTCGGGTGGAACTGGTACAGCAGATGGCACGGCGGCAAGGCCATTTCATCGAGCTGGGCGCAGTTCCAGCCGTGGAACAGGATGCGCCGGCTGCCCGGGTCCTTGATGATCGTGTCGACGCACTGGCGCACCTGATCGATGGCTTTGTAAAGCACCACATAGGCCTGGCCGTCTTCTTCGCCCTGGGCAATCTGCTTGTAGCCGTTGCTCAGGGTTTGCTCGATGGCCGCCGTGTTGCTCAGCGGGATCTGCTTGTACGCCGGCCATTTGCGCCATTGCACGCCGTAGATTTCGCCGAGGTCGTCTTCGCCCTGGCGGAACGGGTTGGCCAGCCACTGAGCGTTTTCGTTGGCGTTCTGATCCCAGACCTTGCAGCCCAGCGCACGGAATTCGGCGGCGTTGTTCACGCCACGCAGAAAGCCGCACATCTCGCCGATGGCCGATTTGAAGGCCATCTTGCGGGTGGTGATCGCCGGGAAACCTTCCTGCAGATCGAAGCGCAGCATGGCGCCCGGAAAGCTGATGGTGTTCACGCCGGTACGGTTGGCCTGTTTGGTGCCGTTGTTGATGACGTGCGACACCAGATCGAGATATTGCTTCATGAGTTACCTGTGTCCTTGAGCCCCGGCAAACGTCGCCGGGGTTCGAATATTTAAGCTGTCGGTGCAACCGGCGCCGCCGGGGCGCGGTGGTAGGCCAGCCAGATCAGGAACAGCCCGCCGATGATCATCGGTACGCAGAGCACCTGACCCATGGTCAGCCAGTTCCAGGCCAGATAGCCCAGTTGCGCGTCCGGCACGCGGACGAATTCGACGATGAAACGGAAGATGCCATAGAACAGTGCGAACATGCCCGAGACCGCCATGGTTGGTCGCGGTTTACGCGAGAACAACCAGAGGATCAGGAACAGCGCCACGCCTTCCAGTGCGAACTGATACAGCTGCGACGGGTGACGCGGCAGTTGCGCCGGGTCGCTGAACGGCGGGAACACCATGGCCCACGGCACGTCGGTGGCCTTGCCCCACAGCTCGGCGTTGATGAAGTTGCCGATACGCCCGGCGCCCAGGCCGATCGGCACCATCGGCGCGACGAAGTCCATCAGCTGGAAGAACGACTTGCCGTTACGCTTGCCGAACCACAGTGCGGCCAGCATCACGCCGATGAAACCGCCGTGGAACGACATGCCGCCCTTCCACACTTCGAAAATCAGTGTCGGGTTGGCCAGGTAAGCGCTCAGGTCATAGAACAGCACATAACCCAGACGCCCGCCGACAATCACCCCCATCGACAGCCAGAACACCAGGTCGGACAGTTTTTCCTTGGTCCAGGTCGGGTCGAAACGGTTGAGCCGGCGCGATGCCAGCAGCCACGCGCCGCCGATGCCGACCAGGTACATCAGGCCGTACCAGTGGATTTTCAGCGGACCGATGGCCAAAGCCACCGGATCGATCTGCGGGTAAGGCAGCATTGCGATTCCTCGTTAGCGTTCAAATCTTCAAAAATTCCCGGGCGACGCTGTCACCTCAGGATTAAGCCAGGATTGCGACCTGCCAAAACAGACGGCTCAGAACAGAAAGCTCAGGCCCACGCAAAACAGCAAAGCCGCGAACAGCCGTTTCAGCAACTTCGGCGACAACCTGTGCGCCAGCCGCGCGCCGAGACGGGCGAACACCATGCTGGTCAGGGCAATGCCCAAAAGCGCCGGCAAATACACAAAACCGAGACTATGGGCCGGCAGCAACGGATCATGCCAGCCCAGAATCATGAAACTTATGGCACTGGCGACGGCGATCGGCAGGCCACAGGCCGACGAGGTCGCCACCGCCTGCTGCATCGGCACGCTGCGCCATGTCAGGAACGGCACGGTCAGCGAGCCGCCGCCAATCCCGAAAATCGCCGATGCCCAGCCGATCACACTGCCGGCCACGGTCAGACCGAGTTTGCCCGGCACCGTTCGGCTGGCCTTGGGTTTGACGTCCAGCGCCAGCTGCGCGGCGATTATCAGGGCGAACACACCGATGATCTTTTGCAGGTTCGGGCCGGAGATCGCTTCGGCGGTCAGCGCTCCGAAACCCGCGCCGAGCAGAATGCCAACGGTCATCCACTTGAAGATCGGCCAGCGCACCGCACCGCGCCGGTGATGCTCACGCACGGCGTTGACCGAGGTGAAGATGATCGTCGCCAGGGACGTGCCGACCGCCAGATGGGTCAGGATCGACGGATCGAAGCCCTGCAAGGTGAAACTGAACACCAGCACCGGGACGATGATGATCCCGCCGCCCACCCCGAACAGCCCGGCCAGTACGCCCGCACAGGCGCCCAGCGCCAGATAGAGCAGAAATTCCATGGCTGCCTCCCAAGGCGCGTCCCCAAAACCGGAGCGGCATGGTAACGGATGGATACCCTTCGGCTCCACTGGCGATGGATGCACGGACGATGTCTGCGTAGAGTGGGCAAAAAACACACAAGGACCACCTTATGTGCCTGATCGTTTTCGCCTGGCGGCCGGGGCATGCCCAGCCGCTGATCGTCGCGGCCAACCGTGACGAGTTCTACGCCCGGCCCAGCCTGCCGCTGGCCCAGTGGCCCGAATCGCCGCAGGTTCACGCCGGTCGCGATCTCGAGGCTGGGGGAACCTGGCTCGGCCTGGGCGCCAACGGTCGCTTCGCGGCGCTGACCAACATACGCGATCCACATCAGCCGCCGGCGCGACGTTCTCGGGGCGAGCTGGTGGCGGGATTTCTGACCGGAAACCTGTCGATCGATGACTATTTGTCCGACGTTGTCGCCCGTTCCCCGGACTATGCCGGCTTCAACCTGCTGCTGGGCAATGCCAACGAGCTGTGGCACTTCAATGCGCGGTCTTCGGAACCGGTGATGTTGCAGCCCGGCGTCTATGGCCTGTCCAACGCCGGGCTGGATACGCCGTGGCCGAAACTGCTCAAGGCCAAGGCGGCATTGAGTGCGGTGCTGGATGATCCGCAGCCCGAGCGGTTGTTGGCTTTATTGAGTGATGCGCAAACGGCACCGTTTGCTGATCTACCGGATACCGGTGTGGGATTGGCGACCGAGTCGTTGTTGTCGAGTGTGTTTATTGCCAGCCAGAGCTATGGGACGCGGGCGAGTACGGCGTTGATTGTGCAGGCGGACGGGACGCGGCGGATGGTGGAGCGCAGTTTCGGGCCGTATGGCGGGCATTTGGGGGAAGTTGAGATTTACCTTTAGAAGCAAGCCCTCATCGGAACGCCGCCCGCCCAGCCCTCTCCCGGAGGGAGAGGGAGCCGACCGAGTTGTTCTTTCGAGGTACATCGACCTGATCTATTGAGTCGAACTCAGGTTTTGAACAGCGTGGAGATCTGCTCCCTTTCCCCCTCTCCCCTTTGGGGAGAGGGTTGGGGTGAGGGGTGGCTTTTGAATACGCCAATGATTCAGAGGGGTTTTACAGCCGCCGGGTTGACCATCTTCGCCAACCCGAGGTTCTTCAGCGCCAGTTGCAGCGAGCTGTGGATCACCTGCGGGTTGTCGATGGTCATCAGTTCCGCCAGCAGATCCTTGGCCTTGCTCAGGTTGATCTGACGCAGCATCCACTTCACCTTCGGCAGGTTAGTGGCGTTCATCGACAGGCTGTCGAAACCCATCGCCATCAACAGCACCGCGGCCGCCGGGTCACCGGCCATCTCGCCGCAGATGCTCACCGGCTTGCCTTCGGCATGGGCGTCGCGCACCACGGTTTGCAGGGCTTGCAGCACCGCCGGGTGCAGGTAGTCGTAGAGATCGGCCACCCGCGGGTTGTTGCGGTCCACCGCCAGCAGGTACTGGGTCAGGTCGTTGGAGCCGACCGACAGGAAGTCCACCATCCGCGCCAGCTCTTTGGTCTGGTAAACCGCCGCAGGAATTTCGATCATCACGCCCACCGGCGGCATCGGCACGTCGGTGCCTTCGTCGCGCACTTCGCCCCAGGCCCGGTGGATCAGGTGCAGCGCCTCTTCGAGCTCGTGGATGCCGGAGATCATCGGCAGCAGGATCCGCAGGTTGTTCAGGCCTTCACTGGCTTTGAGCATCGCGCGGGTCTGCACCAGGAAGATTTCCGGGTGGTCGAGGGTGACGCGGATCCCGCGCCAGCCGAGGAACGGGTTGTCTTCCTTGATCGGGAAGTACGACAGCGACTTGTCGCCGCCGATGTCCAGACTGCGCATGGTCACCGGTTGCGGATGGAACGCGGCAAGCTGCTCGCGGTAGATCGCCAGTTGTTCCTTCTCGCTCGGGAAGCGCTGGTTGATCATGAACGGCACTTCGGTGCGGTACAGACCGACGCCTTCGGCGCCGCGCTTCTGCGCCCGCGCCACGTCCGCCAGCAGGCCGGTGTTGACCCACAGCGGCATGCGGTGACCGTCGAGGGTCACGCACGGCAGGTCGCGCAGGGTATCGAGCCCCAGCGCCAGTTGCTTCTCTTCCTCCACCACCTCGGTGAACTGCTTGCGCAGCACTTCGCTGGGGTTGGTGTAAACCTCGCCCCGTGTGCCGTCGACGATCATTTCGATGCCGTCGACCTTGGCGTACGGCAGATCGACCAGACCCATTACTGTCGGGATGCCCATGGCCCGGGCAAGGATCGCGACGTGGGAGTTGCCCGAACCGAGTACCGACACCAGACCGACCAGCGTGCCTTCCGGCACCTCGCCGAGCATCGCCGGCGTCAGTTCTTCGCTGACCAGAATGGTTTTTTCCGGGTAGACCAGATTCTGCTGACGCTCCTCCTGCAAATAGGCGAGCAGCCGGCGGCCGAGGTCCTTGACGTCCGACGCCCGCTCCCGCAGGTACTCGTCGTCCATCAGATCGAAACGGTTGACGTGGTCGGTCACGACCTGGCGCAGTGCGCCCTGGGCCCACTGCCCGGTCTTGATCACGTTGGTGATTTCGCTGCCCAGCGAGGCATCGTCGAGCATCATTAGGTAGACGTCGAACAGCGCGCGCTCCTCCGGCCGCAACTGGGTCGCCAGTTTGGCCGACAACGCACGCATGTCGGCGCGCACGCCTTCGATGGCGGTCTTGAACAGCGCCAGTTCCGCGTCGATGTCGGTGATGGTCTTGTCCGGCACCACGTCCAGATCCGCCGGTGGCAGCATGACCACCGCGGTACCGACCGCCGCACCCGGCGAACCCGGCACGCCGACGAACTTGGCTTCCTGGATGCCCTTGCCCTGACGGCCCAGACCACGGATCGAGCCGGTGGCCTCGGCGTGGGCGATTACGCCCGCGAGCTGCGCGCTCATGGTCACGAGGAAGGCTTCTTCACCCTCATCGAACTGGCGGCGTTCTTTCTGCTGGATGACCAACACGCCGACGACGCGGCGGTGGTGAATGATCGGCGCCCCGAGGAACGAGGCGTAGCGCTCCTCGCCGGTCTCGGCGAAGTAGCGGTAGCGCGGGTGATCCGCGGCGTTTTCGAGGTTCAGGGGTTCTTCACGCGTGCCGACCAGGCCGACCAGACCTTCGTTGGGTGCCATGCTGACCTTGCCGATCGAGCGCTTGTTCAAGCCCTCGGTGGCCATCAGCACGAAGCGGTTGGTCTCTGGATCAAGCAGGTAGACCGAGCAGACCTGGCTGCCCATGGCCTCTTTGACGCGCAACACAATAATCCCCAACGCCGCCTTGAGATCCTTGGCGGAGTTAACTTCCTGGACGATCTTGCGCAGCGTATTGAGCATGGCTCGGGGTCGAACTCCGTCGTCAGTCGCGCGCTAAAAGGCGCGGGGCAAGCTCTTTGAGAGCGCGGCGATACACTTCGCGCTTGAATGTCACCACCTGGCCCAACGGATACCAATAACTGACCCAGCGCCAGCCATCGAACTCCGGTTTACCGGTCAAATCCATCCGCACCCGCTGCTCGTTGGAGATCAGGCGCAGGAGAAACCATTTCTGTTTCTGGCCGATGCACAGCGGTTGGCTGTGGGTTCGCACCAGACGTTGCGGCAAACGATAGCGCAACCAGCCCCGGGTACAGGCGAGAATTTCAACATCTTCGCGTTCCAGGCCAACTTCTTCGTTCAGCTCGCGGTACAAGGCGTCTTCGGGCGTCTCCTCGGGGTTGATTCCCCCTTGCGGAAACTGCCAGGCATCCTGATTGATACGGCGAGCCCATAGCACCTGGCCGGCGTCATTCGTCAGAATGATCCCGACATTAGGGCGGAAACCATCGGGGTCGATCACGGCAACAACCTCGCAAACGCATGTCGCCGCATTGTTCCACAAAGGTTGTGAAGGCGGCAACGAAGGTTCCGAGCTTATGTGCACTCTTGTGAAAAGACCGTATTCTTGTGGCCTTTTTACTGACTTTTCAGCGGGTAACTGCAATGCGCCTGGCTTTATTCGATTTGGACAACACCCTTCTGGGCGGCGACAGCGATCACGCCTGGGGCGATTATCTGTGCGAGCGCGGCTTCCTCGACCCGATCGCCTACAAGGCGCGCAACGACGAGTTCTATCAGGATTACCTGGCCGGCAAACTGGATAACGCCGCTTACCTGAACTTCTGCCTGGAAATCCTCGGCCGCACCGAGATGGCTGTGCTTGAGCAGTGGCACAGCGATTACATGCGCGACTGCATCGAGCCGATCATCCTGCCCAAGGCGCTCGATCTGCTGAAAAAGCACCGCGATGCCGGCGACAAACTGGTGATCATCACCGCCACCAACCGCTTCGTCACCGCGCCGATCGCCGTGCGCCTGGGCGTCGAAACCCTGATCGCCACCGAGTGCGAGATGCAGGACGGTCGCTACACCGGACGCAGCACCGACGTGCCGTGCTTCCGCGAAGGCAAGGTGACGCGCCTGAACCGCTGGCTGGAAGAAACCGGATATTCGCTGGAAGGCAGCTACTTCTACAGCGACTCGATGAACGACTTGCCGCTGCTGGAGCAGGTGGCGAATCCGGTGGCAGTCGACCCGGATCCGAACCTGCTGGCCGAAGCCGAGAAACGTGGCTGGCCCGTCATCAGTCTGCGCGGCTGATATCGCCATCGCTGGCAAGGCCAGCTCCCACAAGGAATTTGTGAACGCATCAGATCAATGTGGGAGCGAGCCTGCTCGCGAACGGGTCGACACGGTGCCAAGCCTCAAACCGGCTTGGCCCCCATCAACGCCGCAATGGCCAGAAATCCGACGCCGCTGACAATCGCCAGCGCCAGATTGAATTTCCGGTTGCCGACCCCGCTTGTCCACAGCCGATTAAGCCGAACAAGCAGCCAGACCGCACTAAAGGTGGCCACGGCATAGATCACGCTGGACCCCAGAATCCAGAACTGCCCCAGTGGCCAGCCAACCAGGTGCACCAGCCACCAGCCGGTGAAAGGCATGCTGAGCACGCCGATCAGCATCAGACACCAGACGAACAGCCAGGGTCGCTGCATCGTGCTGGCCGGCCCTTCGCTGCGATTACGCCAGGAAGCAGCGGCGAGCCCGAGCCCGCTCGCCAGGATTACCACGGTCGCCGCGACATGAAGGACTTTCAGGGTGGTCAGGGTTTCCATGTATTTCTCTTTCCTTGGGCCATACCCATCAGCGTAGCCGTTCAGCCAAGAAACAGCTGATAGGCCGGGTTGTCGCTTTCGTCCCAGTACGGGTAGCCGATTTCCTCAAGGGCTGCGGGCACCAGATGACGTTCGTCGTGGGGCACTTGCAGGCCCGCCACTACTCGTCCGTCTGCTGCGCCGTGGTTGCGGTAGTGGAACATCGAGATGTTCCAGCGACCGCCGAGCTTGTTGAGGAAGTTGAACAGCGCGCCCGGACGCTCCGGGAACTCGAAGCGCAGCACCACTTCATCGACCACGTGCGCGGCGCGACCGCCGACCATGTGGCGGATGTGCAGTTTGGCCAGTTCGTTGTCGGTCAGGTCGAGCACCGGGAAACCCTGCTCGGTCAGGCTCGCCAGCAAAGCACTGCGCGGGTCGTTGTCCGGGTGGGTCTGCACGCCGACGAAGATGTGCGCTTCGCTGCCATTGTTATAGCGGTAGTTGAATTCGGTGATCTGGCGCTTGCCGATGGCCTCGCAGAAGGCCTTGAAGCTGCCGGCCTTCTCGGGGATGGTCACGGCGATGATCGCTTCGCGGCCTTCACCCAGTTCGGCGCGCTCGGCGACGTGGCGCAAGCGGTCGAAGTTGACGTTGGCCCCGGAGTCGATGGCCACGAAGGTCTGGCCGCTGACGCCGCGCTGCTCGACATACTTCTTGATCCCGGCCACGCCCAGGGCGCCGGCCGGTTCGGTGATCGAACGGGTGTCGTCGTAGATGTCCTTGATCGCCGCGCAGATCTCGTCGGTGCTGACGGTGATCACCTCGTCGACGTAATCCTTGCAGATATCGAAGGTGTGCTGGCCGATCTGCGCCACCGCCACGCCGTCGGCGAAGATGCCTACAGTCGGCAGCACCACGCGTTCGCCTGCCGCCATCGCCGCTTGCAGGCAGTTGGAGTCGTCGGGCTCGACGCCGATGACCTTGATGTCCGGACGCAGGTATTTCACGTAGGCCGCGATGCCGGCGATCAGACCGCCGCCGCCCACCGGAACGAAAATCGCATCCAGCGGCTGCGGGTGCTGGCGCAGAATTTCCATCGCCACGGTGCCCTGCCCGGCAATGGTGTGCGGATCGTCGTACGGGTGGATGTAGACGTAGCCTTTTTCGTCGACCAGCTTCAGCGAGTAGGCCAGCGCTTCCGGGAAGGAATCGCCGTGCAGCACCACTTTGCCACCGCGCGAGCGCACGCCTTCGACCTTGATCTCCGGGGTGGTCTTGGGCATCACGATGGTCGCTTTCACGCCCAACACTTTCGCCGCCAGGGCCAGGCCCTGTGCATGGTTGCCCGCCGACGCGGTGACCACGCCGCGAGCGCGCTCTTCGTCGCTCAACTGGGTCAGCTTGTTGTAGGCACCGCGAATCTTGAACGAGAACACCGGCTGCAAGTCTTCGCGCTTGAGCCAGATGTCGTTGCCCAGCCGCTCGGAGAGCTGGCGGGCGTTCTGCAGCGGGGTTTCTACGGCAACGTCATAAACGCGCGAGGTGAGGATCTTCTTGACGTACTGTTCGAGCATCGGAAAGCATCACTGAGCGGGTTGGGCAGGGCCAACGAGTCTAACCCGGCTTTCGGGCGCACGACCACACGAATCCCGAGGTTTTAGCCCGGCTTGAGGCTATAATGCCGGCCTTTCCGTTCTTACCTTGCCCGCTTCCGGAGCCCGCATGACCCAGGATCAACTCAAACAGGCCGTGGCCCAGGCTGCCGTCGACTTCATCCTTCCGAAACTCGACGACAAGAGCATCGTCGGCGTCGGCACCGGCTCCACCGCCAACTGCTTCATCGACGCCCTGGCCCAGCACAAGGGCGCGTTCGATGGCGCGGTCGCAAGCTCCGAAGCCACCGCCGCGCGCCTCAAGGGCCACGGGATTCCGGTGTACGAGCTGAACACCGTGAGCAACCTGGAGTTCTACGTCGACGGCGCCGATGAAAGCGACGAACACCTGAACCTGATCAAGGGCGGCGGCGCAGCCCTGACCCGCGAGAAGATCGTCGCGGCCGTGGCCCAGACCTTCATCTGCATCGCCGACGCCAGCAAACTGGTGCCGGTGCTGGGCGCGTTCCCGCTGCCGGTGGAAGTGATCCCGATGGCCCGCAGCCACGTGGCCCGCCAACTGGTGAAACTGGGCGGCGACCCGGTCTACCGCGAAGGCGTGCTGACCGACAACGGCAACATCATCCTCGACGTGCACAATCTGCAGATCACCAATCCGGTGGAGCTGGAAGCGCAGATCAATGCGATCGTCGGCGTGGTCACCAACGGCCTGTTCGCGGCGCGTCCGGCGGATCTGCTGTTGCTGGGTACTTCCGAAGGTGTGAAAACACTGAAGGCTGAGTAAGCCGAAACTGCCCGTATTTTGGTGGGCAGATGAAAAAACTGTGGGAGCCAGTTTGCTAGCTCCCACATTGTTAGATGGTGCTGGTTAGTTCTGCGCAGGCTTCCTGAAGACATAAAACAGATTCGGCTCGCTCACCAGATACAACGTCCCATCGTCATCCATCGCGATACCTTCCGCCTGCGGCACGGTTTTCTTCAGACCCTGCCGGCCACCGCTCAACGACATGGTGCTCAACGGGCGCCCGTCCACATCCAGTTCCAGAATCAGCCGCGACTCGTCGGACAGCGCCAGTAAATGACCGCTGCGCTCGTCGTATTGCAGGCTCGACAGATCGCGCACGAACATCCCGGCATCGCGCTTGGGATTGTTGATCACGTGTACTGCGTAGGATTTTTCCGGATTGAAGTGCGGGAAACCGTGCACTTCATAGATCAGCATCGGGTCCCGCTCCTTGGCCACGAACAGGCGCTTGCCCACCGAGTCGTACGCCAGGCCTTCAAACCCCTTGTTGCCGCTCATGTGCACACCGAGGGTCATTTGCTCGGCGTCCGCCGCATCAAGGAACGTGGTGTCGTGCTCCAGATGGATCTTGATCAGGCGCTGCTGGCGCTCGTCGGTGATCACATAGGTGTCGGCGCTGATGAACTCCACCGCCTCCGGATCGCCGAAGCCGATCAAGGCGACACGGCGCAGGATCGTGCCATCCAGCGACAGCTCGATCAGTTCGGCATTCTTGTTGGTCACGGTGAACAGGCTCTTGCGCACCGGATCGTAGGTCAGCGCGGACACGTCGTCGTTCAGCCCATCGATGACTTTCGCTTCAATCTCTGCCCGATATTGATCCAGCCCGATGGACTGGCTGCTCATCGGCTGCCAGAGCGTATGCAGGTTGAACCAGGCACGCTCGAACAGGCGCATGTATTGGCCGATCGCAATCAATGCGATCAGGGCAATCATCGACAGGATGATGAACAGAGGCTTGGGGCGGGCAAGTCGACGCATTCAGGCAGGCTCGGAGTCAAAACAGGCGGATGAAATATCACGCCTGTCTGAACTGAAGCTTAATGGCCACTTGCCTCAGGCCACAACTGCACAGATCTGCAATCCCTGTAGGAGTAATTACTTCTGTTTTTCGAAGCGGTAGAACAGGTTCGGCTCGCTGACCATGTACAGCGAGCCCGCCTCGTCCATGGTCACGCCCTCGGCGCGGGGAATGGTTTTCTTCAAACCGTTGAAACCGCCGAGCAGGGTCATGAAGCTGACCTGTTCGCCCTTCTCGTCCAGCTCCAGCAACAGGTGCGAATCAGCGGACAGAACGAGGGTATGACCGGTGCGCGGGTCGATCGCCAGGGCCGACAGGTTACGAATATCGAGTTCGTCGCTGTCGAGTTTCTGCTTGTCACCCTTGAGCGTCTGGCTGCCGTCGCTTTTCCAGGTGAACAGCGCAGGCGGACGCTCTTCGCCCAGCAGCAGTTGCTGGTTGCGGGCGTCCCAGGTGATGGCTTCGAAGGCCTTGTTCTGGTCTTTCGAGGGGCCGAGATCGTATTTCGGGAAATCGTCGCGCTTCAGTTCGCGGGTGTCGGCATCGACCTTGACGATGGAGAGCAGGTGCTCGCGCTCATCGACAATCGCCATCAAGCCGTTTTCCATCACCGTCAGGCCTTCCGGATTGCTCCAGCCCACCAGCGGCATCTTGCGCAGCACGTCACCCTGCAGGGTCAGCTCGACCAGAAACGGATTCTTGCCCATCACCGAAAACAGGGTTTTGGTCTGGGGGTTATAGGACAGATCCGAAGCTTCGTCCTTTTCCATCCCCGGCAGCAGCTTGGCGTCGATGACCACCCGGTAGTCCGGGAGCCAGACGCTTTCCTGCTTCTCGGACGGGCTTTCGAAACGCTCCAGCAGCCACAGCACACCCCGGTCATCCCAATGCATGGCAAACGCCAGCCCGTACACAGCGGTGGCTGCCAGCAACAACCAGGAATACCAGCGCAGGGCGAAGCGTGAACGGCGGGCGGGTTTGAGCTGAGTTTGAGATGACATCAAAGGACGCGTTCCGAAAATTCAGGCTACGGGTAATAGCACAAAGAGGCCGGCTCAGACGCCAGAATGACCGGAATTATCCGGACAGAATGTGAAAAAAACGGCAAATGGCCGGAATGCCTTATGTGTTTGCGGGCTACAACACAAAAACAAACGTGGGAGCCAGCCTGCTGGCGATGGCGGTGTATCAGTCGAATGAGACATCAACTGACAGTCCGTCATCGCCAGCAGGCTGGCTCCCACAAAGGTATTTCAGAGTTGCAGTCAGCGAACGCTGCTGGTGAAGCGGCTGGCGCCGGGCAGTTCCAGCACGATCTCATCGCCAACGTTCAGCGGGCCGACACCCACCGGCGTACCGGTCAGGATCACGTCACCGGCCTGCAGCGAGAAGCAGCCGGCCATGTGCTGGATCATCGGCACGATCGGGTTGAGCATCGCGCTGCTGTTACCGTCCTGGCGCACTTCGCCGTTGATGGTCAGGCGAATGCCGATGTCGGTCAGATCGGCGAAAGTGCTGCCGACCACGAACGGTGCAATCACCGCCGCGCCGTCGAACGACTTGGCGATTTCCCACGGCAGGCCCTTGGACTTGAGCTCGGCCTGCTTGTCGCGCAGGGTCAGGTCCAGCGCCGGGGCGAAACCGGAGATCGCGTCCAGCACTTCTTCGCGGCTCGGTTTGGTCGACAGCGGCTTGCCAATCAACACGGCGATTTCCGCCTCGTAATGCACCGAGCCACGCTCGGTCGGAATGCTGAAACCGCCTTCCAGCGGCACTACGCAACTGCCCGGCTTGATGAACAGCAACGGCTCGGTAGGCACCGGGTTGTCCAGTTCCTTGGCGTGTTCGGCGTAGTTACGGCCGATGCACACCACTTTCCCCAGCGGAAAATGAATCCGCGTACCGTCGACATACTGGTGCTGATAGCTCATTACCGACTCCTGCCTTTATTGATTCATCAGGGATTGCCAATCAAACCGCGAAAATCTTGCCCGGGTTCATGATGCCGTTCGGGTCGAACACCGCCTTGACCGCTTTCATGTATTCGATTTCCACCGGCGAGCGGCTGTAGGTCAAGTAGTCGCGCTTGGTCATGCCCACCCCGTGTTCGGCGGAAATCGAACCGTTGTACTTCTCGACGGTTTCGAACACCCATTTGTTGACGGTGGCGCATTTGGCGAAAAACTCGTCCTTGCTCAGGTTGTCCGGCTTGAGGATGTTCAGGTGCAGGTTGCCATCGCCGATGTGGCCGAACCAGACGATTTCGAAGTCCGGATAGTGTTCGCCGACGATCGCGTCGATTTCCTGCAGGAACGCCGGGACTTTCGAGACGGTGACCGAGATGTCGTTCTTGTACGGGGTCCAGTGGGAGATGGTTTCGGAGATGTACTCGCGCAGCTTCCACAGGTTCTGCAACTGGGTTTCGCTCTGGCTCATCACGCCGTCCAGCACCCAGCCCTGCTCCACGCAATGCTCGAAGGTTTCCAGGGCGGTGTTGGCCACTTCTTCGGTGGTCGCCTCGAATTCCAGCAAAGCATAGAACGGGCAGTCGGTTTCGAATGGCGCCGGGACATCGCCCCGGCCCATGACCTTGGCCAGCGCCTTGTCGGAGAAAAATTCGAACGCGGTCAGGTCGAGCCGGCCCTGAAAGGCGTGCAGCACCGGCATGATCGAATCGAAATCGGCGGTGCCGAGGACCATTGCGGTCAGGTTTTTCGGCGCACGATCCAGGCGCATGGTGGCCTCGACCACAAAACCGAGGGTGCCTTCGGCGCCGATGAACAGCTGCCGCAGGTCGTAACCGGTGGCGTTCTTGATCAGGTCCTTGTTCAGCTCCAGCACATCGCCCTTGCCGGTCACGACTTTCATGCCCGCGACCCAGTTGCGGGTCATGCCGTAGCGAATGACCTTGATCCCGCCAGCATTGGTGCCGATATTGCCGCCAATCTGGCTGGAACCTGCCGAAGCGAAGTCCACCGGGTAGTACAAGTCATGTTCTTCGGCCGCGTTCTGCAATTGCTCGGTGACCACGCCCGGCTGACAGACGGCGGTGCGATCGGTCAGGTTGATGTCGAGAATCTGATTCATGTAGTCGAACGACACGACCACTTCGCCATTGGCCGCCACGGCTGCGGCGGAGAGCCCCGTGCGCCCGCCCGACGGCACCAGCGCCACTTTGTGTTCGTTGGCCCAGCGGACGACGGCCTGCACCTGCTCGATGGTCTTGGGAAACACGATGGCGCTGGGCGCCGGGGCGAAGTGTTTGGTCCAGTCCTTGCCGTAAGCGTTCAAGGAGTCGGCATCGGTCAGGACTTTGCCAGGCTCGACCAGGGTCTTCAGTTCATCAATCAGGGCAGGATTGGTCATCGACGGAACTCTCGAACAATTCATGGTCATCCTGAGAACGCTTCACGTCGCAGGAATGAGTGTTTAGCGGGGTGGCTATGCTAGCATACCGACCCCGCAGGCCAGTGCCCAAGGCCGGTTCTGCGGTGACGGCTTTCTTGTCGTCCAGGTCAATGTCTGTTGACCATTTCCTGCCATTTTTCTCCGGGATACAGGTTTACGCAGATGAGCAAGACTTCTCTCGATAAGAGCAAGATCAAGTTCCTTCTTCTCGAAGGCGTCCACCAATCGGCTGTCGACGTCCTCAAGGCGGCGGGCTACACCAGCATCGAATACCTGACAGGCTCCCTGCCGGAAGCCCAGCTCAAGGAAAAGATCGCTGACGCTCACTTCATCGGCATTCGTTCGCGCACCCAGCTGACCGAAGAGATCTTCGATCACGCGAAGAAGCTGGTCGCGGTCGGCTGTTTCTGCATCGGCACCAACCAGGTTGACCTGGAAGCGGCCCGCGAGCGCGGCATCGCCGTGTTCAACGCGCCGTACTCCAACACCCGCTCCGTTGCCGAGCTGGTGCTGGCCGAAGCGATCCTGCTGCTGCGCGGCATCCCTGAGAAAAACGCTTCCTGCCACCGTGGCGGCTGGATCAAGTCCGCAGCCAACTCCTTCGAGATCCGTGGCAAGAAACTGGGCATCGTCGGCTACGGCTCGATCGGTACTCAGCTGTCGGTCCTGGCTGAAGGTCTGGGCATGCAGGTGTTCTTCTACGACACCGTGACCAAGCTGCCACTGGGCAACGCGACCCAGGTCGGCAACCTGCACGAGCTGCTGGGCATGTCCGACATCGTCACCCTGCACGTTCCGGAAACCGCTGCGACCCAGTGGATGATCGGCGAGAAGGAAATCCGCGCCATCAAGAAGGGCGGCATCCTGATCAACGCTGCACGCGGCACCGTGGTCGAGCTGGATCACCTGGCCGCTGCGATCAAGGACAAGCACCTGATCGGCGCCGCCATCGACGTGTTCCCGGTCGAGCCGCGTTCCAACGACGAAGAGTTCGAAAGCCCGCTGCGTGGCCTGGACAACGTGATCCTGACCCCGCACATCGGCGGTTCCACCGCTGAAGCGCAGGCCAACATCGGTCTGGAAGTGGCAGAAAAACTGGTCAAGTACAGCGACAACGGTACTTCGGTATCGTCCGTGAACTTCCCGGAAGTGGCCCTGCCGGCTCACCCTGGCAAGCACCGCCTGCTGCACATCCACGAGAACATCCCGGGTGTGATGAGCGAGATCAACAAGGTCTTCGCCGAAAACGGCATCAACATCTCCGGTCAGTTCCTGCAGACCAACGAGAAGGTCGGCTACGTGGTGATCGACGTCGACGCCGAGTACTCGGAGCTGGCGCAAGAGAAGCTGCAACACGTCAACGGTACCATCCGTAGCCGTGTGTTGTTCTGATCAAGCGTTGAGCGACAAAAAAGGGAGCCCTCGGGGCTCCCTTTTTCATGCTCGCGACAACGTCATTCGACGTTGACGGTGATCTTCTTCGACACGATCGGCGGATCGAACGCCATGTGGCCGCTGTCACCCAGCTCCAGTTGCAGGGTGTGCTTGCCCGGCGCGAGTTTGATGTCGGCCTGGGTCTGCGCCTTGCCGAAGTGCATGTGGTTGGCGTCGGTCGGCACGACGGAACCGGCCGGGACGATTTCCTTGGCATCGATCAGCAGGTGGTGATGACCGGTGTTCTTGGTGACGTCACCGGCCGGTGCCAGCGCGATGTCCTTTACACCGAACTTGACCGTGAAGGTCTGCGAAACCGTGGCTCCGTCCTCGGGAGAAACGATGAACACTTCGGCGCCCTTCGGTGCCGGTGTGGCCGCACTGGCCAGTACCGAAACACCCATCAGCACACCGGCCAACGCTGCACGTGACATAAAGCTTTTCATTTTCTTCTCCAGTTTTTCCGTAAAATCCGCACGGTCATGACAACTTCATGACCATTCGTTGTCGAAGGCACTCGACAACCATAGCAAAGCGAGCCTGGAAAACAGGCCGATATCGATTTCAAAGGAGTGACCATGCGTTTTCTGCCTGGCCTGATCTGCCTGCTTCCCCTTCTGAGCCCTCTGGCTCACGCCGAACTGATTGATGACGTCTACGACCGTGGCGAGTTACGCATAGCCCTTGAGGCTAATACACCGCCCTTCAATTTCAAGGACGGCGACACGCTCACGGGGTTCGAGGTCGAGCTTGGGCAACTGCTGGCCAACGAACTGGATGTACGCGCCGACTTCATCGTCACTGACGAAGCCGATCTGCTCCAGGGCGTTGAAAGCGGCAAGTACGACGTCGCGCTCAACCACATAGCACTGACCCCGGAACTCAAGGATCGTTTCGACGTGAGCGAGCCTTACACGCAGGTCAATGCGCAGTTGTTGGCGAAAAAGGACGAGCAACCTCGGCCGATGGTGCTGGTGCAGACGTTGACTGAGGAAAAGCCGAAGGTCGGGCCGCCGGTGGATCTGGCGATTCCGTTTCAGAAGGGTAACCCGGCGTTTCACGCGAGTCTGGAGAATGCCTTGCAGCGGATCAGGGCGGATGGGCGGCTGGAGGCGTTGTCGAAAAAATGGTTGAGCGTGCAGGCTACGGAAAACTGAAGTGAGCGTGGCTAGTCGAGCAAGCTGAGGGCCTGTGCGGCTTGCGGCAGTTCGAGTTCGCTGAAGACCTGCACCCCATGGCGCTTCAGCAACGCAGCGGTCACCCCCTCGCCACTCACCTTCACCCCACTGAACGTCCCGTCATAGGTCAACAGATTCCCGCACGAAGGGCTGTTGGCCTTGAGCACCGCCACCCGAATCCCGTGCTGTTGCACCAGCGCCAACGCCTGGTGCGCACCGTCGAGAAACTGTGCGCTGACATCTTCGCCCTCGGTGGTGATCACCGAGGCGAGCCCGTCCAGCACTTCGCGGCCCTGCCCGCCCGGAATCTCCGCTGCCGCGCGTGGCGTCGGCAAACCACCGGCGACTTCCGGGCACAGCGGCACTACACGTCCTTCGGCAATCCACTGCTCGAGCAGATCGAACGGCCCGCTGGCCCCTCCGTCATAACGCACGCGATGGCCCAGCAGGCAGCGACTGACCAGAATCCTGTGCATCTCAGAACGGCTCGTTGCCACGGCGGCGGAACCAGCCTGTCAGCGACAGCCGCTCGCGGCTGGCTGGCAATACTTCGTGAGGGACTTCGCCGGAGAGAAACACCACCAGACAACCGCCCGTTGGCTGCACGTCATGAACGCGATCATTCTCCAGGTACATGCGCAATTGCCCGCCATCTTCCGGCAGCCAGCCGTCATTGAGGTAGATCACCGCCGAGACCATGCGCCGGTCATCGTCGCGAAAACGGTCGACATGCTTGCGGTAGAACGCACCCGGCGGGTACAGGGCAAAGTGGCACTCGAAGTCTTCAAGCCCCAGGAACAGGCCCCGGTTGAGCGCTTCACGCAAGCTGTCCATCAGGTTCAGGTAACGGTCACTGGCCTCGGCCTGACCGGGGTCGATCCATTGGATATGGTCGCCACGAATCCCCTCGCGGATCTCCGAAAACGGGCCACGTCCGACCCCCGCCGGCGCCAGTTCACCTTCAGCGTCACGTTTGCGGCACTCGGCCGCCAGTGCGCGGGTCAAATCCGCAGGCAGGAAAATGTTCTGCTGCGACCAGCCGCGCTCGGCCAGGTCGTCGACGATACGTAACAGCAGCGGGTGATCAGAGGATATTTGCATGGCGCGCATAGTATGCCTGCGGCAAGAAATCCGACAGAGCCACGCGGCGGCTTGATACGAATTCTCGACAAGTACTGGCACCGCACGGAGAATAGTCGGCTGCCGACAGGAGTCCTTATGCGCCGTTTGCTTTTTTCACTGTTGATGTTCTGCGTTTTGCCCGCCTGGGCGGACGGCCACGACCAGTTGTACAAGGTCGCCGGCTGGCCAGAACAACGCGCGCATTTCAACGACGCCCTGAGTGCCGCGCAGCAGCGTTACCAGAACAGCCTGCCGCCGGCGGTGTTTCAGGCGCTGGTGAACAACAGCAACCAGCGCTTCGCCCCCCAGGCCGTGGATCAACGCGCCGAAGCGCAACTGCGCAAGAACCTCGCCGATCCGCAACCGGCCCTGTCGTTCTTTCAGTCTCCGTTGGGCAAGAAGATCGTCGCCGCCGAACTGCTGGCGACCCGTCGCGATCAATTGGCAAAGAACGCCAAGGGCCTGCCGAAGATGCCGGCCAGCGACAGCCGCCTGCTGATCATTGGCCACCTCGCCCAGGCCCTGCCCGCCCGTGAAGCCGGCGCCGAAGTCAGCCTGGCGATTGCCGGCGTGGCAGCGGACAGCCTGAGCTCGATGATCCCCGGCCTGCTCGGCGGCGGTCAGGCCCAGGGCATGTTGAACGGTCAACGCCAGCGCCTGATGGATCAGATCGGCGCCGACCTGAACAACACGCTGCTGTACGTCTATCGCGACCTGTCGGATGAAGAGCTGGAAGAGTTCGCGACCTTTGCCGAATCCACCGAAGGCAAGGCCTACTATCAGGCCGCGCTGGCCGCGATCCGCGCCGGGCTGGCCGTCGGTCAGAGCACCTCGAATCTCAACCAGTGATCTAGGGATTGCGGCCCTTGATCCGCTTGCTCAAGAACTCGAAATACTCCTCGCGCATTTCCGCCGTCTCATTGGCCAGGTGATGCCGTGCCTCGGCCAGCAACAGAATCTGTGGCCGGTCGAACTTCCACTTCAACACCTGCAGGTTGTGCTGCCAGTCCACGGTCATGTCCGCCTGGCCTTGAACAATCAGCGGCCGGCGCGGACTTTTCTTCGCGTATTCAACCCGGTTGATCCAGCGTGACAACGCCCCGACCCATGCGGTCGGCAAGCGTTTTGGCTGCAACGGATCGGCCTGCAGAAACGGCAGGAAATCCGGGTCATTGGAGTTCTCGCTGAAACGCCGGGCGATACCCCTGACAAAAGGCCTGAGCAGGTAATAACTGAACTGCGACCAGCCCCAGGCACGCGGACGCACCAGCGGCGCCAACAAAATCAGCTGCCCCTGCGCCGGGCTGTTTTCACCATGATTGAGCACGTGATCGACAATGATCGCCCCGCCGGTGCTTTGCCCGCACAGGTGCCAAGGCTGCGGCAGGGCCATCGAGCGCGCCTCGGCGAACAGGCCTTGCAGCGCATCCTGATATTCGGAGAAGTCGCGGATGCTCGCCCGCTCGCCGCTGGACAGACCATGCCCCGGCAGATCGCAGGCAATCACGGCGAAGCCCTGATCCAGTGCCCACTCGATCACATGCCGGTAAAGACCAGTGTGATCATAAAAACCGTGCACCAGAAACAGCGTGGCCCTGGCCGTTTCCGCCGGCCACCAGCAATGGCTGACCAGTTGATAGCCATCGATGTCGAACCGGCCCATGCCACGCCAGACATCACGCTCGGGGAAGTCTGTCTTGTAGAACCGCTGATACGCCTTCGCCTCCTCGGACAACGGCTGCCACTCGGCCAGAGGCTTGAGGCTCGCACGCAGATGATCGGGATCGAAAGCAACAGACATGGGCAATTCCAGAACGGTAAACGGACTTTATCGGCCTGCGATATTCATCTGTCGCGGCAAGCATGGCAAGCTAGCCGGCCTTCGAGGAATCAAAACCATGCGTTCGCCCTACCGCACCGCACTGTTTGCCAGCCTGCTCGCCATCGTGTGTGCCGGCGTGCTGTGGGCCGCATACGACTGGTTTCAGGGCCGCTACCTGCGGGCGTTCAGCGAACACACTGCGGTATTTTCCGGTGACCCGCTGCGCTTGCCCGACGACCTCGCCGGCCCTGGCAATATCCGTCTGGTGCACTTCTGGGATCCCGCCTGCCCATGCAACGTCGGCAACCAACAGCACCTGACCGAGATGGTCGAACAGTTCGGCCCCAGGGGCGTGGAATTCTTTGCCGTGCAGAAGGCCGGCAGCCACGGCCAGTTGCCCGCCACCCTGAGCAATCTTAAAACCATCGCGGTGCTGCCCGGCTCCGAACAGATCCCCGCGAGCCCGGCCGTGGCGATCTGGGACCGCAGCGGCAGACTGGCGTACTTCGGCCCGTACAGCGAAGGCCTGACGTGCAACTCCAGCAACAGTTTTATCGAACCGATCCTGCAAGCGTTGAGTGATGATCGCCCGGTCAATGCGACTCATACGTTGGCGGTTGGTTGCTACTGCCCGTGGCCGGCGGAGACGAAGTAAGGCATTCCGGACATTTCAAGGACGGCGATGCGCAGCACACGAGGCGTGTGCTAATTGTTTGCAGCCCGCACGGGCGGCAATCCCGAATGCACAAGGAGTCACCATGAAACGCGTCTTCACCGTTCTTGCCTTGCTCATCGTTGTCCTGCTCGCCGCCGGCGGCTGGTATGTCTACAGCAAGCAACCGACGCGTCAGGGCCAGGTGGAATTGCGCAACCTGCAAGGTTCGGTGACCGTGCGTTACGACGAGCGCGGTGTGCCGCACATCCGCGCTGAAAACGAAACCGACCTCTATCGCGCCCTCGGCTATGTCCACGCCCAGGATCGCCTGTTTCAGATGGAGGCCATGCGCCGTCTCGCCCGGGGCGAACTGGCCGAAGTGCTCGGGCCGAAACTGCTCGACACCGACAAACTGTTCCGCAGCCTGCGCATCCGCGAGCGCGCCGCCAGTTACGTGGCCGGCCTCGACAAGCAGTCCCCGGCGTGGAAGGCCCTGCAAGCCTATCTGGACGGCATCAATCAATATCAGGACTCGCATGCCGCGCCGATCGAGTTCGACGTGCTGGGCATCCCCAAGCGGCCGTTCACCGCCGAGGACAGCATCAGCGTCGCCGGCTACATGGCCTACAGCTTTGCCGCCGCGTTTCGCACCGAACCTCTGCTGACCTACGTGCGCGATCAACTGGGCGCCGATTACCTCAACGTCTTCGACCTCGACTGGCAGCCCAAGGGCGTGCTCGCCAAGGGCCACGCCAGCAGCGTACCGACCCTCGCCGCCGAAGACTGGAAAGACCTGAACACCCTCGCCCGCGTCAGCCAACAGGCGCTGATCGACAATGGCCTGCCGCAGTTCGAAGGCAGCAACGCCTGGGTGATCGCCGGCAGCCACAGCAAGAGCGCCAAGCCCTTGCTGGCCGGCGATCCGCACATTCGCTTTTCGGTGCCGTCGGTGTGGTACGAGGCGCAGCTGTCGGCGCCGGGCTTCGAACTCTACGGTCATCATCAGGCGCTGGTGCCGTTTGCCTTTCTCGGCCACAACCTGGATTTCGGCTGGAGCCTGACCATGTTCCAGAACGATGACCTGGATCTGATCGCCGAGAAGGTCAATCCGGACAACCCGGATCAGGTCTGGTATCGCGGCCAGTGGACCGACATGGTCAAGACCGAGCAGCAGATCGCGGTGAAAGGCCAGGCCCCGGTGTCCATCACGTTGCGCCAGTCGCCCCACGGGCCGATCGTCAACGACGCCCTCGGCAGCGCCGCCGGAAAAACCCCGATTGCGATGTGGTGGGCGTTTCTCGAAACACCTAACCCGATCCTCGAAGGCTTCTATCAGCTCAACCGCGCCGACACTCTGGCCAAGGCCCGCGCCGCAGCGGCCAAGGTGCAGGCACCGGGACTGAACATCGTCTACGCCAACGCCAAGGGCGATATCGCCTGGTGGGCCTCGGCGCTGCTGCCCAAGCGTCCGGCCGGGGTGAAGCCTGGCTTCATTCTCGACGGCAGCAGCAATCAGGCGGACAAGGACGGTTACTTCCCGTTCAGCGCCAACCCACAGGAAGAGAACCCGGCGCGGGGCTATATCGTCTCGGCCAACTTCCAGCCGGTGTCACCGACCGGCATGGAGATTCCCGGTTACTACAACCTCGCCGACCGAGGCCAGCAGCTCAACCGCCAGCTCGCCGACAAGAACGTGAAGTGGGACAACGAGGCCAACCAGAAGCTGCAACTGGGCACTACCACCGGTTACGGCCCGCGTCTGCTGGCGCCGTTGCTGCCGGTGCTGCGCGAGGTGGCGGGCAATCCTGCCGAGCAGAAGCTGATCGAACAACTGGCCATATGGCAAGGCGACTACCCGCTGGATTCGGTCAGTGCGACGGTGTTCAACCAGTTCCTGTTCAACCTCGCCGATGCGGCAATGCGCGATGAGCTGGGCAATGATTTCTTCGAAACCCTGCTGTCGACCCGAGTGATCGATGCCGCCCTGCCCCGGCTGGCGGCGAATGCCGATTCGCCGTGGTGGGACAACCGCGGCACGCCGAACAAGAAGACCCGCGTCGACACCGTGCGCAGCGCGTGGCAGGCCAGCATGGCGCACCTGAAGTCGACCCTCGGCGACGACGCTTCCGGCTGGCAATGGGGCAAGGCCCATACGCTGACCCATGGTCATCCGTTGGGCCAGCAGAAGCCGCTGGATCGCATTTTCAACGTCGGCCCGTTCGCCGCACCGGGCTCCCATGAAGTGCCGAACAACCTCTCGGCGAAGATCGGTCCGGCACCGTGGCCGGTGACCTACGGCCCGTCGACCCGCCGGCTGGTGGACTTCGCCGACCCGGCTCACAGCCTGACGATCAACCCGGTCGGCCAGAGTGGCGTGCCGTTCGACAGCCACTATGACGATCAGGCGGAGGCCTATGTGGACGGGCTGTATGTGCAGGCGCACTTCAGTGATGAAGAGGTGACGGCGAATACGCGCAGTACTCTGAAGTTGCTGCCTAAGCGGGCTGCGCCTTAAAAGCCGCCCTCACCCTAACCCTCCCGAAACGTCGGACCGCCCGGAGGGAGAGGGAACCGATTGGGGGATATTGGAGAGATACGCCGACCTGAACGAATTCGGCTGAATCCAATATCGCAGCAAAGCATTCGGCGCCAAATGCATCATCGACACCACTCGTTCAGGTCGATGTAGGGCGCAAGACAACTCGGTCGGCCCCCTCTCCCTCGGGGCGGTCCAACGTTTCGGGAGGGCTGGGGTGAGGGGTTGCGATCCAAAGTCGATCACCACTCAAACCATCGCCGCAAAATTCAACCGAAACTGCTGCGGCGTCACCCCCAGCCGCCGGTTGAACACGCTGCGCATATGTTGCGCATCACGAAACCCGCACTGATACGCCACCGTCTTCAGCGGCGCCGTGGTGCTTTCGAGCATCACCCGCGCCGCATCCACCCGCGCCCGTTCGACGAATTCCGCCGGGGTGACTTTCGCCTCCCTGGCAAACACCCGAGAGAAATTCCGCGCACTCATGTTCGCGGCATTCGCCAGGTCGGCGATGGTCAGGTCGCCGGTGAGATTGGCCAGCACATACAGCTGCACCATCGCCACCGCCGACGTCGGCTCGGCATGGGGCGTGAGGAACGGACTGAATTGCGACTGCCCGCCGGAGCGCTGGGTGAACACCACCAGCCGCTTGGCCACGCTCAGCGCCACCTCGGCCCCGTGATCACGCGCCAGCAGGTACAGCGACAGATCGATCCCCGCCGTCACCCCCGCCGAGGTGTAGAGCTGACCGTCCTCGACGTACAACCGATCAGCCTCGACTCGGCTCGACGGGCACAACTGCGCCAGAGCTTCGGCGTCGTTCCAGTGGGTGGTGACCGTACGCCCGTCCAGCAACCCGGCACGGGCGAGCATGAACGCGCCGTTGCAGATCGAGCCAAAACGCCGCGCCCGCCCACAGGCCTCGCGCAGCCAGGCATCGAACGTCTCGCCGAAATCCAGGAACGGCAACTGCGGCCCACCGGCCACCAGCAGCAGGTCGTAAGCGTCCTGCACGTCGCTGAAGTGCCAATGCGCACTCAGGGTCAGCCCGTTGGAACACGCCATCGGCCCGCGCTCGACGCCGATCACCTCGAGCCGGTAATGATCCTCCGGCACCAGGAAGCGGTTGGCCTCGGCAAACACGTCCATCGGCCCGCTGACATCCAGCGCCTGCACGCCGGGAAACACCACGATGGCGACGGTTCTGTTCATGACGATGTCAGCTCCCGGGGAATGGCGGATCAGCGCCAACCCTAGCCAATCCTCGCCGCAGAAGCGAGCTGGCACGATTTGCAGGTGGATTGGCAAGGATCGCAGCCATGGATCGATTGTCCGGTCTGGCCACCGGGAACAGACTTTCTCCATCAGCGCCGTGACGGCGTTTTCGACGAGGAAGCTCAACATGACCACGACCATTGCCGGTATCCGGATCCCCGACAGCACCCTCGCCCGGGCCACCACCGAATACATTCGCGACATCGAATCCGATCTGCTTTACCACCACTCGCGCCGGGTGTTTCTGTTCGGTGCCTTGAGCGGCGAACGCAAGCAACTGGCCTACGATCCGGAGTTGCTGTACATCGGCGCGATGTTCCACGACCTGGGTCTGGTCGAAGGTCACCGCAGCGACGACGAGCGCTTCGAAGTCGATGGCGCCAACGCAGCCGCAGCGTTTCTCAAACCGTACGGGTTGAGCGATGACGACATCGAGCAGGTGTGGCTGTCGATCGCCCTGCACACCACGCCGGGAGTGCCGAAGCATCTGCGTCCGACCGTGGCGCTGGTGACCGCAGGCGTCGAGATGGACGTGCTGGGCATGGACTACGCGGCGTTCACCACGGTGCAGCGTGAGGCGGTGGTGCATGCGCATCCACGGGGCGAGGGCTTCAAGGAATGCATCATCTGCGCGTTCGCCGATGGTCTGCGTCATCGTCCGCAGACCACGTTCGGCAATGTGAAGACCGATGTGCTGAAGGATCAGGTGCCGGGGTTCACGCCGATGAATTTCGTCGAGGTGATTCGCCAGTCGCCCTGGGTTTCCTGACCGGCATAAAAAAACCTCGCGACCGTTTCCGGTCGCGAGGTTTTTTGTGTCCGCAGACTTAAGCCGCTTCCGGCGTCGGCGCCCGGCGCACGTCCGGTTGCTTCCACGAATCCGCAGCGCCTTCTTCGATGGCCTGCTGAATCGCTTTCTTGCGGGCTTCTTCGGCACGGCGGCTGAAGAACCAGACCAGGAAGGTCACCAGCGACACCGCCAGCAGAATCAGGCTGGCCACGGCGTTGATCTCGGGCTTCACGCCCAGGCGCACCGCCGAGAACACTTCCATCGGCAGGGTCGTCGAACCCGGGCCGGAGACGAAGCTCGCCAATACCAGGTCATCCAGCGACAGGGCGAACGACATCATGCCGCCCGCCGCCAGCGACGGCGCGATCATAGGAATGGTGATCAGGAAGAACACCTTCCACGGCCGCGCACCGAGGTCCATCGCCGCTTCTTCGATCGACAGATCCAGCTCACGTAGACGGGCCGACACCACCACCGCCACATACGCCGCACAGAATGTGGTGTGAGCGATCCAGATGGTGACGATGCCGCGCTCCTGCGGCCAGCCGATCATCTGCGCCATCGCCACGAACAGCAGCAACAGCGACAGACCGGTAATCACCTCAGGCATGACCAGCGGCGCGGTGACCAGGCCGCCGAACAGCGTGCGACCCTTGAAGCGGGTGATACGGGTCAGCACGAAGGCTGCCAGCGTCCCCAGCGCCACGGCGGCAATCGCGGTGTAGCAGGCGATTTCCAGCGAGCGCACCACCGAGCCCATCAGTTGCGAGTTGTCGAGCAGGCCGACGTACCACTTCACCGACCAGCCGCCCCAAACCGTTACCAGTTTGGAGGCGTTGAACGAGTAGATCACCAGGATCAGCATCGGCAGGTAGATGAACAACAGGCCGAGCACCAGCATCAGGCTGGAGAAACGGAAGCGCTTCATTCTTTACCCTCCATTTCCTTGGCCTGACTGCGGTTGAACAGGATGATCGGCACGATCAGGATCGCCAGCATCACCACCGCCAGGGCGGAAGCCACCGGCCAGTCACGGTTGTTGAAGAACTCTTGCCAGAGCACTTTACCGATCATCAGGGTTTCCGGACCGCCCAGCAGTTCCGGGATCACGAACTCGCCCACCACCGGGATGAACACCAGCATGCAGCCGGCGATGATGCCGTTCTTGGACAGCGGTACGGTGATTTTCCAGAAGCTGTTGAAGGTACTAGAACCCAAGTCGGAAGCGGCCTCCAGCAGGCTGGTGTCGTGCTTCACCAGGTTGGCGTACAGCGGCAGGATCATGAACGGCAGGTACGAGTAGACGACGCCGATGTACACCGCCAGGTTGGTGTTGAGGATCTGCAGCGGCTCGTCGATCAAACCCATGCTCATCAGGAAACCATTGAGCAGGCCGTTGTTGCTGAGGATGCCCATCCACGCATAGACACGGATCAGGATCGCGGTCCAGGTCGGCATCATGATCAGCAGCACCAGCACCGTTTGCAGCTCTTTGCGGGCGCTGGCGATGGCGTAGGCCATGGGGTAGCCGATCAACAGGCACAACAACGTGCTGAAAAACGCCATCTTCAGCGAGCCGAGGTAGGCGGCGATGTACAGCTCGTCGTCGCCGAGCATCGCGTAGTTGCCCAGGTTCAGCAGCAGTTGCAGCTTCTGCTCGGCGTAGGTGTAGATCTCGGTGTACGGCGGGATGGCCACGTCCGCTTCGGCGAAGCTGATCTTCAGGACGATGAAGAACGGCAGCATGAAGAACAGGAACAGCCAGATGAACGGGACCCCGATAACCAGTTGGCGGCCACCGGGAATTATTCGATTGAGCCGGCGTTTGAATTTGCGCATGTTCATGAACGAAGTACCACGCCGCTGTCGTCTTCCCACCACACGTAGACCTGATCGCCCCAGGTCGGACGTGCGCCACGGCGTTCGGCATTGGCCACGAACGACTGCACCAGCTTGCCGCTCGGCAATTCGACGTAGAACACCGAGTGGCCGCCGAGGTAGGCGATGTCATGCACCTTGCCGCTCGACCAGTTGTACTCGCAGGTCGGCTGATCGGCGGTGACCAGCAGTTTTTCCGGACGGATCGCGTAGGTCACGGACTTGTCCTGCACCGAGGTGCTGATGCCGTGGCCGACGTAGATCTGCCGGTCGAGGTCCTTGCAGGTGATGGTCGCGTGGCCTTCGGCGTCGTCGATGACTTCGCCTTCGAAGATGTTCACGTTACCGATGAATTCGCAGACCAGACGGCTGGTCGGGGTTTCGTAGATATCGATCGGGCTGCCGATCTGGGCGATCCAGCCCAGGTGCATGATCGCGATGCGCTCGGCCATGGTCATGGCCTCTTCCTGGTCGTGGGTCACCATCACGCAGGTCACGCCGACGCGCTCGATGATCTCCACCAGCTCCAGCTGCATCTGCGAACGCAGTTTTTTATCCAGTGCGCCCATCGGCTCGTCGAGCAGCAGCAGCTTCGGCCGCTTGGCCAGCGAACGGGCCAGCGCCACACGCTGACGCTGGCCGCCGGACAACTGGTGCGGCTTGCGCTTGGCGTACTGGCTCATCTGCACCAGCTTGAGCATCTCGGCCACGCGGGCGTCGATCTCGGCCTTGGGAATCTTGTCCTGTTGCAGGCCGAAGGCGATGTTCTGCGCCACGGTCATGTGCGGGAACAGGGCGTAGGACTGGAACATCATGTTGATCGGTCGCTCGTACGGCGGCATGTCGGTGATGTCGACGCCGTCGAGGAAAATGCGCCCCTCCGTGGGCCGTTCGAACCCTGCCAGCATCCGCAGCAGAGTGGATTTGCCCGATCCCGAACCGCCGAGCAGGGCAAAGATTTCGCCCTTCTTGATTTCCAGGGACACATCGTCCACGGCAACCGTCTCGTCGAACTTCTTCGTGACCCGGTCGATTTTGACCAGCACCTGTTTCGGTGTCTGGTCGCCCTCGAGGGCTTTCTTATAGGCGCCGGAGGCAACTGCCATTTACGAAACTCCCAGAAAAAAAGAGTGCAGTCCGCCCACGCAAGACGAACCCAGGATAGTTGGTACGTTGACGCTATTTACCCGACTTGACCTTGGTCCAGCTGCGGGTCATCAAACGCTGAATGTTCGGTGGCAGCTCGATCGACACGTAGGTCTTGTCGAGCACCGCCTGCGGTGGATAAACCGACTCGTCGGTGCGGATGGACTGCTCCATCAGCTTGTCCGAACCCGGGTTGGGGTTGGCGTAACCGACGTAATCACTGACCTGGGCGATCACCTCAGGTTTCAGCAAATAGTTGATGAAGGCGTGGGCCTCTTTGACGTTGGCCGAATCCTTCGGAATCGCCAGCATGTCGAACCACAGCGCGCCACCCTCTTTCGGGATCGAGTAGGCGATGTTCACGCCTTTCTTGGCTTCTTCGGCGCGATTCTTCGCCTGGAAGATGTCGCCGGAGAAACCGATGGCCACGCAGATGTCGCCGTTGGCCAGGTCACCGATGTATTTCGAGGAATGGAAGTAGGTCACGTAAGGACGCACCGCCAGCAACTTGGCCGTGGCCTTCTCGTAATCCTTGGGATTGGTGCTGTTGGCATTCAGGCCCATGTAGTTGAGCACGGTCGGCATCATTTCATCGGCCGAATCGAGGAACGCCACGCCGCAGCTGTGCAGCTTCTTGATGTTCTCCGGCTCGAACAGCACGCTCCAGGAGTCGATCTTGTCGACGCCGAGCACGGCTTTCACTTTATCGACGTTGTAGCCGATGCCGTTGGTGCCCCACAGGTACGGCACGGCGTACAGGTTGCCCGGATCGTTCTGTTCCAGGCGCTTGAGCAGCACCGGATCGAGGTTGGAATAGTTCGGCAGTTGCGCCTTGTCGAGCTTCTGGAAAGCGCCCGCCTTGATCTGCTTGCCGAGGAAGTGGTTCGACGGCACAACCACGTCGTAACCGGTACGCCCGGCGAGCAGCTTGCCTTCCAGGGTTTCGTTGGAGTCGAACACGTCGTAGACCGGTTTGATCCCGGTTTCTTTCTGGAAATCGGCCAGGGTGGTCTCGCCGATGTAATCCGACCAGTTATAAATATGCACAGTACCGGCGGCGTGGGCACCGACAGCGAACGTCAGGCCGGCAGCGGCCAGCAGGGCATTGCGCAAAGAAGAAAAAATAGGCAAGTGGAGGTCCTCTGATTTAGTTGGGCCCAAGTTGCCCCGTGCTGCATGACAGTCACGGTTGCCCGGCAACAAAACCGGCGCGCAACTTACCTTCGAAAAACCGTTCCAGCAAAACTTTCTGTCATTTAATTGCACCGCTGACCGCCCGGGTGAAGGCGGCGGCCAGCGATAGCTACTTCAAACCGGCTTATTTACCGGATTTGATCTTGGTCCAGCTGCGAGTGATCAGGCGCAGGGTGGCCGCGTCCAGATCGCTGATCGCATAGAGCTGCTTCTTCACTTCAGCCGAAGGGTAGATGCTCGGATCGCTGGTGATTTCCTTGTCCACCAGGGCGGTGGCCGCCTTGTTGCCGTTCGGGAAACGCACGGCGTTGGTGATTTCGGCCATCACTTTCGGCTCGAGCAGGTAGTTCATGAACTTGTAGGCGGCTTCGACGTTTTCGGCATCCTTGGGAATGGCGACCATGTCGTAGAAAGTACCGGCACCTTCTTTCGGAATGGTGTAGGCCAGTTTGACCTTGTCACCGGCTTCCTTGGCGCGGGTCTTGGATTGTTCCAGGTCACCCGAATAGCCGACCGCTACGCAGATGTTGCCGTTGGCCAGGTCCGAGATGTACTTCGAGGAGTGGAAGTAAGCCACCGAAGGACGAATCTTGAGGAACAGGTCTTCGGCGGCTTTCAGGTCAGCCTTGTCCTTGCTGTTGGTCGGTTTGCCCAGGTAGTGCAAAGCCGCCGGAATCATTTCGGTCGGCGCGTCGAGGAAGCTCACGCCGCAGCTTTTCAGCTTCTCGATGTTTTCAGGCTTGAACACGATGTCCCAGGAATCGATCTTGTCGATGCCCAGCGCAGCCTTGACCTTGGCCGGGTTGTAGCCGATGCCGATCGAACCCCACATGTACGGGAACGCGTGTTTGTTGCCCGGGTCGCTGGCGTCGCCAACGGCCTTGAGCAGGTCTTCGTCGAGGTTCTTCCAGTTCGTCAGCTTGGACTTGTCCAGTTCCTGATAAACACCGGCCTTGATCTGCTTGGCCAGGAAGTTGTTGGAAGGCACCACGATGTCGTAACCGGATTTGCCGGCCAGCAGCTTGGCTTCCAGGGTTTCGTTGCTGTCGAAAACGTCATAGACGACCTTGATGCCCGTCTCTTTCTCGAAATTGGCAACCGTGTCCGGCGCGATGTAGTCGGACCAGTTGTAAACGTGCAACACCTTGTCGTCCGCCTGGACCGCACCCGCCATCACGCCCATCAGGGACATGGCGAGCAGAGTCTTGCCAGCGAGCTTTTTGCCTAATGCCTTCATGCGTTAATGCTCCAAATTTTTCTTTTTTGAACCACTTTGTTCAGCGGCCGAACCCGGACAACTGGAACCGCGGCTAGTCTGGCAAGATCCGAGGCGGTCTTTCAAGAAAAGACCAGCCTTTCTGACAGCTCCGAGCGACAGCGCAACAGCTCCATCGCTCAGAGCCTAGCACTTAGCCCTGCAACGCACTCAGGGTCAGGTCCAGGCACTTGCGTGCCTTTGTCACCAGCTCGTCGATCTCCGCCTTGCTGATCACCAGCGGCGGCGCGATGATCATGGTGTCGCCCACGGCACGCATGATCAGCCCGTTGTCGAAGCAGAACTGGCGGCAGATCATGCCCACACCCTTGCCTTCGTAACGCTTGCGAGTGGCCTTGTCCTGCACCAGCTCGATGGCCCCCAGCAGACCGACTCCGCGCACTTCACCCACCAACGGGTGATCGTTCAGTTCGCGCAGACGTTTCTGCAAATACGGTGCCGTTTCTTCATGGGCGCGTTCGATGATTTTCTCTTCGCGCAGAATCCGGATGTTCTCCAGACCCACCGCCGCCGCCACCGGGTGACCGGAGTAGGTGAAGCCGTGGTTGAAATCGCCACCCTCGTTGAGCACCGCCACCACTTCGTCACGCACGATCAGGCCACCCATCGGGATGTAGCCGGACGTCAGGCCTTTGGCGATGGTCATCATGTGTGGCTTGAGGTCGTAGAAATCGCTGCCGAACCATTGGCCGGTACGGCCGAAACCGCAGATCACTTCGTCGGCCACGAACAGGATGTCGTACTTGGCGAGGATTTCCTTGATGCGCGGCCAGTAGGTGTCGGGCGGAATGATCACGCCGCCGGCGCCCTGGATCGGCTCGGCAATAAAGGCACCGACGTTGTCCACGCCGACTTCCAGAATCTTCTCTTCCAGCTGATTGGCCGCCCAGATCCCGAACTCTTCCGGGGTCATGTCGCCGCCTTCGGCGAACCAGTACGGCTGAGCGATGTGGACGATGCCCGGAATCGGCAGGTCGCCCTGTTCGTGCATATACGTCATGCCGCCCAGGCTCGCGCCGGCTACGGTGGAACCGTGATAACCATTCTTGCGGCTGATGATGACTTTCTTGTTCGGCTGGCCCTTGATCGCCCAATAGTGGCGAACCATGCGCAGCATGGTGTCGTTGCCTTCGGAGCCGGAGCCGGTGAAGAACACGTGGTTCATGCCTTCTGGCGCCACGTCGGCGATGGCCTTGGCCAGTTCCAGCGCCGGCGGGTGGGCGGTCTGGAAGAACAGGTTGTAGTAAGGCAGTTCGCGCATCTGCTTGGCGGCGGCGTCGGCCAGTTCATCGCGACCGTAGCCGATCGCCACGCACCAAAGGCCGGCCATGCCGTCGAGAATCTTGTTGCCTTCGCTGTCCCAGAGGTACACGCCCTTGGCATTGGTGATGATCCGCGGGCCTTTCTCTTTCAGCTGCTTGAAGTCGCTGAACGGGGCCAGGTGGTGATCGCTGCTGAGGGCTTGCCACTCACGGGTTTGCGGGTTGTTGCTGGTCATGCCAATTCTCCTTGTTATCGGTGAAGGCGTGGCGGCTGGCCACCGCGCCCGGCGTATCAGACGGCGAAGAGCAGGTACTCACGCTCCCAGGAACTGATCACGCGCTTGAAGTTTTCATGCTCGGCCCGCTTGACCGCGACGTAGCCGGTGATAAAGGTCTTGCCCAGGTATTTCTCGATGGTCGCGCTGTTTTCCATGCGCTCCAGGGCATCCTCGATGGTCAGCGGCAGCCGCAGGTTGCGGCGCTCGTAACCACGGCCCACCACTGGCGCGCTCGGGTTGATGCCTTCGACCATGCCGATGTAGCCGCAGAGCAGGCTCGCGGCAATCGCCAGGTACGGGTTGGCGTCGGCGCCCGGCAGACGGTTTTCCACCCGGCGGTTCTGCGGGCCGGCATCCGGAACGCGCAGGCCCACGGTGCGGTTTTCTTCGCCCCACTCCACGTTCACCGGCGCCGAGGTGTCCGGCAGGAAGCGGCGGAACGAGTTGACGTTCGGGGCGAACAGCGGCAACAGCTCAGGGATCAGTTTCTGCAGGCCACCGATGTGGTGCAGGAACAGCTGGCTCATGGTCCCGTCTTCGTTGGAGAACACGTTCTTGCCGGTCTCGATGTCGATGATGCTCTGGTGCAGGTGCATCGCACTGCCCGGCTCACCGGTCATCGGCTTGGCCATGAAGGTCGCGGCCACGTTGTGCTTGAGCGCGGCCTCACGCATGGTGCGTTTGAACACCAGGATCTGGTCGGCCAGCGACAGGGCATCGCCGTGACGGAAGTTGATTTCCATCTGCGCCGTGCCGTCCTCGTGGATCAGCGTGTCGAGGTCCAGCTCCTGCAATTCGCACCAGTCGTAGACGTCTTCGAACAGCGGATCGAATTCGTTCGCCGCTTCGATGGAGAACGACTGACGCCCGATCTCCGGACGCCCGGAGCGGCCGACCGGCGGCTGCAACGGATAGTCGGGGTCGTCGCTGCGCTTGGTCAGGTAGAACTCCATTTCCGGCGCCACGATCGGCTGCCAGCCCTTGTCGGCATAGAGTTTCAGGACTTTCTTGAGCACGTTGCGCGGCGACAGCTCGATCGGGTTGCCTTGCTTGTCGTAGGTATCGTGGATCACCTGGGCGGTCGGCTCGATGGCCCACGGCACCAGGTACACGGCGTTCTGGTCGGGACGGCAGATCATGTCGATGTCGGCCGGGTCGAGCAGTTCGTAATAGATGTCGTCTTCGACGTAGTCGCCGGTCACGGTCTGCAACAGAACGCTCTCTGGCAGGCGCATGCCTTTTTCGGCGATGAACTTGTTGGTCGGCGAGATCTTGCCCCGGGTAATGCCGGTCAAGTCGCCGATCATGCATTCGACTTCTGTGATCTTGTGGTCTTTCAACCAATCGGTGAGCTGGTCGAGGTTGTTACTCATAAATGCCTCTGGGCTGAGTCTCCTGACAGATGTCAGGCAATGTTTGACGCACCAGGCGTCGCGTTAAAGGGCCTTGCTTGCGCGCAGTGCCGGCTTACGCCCGGCACCGCGCATAGACAATGAAGGAGGAGCTTACCTGCCCTTTACGCTGGCGTTGCATTTCCTGTGCACATCCCGGGCGTGCAGAATCACGGGCACGACGACGGACGCGGTGCAGGCCGGGAGAGGGAAAGAGATCTATATTGAAAGGAGAACCGCTAAAGAGGATGCCCTCGCACACGTCCAGAATATCGGACGCTGCCGCTCGATCTGCCACGGGCTGGGAGATCGCTGACACGTTGCAGGCCTTGCTGGCCGCGCTGCGGACGGACGTGTCGCCACTGATGTGATAAGCATGCAGACCGGACTGCAAAGAGCAGTCGGTGACGCCGATTAACGGCAGGCGAGACATGAAGCACCCCGGTATTATTGCTGTTATGGGTTTGATCGGAGCTTAGCCTTGTTCATTTTTTTACACAACACCCCCGTAAAAAATACAACACGGCCTGCTCAAGCCTGCGGGTGGCGCGTCCTTCACGGATAAAAAAATGCCCCAAAGTGCCCCACAAACGCCCTCGCGGCGCTTTTTCAGGGCACAAAAGGCCTCGCTTGACTTCGGCAGGCCGTTCGGGTTGACTGAAACCAGAAAAGATCAATGATTGATATTTTTAACAACAAAGGTGTTGCATCATGTCGGTACCCCCGCGTGCCGTTCAGCTTAACGAAGCGAACGCGTTCCTTAAGGAACATCCTGAGGTTCTGTACGTTGACCTTCTGATTGCGGATATGAATGGTGTGGTGCGCGGCAAGCGCATCGAACGCACCAGCCTCCACAAGGTTTACGAGAAAGGCATCAACCTGCCGGCCTCTCTATTTGCTCTGGATATCAATGGCTCCACGGTGGAAAGCACCGGCCTGGGCCTGGACATCGGCGACGCCGACCGTATCTGCTATCCAATCCCCGATACCCTGTGCAACGAGCCATGGCAGAAGCGCCCGACCGCGCAACTGTTGATGACCATGCATGAACTCGAAGGTGACCCTTTCTTCGCCGACCCGCGCGAAGTGCTCCGTCAAGTTGTCGCAAAGTTTGACGAGCTCGGCCTGACCATCTGCGCCGCGTTCGAACTCGAGTTCTACCTGATCGACCAGGAAAACGTGAACGGCCGCCCTCAGCCGCCACGCTCGCCGATCTCCGGCAAACGCCCGCATTCGACCCAGGTCTACCTGATCGACGACCTCGACGAATACGTCGACTGCCTCCAGGACATTCTGGAAGGCGCCAAAGAGCAAGGCATCCCGGCCGACGCCATCGTCAAGGAAAGTGCCCCGGCGCAGTTCGAAGTGAACCTGCACCACGTCGCCGACCCGATCAAGGCATGCGACTACGCGGTCCTGCTCAAGCGTCTGATCAAGAACATCGCCTACGACCATGAAATGGACACCACCTTCATGGCCAAGCCGTATCCGGGCCAGGCAGGCAACGGTCTGCACGTCCACATTTCGGTTCTCGACAAAGAAGGCAAAAACATTTTTGCCAGCGAGGATCCCGAGCAGAACGCCGCGCTGCGTCACGCGATCGGCGGTGTGCTCGAGACCCTGCCCGCGCAGATGGCTTTCCTCTGCCCGAACGTCAACTCCTACCGTCGTTTCGGCGCACAGTTCTACGTGCCGAACTCGCCGAGCTGGGGCCTGGACAACCGCACCGTGGCTCTGCGCGTACCGACCGGCTCCGCCGACGCGGTCCGTCTGGAACACCGCGTGGCCGGCGCCGACGCCAACCCGTACCTGCTGATGGCTTCGGTGCTGGCGGGCGTACATCACGGCCTGACCAACAAGATCGAGCCGCCGCCTCCCACCGAAGGCAACAGCTACGAGCAGAACGAGCAGAGCCTGCCGAACAACTTGCGCGATGCCCTGCGCGAGCTGGACGACAGCGAGGTGATGGCCAAGTACATCGATCCGAAATACATCGATATCTTCGTCGCCTGTAAAGAGAGCGAGCTGGAGGAGTTCGAACACTCCATCTCCGACCTCGAGTACAACTGGTACCTGCATACCGTTTAAGCGGATTGCAGCGCCAAAAAGAACGCCGTCGGCTATCGCAGCCAGCGGCGTTTTTTTATGGCCGCCTGCGGCGGTTCGCGAGCAAGCCCGCTCCCACAATGAATCTCCTGCGAACAGAAAATTTCATCTCACAGGAGATACCCCGTGGGAGGGGGCTTGCTCCCGAAAGCGGCCGACAAGACAACACAAGAGCCGGCTCGTACAATGCCCGCTGCCCCGCAGGAGACTTTCATGACGCGTCCCGCCCCCGTTCGCAAACCCCGAGCCCGCAGTCAGGCGCGGATCGATTCGATACTCGACGCCGCGCGCACGCTGCTGGCCGCCGAGGGCGTGGCGAGCCTGTCGATCTATAGCGTGGCCGAGCGCGCGCAGATTCCGCCCTCCTCGGTCTACCACTTCTTCGCCAGCGTCCCGGCGCTGCTCGAAGCGCTGACGGCGGATGTGCACGCAGCCTTCCGCGCGTGCCTGCAGGCGCCAATCGATCACGATGCCCTGCGCGACTGGCGGGACCTGTCGCGGCTGGTCGAAGAGCGGATGCTGGAGATCTATGGCGAGGATGCCGCCGCCCGCCAACTGATCCTCGCGCAGCACGGCCTCACCGAAGTCACCCAGGCCGACCGCCAGCACGACCTCGAACTGGGCGACCTGATGCACAAGCTGTTCGACCATCACTTCGAACTGCCGCGCCTGCCGGATGACGTCGATGTGTTCGCGCTGGCCATGGAGCTGGGCGACCGCGTCTACGCCCGCTCGGTGCAGCAGCACGGCCAGATCACCCCGCGCATGGCCGAGGAAGGCATGCGGGTTTTCGATGCCTATATCGGGCTGTATCTGCCGCCGTATCTGCCCAAGAGAATTCTCTAGCGTCCTGCTCGCGAAGGCCGCACCGCCGATTTCCAGTCAGACACAAAAAACCCCGAAGGGCTCACACCCTTCGGGGTTGTTTTTTACTCACAGGCTTACAACTTGGCGATGGACACCTCGGTGGATTTCACGAAGGCGATCACTTCGCTGCCGACCTCCAGTTCCAGCTCCTTGACCGAACGGGTGGTGATCACCGACGTGACGATGCCGGAAGCGGTCTGCACGTCGATTTCCGACAGCACGTCGCCGAGAACGATCTCCTTGATCGCGCCTTTGAACTGGTTGCGTACGTTGATGGCTTTGATAGTCATGGCATTGATTCCTGTCGTTTGCTTGAGTTATTGAGCCCAACGCAGTTGCGTAGGCAAGGGTGAAACGGGTTCCGGCGCCGGCGGCTCGCCGGGCAGGGACAACACACGGTTGAGCACTTCGGTTTCCAGCGCGGCCAGGCGATGGGAGCCACGCACCCGAGGGCGCGGCAACTCCACTTGCAGGTCGAGGCCGACTTCGCCGTCCTCGATCAGAATCACCCGGTCGGCAATCGCCACCGCTTCGCTGACGTCGTGGGTCACCAGCAACACGGTGAACCCGTGCTGTTGCCAGAGACGTTCGATCAGTTGCTGCATCTCGATCCGGGTCAGCGCATCCAGTGCGCCCAGCGGCTCGTCGAGCAACAGCAGACGCGGCTGATGGATCAAGGCTCGGGCCAGCGCCACGCGCTGCTTCTGCCCACCGGACAGTGCCGCCGGCCATTCATTGGCGCGATCGGCGAGGCCGACTGCATCCAGCGCCTGCAAGGCTTGCGGGCGCCAATCGCCCTTGAGGCCGAGACCGACGTTGTCGATGATCTTTTTCCACGGCAGCAGCCGCGCTTCCTGGAACATCAACCGGGTGTCATCCCGCGCATCGCTGAGCGGTGCGGCACCGGCGAGCAGATCGCCGCCAGTGGGTTGATCGAGGCCGGCAAGCAAGCGCAGAAATGTGCTCTTGCCGCATCCGCTGCGCCCGACCACGGCGACAAACTGCCCTGCCGGAATGTGCAGATCGATGTCACGCAGTACCTGCCGCGAGCCGAAAGTCTTTTGCAGGTTGCGCACCGCCAGCGGAATCCCGCGCAGCAGGCGTGGAGGTTGTTGAGCGGTCATGCCGCACCTCCTTTCGCCACTTGATACGCCGGATGCCAACGCAGCCACACACGTTCAAGTCCACGGGCCGCGAGGTCGGCCAGTTTGCCGAGCACCGCGTACAGCAGAATCGCCAGCACCACCACGTCGGTCTGCAGGAACTCGCGGGCGTTCATCGCCAGGTAACCGATGCCGGAGCTCGCGGAGATGGTTTCCGCCACGATCAGCGTCAGCCACATGAAGCCCAGAGCGAAACGCACGCCGACCAGAATCGAAGGCAGCGCGCCCGGCAGAATCACCTGCCAGAACAGGCTGAAGCCGGACAGGCCATAACTGCGTGCCATTTCCACCAGCGCCGGATCGACGTTGCGGATGCCGTGATAGGTGTTGAGGTAGATCGGGAACAAGGTGCCCAATGCCACCAGGAAAATCTTCGCCGACTCGTCGATGCCGAACCACAGGATCACCAGCGGAATCAGCGCCAGGTGCGGCACGTTGCGGATCATCTGCACCGAGCTGTCGAGCAGGCGTTCACCCCACTTCGACAGGCCGGTGATGAAGCCCAGCACCAGGCCGATGCTGCCACCGATGGTGAAGCCCAGCGCCGCGCGCCAGCCGCTGATCGCCAGGTGCGTCCAGATTTCGCCGCTGCGCACCAGGCTCACGCCGGCTTCGATCACCGCCACCGGCGCCGGCAGAATCCGCGTCGACAGCCAACCGGCCGACACCGACAACTGCCACACCGCCAGCAACAACACCGGCAACGCCCAGGGCGCGAGGCTGTGGATAAATTTCTTCATGGCGGCGCCTCAGCTCTGGGACGCGGCTTTGGGAAGAATGTCGTTGGCCACCATCTCGCCGAACGGGCTGACGTAACCGGCGCTTTTCGGCAGTTCCGGGCGCTCGACGTCGAGGTGCGGGAACAGCAGTTCAGCCACCCGATACGATTCTTCGAGGTGTGGATAACCGGAGAAGATGAAAGTATCGATGCCCAGATCCGCGTATTCCTTCACCCGTGCAGCCACGGTCGGACCGTCGCCAACCAGCGCCGTACCGGCACCGCCGCGCACCAGACCGACGCCGGCCCACAGGTTCGGGCTGACTTCGAGGTTGTCACGGCTGCCACCGTGCAGTGCGGCCATGCGCTGCTGGCCGACCGAATCGAACCGCGCCAGCGAAGCCTGGGCACGTTTGATGGTGTCGTCGTCCAGGTGCGAGATCAGGCGATCTGCCGCTTGCCAGGCCTCGGCGTTGGTTTCCCGCACGATCACATGCAGACGAATGCCGAAGCGCACGGTGCGGCCGAGCTTGGCGGCCTTGGCGCGAACCTGCTCGATTTTCTCGGCCACGGCGGCGGGCGGCTCGCCCCAGGTCAGAACCATTTCCACTTGTTCGGCGGCCAGATCCTGCGCGGCTTCCGACGAACCGCCGAAGTACAGCGGCGGACGCGGTTGCTGGATCGGCGGATAGAGCAATTTGGCGCCCTTCACGCTGATGTGCTCGCCGTCGTAATCCACGGTTTCGCCTTCCAGCACGCGGCGCCAGATCCGGGTGAATTCCACCGAGGCCTGGTAGCGCGCTTCGTGATCGAGGAACAGACCGTCGCCGGCCAACTCTTCCGGATCGCCACCGGTCACCAGGTTGAACAGCGCACGACCGCCGGACAACCGATCCAGCGTTGCTGCCTGACGCGCTGCCACCGTCGGGGAAATGATCCCGGGGCGCAGGGCGACGAGGAACTTCAGACGCTGGGTCACCGGGATCAGCGAGGCCGCCACCAGCCACGAGTCTTCGCAGGAACGGCCGGTGGGAATCAGCACGCCGCCGAAACCCAGGCGATCCGCCGCTTGCGCGACCTGTTGCAGATAGCCGTGATCGACGGCGCGGGCGCCTTCGGCGGTGCCAAGGTAATGGCCGTCGCCGTGGGTAGGCAGGAACCAGAAGATGTTGAGGCTCATGGAGTGGTCTCCTTGGGGATTCGATTTACTGGGCTTGGGTGACCGAGCTTTGGGCCACTGCGGCCGGTGGGGTCCAGATCACGTCCTTGATGCTCAACGGCTTGGGAATCAGCTTGAGCTGGTAGAAGGTGTCGGCGATTTTCTGTTGCGCGGCGACCACTTCCGGGGTCAGGAACAGCGCGCCGTAGCCCTGGCGTTTCACCGAGGTCAGGGTGATGTCTGCCGGCAGGCCAAGCAGCGGCGATACCTGTTGAGTCACGTCTTCCGGGTTGGCCTTGGACCACTCACCGACGGCGCGCACTTCTTCCACGAGGGTCTTGATCACCTCGGGATTTTTCTGTGCGTAGGGTTTGGTCGCCAGGTAGAACTGGTGGTTGTCGACGATGCCTTTACCGTCACGCAGGGTGTGCGCTTGCAGTTGCTTCTCGGCGGCGGCCTGGTACGGGTCCCAGATGACCCAGGCGTCGACGCTGCCACGCTCGAACGCGGCGCGGGCATCCGCCGGCGGCAGGAACACGGTTTGAATGTCGGTGTACTTGAGGCCGGCATCCTCCAGCGCACGCACCAGCAGGTAGTGAACGTTGGAGCCTTTGTTCAGCGCGACTTTCTTGCCCTTGAGATCCGCCACCGATTTGATCGGCGAATCTTTCGGCACGAGGATCGCTTCGCTGTTCGGCGCTGGTGGCTCGTAGGCGACGTAGAGCAGATCGGCACCGGCCGCCTGGGCAAAGACCGGCGGGGTTTCGCCAGTGACGCCGAAGTCGATCGAACCGACGTTCAGGCCTTCGAGCAGTTGCGGGCCGCCGGGGAATTCAGTCCATTGCACGTCGACGCCTTGGGCGGCGAGACGTTTTTCCAGGGTGCCCTTGGCTTTGAGCAGCACCAAAGTGCCGTACTTCTGGTAACCGATTCGTAGCGTTTCAGCTTGAGCTTGGGTGATGGCGCCGAAGGACACAGCCGCAGCAAACAGAGCGACCAGACCACGACGCAAAAATACAGTGCGCATAGCGCTCTCCTTTTTGCTGTTGGGTTTTGGCTGCACCTGCTTGGCCGTTGGCGGCTGAGTAAGGTGAGTACTTCAAGTTTCGGTGTGGCTCAAATGCTCCAGCGAGCACTCAACAAACGTTCGTTCAGCAGCCCCGGCTCCAGCGGCTTCGGCCGGCGGGCCATGGCGCTGACAAACTGGTCCAGCGCTTCATGCAACCGCTGCTCCAGCGCCGGAGCCAACTGGGCCTGGGCACTGCCTTCGCCGTAGGCGATCTGGCTGTCCTCGGCAAAAATCCCTTGCAGCATTTCCTGGGCCTTCAACGCCGACAGCACCGGTTTGAGGGCGTAATCGACCACCAGCATGTGAGCGATGCTGCCGCCGGTAGCCATCGGTAAAACAATCTTGTGGTTCAGCGCACGCTCGGGCAGCAGATCCAGTACGGTCTTCAGGGCACCGGAAAACGACGCCTTGTACACCGGCGTAGCGATCAGCAGGCCATCGGCGTTTTCAATCTGTTGCAGCAAGTCGAGCACCTTCGGGCTGTCGAAGCGGGCGTGAAGCAGGTCTTCGGCCGGGAAGTCCCGCACCTGATAACTCACCACTTCCACCCCTTGCTGCTGCAACCAGCGTTGCGAGCGTTCCAGCAACACCCCTGAGCGGGAACGTTGACTGGGACTGCCACCGAGTGAGACGACCAGCATTCAGAAAATTCCTTGCGCGTTACAGGCGATTCGCGGGTTGCGATCTCGCTTCGATGTGAGTGACCTTACCAGCTGATTTATATATCCATAAATCATATTTATTCATTTGGTTATTCTTTATGGAGATATGCATTTCCCTTTCCAGCGGGCAAAAAAACAGGCCGTGAAAACGGCCTGAAACCCTGCATCGTGGTTCCTAGTGACTGATCGTTCCCACGCTCCGCGTGGGAATGCCGCCCGTGACGCTCTGCGTCACAGTGGACGCGGAGCGTCCATATATTCATTCCCACGCAGAGCGTGGGAACGATCTGCCCAGTAAGGTTATTTGTTCGGCTGTGGGGTCAGGCGCAGGTACGGTTTCACCGCGCGGTAGCCTTTCGGAAAGCGCTTTTTGATTTCGTCTTCGTCCTTGAGCGACGGCACGATCACCACTTCTTCACCGTCCTGCCAGTTGGCCGGGGTGGCCACCTTGTAGTTATCGGTGAGCTGCAGCGAATCAATCACCCGCAAGATCTCGTGGAAGTTGCGCCCGGTGCTCGCCGGGTAGGTGATGGTCAGGCGGATCTTCTTGTTCGGATCGATCACGAACAACGAACGCACGGTCAATGTGTCGTTGGCGTTCGGGTGGATCAGATCGTACAGATCGGACACCTTGCGATCGGCATCGGCCAGGATCGGGAAGTTGACGATGGTGTTCTGGGTTTCGTTGATGTCCTCGATCCACTTGTGGTGCGAGTCCACCGGGTCGACCGACAGTGCAATGGCCTTCACGCCGCGTTTGGTGAACTCGTCCTTGAGTTTGGCGGTGAAGCCCAGCTCGGTGGTGCAGACCGGGGTGAAGTCTGCCGGGTGGGAAAACAGCACGCCCCAGCTATCGCCCAGCCATTCGTGGAAACGAATCCTGCCGGCGCTGGAATCCTGTTCGAAATCGGGGGCGATATCGCCAAGTCTGAGGCTCATGGTGCGGCTCCTGATGAGTGGTTGGAGACCTCAACTGTAGCTTGTGATTCGTTCTTCTGAAAAAGAATAAATAACTAGATATCTATATCTTTATTGAATATTAAACATCTGTTCACTGGACGCCCCGCTGCATCGCGACGAACATCGCCCTCAAGGTTCGAGAAGGCCTTGAGTTGCTGTAAAGAGGGGACATCGGGGAAGGCTTACGGGGGTGAGCCGGACCCGAAAACGCAAAAGCCCCGTCCGGCGCGATGCCGGACGGGGCTTTTTTACATCAGTGCAGGAGCGCGCTATTACAGCAGCGGGATCGAGTAGCTGACGATCAGGCGGTTTTCGTCCTGCGAACGGGTGTTCGGCAGGTCGGTGCGCCATACAGCGTTTTTCCACATCAGGCCGACGTTCTTGAACGGACCTTCCGGTACGACGTAACCGATGGTGAAGTCGCGTTCCCACTCGGAACGGTTCGAAGCGTTTTCGCGGCCGTTGGTGCCAACGGTGTCGATCGAATCGCCTTTCAGGTAAACCACACCAGCGGTCAGGCCAGGTACGCCGACTTTAGCGAAGTCATACGAGTAGCGAGCCTGCCAGGTTTTCTCGCCGGCACGACCGAACTTCTGGATCTGCATGTCGGTGATGGTGTAGTTCGACGAACCGTCGCCCTGGTTCAGCCAAGGGAAGTCGGAGCTGCCGTTGGAAACCTGGTAACCGCCACCGAAGGTGTGACCTTCAACGGTGTACAGGAACAGGCCGCTGTACAGGTTGTTGTCGACTTCGCCACGACCGGAACGGAAACCGGTGTAGTTGCCGCTGCTGTAGTAGGCCGGATCAGTGCCGTTCTTGCCGTCGTCGGAGCTGTTGAAGTAACGGAAGTCAGACTTCAATACGCCCGGGCCGATGGCCCAGTTGTGTACCAGACCCAGGAAGTGCTGCTTGTAGAAGTCTTCCAGGTTGCCGTAGTAGTACTGGGCAGTCAGGTCTTTGGTGATCTTGTAGTCGCCACCGGCGTAGATGAACTTGTTGCTGTCACGGAAGCCAGCGCCACGGGTGTTTGCACCGCCGATGGACAGGTTTTCGTTGTTGCTGGAGTTACGGCCTTTCACGGCTTCGATCTGACCACCGACCAGGGTCAGGTCCTTGATTTCGCCGGAAGTGATCTGACCGCCCTGCCAGGTTTGTGGCAGCAGACGACCGTCGTTGGTCACGATCACCGGGTTTTTCGGCTGCAGGGTGCCCAGCTTCAGTTCGGTCTGGGAGATCTTGGCTTTGGCAGTCAGACCCAGGCTGGAGAAGTTGTCCACTGCTTTGCCGTTGGACTCGCTCGGGAACACAGTGCCGCCGTAAGCGGTGCCGCTGTTGCCGTTGGTGCCGCCGCCCGAATCCAGACGCACGCCCAGCAGGCCGATGGCATCAATACCGAAGCCTACGGTGCCTTGGGTGTAGCCGGAGATGAAACGCAGATCGAAGCCTTGGCCCCACTCTTCGTTCTTGTTGGCACCAGCGCCATCGCGGTTGTCAGTGTTGATGTAGAAGTTACGCAGACCCAGAGTGGCCTTGCTGTCTTCGATGAAACCGGCGGCGCCTGCCTGCTGCGCCAAAACCCCTACGGCCACGGCCAGGGCCAAGGTGGACTTGTTCATGTTTCGCTCCTCTCGTTTCTAATTCTTGTGTTCCTGGTCCGGGGTCTGATGCCCCTGGATCCTAAGATGCGCGATTAGCGCCAGACCGTGACTGACAAGTCAATCGTAACCTTGTATGTCTACGACCAAGGTCTAATCGCAGTGATTTGGTCCCTGCAGGGTAAAGACTTCCTGATAAACCCAAAAAGAATTTATTCATTCTTTTTCATACCATTCGGCTATATGGCCAGCCATTTGCCATCTTCACCGGGATACAGCGTATCGGCGACTAAGCTCATTACTAAATGGTATTTGTTAGCCTTTTTTTAGATCGATTAGCTTTGACGCAACCCCGATTCGTCAAACCCTATCGAAAAGGCGACGCCATGATGGCCAAACGCGCACTATCTAGTCAATTTGTTACAGTTTGTGTGTCGGCGCTGATTTCTTTTTCAGCCCATGCCGCCAACCTCACCGTGGGCTACCAGACCGGTATCGACCCAAGCAAAGTCCCCCAGGCCGACGGCGTGTACGAGAAGGCCATCGGCGAGAAAATCGACTGGCGTCGGTTCAACAGCGGCCCGGAAGTTGTGACAGCCATCGCCTCCGGCGATGTGCAGATCGGCAACCTTGGCTCGAGCCCGCTGGCGGCCGCCGCTTCGCGCAATCTGCCGATCGTGGCCTTTATCGTCTCGGCGCAGATCAATGCCGCCGAAGCGCTGGTGGTGCGCAACGGCAGCGGTATCAACAAGCCCGAAGACCTGATCGGCAAGACCATCGCCACCCCATTCGTCTCCACCTCCCACTACAGCCTGCTCGGCGCGCTCAAGCACTGGGGCCTGGACACTTCGAAAGTCAAAGTGGTGAACCTGCAACCCGCAGAAATCGCGGCGGCCTGGAAACGTGGCGACATCGACGGCGCCTTTGTCTGGTCGCCGGCGCTAGGTGAAATCCGCAAAACCGGCAAGACCCTGACCGATGCCGCGCAGGTCGGCCAATGGGGCGCGCCGACCTTCGAAGTCTGGGTCGCGCGCAAGGACTTTGCCGAGAAGCATCCTGAAGTCGTGGCCAGGTTCGCCAAGGTGACCCTGGACTCGTTCGCTGATTACGCGGCCCATAAAGACAGCTGGACGGCCGACTCGGTGCCTGTGCAGAAAATCGCCAAACTGACCGGTGCCAATCCTGCCGACGTTCCGGAATTGCTCGCGGGCTCGGCGTTCCCGGACGCCAAGGCGCAACAGACCACGGCGCTGCTGGACGGCGGCACGGCGAAGGCGATTGGTGAGACGGCGAAATTCTTGAAGGAACAGGGCAAGGTCGAAAGTGTTTTGCCTGACTACTCGCCGTACGTCAGTGCGAAGTTTGTAACCGAATAAACGCTATCGCGAGCAGGCTCGCTCCCACACAGGCTCGGTGAACCTTTGTGGGAGCGAGCCTGCTCGCGATGAGGGCGTCACATCACAGAGACTTTTCGAAGATCTTCGAATTGCGCTGATAGTTATAAAGAGAAGCCCGAGCAGCCGGCAGACGTTCGACGCTGCTTGGTTCGAAGCCACGCTCGCGGAACCAGTGGGCGGTGCGGGTGGTGAGAACGAACAGGGTTTTCAGGCCTTGCGCCCGGGCACGGGTCTCGATGCGCTCGAGCAATTCGTCGCCTCGACCGCCATGGCGATACTCGGGATTCACCGCCAGGCACGCCAGCTCGCCGGCATCCGAATCGGCAATCTGATACAGCGCCGCACAGGCGATGATCATCCCTTCACGTTCGACCACGCTGAACTGTTCGATCTCGCGCTCCAGCACTTCGCGCGAGCGACGCACCAGAATGCCCTGCTCTTCCAGCGGGCTGATCAGGTCGAGCAAGCCGCCGACGTCTTCAATCGCCGCCTCGCGCACCAGTTCGAATTGCTCCTGGGCCACAAGCGTACCGCCACCGTCACGGGTGAACAGTTCGGTCAGCAGCGCACCGTCCTCGGCATAACTGACGATATGACTGCGCGCCACGCCGCCACGACAGGCTTCGGCAGCGGCATCGAGCAATTCCGCCTGATAGTTGCTGCCCAGACGCTGCAAATGCGCCGGCACCTGTTGCGGGCGCAGCTCGCGCACCAGTTTGCCGTTTTCGTCGATCAGACCGAGGTCGGCACCGAACAGCAGCAGCTTGTCGGCGCCCAGATCGATGGCGGCGCGGGTCGCCACGTCTTCGCAGGCCAGGTTGAAGATCTCACCGGTCGGCGAATACCCCAGCGGCGACAGCAATACGATGGAGCGCTCGTCGAGCAGGCGGTTGATGCCTTTGCGGTCGACCCGGCGCACTTCGCCGGTGTGGTGATAGTCGACGCCTTCCAGCACGCCGATCGGCCGCGCCGTCACGAGGTTGCCGCTGGCCACCCGCAGGCGCGAGCCCTGCATCGGCGAAGAGGCCATGTCCATCGACAGCCGCGCTTCGATGGCGATGCGCAGTTGGCCGACCGCGTCGATCACGCATTCCAGCGTCGCGGCATCGGTGATGCGCATGCCGTGGTGGTAATGCGGGGTCAGGCCGCGTGCGGCAAGGCGGGTTTCGATTTGCGGACGCGAACCATGAACCAGTACCAGCCGCACGCCGAGGCTGTGCAGCAGCACGATGTCATGGACGATGTTGCCGAAATTCGGATGCTCCACGCCGTCGCCCGGAAGCATGACAACGAAGGTGCAATCGCGGTGAGCATTGATATAAGGAGACGCGTGGCGAAGCCAATTGACGTATTCGGGCATGAACCTGGGCCTGTAATAAATAGCAGCCGGAAAAAGGGCAGAACGGAAAACGCACAGCGGGCTGATGGTTATCGTCGGAACAGGCTTGGCGACACGCGCGCTCTCCTCATGAATACGGGTGGGTGTGTGGGCAATTTATACAGCTTTGAGACAGTAATGTTCGATCAACTGCCGCAATAGATGCACGGTAGGCTGCAAACGTGACATTTCGAGGTACTCGCCCGGTTGGTGCGCACAGGCGATGTCGCCGGGGCCAAGCACGATGGTTTCGCAGCCAAGGCGCTGAAGATAAGGCGCTTCGGTGCCGAACGCTACCGCTTCGGCCTTGTGGCCGGTGAGTTTTTCGGCAATTCGCACTAACTCCGCGTCTTCGGCCTGTTCGAACGGCGGCACTTCGGGAAACAGCGGCGCGTAATCGATCTTCACTTTATGCCGCTCGGCGACCGGGTTGAGCTTGCGCAGAATCTCGCTGCGCAAGAGCTTGGGGTCCATCCCCGGCAACGGCCGCAGGTCGAACTCCAGCGAACACTGACCGCAGATGCGGTTGGGGTTGTCGCCACCGTGGATACAGCCGAAGTTCATGGTCGGCTGCGGCACACTGAACTGCGGGTTGTTGAATTCGCGCTGCCACAACAGGCGCAGGCCGCGCAGTTCGCCGATGGCGTCGTGCATCGCTTCGAGGGCGCTGTGCCCCAGGCGCGGATCCGACGAATGGCCGCTCTGCCCGAGGATATCGATGCGCTCCATCATGATGCCCTTGTGCATGCGGATCGGCTTGAGCCCGGTCGGCTCGCCGATCACCGCCGCCCGGCCAAGCGGTCGCCCCGCTTCGGCCAGCGCACGGGCACCGGACATCGAGCTTTCTTCATCGCAGGTGGCGAGGATCAGCAGCGGCTGCTTGAACGATTGATCGAGCAGCGGTTGCACGGCTTCGATGATCAGGGCGAAGAAGCCCTTCATGTCGCAACTGCCGAGGCCGACCCAGCGGCCGTCGACTTCGGTGAGTTTCAGCGGGTCGGTTTTCCACAGCGCATCGTCGTACGGCACCGTGTCGCTGTGTCCGGCCAGCACCAGCCCGCCGGGGCCGCTGCCGAAACTGGCGAGCAGATTGAATTTGCCGGGGTTGACCTGCTGGATGTCGCAACTGAAACCCAGGTCGCCAAGCCAACCCGCGAGCAGATCGATCACCGCCCGGTTGGACTGGTCGAGGCCCGGCTGGGTGCAACTGACCGACGGCGCGGCGATCAGTGCAGCGAACTGGTCTTGCATGGACGGCAAAGGCATCGCTGACTCCAACTCCCGGATTGAGGTTCATCATAGAACCATCCGGCGCCGAGAATAAACCGCCGCAAAGCGTAGGAAGGTTCAGTCCTGTACACTGCACGGCCTTGGCAGCCACACATTCCCCCGGCTGCGCTCCCGATCCTGGATTTTCCGGCCATGCAGAAAGAAACCGAAATCAAACTCCGCGTCAGCCGCGAAACCCTCGCCGCCCTGCGCGAGCACCCTCTCCTGAAAAAACGCAACAAAAGTGGCTGGGAACGCCGTGAGTTGATGAATCAGTATTTCGACACGCCTGAGCGTGACCTGGCCCGGGCCAAGGTTGCCCTGCGTCTGCGCAAGGACGGCGAAGAAGTCATTCAGACCCTCAAGACCCGTGGCCAGAGCGTCGCCGGCCTGTCCGAGCGTAACGAGTACGACTGGAACCTGCCCAAAGCCAAGCTCGACGTGAAAAAACTCGACGGTGAATGCTGGCCCGAGTCCCTCGCCGAGCTGGACAAGAAAACCCTGAAGCCGATCTTCACCACCGATTTCGTCCGCGAGCGTGCCGAAATCGCCTGGGGCCGTGGCAAGACCAAAGTGGTCATCGAAGCCGCGCTGGACCTGGGCCACGTGGTAGTCGGCAAACAGAAAGAAGAAATCTGCGAGCTGGAACTGGAGCTGCGCGAAGGCGAGCCTGCCGCGCTGCTGGAACTGGCCGCCGAACTGGCCGAAACCCTGGCCCTGATGCCGTGCGACATCAGCAAGGCCGAGCGCGGCTATCGCCTGTACGACGCCAACAGCTACTCGCTGAGCCTGCCGGCGCCGGCCATCACCGCCGAAACCCCGCTGGACGACGCTTTCGCCGCCCTGGCCTGGCACCTGCTCGGCAGCAGCCAGCGTCTGGCCGAACAGTATCGCTTCAACGGCCACTGGCGCCTGTTGCAGGACTGGGTCGAGAACCTCGCGGAAATGCGCGCCCTGCTCAGCAGCCTCGGCCAGGCCGCACCGCGTCCGTCGACCCACGACCTGCGCGTTGCCCTCGATGCCCTGCTGGAAGACTGGCGCCCGCTGGTACAGGTCGGCATCGAAGACGAAGACGTGCGCAAAGCCGCGCCGGAGCAGTTCCTCGAAGAACTGGAAGATCCGCGCTGGGGCCTGTTTTCGCTGAACGCTTCGCGCTGGTTGCTGGCCCGTACCTGGACGGCGGACCGTAACACCCGTGGCAATCGCCAGGGTGCCGCGCAGTTGCAAAGCTGGCTGCCGCGCCTGCTGGGCGAAGAAGCCACTTCGCTGCAATTGCAGCGTTATCAGCAGCAACCGGAAGATCTGGCCGAGCAATTGCCGCGCATCGAGCGCATCCAGGTCTGGCTGCACCACGCGCGCAACGTGCTGGAGATCCCGGAAATGGATCGTCTGTACGGCGAGCTGAACAAACTGGCGCAACTGGCCAACGAGCCGACCATCACCGAAGAACTGCTCGATGCGCGCAAGCATCAGGCGATTGCGGTGTATCAGAACCGCGCCTGGAAAATGCTGTTGCGTATGTAACATTCCTTTCGCGAGCAGGCTCGCTCCCACAGGGAAATGCTTTCCAACTGTGGGAGCGAGCCTGCTAGCGATGAGGCCAGCACATTCAGCGCAGTACCGGCAAACTCGTCGTGGACTTGATCTCCGACAACGCCACAATCGAGTTCACTTCCTGAATCCCCGGCACCAGCGACAGCTTCTCGAAAAAGAACCGCTCATACGCCTCGATGTCAGCCGCGACGATTCGCAGCAGGAAATCCACCGCTCCCATCAGCACGTAACACTCCAGCACTTCGGGAAAGCCGCGAATCGCCTCGGTGAACTCAGTGAAGTTCGAACGGCCGTGGGCGTTGAGTTTGATCTCGGCGAAGATCTGCGTGTTCAGGCCGATCTTCTTGCGATCAAGCAAAGTCACCTGGCCACGAATGATCCCCTCCTCCTTCATCCGCTGAATCCGCCGCCAGCACGGCGATTGCGACAGACCCACCTGTTCGGCGATCTGTGCGCTGGACAAGGAAGCGTCCTCTTGCAGCAGGGCGAGAATGCGCCGGTCGTAGCTGTCCAGCTCGCTGTGCATAAATAATCCCCAAAATAAGCTAATGGCGAATTGATCAACCTTACCAATCGCCTGATCAGCTCATCTTAGACAAGAAATGCCCGGCATCGAATGTAAAAATTCCTCCACTGATTCCGGAGACCTGCCATGCCACACCTCGAAGCCGTGAACACCCCCGCGCCCCGTGCCGATGTGTGGAACGCCAGCAACGCCCATTGCCTTGCGCAATACCAGATCCTGGCCGAGGCCGAGCCGGATTTGCTGGTGCGGGTGCTGAACCTGTTCGCCTTGCAGTGCCTCACCCCGGAACAGGTGGATGTCCAGCGGCTGGACGACTTGCTGTCGATCGACATCGTCATGGGTGGCCTGAGCTGGCACCGCGCCCAGGTGATCGCGGAAAAACTTCGTAACCTGATCAGCGTCTGCTCGGTGAACCTGCAAAATCCCGACGCGGCATGGGATGCACCGGCGCAGGCGGCCGGCTGACAAGAACCGAAACGTCTTCGTCGGGTAGTGGCCCAACGGTCGGCGGGGCCACGACTATCCTTTGCGCACTGTCGTTCAAAAGGAGCCCGCATGTCCGTTCAACTCGCCACTCAGGACCGCTGGCTGGATCTCAATGAGGTACTGCGGGAGCTGGTCGCCCAAGGCTTCATCTGCCAGGACTCGGCGGAGCAAGCGCTCAACGCCCGGCGTCGGCATGCCGCCCACGGCCAGAAGCATCCGCTGGAATTCATCGCCAGCCAGCAACTGGACGATCTCAGCCGTCCGGGCAAACACCTCGACCTGGAAAGCCTGACCCTGTGGCTGGCGCAGCAGGCCGGCCAGCCGTACCTGCGAATCGATCCGCTGAAGATCAACGTCGCCGCCATCACGCCGCTGATGTCCTATGCCTTTGCGCAGCGCCACAAGATCCTCGCGGTGTCGGTCGACCGCGACGCGGTCACCGTGGCCAGCGCCCAGCCCTACGTCAGCGGCTGGGAGGCCGATCTGACTCACGTGCTGAAACTGCCGATCAAACGGGTGGTGGCCAACCCGGCGGACATTCAGCGTTTCAGCGTCGAATTCTTCCGCCTCGCCAAATCGGTCAGCGGCGCCAGCAATGCCGATGCGCAGGGCGGCAACCTCGGCAACTTCGAACAACTGCTCAACCTCGGCGCCAGCGATCAGGAACCGGACGCCAACGACGCGCACATCGTCAACATCGTCGACTGGCTGTTCCAGTACGCCTTCCAGCAACGGGCCAGCGATATCCACATCGAACCCCGGCGCGAGCAAGGCACGGTGCGTTTTCGCATCGACGGCGTGCTGCACAACGTCTATCAATTCCCGCCGCAGGTGACGATGGCCATCGTCAGCCGCCTGAAAAGCCTTGGCCGGATGAACGTCGCCGAGAAGCGCAAACCTCAGGACGGCCGGGTCAAGACCAAGACTCCGGACGGCGGTGAAGTCGAGTTGCGGCTGTCGACCCTGCCCACCGCGTTCGGCGAAAAAATGGTCATGCGAATCTTCGACCCGGAGGTGCTGCTCAAGGATTTCGATCAACTTGGCTTTTCCGCCGACGACCTGCGGCGCTGGCAGGACATGACCCGCCAGCCCAACGGCATCATCCTGGTCACCGGCCCGACCGGTTCCGGCAAGACCACTACGCTGTACACCACGCTGAAAAAACTGGCGACCCCGGAGGTCAACCTCTGCACCATCGAGGACCCGATCGAGATGGTCGAGCCGGCCTTCAACCAGATGCAGGTCCAGCACAACATCGACCTGACGTTCGCCGCCGGCGTGCGGGCGCTGATGCGGCAAGACCCGGACATCATCATGATCGGCGAGATCCGCGACCTGGAAACCGCCGAAATGGCGATCCAGGCGGCGCTGACCGGGCACCTGGTGCTCTCGACCCTGCACACCAACGACGCGCCGAGCGCCATCAGCCGTCTGCTGGAACTCGGCGTGCCGCATTACCTGATCAAGGCCACCGTGCTTGGCGTGATGGCGCAACGCCTGGTGCGCACCCTGTGTCCGCACTGCAAGGCGCCGCTGACGCTGGACGAAGAAGACTGGCAAACCCTGACCCGGCCGTGGCAGGCGCCGCTGCCGGGCAATGCGCAACGGGCCATCGGTTGCCTGGAGTGTCGCGACACCGGTTATCACGGGCGCGCCGGGGTCTACGAAATCATGCAACTGAGCGACAGCCTCAAGGCCTTGATCAGCCCCGACACCGATCTCACCGCGATCCGTCGGCAAGCGTTCAAGGAAGGCATGCGCAGCCTGCGATTGTCCGGCGCGCAGAAAGTCGCGGCGGGGCTGACAACTCTTGAAGAAGTATTGCGGGTGACACCACAGAGCGAGCAGAAATAGCCTCTCACGGAACCGGATCGGCGTTACGACGATCCAACCCGTTATTCAACACCAGTGGAGTCACCCAACATGCGTCTCAAACTTGCTGTCGCCACCCTCGCCTTGCTGTCCCTCCCTGTTGGTTCAGCGATGGCCGACAGCTTTTGGCGTAACGTCATTTCGTCCGGTGCCACTACCGGCTCGACCTACCTGACCTTCAAGGATCACAAACTGATCGTTGCCGCCCAGGACGACGCCGGCAGCTTCGTCGCCAGCGACGGCGGGATCCGTGGCCCGTACCTGGAAGCGGCGATGCAGAAAGTCCGCGCCGATAACCCGGGCCTGCAGGCAACGGACATGGAACTGGCGAACGCGATTCTGGCGAAGAACGCCGTGGCGTCGGAATAACCTTCCGGACAGACAAAAATGCCGCTCACACGAGCGGCGTTTTTTTGCCCGCTGTTCAGCGGTAATCGTCCACCGGCACGCAGGCGCAGAACAGGTTGCGGTCGCCGTAGACGTTATCCACGCGGTTCACCGCCGGCCAATATTTGTGCGCCTTGGTGTGTGCATCCGGCGTGATGCCCTGCTCGATGCTGTACGGCCGCTCCCACACGCCGGTGATATCGGCCAGGGTATGCGGCGCCCGTTTGAGCGGGTTGTCCTCGGCCGGCCAGTTGCCGTTCTGCACCTCGGTGATTTCTGCACGGATGCTCAGCATCGCACCGATGAAGCGATCCAGTTCGGCCTTGGACTCGCTTTCGGTCGGCTCGACCATCAAGGTGCCCGGCACCGGGAACGACATGGTCGGCGCGTGGAAGCCGTAATCCATCAGGCGCTTGGCGACGTCTTCCTCGCTGATGCCGGTCTGCGCTTTCAGCGGCCGCAGATCCAGAATGCATTCATGGGCGACCCGCTCGTTGCGCCCGGTGTAGAGCACCGGAAAGGCACCGGACAGATGCTGCGCCAGGTAATTCGCCGCGAGGATCGCCACCTCGCTGGCATCCGCCAGTTGTGGCCCCATCATCGCGATGTACATCCAACTGATTGGCAGAATGCTCGCACTGCCCCACGGCGCGGCACTGACCGCACCGTTCTGCGGTTGCGGTCCGTCAATCGGAATCACCGGATGGTTGGCAACGAATGGCGCCAGATGCGCACGCACACCAATCGGCCCCATGCCCGGCCCGCCTCCGCCGTGGGGTATGCAGAAGGTCTTGTGCAGGTTCATGTGTGACACGTCGGCGCCAATGTCCGCCGGCCGCGCCAACCCGACTTGGGCATTGAGGTTGGCGCCGTCCATGTACACCTGGCCGCCGTGCTGGTGGATAACTTCGCAGATTTCGCTGATGCCTTCCTCGTACACGCCGTGGGTCGACGGGTAGGTCGCCATCAGGCACGACAGCTTGGCCCCAGCTTCGGACGCCTTGGCTTTCAAATCCTCCAGATCAACGTTGCCCGCCTCATCGCACTCAACGATCACCACGCGCATCCCGGCCATCTGCGCCGAGGCCGGGTTGGTGCCGTGGGCCGAAGAAGGAATCAGGCAGATATCCCGCCCGCCCTGCTGGCGGCTCTCGTGGTATTTGCGGATTGCCAGCAACCCGGCGTACTCGCCCTGGGCGCCGGAGTTGGGCTGCATGCAGATTGCATCGAACCCGGTGATCGCACACAGCCAGCGCTCCAGTTCCTCGATCATCAGCGTGTACCCGACTGCCTGCTCGCGGGGCACGAACGGGTGCAGGTTGGCGAATTGCGGCCAGGTGATCGGGATCATTTCGCTGGTGGCGTTGAGTTTCATGGTGCAGGAGCCCAGCGGAATCATCGACTGGTTAAGCGCCAGATCCTTGTTCTCCAGTTGCTTGAGGTAGCGCAGCATCTCGGTTTCGCTGTGGTGGGCGTTGAACACCGGATGACGCAGGTACGGCGTGCTGCGTTGCAGCGTGTCGGGAATGCCGGAGGCCAGCGTTTCAGCGTCGAGATCAGCGACGTTCAACCCGTGATCGGCGCCCAGCAGCACATCGAACAGTCTGGCCACGGTGCTTTCATCACAAGTCTCGTCAAGGCTCAGACCCAGTCGACCACGACCGAGGATGCGCAGGTTGATCTGCGCGGCCCGAGCGCTTTCGATGATCGCGGTTTGCGCCCCGCCCACGTCCAGCGTGAGGGTGTCGAAGAAGTGTTGGTTGAGGCGCTGGATGCCATGGCGGTCGAGCCCGGCGGCGAGAATGCAGGTCAGCCGGTGCACGCGCTGGGCGATTCGTTTCAGTCCTTCCGGGCCGTGATAGACCGCATAGAAACTGGCGATGTTGGCCAACAGGACCTGGGCAGTGCAGATGTTCGAATTGGCCTTCTCCCGACGAATATGCTGCTCGCGGGTTTGCAGGGCCATGCGCAGCGCGACGTTGCCACGGGCATCTTTCGATACGCCGATGATCCGCCCCGGTATCGCTCGTTTGTATTCCTCGCGGCTGGCGAAAAACGCCGCGTGCGGCCCGCCGTAACCCATCGGCACGCCAAAGCGCTGGGATGAACCGAACACCACATCGGCACCCAGTTCGCCCGGCGGGGTCAGCAGCAACAGACTCAACAGGTCGGTCGCCACGCAGGCCAGCGCCTGCTGCGCGTGCAGGTGATCGATCAAGGGTCGCAGGTCACGGATCTCGCCGTGGGTGTCGGGGTATTGCAGCAATGCGCCGAATACCTGGTGCTGCTTCAAGTTATCCACAGCGTCGACGATCAGCTCGAAGCCGAAGCCTTCGGCGCGGGTCTGCACCACGGAAATGGTCTGGGGATGACAGTTTTCGTCGACGAAGAACAGATTGCTCTTCGACTTCGCCACGCGCTTGGCCAGGGCCATGGCTTCCGCCGCAGCGGTGGCTTCATCGAGCAGGGAGGCGTTGGCCAGTTCCAGACCGGTGAGGTCGATGGTGAGTTGCTGAAAGTTGAGCAACGCTTCGAGCCGGCCCTGAGCGATTTCCGGTTGATAAGGCGTGTAAGCCGTGTACCAACCGGGATTTTCCAGCACGTTGCGCAGGATGACGGTCGGGGTCAGGGTGCCGTGGTAGCCCATGCCGATCAGGCTGGTCCAGACCTGGTTCTGTTCGGCATAACCACGCAGTTTGGCCAGCGCTGCCTGCTCGTCCAGCGCCGGCGGCAGGTCCAGCTCGCGGTTGAGGCGAATGCCCGGCGGCACGGTCTGTTCGATTAGTTCGACCCGGCTGCCGAGGCCGAGGCTGTCGAGCATCGCCTGTTGCTCGGCGGCATCGGGGCCGAGGTGGCGGCGCAGAAAGGCATGGGGATCGCGTAACTGGCTCAGGGATGGCAACTGGGACATGACGGGCTCTCTCTTGGCTGGCGGCTCAGCGTCAATGCAACACGGTCAAACCAGCATAGCAGCCACCCCGAAGGCCAAAGTCCCGGGCAGAAAAAAGCCCCGACGGGTCGGGGCTTTGGAGTCTCGCCTGCAGCTTACTCGCCGATGGCAGCCTTGTAGGCGGCAGCGTCGAGCAGCTTGTCCAGCTCGGCCTTGTCGCTTGGCTTGAGCTTGAAGATCCACGCGGCGTACGGATCGTTGTTCAGTTCTTCCGGCGAACCGGCCAAGTCTTCGTTGACGGCAATCACTTCGCCACCGACCGGAGAGTAGATGTCGGAAGCGGCCTTGACCGACTCGACGACACCGGCGGTATCACCGGCGGCGAACACCTTGCCCACTTCTGCCTGCTCGACAAACACCACATCACCCAACGCTTCCTGGGCGTGATCGCTGATGCCCACAGTGACGGTGCCGTCGGCTTCAAGGCGCGCCCATTCATGACTTTCGGCAAAACGCAGTTCAGCTGGGATGTTGCTCATGCTCGGTGTCCTCAAGAAATTGTCAGCGGTCGTGCCCGCCGGAAAAGGTTTAGATCAGGGTTTTGCCATGGCGTACGAAGGTCGGTTTGACCACGCGTACCGGATACCACTTGCCACGGATTTCCACTTCGGCGCGGTCGGCAGTCGCCATCGGTACACGCGCCAGGGCAATCGACTTGCTAAGCGTAGGAGAGAAACTACCACTGGTGATCTCCCCTTCGCCAACATCAGCGATACGAACGACCTGATGGGCCCGCAAAACCCCGCGCTCCTCAAGCACCAGACCGACCAGTTTGTGCTGCACACCAACGGCTTTTTCCGCCTCCAGCGCATCGCGACCGATGAAGCGGCGCGTGGCCGGCTCCCAGGCGATGCTCCAGGCCATGTTCGAGGCCAGTGGCGAAATGTCCTGATGGATGTCCTGACCGTAGAGGTTCATGCCGGCTTCGACCCGCAGCGTGTCGCGAGCGCCGAGACCAATGGGGGAAATGCCGGCGCCCACCAGATCGTTGAAGAATCCGGGGGCCTGATCGGCTGGCAGGGCGATTTCCAGACCGTCCTCACCGGTGTAGCCGGTGCGCGCGATGAACCAGTCGCCGTCGACGTGGCCTTCGAAAGGCTTGAGCATCTGGATCAGGTTGGCGCGGGACTGGGTCACCAGTTCGGCAATCTTGTGCCGGGCATGGGGGCCTTGAATGGCGAGCATCGCCAGCTCGGAGCGTTCGTGCATTTGCACATCGAAGCTGCCCAGCTGTGCCTGCATCCAGGCCAGGTCCTGATCGCGAGTGGAGGCGTTGACCACCAGACGATAACCGTCTTCGAGGCGGTAGACGATCATGTCGTCGACGATGCCGCCGCGCTCGTTGAGCATGGTGCTGTACAACGCACGGCCGGGGCTGTGCAGGCGTTCGACGTCATTGGCCAGCAAATGCTGAAGCCAGGCCTTGGCCTGGGGGCCGGTGACATCGATCACGGTCATGTGGGAAACATCGAACACCCCGCAATCGCGACGCACCTCGTGGTGCTCCTCGACCTGCGAGCCGTAATGCAGGGGCATGTCCCAACCGCCAAAATCGACCATCTTCGCGCCGAGGGCGAGATGCAGGTCATACAGAGGCGTGCGCTGTCCCATGGGTTTCTCCTTCCGGGCGTGGCGAAGGTGCGGAGCGCTGCTGCACGGTTCGGAAAGCCCTGTAAAAAAGGGCCTTCAGCCGATTTCAGCGACAGGGTCTGTCAGACGGACCGCACCGAATGCCGCGCATTGTAGCCGCATGATTCAGGACTGACGACTAAGTGTTTCTGTGCGCCGAGCGCCGGATCAAACCGATAACCGGCAGCAGACCGACCAATACCAGGGTCAGCGCCGGCAATGACGCCCTTGCCCATTCGCCTTCGCTAGTCATTTCGAAGATCCGCACCGCCAGTGTGTCCCAGCCAAACGGGCGCATCAGCAGGGTCGCGGGCATTTCCTTGAGCACATCGACGAACACCAGCAACGCCGCGCTGAGCGTGCCGGGCAGTAACAGCGGCAGATACACTTTGAAAAACAGTCGCGGCCCACTGACACCCAGGCTACGTGCCGCTTCAGGCAAAGAGGGCCGTATACGCGCCAGACTGCTTTCCAGAGGCCCATAGGCCACCGCCACGAAACGCACCAGATACGCCAGCAGCAGCGCCGCCAGACTGCCCAGCAGCAACGGTTTGCCCGCCCCGCCGAGCCAGCCGGACAGCGGAATCACCAGCTCCCGGTCCAGATAACTGAACGCCAGCATGATCGACACCGCCAGCACCGAGCCCGGCAAGGCATAACCGAGATTGGCCAGACCGACTGCGGAGTTGATCGTCCGGGTCGGCGCCAGACGCCGGGCGAAGGCCAGCAACATCGCCACGCTGACCGTGATCAGCGCCGCCATGCCGCCCAAATACAACGTATGGAGAATCAGCCCGGCGTAGCGCTCATCCAGGTCGAAGCGCCCGCGCTGCCAGAACCACACCACCAGTTGCAGCACCGGAATGACAAATGCGCAGGCGAACACCAGACCGCACCAACCGGTCGCCGCCCAGGCCTTGGGCCCGCGCAGGTGATACAGCGCCTTGACCCGTGGCCGCTCGTTACTCGCCCGATTGGCGCCGCGCGCGCGACGTTCGCCGTACAACACCAGCATCACCACCAGCAGCAACAGGCTGGCCAGTTGCGCAGCGCTGGGCAGACTGAAAAAGCCGTACCAGGTCTTGTAGATGGCAGTGGTGAAGGTGTCGAAGTTGAACACCGACACCGCACCGAAATCCGCCAGCGTTTCCATCAGTGCCAGCGCCACACCAGCACCGATGGCCGGCCGCGCCATCGGCAATGCGACACGCCAGAACGCTTGCCACGGTGACTGACCGAGCACTCGCGCCGCTTCCATCAGGCCCTTGCCCTGAGCCAGGAACGCAGTACGCGCCAATAGATAAACGTAGGGATAAAACACCAGCACCAGCACCAGAATCACGCCACCGGTGGAGCGCACTCGCGGCAGGCGCAGGCCGCTGCCGAACCATTCGCGCAGCAGGGTTTGCACGGGGCCTGCGAAGTCCAGCAGTCCGACGAAGACGAATGCCAGCACGTAGGCCGGGATGGCGAACGGCAGCATCAGCGCCCAGTCGAGCCAGCGCCGCCCGGGGAACTCGCAGAGGCTGGTGAGCCAGGCGAGGCTTACGCCGATCAGCGTTACGCCGACGCCAACGCCGAGGACCAGCGTCAGGGTGTTGCCCAGCAGGCGCGGCATCTGGGTTTCCCACAGGTGGGACCAGATCTGGTGATCGATGGTCTGCCACGAGAGCAGGAGCACGCTGAGGGGGAGCAGCACCAACGCGGCGATGGCGAAGACGATGGGGTACCAGCGGCGTTGGGCGGGGTGGGCCACTTTTGGGTCTCTAAGGGATTTTTTGGTGTTGTTCAGCTGAGTGTTTCAAGTGGGGATTGCTGCCCTCACCCTAACCCTCTCCCGGAGGGAGAGGGGACTGACCGTGTTGTTCATTCGCTATACATCGACCTGAGATATCGCGTCGAACTCAGGATTCGAATTCGGCGCAAATCGGCTCCCTCTCCCTCCGGGCGGTCCGACGTTTCGGGAGGGCTGGGGTGAGGGCAGCGATCTTAAGCGAACACAGCAACCGGCAACATACTCAGTTCCAACCCGCCCGATCCATCATCCGGATCGCTTCAGCCTGACGCTTGCCCGCCACTTCAACCGGCAGCGTATCTGCCACGAACTGGCCCCACGCCGCCACTTCTTCCGAAGGCTTCACCGCCGGATTCGCCGGGAACTCCTGGTTCACATCGGCAAAGATCTTCTGCGCCTCAGGCGTGGTCATCCACTCGACCAAAGCCTTGGCCGCTTCCGGGTGCGGCGCATGTTTGGTCAGGCCGATGCCCGACAGGTTGACGTGTACGCCACGATCCGCCTGATTCGGCCAGAACAGTTTCACCGGCAGTTCCGGCTTCTGCTTGTGCAGGCGACCGTAGTAGTAGGTGTTGACGATGCCGACGTCGCACTGGCCGGCATTGATCGCTTCCAGCACCGCGACGTCGTCGGAGAACACGTCGGTGGACAGGTTGTTGACCCAGCCCTTGAGGATCTGCTCGGTCTTCTCGGCGCCGTGGACTTCGATCATGGTGGCGGTCAGCGACTGGTTGTAGACCTTCTTCGCCGTGCGCAGGCACAGGCGACCTTCCCAGTTCTTGTCGGCCAATGCTTCGTAGGTGGTCAGTTCGCCCGGTTTCACCCGTTCGGTGGAGTAGGCGATGGTCCGCGCGCGCAGGCTCAGGCCCGTCCAGGCGTGGGTGGACGAGCGATATTGCAGGGGAATGTTGGTGTCGATGGTTTTCGAGGTGAACGGCTGGAGAATGCCCATCTGCTCGGCCTGCCAGAGGTTGCCGGCATCGACAGTCAAAAGCAGGTCGGCGGTGGCGTTCTCGCCTTCGGCCTTGATCCGCTGCATCAGCGGCGCTTCCTTGTCGGTGATGAACTTGATCTTCACCCCGGTCTTGGCGGTGTAGGCATCGAACACCGGCTTGATCAGCTCATCGATACGCGAGGAGTAGACCACCACCTCGTCGGCGGCCTGGGCGGCGGTGCTGCCGATCAGGGTCAGGGCCAGTGCGGTCAGAACACGCTTGGATGCCAACATGGGAGCGGTCTCTCGGTCGGGAAAAGTGGCCCAAATGATAAGGACTCACATTTACCAGCTCAATCGAACACTTTCCCAAGGAGTTACCAGATGTTGCACAACATTTGTCAGGCCTTGGCCAAGGCCGGCAAGTCGCCGGTCAGCCCCAATGCTTCACGCACGAACAACGCCTTGGCCTCAGGCATCTGCTCGACGATTTTCAGTCCGGTGTTGCGCAGCCAGCGCAGCGGCAGCGGATCGGCCTGGAACAGCCGCTCGAAGCCTTCCATCGCCGCCATCAGCGCCAGATTGTGCGGCATGCGCCGGCGTTCGTAGCGGCTCAGGACTTTCACGTCCGCCAGGCGTTCGCCGCGTTCGTTGGCCTGCAACAAGACTTCGGCCAGCACCGCGGCGTCAAGGAAGCCGAGATTCACGCCCTGCCCCGCCAACGGGTGAATGGTGTGCGCGGCATCGCCGATCAGCGCCAGGCCTTCGGCCACGTAGCGTTTGGCGTGGCGTTGACGTAACGGCACACACAGGCGCGGGTCGGCGCTGATGACCTCGCCGAGGCAACCTTCGAACGCGCGCTCCAGCTCGCGGCAGAAATCCGCCTCATCCAGCGCCATCAGCCGTTCGGCTTCGCTCGGCGTGGTCGACCAGACGATCGAGCACCAGTCCTGCTGCCCACCACGCCCCAGCGGCAGAAACGCCAGCGGCCCGTGATCGGTGAAACGCTGCCACGCGGTCATGCGGTGCGGCTTGCTGCTGCGCACGCTGGAGACGATGGCGTGGTGCAAGTAATCCCATTCGCGGGTGGCGACGCCGGTCAGACGGCGCACCGCGGAGTTGGCGCCGTCCGCCGCGATCACCAGCGGCGCGCGCAAGGTGCGGCCATCGGCCAGGGTCAGCAGCCAGTCGTCACCGGAACGGCGCATCTGCTCCAGCCGCGCGTTGGCCAGCAGGCCCATATCGCAATCATGCAAACGGTCGAGCAAGGCATCCTGCACTACGCGATTTTCGACGATATGGCCGAGCACATCGGCGTGCACGCTGCTGGCCGAGAAGTGGATCTGGCCGGTGCCGCTGCCGTCCCAGACGTGCATGTCGGTGTAGGGGCTGCTGCGTCGATTGACGATGCCGTCCCACACGCCGAGGCGATCGAGGATCCGCTGGCTGGCGGCCGACAGTGCGCTCACCCGTAGCTCGAACGGCGCATCGCCGTCGAAGGGTTTGACGCTCAACGGGCTGCCGTCGAGCAGCAGGACTTCCAGCCCGCTGCCCTGCAACGCCAGCGCCAGGGCACTGCCGACCATTCCGGCTCCGACAATCAGCACATCCGCGCGCATTTCCATGCTTTAAGCCTGTCTCGCTGGCGGCTTGAGCCGCACGTAAAGGGTTTTACCGACCCGCGCCACCAGGTTGCCGGCGCCGTCATGAATGTCGACCTGCAACTGCGGCAGGTATTTCTCGCCACTGGCGGTCTGCCGACGGATCTCGTCGAGCAGGGTGTCGTCGATGTTGAACCGGGCGAACACCGGGCCTTTGCCCGGCGATATGAAATCAATGTCGGCGGCCTTGTCCCAGACGATGTACCGCGAGCCGAGGTTTTCCATGAGCATCAACATGAAGAACGGGTCGACCATCGAATACAGACTGCCGCCAAACTGGGTGCCGACGTAATTGCGGTTGTACCAGCCCAGGCCCATCGAGACCCGGATGTCACGAAAGTCATCGCTGATGTGCTGCACCCGGACACCGGCGCCGAAGTACGGCGGGTAGAGCGTCATGATCCAGCGCATCAGCCGCGCCTTGCCAAACCGTCTGATCAGCCACTCACGCATCCGGCCGCGTCCCCAGCCCCATGGCCTGACGGGCGAACCAGCGTTTGGCCGGCGGCAGCAGATCGAGGCCGAGCAGGCCGATGTTGCGCCCCAGCGACACCAGCGGCTGAGTACTGCCGAACAGGCGCGTGACCTGATCGGAGAAGCCGACGGTGAGGTCCTGATCGAGACGCTGACGCTCGCGATAGGCCTGCAACGTGGCGAAATCCCCCAGCGGTTTGTCGCTGGCCAGCAGCGCGGCGGCCAAGGCATCGGCATCGCGCAGGGACAGGTTGAAACCCTGCCCGGCAATTGGGTGCAGGCTGTGGGCGGCGTTGCCGAGAACGGCCAGATGCGAACGCACCTGCTCTTCGGCTTCCACCAGCGACAGCGGATACAGATGCCGCGCGCCAACCTGTTTCAGAGTGCCGAGACGGTAGCCGAACACACCTTGCAGCTCGCTGAGGAAATCACGCTCGCTCAGGTCGGCCAGACGTTGCGCGTCCATGCCCAGACGGGTCCAGACCAGCGCGCAGCGGTTTTCCGGCAGCGGCAACAGGGCCATCGGGCCTTCGTCGGTGAAGCGCTCGAAGGCCATGCCGTTGTGCGCTTCGCTCGGGGTGATGTTGGCGATCAGCGCGCTCTGGTTGTACGGGCGCTTGCGCACGTTGATGCCCAGTTGCTCGCGCAGACCGGAACGGCCGCCATCGGCGAGCACCGCCAGATCGCATTCGACCGTGGTTTCATCGTTGAGGGTCAGCCGATAGCCGTCGGGCAGCGGCTCCATGCGGGAAACTTCCGCCGGGCAGCGCCAACTGATCACGTCTTTGTCGAGGTGCTGCCACAGGCACTGGCCGAGCCAGGCGTTTTCCACCACATAGCCGAGCGCCGGGACGCCCTCTTCCATCGCCGACAGACGAGCAGTGGAGAAACGACCACGGTCGGACACATGAATCTGCTTGATCGGCTCGGCGCGGCGGGAGATTTCCTGCCACACGCCCAGCCGCTGATAAATCTGCCGCGAGCCGAAGGACAGCGCCGAAGAGCGCGCGTCGTAGCTTGGCTGCCAGGTGTCACCGGGGGCGAACGGTTCGATCAGCACGATCTTCCAGCCACGGGCCTTGGCCCCGGCCTGCAAGGCCAACGCCAGACTGGCGCCAACCAGACCGCCACCGATGATTGCCAGATTGACCCGACTCATGCCGCGCAGGTCCGTGCTTGCGCCATCAGGGCTTCGATCTCGGCGACGGTTTTCGGCACGCCGCCGGTCAGGATTTCACAACCGCTCTTGGTCACTACCACGTCATCCTCGATGCGCACGCCAATGCCGCGCCATTTCTTCGCTACGTTCTGATTGTCCGGGGCGATGTAGATGCCCGGCTCCACCGTCAGCGCCATGCCGACTTCCAGCACCCGCCATTCGCCGCCGACCTTGTATTCGCCGACGTCATGCACATCCATCCCCAGCCAGTGGCCGGCGCGGTGCATGTAAAACGCCTTGTAGGCCTCGGAGGCGATCAATTCGTCGACTTCGCCCTGCAACAGCCCCAGCTTCACCAGCCCGGTGGTGATGACCCGAACCGTGGCTTCGTGCGCCTGGTTCCAGTGTTTGTTCGGAGCGATTTCGGCGAATGCCGCTTCCTGCGAGGCCAGGACCAATTCGTAGATCGCTTTCTGCTCGGCGGAAAACTTGCCGTTGACCGGCCAGGTGCGTGTGATGTCGCTGGCGTAGCAGTCGATCTCGCAACCGGCGTCGATCAGCACCAGATCGCCGTCCTTGAGCAACGCGTCATTCTGCTGGTAATGCAGGATGCAGCTGTTGCGCCCGGCAGCGACGATCGAACCATAAGCTGGCATCTTCGCCCCGCCCTTGCGGAACTCGTAATCCAGTTCGGCTTCGAGGCTGTACTCGTACAGCCCGGCACGACTGGCCTGCATCGCCCGGATGTGAGCCTGGGCGGAAATCCGCGCGGCCTCGCGCATCACCTTCACTTCTGCCGCCGATTTATACAGGCGCATGTCGTGCAGCAGGTGATCCAGGGCAACGAATTCGTTCGGCGGCTGGGCGCCGAGGTGCGCCTTGGAGCGGATCACGTTGATCCAGTCCATCAGGTGGCGGTCGAATTCCGGGTTGCTGCCCATGGCCGAATACACCCGGTCGCGGCCTTCGATCAGGCCCGGCAGAATGTCGTCGATGTCAGTGATGGGGAAGGCGTCGTCGGCGCCGAAATCGCGGATCGCGCCTTCCTGGCCGGCGCGCAGGCCGTCCCAGAGTTCCCGTTCGGCGTTGCGTTCACGGCAGAACAGCACGTACTCGCCGTGTTCGCGACCGGGCATCAGGACGATGACCGCCTGTGGCTCGGGGAAACCGCTGAGGTACTGGAAGTCGCTGTCCTGGCGATAGACGTGCTCGACGTCGCGGTTGCGGATGGCGACCGCCGCGGCCGGCAGGATCGCGATGCTGTTGGGTTCCATCTGCGCCATCAGCGCCTTGCGGCGCCGGGCGTATTCCGCTTTCGGGATATGGATCATGGGCAGATGGCTTTCCCTGGCACGCGATCAGTGCAGCGACGGCTTGGCCGCTGGCGGCACGTCGGCCTTTTTGGTTTCGGAGAACAGCAGCAGCGGAGCGACACGCAGGTACTCCATGACTTCCATATAGTCGCTTTCGCCGTCTTCGGATTCTTCCAGTGCGTCTTGCACCTGGGAGATCGCTGCAAGATCCTGCAACACTTCGGTGGCCTCGGTGCTCAGCATGCTGCTGTCGCGGCAGTTCAGGCCGAACCCGGTGAGGAAGCCCTGGCACCATTCGCCCAGCGCGGCGGCACGCTCGGCCAGAGGCGTGTCATCGTTCGGCAACAGCAGAACCACGGTGACGTCGTCGCCGGTGAGTTCGCTCTTGACCATCTCCTGCAGACCGATCAGCGCGTTGCGGACGTTGTCCTGCGGCTCGCTTTCGAGCAGCTCGGCGGCATCGATCAGCCACTCTTCGGCATTGAAGCCGGCGCCGGCGCAACTGCGCCCCAGCAACAGGCCGTGCAGTTCGGCAGGCGAAACGGAATGACCGCTGGATTTCAGCAGGGTGGCAAAGCCTTGGTACGGGGAATTCTGAATGGGCATGGGCAGCTAGGCGCCAGACGGCGCTATGTCTAGAATGAAGGCCTTGTATCCTACATCGACAGACTCGCCAAGACCATTAAAGGCTGTCCGCCAGCCAAACCCATCAGACCGAACCAGTGGACACAATGGAAGACACCGACCTGCAAGCGCTGATGGCCAGACTCGAACTGCTGATTACCCGAGTCGAGCAACTAAAGAGTCAAAATGCACTCTTACTTGCTCAGGAAAAGACCTGGCGCGAGGAACGCGCGCACCTCATTGAAAAAAACGAAATCGCCCGGCGTAAGGTCGAATCGATGATTTCGCGCCTCAAGGCCCTGGAGCAAGACTCATGAGTTCAAGCAATAGCGTTACCGTGCAGATCCTCGACAAAGAGTATTCGATCATCTGCCCCCAGGAAGAGCGCAGCAATCTGATCAGCGCCGCCCGCTACCTGGACGGCAAGATGCGCGAGATCCGCAGCAGCGGCAAAGTCATCGGCGCCGACCGCATCGCCGTGATGGCCGCGCTGAACATCACCCACGACCTCTTGCACAAAGAAGAGCGCCCGGACATCCAGGCCAGCGGTTCGACCCGTGAACAGGTGCGTGACTTGCTCGATCGTGTCGATCTGGTGCTGGCGACCGATCCGGACGTCACCAAGGGCTGATTCGCCAAGCCGCTTGAGTTATACTCGCCGCACTCCCTGGGGTGCTTGCCAGTTGACGATGTCCCTGAGCCGATTTGCACTACCCTGGGGGTTGCACGTTGGGCTGGTGTGCATGTCCGCCAGACGGAAAGCCTTAAAGCCTACTGCATCCTCCACCTTGAACTCTCGGGTTCAAGGGCTAAGTCGACAGCGGCTCATCCGGGGAGCCTGATTCGAATCCGATGCCGGTGCATGCCGGCATCGGATTTTTTATGCGTACGTTTTCGTCCCCACCCTGCCGAAGCCGAACCATGACCGAACCCGCGTTGCTGCCCCGCCCCCAACTGCGCCGCCTGCTGCGCAAGGCCCGTCGCTCGTTGACGCGAAGCGAGCAGCGCCAGGCCGCCGAAGGTCTGTACAGGCAACTGGCACAAGACCCGCACTTTCGCCGGGCGAGACACATTTCCCTGTACCTGCCCACCGACGGTGAAATCGACCCGCGCCTGTTGCTGCGCGCTGCCCAGCGTCGCGGCAAGAAAACCTACCTGCCGGTGCTCAGTGCCTGGCCACGAACCAAAATGGTCTTTCAGCAGATCCGCCCCGGCGAAAAGCTCAAACCCAACCGTTTCCGCATTCTTGAGCCGCGCGCCAATCTGGCCCGTCAGCGCAAGGTCTGGGCACTGGATCTGGTGTTGTTGCCACTGGTGGGATTCGACGATGTCGGCGGGCGCTTGGGCATGGGCGGCGGATTCTACGACCGTAGCCTGGCCTATCTGGCCCGACGCCAGAACTGGCGCAAGCCGACGCTATTGGGCCTGGCCCATGAATGTCAGAAAGTCGAACGTCTCGCGCAAGCGAGCTGGGATGTACCGTTGCAGGGAACGGTGACAGACAAGGCGTGGTATTTCGCAGGATAGACGCCGCGCGGATCAGCGGCGTCGAAAAGGCAGTTTCAGCGCTTGAAAGCTGTCGACTGTTGTACTTGTTGCGCCACTTCAATCGGTGCATCGGCCTTGTTGGCCCACAGACTTTGCGCATAACCGGTGGTCACGACGCCCAGACCGAACAAAATTACCAAAGTCCACAGCAAATCCGGTTTGCGTTTCATCGATTGCCCCCCTCAAGGCACATCATCACGATGACAGCAGCGGTTTCCATTCGTAGGCCGTGCAGCAGCGTCAAGCTTTAAAGGCCGGCATTTTGCGACAACGTGAACCGTCGCGCAAATGCTGACGTCAACCGACCGTCGGTTTGTCATAAAATTGCCGGACAACCTGCCCAATGACCGCTTGAGGAGCACACACCATGGCCTACTGGCTGATGAAATCCGAGCCCGACGAGCTCTCGATCAAGGGCCTGGAAAAGCTCGGCAAAGCGCGCTGGGACGGGGTTCGCAACTATCAGGCACGCAATTTCCTGCGCGCCATGGCGGTGGGGGACGAGTTCTTTTTCTACCATTCCAGCTGCCCGGAGCCGGGCATTGCCGGAATCGGCAAAATAATCGAAGCGGCGTACCCGGATCCCACCGCACTGGAACCGGAAAGCCATTACTTCGACCCGAAAGCCACGCCGGAGAAAAACGCCTGGAGCGCGATCGATGTCGCCCACGTGGAGACTTTCAACCGGGTCTTGAAGCTGGATTATCTGAAGCAGCAGACCGCGCTGGCCGAGATGCCGCTGGTGCAAAAGGGTTCGCGACTGTCGGTGATGCCGGTGACCGCCGAGCAGTGGGCGGCGGTGATGGCGCTCAAACCCTGAATCATCCTTCGCCTGACAAAATGCTTTCGCGGGCAAGCCCGCTCCCACAGGTATTTCTGGTGGTCACAAATAATGTGTTCACTAAAAATCCCTGTGGGAGCTGCGGTGCGACGATTCGACTTGCTAGCGATGGGGACCGCCCGGACAACGAATGCCTTACTGAATGATCAGGTTATTGAACAACAGATCTTCAACCACCGGCTTGCCGGTCTCGTCATTCATCACTTGCTGGGTCTGTTTCAAAGCTTCCTGACGCAGTTTTTCCTTGCCTTCGATGCTGCCCATCGCATCGGTGGTCTGCTGAGTGAACAGCGCCACCAGTTGATTGCGGATCAGCGGCTCGTTGGCCTTGACCAGTTTGGTCGCCTCTTCGCCAGTCACCCGCAGTGCCACGTCGGCCTTGTAGACCTTGAGCTTCGGAGTGCCATCGAGCCCGTAGTTGCCCACGAACGGCGGGCTCAGGGTGATGTAGTTGACCTTCGGCGCCTCGCCCTCTTTGGCTTCTTCGGCCAGCGCTGCCACAGGCAGAGACAGGGCCAGCAACAACATGATCCACGCTTTCACAATTCGCTCCTTATCCGGTTTGCGGCCTAGCATAACGACCCGCCGCGCAAGCACAAGCTTATGGCGGACTATCAGGGCCGGGCATGCTCGTTGACCCGTTGACTGCCACACCTACACTTATCGGCCATCACTCCCAAAGGAATAGCCCTGATGAAAGCCGTGCTGTGCAAAGCCTTCGGCCCTGCCGAATCGCTGGTGCTGGAAGACGTCGCCAGTCCTGTCGCCAAGAAGAATGAAATCCTGCTGGACGTGCACGCCGCCGGGGTCAACTTCCCGGACACGCTGATCATCGAGGGCAAGTACCAGTTCAAACCGCCCTTCCCGTTCTCGCCGGGTGGCGAAGCCTCCGGCGTGGTCAGCGCGGTGGGGGAAAAGGTCAGTCACCTGAAAGTCGGTGACCGGGTCATGGCCCTGACCGGCTGGGGCAGCTTCGCCGAGCAGGTCGCGGTGCCGGGCTACAACGTGCTGCCGATCCCGCCATCGATGGATTTCAACACCGCCGCCGCCTTCAGCATGACCTACGGCACGTCGATGCACGCCCTCAAGCAGCGCGGCAATCTGCAACCGGGCGAAACCCTGCTGGTACTCGGCGCCTCCGGCGGCGTTGGCCTGGCCGCCGTGGAAATCGGCAAAGCCATGGGCGCCCGGGTGATCGCCGCCGCCAGCAGCGCGGAAAAACTCTCGGTGGCCAAGGCTGCCGGTGCCGACGAACTGATCAACTACAGCGAAACCAGCCTAAAGGACGAAATCAAGCGCCTGACCGACGGCCAGGGCGCGGATGTGATCTACGACCCTGTCGGCGGCGACCTGTTCGACCAGGCCATCCGCGCCATCGCCTGGAACGGCCGCCTGCTGGTGGTCGGCTTCGCCAGCGGACGCATTCCCGAACTGCCGGTCAACCTCGCCCTGCTCAAGGGGGCGGCGGTGCTCGGCGTTTTCTGGGGCTCCTTCGCCCAGCGCCAGCCGCAGGACAACGCGGCGAATTTCCAGCAATTGTTCGGCTGGTTTGCCGAGGGCAAGCTCAAGCCGCTGGTGTCGCAGGTCTATCCGCTGGGCAATGCCGCGCAGGCGATCAATGATCTCGGGCAGCGCAAGGCCGTGGGCAAGGTGGTGGTCAGCGTGCGCTAAACAGAAAAAGCTGTCTGGTCATACACCTGACCAGACAGGCATGCGCTGTTCTCATAAAACCTTACGAATGTCTTCCGGCAGAAGGGTTACGTACTTAAGGCCTGGACTCTTTTGGCAACGCATCACAATGCCGGGAACACGCTTGTTCATTTTGGCTATCATCGCCAAACGTTGCTCCATTGGGATCTGCCTCTGGAAAAACGTACTTGCCAGATAGCCGCGCACGTAATGAAACGGTGCAGCATCCATCCAGGAATGTTTTGGGTAATGCGCCAGCAAACTGTTGAACTCACGACATTTGAGATCTTTTAGCCACAGGTTCACGCCTTCAGGAGAATCGAATCCGAACGTCATCGGCGCGATGATTTCCTGTTCTGGCGGGCGCTCTCCTTCAACAGTCCACGGTTTAAAGCGCCATTGCGCCAGAGCGTTTTTCACCGCATCGGACAGTTCGGCATGATCGCTTTTCAAAATTCCGACCTTACTCACTGCGCCGTCCGCACTGACGATGAAGCTTACTTTGACTCCTCCGGTAAACCCGGCCCGTTGCAGTCCCGGCGGGTAGATGGGTTTCGGATTATGTTCCGGAATCAAGAACACTTCAGCCGCCCTGGAACTGGCGGCCACCAACAGCAAAATCAACAACACACACCACGGCATAACCCCTCCCCTTGCGACCCGAATGCCCGATCAGGCATCTGCGAAAAGGTTAAGGTGCCGCCAGCCAAAACAGAACGTCGTCGCTTCTGCGTTGGAAGCAGGACATTTCCTCGAGTTCTGCCCTACAACGCACTGGAACCCCGCAGGAAGACGCCGAGGTAACCTTTCCCACAACGCCCTGCACTTATATCTGAGCGACATGTTCATAAAGGAACGCGCGACATCCAACATTTCCACTGTTTTGCCGATGGGAAGCGGTGCTATTTTCGGTAACGAAACTGTAACATTCGCATCCGCAGTCAAAACAAGAAATCTGGAGCTCTTGAATGTTTGCTTTCTTTCGTCCTGCCGCACATCAGGCTCCATTGCCTGAAGAAAAAATCGACAGCACCTACCGACGCCTGCGTTGGCAGATCTTCGCCGGCATCTTCTTTGGCTATGCGGGTTATTACCTGTTGCGCAAGAACTTCTCGCTGGCAATGCCGTACCTGATCGACGAAGGCTACAGCCGTGGCGACCTGGGCCTGGCGATGTCAGCCATCGCCATCGCCTACGGTCTGTCCAAGTTCCTCATGGGCCTGGTGTCCGACCGCTCCAACCCGCGTTACTTCCTGCCGTTCGGCCTGCTGGTCTCGGCCGGGGTGATGTTCATTTTCGGTTTCGCGCCCTGGGCAACCTCCAGCGTGACCATGATGTTCATCCTGCTGTTCATCAACGGCTGGGCCCAGGGCATGGGCTGGCCGCCGAGCGGACGCACGATGGTGCACTGGTGGTCGCAGAAGGAACGTGGCGGCGTGGTGTCGGTGTGGAACGTGGCGCATAACGTCGGTGGCGGCCTGATCGGCCCGCTGTTCCTGATCGGCATGGGCCTGTTCAACGACTGGCACGCAGCGTTCTACGTCCCGGCTGCCGTCGCCCTGGCGGTAGCAGTGTTCGCTTTCGTGACCATGCGCGACACCCCGCAATCGGTCGGCCTGCCGCCGATCGAGAAGTACAAGAACGACTACCCGGAAGGCTACGACGCCAGCCACGAAGACGAATTCAGCGCCAAGGAAATCTTCGTCAAATACGTGCTGCGCAACAAAATGCTCTGGTATATCGCCATGGCCAACGTCTTCGTCTACCTGCTGCGCTACGGCGTGCTGGACTGGGCGCCGACCTACCTGAAAGAAGCCAAGGGTTTCACCGTGGATAAAACCTCGTGGGCCTATTTCTTCTACGAGTGGGCGGGGATTCCGGGCACGCTGCTGTGCGGCTGGATGTCGGACAAGATCTTCCGTGGCAACCGTGGCCTGACGGGCATGGTGTTCATGGCATTGGTGACCGTCGCGACCCTGGTGTACTGGCTGAACCCGGCCGGCCACCCGACCATCGACATGATCGCGCTGTTCTCCATCGGCTTCCTGATCTACGGCCCGGTGATGCTGATCGGTCTGCAGGCGCTGGAACTGGCGCCGAAGAAAGCCGCCGGCACCGCTGCGGGCTTCACCGGTCTGTTCGGTTATCTGGGTGGTTCGGTCGCGGCCAGTGCAGCAATGGGCTACACCGTGGACCATTTCGGCTGGGATGGCGGTTTCGTGCTGCTGGTGGGCGCTTGCCTGCTGTCGATGGCCTTCCTGGCCCCGACCCTGTGGCACAAGCAAGTCGCCAGTCAGAGCCGCGAAGCAGTCGCCTGATCGGCTTTTGACTTACAGCGCTTGAGCCGCGCCTCCAGATTCCGGTCTGGCATGGCGTGGCTGCGCAGGGCGTGAGCGGTCTGCTCGACATAATCGCGAGTCGTGCCGTACCGCCCGCAAGCGCTTTCGAACACCTGGCTCAGCACATGATCCGGCAAGTTGCCGGCATAGCTGGGCAGGTGTCGCTCCAACACGAATCCCAGCGCCTGAACCTGGCTGCCATCTTCGAGTCGGCAGTTGAGCCAGTGTGGCCGATAGGACGGGAACGGCATTTCGCGCTTCCACAACGCATACAGCGCGCTGTCCAGATTGTCTTCCGGCAACCGGTAGGCGAAGCCGCTGCACGAGCCGCCACGATCCAGACCAAAGACCAGACCGGGCATTTCCGGCGTGCCGCGATGCTCGTGGGACCACAAGTACAAGCCACGGTGATAGCCATGCACGCGCCCACGCACTCGCTCGACGGCTGTGCATTCCGGCCGCCAGATCAGCGATCCGTAGGCGAACAGCCACACCGGCCCGCCCTTGTGGCGCGCCATGGTCGATTGCATGGAAGCGAGAAGTTGTTCGTGCGTCAGCTGCGGCCCAAGATCGAGCCGCGGAGGGTAAGCCAGGTTCAGAAAAGCGTTTTCAATGGCGCTCATGGCGAATAGCGTTCAGCTCCCCGCGGGTGAAGAATTACTTAATAGAACGCACCGCTGTAACAATAAGGCACATATGTTTTAAGGCAATTTGAGTGCCATGGCACAGTTCTTAATTGATTGCCCAATGGATATATAACCTACCGGCATTTATGCAATTACATAAATACCGATCGGCTATATGGAGAGTTATAACGAACTTATGAGCGGGGCGCGTAAGCGAATACATCCGCGCGCATCTGATGAGCGTCCATCCCCGCTTCCACCAGCGCATCCAGCGTGCCGTAGACCATGGCCGGCGAGCCGCTGGCATAGACGTGCAGCGGCTTCAAATCGGGGAAATCCTCGCAGACGGCTTCGTGCAACATCCCGCAACGCCCTTCCCAGCCGCACTGGTCACTGACGACTTTGTGCAGGAACAGATTGGGCAATTTCAGCCATTCGTCCCAATGCTCGATTTCATAAAAATCTTCCGGACGACGCACGCCCCAATACAAGTGCACCGGATGTTTGAAGCCCGAAGCTCGGCAATGTTCGATCAGGCTGTGGATCTGACCCATGCCGGTGCCAGCGGCGATCAGCACCAGCGGCCCGTCCGGCAGTTCCGCCAGGTGGGTATCGCCGAACGGCAGTTCGACCCGCACCATCGGGTTGCGCTTGAGCTGATCGATCAGGCTCAGCGCACTGGATTCGCGCGCCAGCACATGGATTTCCAGATCGCGACCGCCGTGGGGCGCCGAAGCCATGGAGAACGCCGACTTCTCGCCGTTTTCGCGCTCGATCATCAAATACTGGCCAGCGTGGTAGCGCGGCGGCTTGCCGGCCGGCGCCCGCAGCCGCACACGAAAGGTATCGCCACCGACGTCCCGGCATTCGATGACCTGACACGACACGCTGCGCACCGGCAGTTCTCCCAGCGCGAGCACGCCATCCCACAGCACGATGCAGTCTTCCAGCGGCTCCGCTATGCAAGTGTAGAACTCGCCGTGGTCGTGCACCTTGCCGGCCTGCGCGACCCGGCCTTCCACCAGCAGCGCCGCGCACACGTGACAATTGCCGTTGCGACAGCTTTGCGGGCATTCGTAGCCCAGGCGCCGCGCACCATCGAGAATCCGCTCTCCGGGCCGTATCTCGAGCACCGCTCCGGAGGGCTGCAGGGTTACACGCATCAATCTATTCCTAACTGATTCCAGATGGCATCGATCCGTTGGGTGACGGCGTCATCCTTGACGATGACGCGGCCCCACTCGCGAGTGGTTTCGCCCGGCCACTTGTGGGTGGCGTCCAGGCCCATCTTCGAGCCGAGTCCCGACACCGGCGAGGCGAAGTCGAGGTAGTCGATCGGCGTGTTGTCGATCATCACTGTGTCACGCTTGGGGTCCATGCGCGTGGTGATGGCCCAGATCACGTCGTTCCAGTCCCGCGCGTTGATATCGTCGTCGGTGACGATAACGAACTTGGTGTACATGAACTGTCGCAAAAACGACCAGACACCCAGCATCACGCGCTTGGCGTGGCCCGGATACGACTTCTTCATCGTCACCACGGCCATGCGGTACGAGCAGCCTTCCGGCGGCAGGTAGAAATCGGTGATCTCCGGGAACTGCTTCTGCAGGATCGGCACGAACACTTCGTTCAATGCCACGCCGAGAATCGCCGGCTCATCCGGCGGACGGCCGGTGTAGGTGCTGTGGTAAATCGGTTTGATCCGGTGGGTGATGCGCTCGACGGTGAATACCGGGAAGCTGTCGACTTCGTTGTAATAACCGGTGTGGTCGCCGTATGGGCCTTCGTCGGCCATCTCGCCCGGATGGATCACGCCTTCGAGGATGATTTCGGCAGTGGCCGGCACTTGCAGGTCGTTGCCGCGGCACTTCACCAGCTCCGTGCGGCTGTCACGCAGCAGGCCGGCGAAGGCGTATTCGGAGAGGCTGTCCGGAACCGGGGTGACCGCGCCGAGAATGGTCGCCGGATCCGCACCCAGGGCCACGGACACCGGGAACGGCTGGCCCGGGTGCTTCTCGCACCACTCACGGAAATCCAGCGCACCGCCACGATGGCTGAGCCAGCGCATGATGACCTTGTTGCGGCCAATCACTTGCTGACGGTAGATGCCAAGGTTCTGCCGATCCTTGTTCGGACCTTTGGTGACGGTCAGGCCCCAGGTGATCAGCGGTGCCACGTCGCCCGGCCAGCAGGTCTGCACCGGCAGCATCGCCAGATCGACGTCATCGCCTTCGATGACCACTTCCTGGCACGGCGCGTCTTTGATGACTTTCGGCGCCATCGCAATGATCTTGCGGAAGATCGGCAGCTTCGACCACGCGTCCTTCAAGCCCTTCGGCGGCTCCGGCTCCTTGAGGAACGCCAGCAGCTTGCCGATTTCGCGCAGCTCGCTGACCGACTCGGCGCCCATGCCCATCGCCACCCGCTCGGGCGTGCCGAACAGGTTGCCGAGCACCGGGATGTCGTAACCGGTCGGCTTCTCGAACAACAGCGCCGGGCCCTTGGCCCGCAGCGTGCGGTCGCACACCTCGGTCATTTCCAGCACCGGCGAAACGGGAATCTGGATGCGTTTCAACTCTCCGCGCTGCTCAAGCTGCTGCACGAAATCCCGAAGATCCTTGAATTTCATTGACGATGGCACCCTCAAAATAGGCGTACATCCTACCTGCTCTGACGGGCAAACAGCAGCCCGTCAGCATCAGGCCTCGCTCAATTGTGGCTCGTCCCCAGCAGCAGAGGTGCAAACAGCGGGCTCAGCCGGGAGCTCCCCGCGTCCGAAAGATGATCCTCATCCTTGTACTGCGAATGGCCGTTGACCTCGATGCCGCAGACGCCATTGCCGCACATCAGCGGGGTTGGATCGATCACGTGCACACCCGGATCAGCGGCGCTCATGGAGTCGAACAGGCTGCTGAGGAAATGCTGGCGCGCCAGATGTTCCTCAAGCGGACGACCCAGCCCTTCGGCGGACCTTCCGATCCGCGCCAGGCTGGTCAAGCGGTTGATGGTGCCTTTGCGTTGCAGCGGCACCTCCTTGAACAGCCAGACTTGCGCCCCCGCTGCCCTCAATGCGGCAACTCGCGCCTTCAGCGCTGCGGCCATGCGTTGCTCGGCCTGGACGGTATCGTCTTGCGAATTGAGCAGCACCTTCTTATCGCCGTCTTCGCGGCCATAAACGTAAAGGCTCCAGTTGGACGCCAGCACCACATCCTTGATGCCGAGGCTGCGCACACGTTCCATGGTCTGTTCGTTGAAATCCTTGCAGCGCTGACGCGGATCGTCGCTGAGAATCGGCGGGCACGCGCTCATGCTGTACAGCCAAACCGGACGCCCCTCGCGACGGGCATTATTCTCGATGGCCGGCAGCAAGGCGGCGGCGTGGCTGTCGCCCCAGAACAATTGAGTGGCCGGAACATCCTCGTTGCCACCCACCAGACAGGCCTTGTCCAGCTCTTTATCCTGAGTCACCAGCATGCATTTCATCTGCCCTGCATGCCACTCACGGGACTGTGCATACTCCAGCGCTTTACCGGTCAGACGCTGAGGGACACCGTCGGCGGAACGGATCGCCGACCCCGTCGCCACGAGTGCAACGATGGCGGCCAGACCGCCTGCCAGCACTGCATTTCGCGAGGCGAGCAAGCGTTTTTCGCGAAACGGCAGCTCGATATAGCGCAGACTCAGCCAGGCCAGGCCCAGCGCCAAGGCTATCCAGCCGATTGCTTCAACAGGCTGAATGCCATCGATGGAAATCGCGTTGGCGTAGACAAACACCGGCCAATGCCAAAGATAGAGCGAATACGAAAGCAAGCCGACCCAGACCAACGGCCGCAGACTCAAGAGCCGCCCGGTGAGGCTCGCACCTTGCGCGCCCGACCAGATCAGCGCCGTCGTCCCCAACACCGGCAACAAGGCTGCCCAGCCCGGAAACACGGTGGATTTGTCAAAAGTGAACACCGCGACCAGCACTGCCGCCAGACCGGCCAGCCCCACGGCCTGATACAACCACGGACGCACCGCCTGCTTCGGCGCCGGAATTACCGCGAGCATCGCGCCGCAGAGCAACTCCCAGGCCCGGGTAGGCAGCGAGAAGAAGGTGAATTCCGGCTTGTGTTCGATGTTGGCGATGTTCAAGCCGAACGATACCAGCAAAACGGCGAACAGCATCCAGCGCCAATGGCGGAAATAGCGGATCAGCACCGCCATCAACAGCGGAAAGAAGATGTAGTACTGCTCTTCCACCGCCAGCGACCAGGTATGCAGCAGCGGCTTCAGATCCGAGGCTGGCTGGAAGTAGCCGTCCTCGCGCATGAACAGAATGTTGGAGATGAACAGCGACTGATAGCGCACTGTTCGCCCGAGTTCGGCGAAGTCCTTGGCCGTCAGCAGCAACCAGCCCAATGCCAGCGTCACCAGCATGACCACGCTCAGGGCAGGAATGATGCGGCGGGCACGGCGTGCCCAGAAATCAATGAAGCTGAAGCGCTGAGCGCTGATTTCGCGGAACAGGATCGTTGTGATCAGGAAGCCGGAAATGACGAAAAAAACGTCAACCCCGACAAAGCCGCCACTGAATGTACTGAATCCGAAATGAAACAGTACGACGGGAATAACCGCCAGAGCTCGTAATCCGTCGATATCACGGCGATTGCCAAACGTGTGCATGACCTTTCTCGTTTCTGGATACAGAGTCCTTGGAAAGCGCGAAAGTTATCAGCCACTTGCATTTCAATCCAGATACAAATAATCCGTCGCGAAAAAAAGCGCCCTTATGGGGCGCTTTTTTCAAACAACAGCGTATTACTTGCGCTTCATCGACAGGAAGAACTCGTCGTTGGTCTTGGTCGTTTTCAGCTTGTCGACCAGGAACTCGATGGCCGCCACTTCGTCCATCGGGTGCAGCAGTTTGCGCAGGATCCACATACGCTGCAGCTCATCGTCGGCAGTCAGCAGCTCTTCGCGACGAGTACCGGACTTGTTGATGTTGATGGCCGGGAACACACGCTTCTCGGCGATACGACGGTCCAGTGGCAGCTCCATGTTGCCGGTGCCCTTGAACTCTTCGTAGATCACTTCGTCCATCTTCGAGCCGGTTTCAACCAGCGCGGTGGCGATGATGGTCAGCGAGCCGCCTTCTTCGATGTTGCGCGCGGCGCCGAAGAAACGCTTCGGTTTCTCCAGGGCGTGGGCATCGACACCACCGGTCAGCACCTTGCCGGAGCTCGGAATCACGGTGTTGTAGGCACGGGCCAGACGGGTGATGGAGTCGAGCAGGATCACCACGTCCTTCTTGTGTTCGACCAGGCGCTTGGCCTTCTCGATCACCATTTCAGCCACTTGCACGTGACGGGTCGGTGGCTCGTCGAAAGTCGAGGCAACCACTTCGCCGCGCACGGTGCGCTGCATTTCGGTCACTTCTTCCGGACGCTCATCGATCAACAGCACGATCAGGTGAACTTCAGGATTGTTACGGGCGATGTTCGCTGCAATGTTCTGCAGCATGATCGTTTTACCGGCTTTCGGCGGTGCAACGATCAGACCACGCTGGCCTTTGCCGATCGGAGCGCACAGGTCGATCACACGACCGGTCAGGTCTTCGGTGGAACCGTTGCCGGCTTCCATCTTCATGCGCACGGTCGGGAACAGCGGGGTCAGGTTCTCGAAGAGAATCTTGTTCTTCGCGTTCTCAGGACGATCGAAGTTGATCGTGTCGACCTTGAGCAGGGCGAAATAACGCTCGCCTTCCTTCGGAGGGCGGATCTTGCCAACGATGGTGTCACCGGTGCGCAAGTTGAAACGGCGGATCTGGCTCGGCGAGACGTAGATGTCGTCAGGACCGGCGAGGTAAGAAGCGTCAGCGGAGCGCAGGAAGCCGAAGCCGTCCTGGAGAATCTCCAGCACGCCATCACCGGAGATTTCCTCACCGCTTTTAGCGTGCTTTTTCAGCAGGGAGAAAATCACGTCCTGCTTGCGCGAACGGGCCATATTTTCTATGCCCATCTGTTCGGCCAATTCGAGCAGTTCGGTAATCGGCTTTTGCTTGAGTTCAGTCAGATTCATATAGGAATGACGTAATCATTTATGGAGGGGGGGGAAATTAAGCTTTTGGCTTAATGAGGCCGCGCCGCGGAGAGGCGACAGGATCGCGTACTTATTCGAAAAGGAGTGCGTCGGCGACGGCTAGCAGGGGGCAGTGGAGAAACCAGTGCGGGGCCGAATGTACCACCTGAGTTTCGGAGCGTCTAGCCCTGAATACGCAAAAAGCCCCGCAATTTGCGGGGCTTTTTCAGGACAGTCTTTACCGCGACGCTTAGATGTTGGCGTCGAGGAAAGCAGCCAGTTGCGACTTCGACAGAGCGCCGACCTTGGTCGCTTCCACGTTGCCGTTCTTGAACAGCATCAGGGTCGGAATACCACGTACGCCGTGCTTGGCAGGGGTTTCCTGGTTTTCGTCGATGTTCAGTTTGGCAACGGTCAGCTTGCCTTTGTAAGTCTCTGCAATCTCGTCCAGAACCGGAGCGATCATTTTGCAAGGGCCGCACCATTCAGCCCAGTAGTCGACCAGGACAGCGCCTTCGGCCTTGAGTACGTCGGCTTCGAAGCTAGCGTCGCTAACGTGTTTGATCAGATCGCTGCTCATGGAATTCTCCAGGTTGTAAGCAAAAAAACGTGGCCCATCATAGCCGCCCTTCCCTTGTTCAGGAAGCCGCAGATGATTGAGTCTTGCTATGGCACTCGATGAGTTTGGGTATAGCTCAAGTCACGCGCTGGCGGGGGCGATGAAGGAAATTCCGGTACGCAGGGCCGCGTTGCGCACGTGCTCCTGCATGGCTTTCTGCGCGGCGGCGGACGCCCGGCGGGCCAGGGCGCGGAGGATCTTGCGGTGTTCCTGCCAGGTTTCCATGGCCCGCTCGGCGCGGATGAACGGTAGCTTCTGGCTCTCCAGAAAGATGTCGGCGCTGGCGGTGAGGATGCTCAGCATCGCCTGATTGCCGCTGGCCAGGAGGATCCGCCGGTGGAATTCGAAATCCAGTTTCGCCGCCGCCTCGAAGTCGCCGGCGCGCAGTTGCTCGCGCATGGCGGCGACGTTGTCTTCCAGTTCGTCCAGATCAAACGTGCTCAACGTCACCGCCGCCAGACCGGCCGCAAACCCTTCCAGCGCATAGCGCAACTGAAAGATTTCCAGCGGCGAAGCCTGGGCGGCGAACGGCCAGGCCGGTGCGCCCTCGCCACGAGGCAACTCGACCGGCGCCTGCACGAACACGCCTTTGCCCGGTTGAATGCTGACCACACCCAGCGCACTCAAGGACGACAACGCCTCACGCAACGAGGCGCGGCTGACGCCCAGCTGAACCGCCAGATCCCGCTGCGAGGGCAACGCATCGCCGGGGCCGAAGCCCTGCTCGGTAATCAGTTTGCGGATCGCTTGCAGCGCCACTTCGGGTACGGCGCGGGAGATCGAGTTCATGGTTTTCCAGACGGACCAGGCCAAGGTGCGGCCAGTTGTAAAGCTATTCGAGGCATCAGGCAAGTCGTGCCCCAGCGGGGTTCGACGGTGCGCGTCGATGCGCTATCGCAGTGCGAAATCCGACCTGACTGTTCAGACCAGTAAGACCGAACAAACCCGCCAAACCCGTGGCTTTGCGACGCCAAACCCCTGTCTTGGCACGGCCCGTGCTCTGTCCGATCGCAGAATTCACTTCCCGCCGATCCGGAGATTGTCCATGACGAAGCGTTACAGCGCCCTCCTCGCCGCCCTGTTTGCCGGTCTGATGCTGAGCCAGGCCCCCGCCCATGCCGACGGTCTGGATGACGTGGTCAAGCGCGGCACCTTGAAAGTCGCCGTGCCCCAGGACTTCCCGCCGTTCGGTTCGGTCGGCCCGGACATGAAGCCGCGCGGCCTCGATATCGACACCGCGAAACTGCTGGCCGAGCAGCTCAAGGTCAAACTCGAACTGACCCCGGTCAACAGCACCAACCGCATCCCGTTCCTCACCACCGGCAAGGTCGACCTGGTGATTTCCAGCCTCGGCAAGAACCCCGAGCGCGAGAAGGTCATCGATTTTTCCCGCGCCTATGCGCCGTTCTACCTCGCCGTGTTCGGCCCGCCGGACGCGGCCGTCAGCACCCTCGACGATCTCAAGGGCAAAACCATCAGCGTCACCCGTGGCGCCATCGAAGATATCGAGCTGACCAAGGTCGCCCCTGAAGGCGTGACCATCAAGCGCTTCGAAGACAACAACTCGACCATCGCCGCCTACCTCGCAGGCCAGGTCGACCTGATCGCCAGCGGCAACGTGGTAATGGTCGCGATCAGTGAAAAGAACCCCAAACGCGTCCCCGCGCTGAAAGTGAAGCTCAAGGATTCGCCGGTCTACGTCGGCGTGAACAAGAACGAGCCGGCGCTGCTGGGCAAGGTCAACGAGATCCTGACCACCGCCAAGGCTGACGGCGCGCTGGAAAAGAACGCGCAGACCTGGCTCAAAGAGCCGCTACCAGCCGACCTCTGACCGGCGACGCGGGAGACCTTCATGGCCTATCAGTTCGATTTCTTGCCGGTGGTGGAAAACACCGACCTGCTCTTGCGCGGGGCGCTGTTCACCCTTGAGCTGACGGCCATCGGCGCACTCTTCGGGGTTGGCGTGGGCATCGTCGGGGCGCTGGTGCGGGCGTGGAACATCCGCCCGTTCTCGGCGATCTTCGGCGTGTATGTGGAGTTGATCCGCAACACGCCGTTTCTGGTGCAGTTGTTCTTCATCTTCTTCGGCCTGCCGTCCCTCGGCGTGCAGATTTCCGAGTGGCAGGCGGCGGTGCTGGCGATGGTGATCAACCTCGGTGCGTACTCGACCGAGATCATCCGCGCCGGTATCCAGGCGATTCCGCGCGGGCAGCTGGAAGCCGCAGCGGCATTGGCGATGAGCCGCTTCGAGGCGTTTCGTCACGTGGTGCTGCTGCCGGCGCTGGGCAAGGTCTGGCCGGCGCTGAGCAGCCAGATCATCATCGTCATGCTCGGTTCGGCGGTGTGTTCGCAGATTGCCACCGAAGAATTGAGCTTCGCCGCCAACTTCATTCAGTCGCGCAACTTCCGCGCCTTTGAAACCTATGCGCTGACCACCCTCATTTATCTGTGCATGGCGCTGCTGATCCGTCAGCTGTTGAACTGGCTCGGTCGGCGTTATCTGTCTAAAAGCAGCGCAAGGAGCAGCCAATGAGCGACTTCACGTTCTGGGACATCCTGCGCAATCTGCTGACCGGCCTGCAATGGACGCTGGCGCTGTCGCTGGTGGCGTTCATCGGCGGCGGTATCGTCGGGTTGCTGATCCTGATCATGCGCATCTCGAAAAACCCGCTGCCCAGCAGCATCGCCCGCACCTGGATCGAACTGTTCCAGGGCACACCGCTGTTGATGCAGCTGTTTCTGGTGTTCTTCGGCGTGGCCCTGGCCGGGGTGGAAATTTCGCCGTGGATGGCGGCGGCGATTGCCCTGACCCTGTTCACCAGTGCTTATCTGGCGGAGATCTGGCGCGGCTGCGTCGAGGCGATTCCCAATGGTCAGTGGGAAGCTTCGTCGAGCCTGGCGCTGAATCCGCTGGAGCAATTGCGCTACGTGATCCTGCCGCAGGCGCTGCGAATTGCCGTGGCGCCGACGGTGGGTTTCTCGGTGCAAGTGGTCAAGGGCACCGCAGTGACTTCGATCATCGGCTTCACCGAGCTGACCAAGACCGGCGGCATGCTCGCCAACGCCACCTTCGAACCGTTCATGGTCTACGGCCTCGTTGCCCTGGGCTACTTCCTGCTCTGCTACCCCCTGTCCCTCAGTGCGCGCTACCTGGAAAGGAGACTGCATGCCTCTGCTTAGAATTTCTGCCCTGCATAAATATTACGGCGATCACCACGTGCTCAAAGGCATCGACCTGAGCGTCGAGGAAGGTCAGGTGGTGGCGATCATCGGCCGCAGCGGCTCAGGCAAGTCCACCCTGCTGCGCACCCTCAACGGTCTGGAGTCCATCAACGACGGTGTGATCGAAGTTGACGGCGAATACCTCGACGCCGCCCGCGCCGACCTGCGCAGCCTGCGGCAGAAAGTCGGCATGGTGTTTCAGCAGTTCAACCTGTTTCCGCACCTGACGGTGGGTGAAAACGTGATGCTCGCGCCGCAGGTGGTGCAGAAAGTGCCCAAGGCCAAGGCACAAGAACTGGCGCGACAGATGCTGGAACGTGTGGGTCTGGGTGAGAAGTTCGATGCCTTCCCGGAGCGTCTCTCCGGTGGTCAGCAACAGCGCGTGGCGATTGCCCGGGCGCTGGCGATGTCGCCCAAGGTGCTGCTGTGCGACGAGATCACCTCGGCGCTGGACCCGGAGCTGGTCAACGAAGTGCTCAGCGTGGTCCGCCAGCTCGCGAAGGAAGGCATGACGCTGATCATGGTCACCCACGAAATGCGCTTCGCCCGGGAGGTCGGGGACAAACTGGTGTTCATGCATCAGGGCAAGGTGCACGAGGTAGGGGACCCGAAAGTGCTGTTTGCCGATCCGCAGACGCCGGAACTGGCGAACTTCATTGGCACCGTCGAGGCGACTGCCTGAAGGATTTTCAGGGACTTTTCTGACCTCATCGTCGGATCGCCACCCGGACCAAGCCCGCTCCCACAGGGTTCTCTAGCGGGATACGGTTTTGTGTTCGACACAAAACCTGTGGGAGCGGGCTTGCCCGCGAACGGCCGCGCCGCGGTCTTGAGACTTTATGCGCTGAATCAAGGGTTTGAACCATGCGCGTTGGCGGCAGCGTTTGATCGTGGCACGATGTCGGGGTTATCGACCGAGACCCCCAGACCATGCCGCAATCCCAAGCCAAGAATCTGTCCCTGATCGCCGCGATCGACTTGGGCTCCAACAGCTTCCATATGGTCGTGGCCAAGGCCCAGAACGGCGAAATCCGTATTCTCGAACGGCTCGGAGAAAAGGTTCAGCTGGCCGCCGGCATCGACGATGAGCGTCAGCTCAACGAAGAATCCATGCAGCGCGGGCTCGACTGCCTCAAGCGCTTTGCCCAACTGATCAACGGCATGCCACTGGGCGCCGTGCGGATCGTCGGCACCAACGCCCTGCGTGAGGCGCGCAACCGTGGCGAATTCATCCGCCGCGCCGAAGAAATCCTCGGCCATCCGGTGGAAGTCATCTCCGGCCGTGAAGAGGCCCGCCTGATCTACCTCGGCGTGTCCCACACCCTCGCCGACACCCCGGGCAAACGTCTGGTCGCCGACATCGGCGGCGGCAGTACCGAATTCATCATCGGCCAGCGTTTCGAACCGCTGCTGCGCGAAAGCCTGCAAATGGGCTGCGTGAGTTTCACCCAGCGCTATTTCAAGGACGGCAAGATCACCCCGGCCCGCTACGCCCAGGCCTACACGGCGGCGCGCCTGGAAATCATGAGCATCGAACACGCCCTGCATCGCCTGACCTGGGATGAAGCCATCGGCTCCTCGGGCACCATCCGCGCCATCGGCCTGGCGCTCAAGGCCGGCGGGCACGGCACCGGCGAAGTGAATGCCGAAGGCTTGGCGTGGCTCAAGCGCCGTCTGTTCAAGCTCGGCGATGTCGACAAGATCGATTTCGAAGGCATCAAGCCGGATCGCCGGGCGATCTTCCCGGCTGGCCTGGCGATTCTCGAAGCGATCTTCGACGCCCTCGAACTGCAACGCATGGATCACTGCGAAGGCGCGCTGCGTGAAGGCGTGCTCTACGACCTGCTCGGCCGCCATCACCACGAAGACGTGCGCGAACGCACCCTGACCTCGCTGATGGAGCGCTACCACGTCGATCAGGAACAGGCCGCACGGGTCGAGCGCAAAGCCTTGCACGCCTTCGATCAAGTGGCCGTGGATTGGGAGCTGGACGACGGCATCTGGCGCGAACTGCTGGGCTGGGCGGCGAAAGTGCACGAAGTCGGGCTCGACATCGCGCACTATCACTACCACAAGCACGGCGCCTACCTGATCGAACACTCGGACCTCGCCGGGTTCTCCCGCGAAGACCAGCAAATGCTCGCCCTGCTGGTGCGCGGCCACCGTCGCAACATCCCCAAGGACAAGTTCGCCGAGTTCGGCGACGACGGCGACAAGCTGATCCGCCTGTGCGTGCTGCTGCGTTTCGCCATCCTGTTCCACCACATCCGTGGCACCCAGGCGATGCCGCAAGTGACGCTGCATGCAAATGGCAACCACCTCGACGTGGAATTCCCGGAGAACTGGCTGGATGAAAATCAGCTGACCCAGGCGGATTTCGGGCTTGAGGCCGAATGGCTGACGCGGGTGGGGATTGTCCTGACCGTACATTGAGTAACGGGCGGGCACAAAAAAGGCGATCCTTCGGGATCGCCTTTTTATTGGGTGCTCGGCTGGATTCAGGTGGTGTGCTTACGATCGATCCCCCTCACCCCAACCCTCTCCCCCAAGGGGGCGAGGGGGGGAAAGGGAGCCGATCTTCATGCTTTTCAAGACCTGAGTTCGACTCGATATTTCAGGTCGATGTACCTCGAGCATCCAACTCGATCAGTCCCCTCTCCCTCTGGGAGAGGGTTAGGGTGAGGGGGTGCTTTTAAGCTCTCAGCTGCTCACCGGCAGAATCGGACTGCCCAATCGCTCCAGCAACGTCGCCTGCGCACTACGCGGGTTCTGGTTGCCGGTCGGCGTGTTGCGGATGTAGCGACCGTCCGATTGCAGGCTCCAGCTGTGGGTGTTGTCGGTCAGGTACAGCTCCAGTTCTTTCTTGACCCGGGTCAGCAGCTTCTTGCCTTCCACCGGGAAGCAGGTCTCGACGCGCTTGTCGAGGTTGCGCTCCATCCAGTCGGCGCTGGACAGGAACATCTGTTCCTCGCCACCGTTGAGGAAGTAGAACACTCGGGTGTGCTCAAGGAAGCGACCGATGATCGAGCGCACGTGGATGTTGTGCGAAACCCCGGCGATGCCCGGACGCAGGCAGCACATGCCGCGCACCACCAGATCGATGCGCACGCCGGACTGGCTGGCCTTGTACAGCGCGCGAATGATCTTCGGATCGGTCAGCGAGTTGAACTTGGCGATGATGTGCGCCGGTTTACCGTCGAGCGCGAATTGCGTCTCGCGGGTGATCATGTCGAGCATGCCCTTCTTCAGAGTGAACGGCGCATGCAGCAGCTTCTTCATGCGCAGCGTCTTGCCCATGCCGATCAACTGACTGAACAGTTTGCCGACGTCTTCGCACAAGGCGTCGTCGGAGGTCAGCAGGCTGTAGTCGGTGTACAGACGGGCGTTGCCGGCGTGGTAGTTACCGGTGCCGAGGTGCGCGTAACGCACGATCTCACCGGCCTCGCGGCGCAGGATCAGCATCATCTTGGCGTGGGTCTTGAAGCCGACCACACCGTAGATCACCACCGCACCCGCCGCTTGCAGACGGCTGGCCAGTTGCAGGTTGGACTCTTCGTCGAAGCGCGCTCGCAGCTCGATGACCGCCGTCACTTCCTTGCCGTTACGCGCGGCGTCCACCAGCGCATCGACGATTTCCGAGTTGGCGCCGGAGCGGTACAGAGTCTGGCGCACGGCCAGAACGTGCGGGTCCTTGGCGGCCTGGCGCAGCAGGTCGACCACCGGGGTGAACGACTCGAACGGGTGCAACAGCAGGATGTCCTGCTTGCTGATCACGCTGAAAATGTTCTCGCTGTTTTGCAGCAGTTTCGGGATCTGCGGCGTGAACGGCGTGTATTGCAGCTCCGGATGGCTGTCCAGGCCGGTGATGCTGAACAGACGCGTCAGGTTCACCGGACCGTTGACCTGATACAGCTCGGTCTCGCTCAGGTTGAACTGCTTGAGCAGGTAGTCCGACAGGTGTTTCGGGCAGGTGTCGGCGACTTCCAGGCGCACGGCGTCACCGTATCGACGCGAAAACAGCTCGCCACGCAGCGCGCGGGCCAGGTCTTCGACGTCTTCGGAGTCAAGCGCCAGGTCAGCGTTTCGGGTCAGGCGGAACTGGTAGCAGCCTTTTACCTTCATGCCCTGGAACAGGTCATCGGCGTGGGCGTGGATCATCGACGACAGGAACACATAGTTGTCGCCAGGGCCGCCGACTTCTTCCGGCACCTTGATGATTCGCGGCAACAGGCGCGGTGCCGGGATGATCGCCAGACCGGAATCGCGACCGAAGGCGTCGATACCTTCGAGCTCGACGATGAAGTTCAGGCTCTTGTTCACCAGCAACGGGAACGGGTGCGTCGGGTCGAGGCCGATCGGAGTGATGATCGGCGCGATCTCGTCGCGGAAATAGCGGCGGACCCAGGTTTTGATCTTGGTCGTCCAGTGGCGACGACGGATGAAACGCACCTGATGCTTTTCCAGCTCTGGGAGCAGGATGTCGTTGAGGATCGCGTACTGGCGATCTACGTGACCGTGCACCAGCTCGCTGATCCGGGCCAGGGCCTGGTGCGGTTGCAGGCCATCGGCGCCGGCCTGTTCACGGGCGAAGGTGATCTGTTTCTTGAGGCCGGCGACGCGGATTTCGAAGAATTCGTCGAGGTTGCTGGAGAAGATCAGCAGGAACTTCAGCCGCTCCAGCAACGGGTAGGACTCGTCCAGCGCCTGTTCCAGCACGCGGATGTTGAACTGCAGTTGCGACAATTCACGGTGGATGTACAGGCTGCTGTCATCCAGGCCGGGAATCGCGATCGCCGGAACCGCCGCGGCAGGCTCGGTTGCCGGCGCGGGTGGCGCAGGCTCCAGTTCCGGCGGGGTTTCGGTAATCTGCTCGACCACGGGTTGAGCTTCTTTTACGGCAACTTCAGTGAGTCCTTCGGTATTCATCGAATGTTCCTGGGAGGGCTATTTCTGCTCTCGTAACAATTGAGCGGCACGGACAGCAAAGTAAGTCAGGATGCCATCAGCGCCGGCACGTTTAAAGGCGGTCAGGGATTCGAGGATCACGCCTTCGCTCAACCAGCCATTCTGGATCGCCGCCATGTGCATGGCGTATTCGCCGCTGACCTGATAGACGAAGGTCGGCACTTTGAAGGCATCTTTTACCCGGAACAAAATGTCCAGGTACGGCATGCCGGGTTTGACCATGACCATGTCCGCGCCTTCAGACAAGTCCGCGCCCACTTCGTGCAGCGCTTCATCGCTGTTGGCCGGGTCCATCTGATAGGAGGCCTTGTTCGCCTTGCCCAGGTTCGCGGCCGAACCCACCGCATCGCGGAACGGGCCGTAATAGGCACTGGCGTACTTGGCCGAGTAGGCCATGATCCGCACGTTGACGTGACCGGCCAGCTCCAGCGCTTCGCGGATGGCCTGGATGCGGCCGTCCATCATGTCCGACGGGGCAACCACCTGGGCGCCCGCAGCAGCATGGGACAAGGCTTGCTTGACCAGTGCATCGACGGTGATGTCGTTCTGCACGTAGCCTTCTTCATCGAGAATGCCGTCCTGACCGTGAGTGGTGAACGGGTCGAGGGCGACGTCAGTGATAACGCCCAGTTCCGGGAACCGGTCACGCAGGGCGCGAGTAGCGCGCTGCGCGATACCTTCGGGATTCCAGGCTTCGGCGGCATCGAGGGATTTGAGTTCAGGCGGGGTGACCGGGAACAGCGCCAGCGCCGGAATCCCCAGCTTGACCCATGCGGCGGCTTCTTCAAGCAGCAGGTCGATGGTCAGGCGCTCGACACCCGGCATCGAGGCCACGGCTTCGCGGCGGTTTTCACCGTCGAGGACGAACACCGGCAGGATCAGGTCATCGACCGTCAGCACATTCTCACGCACCAGCCGCCGGGAAAAATCATCACGGCGATTGCGACGCAGGCGGGTGGCAGGGAACAGACGGTTGGCTGGGGTAAAGCTCACGGCAGACTCCTGAGCCCGCGCAAACGGGCGAGCGTGACAGTTATAGATGGCCATTATGACGGTCGTATGACAGTTATGTGCACCCCTGCGACAGGTAGTCGCTTTCCATTGTCCGTGTAGGAAATGTTCACGTCGAGACACATTTCGACACTTTCCTGAATGTGTCCGAAGGGTTAGGCTGCGCGTTCATTTCGCCAGCACCCAGACAATGCTCCAACAATTTCTGCATGACTTCGGCTACTTTGCCCTGTTTCTCGGCACGTTCTTCGAAGGCGAAACCATCCTGGTGCTCGCGGGCTTCCTCGCGTTCCGTGAATACATGGACATCAAACTGGTGGTGGTCGTGGCGTTCTTCGGCAGCTATGCCGGCGATCAGCTGTGGTACTTCCTGGGCCGCAAGCACGGGCGCAAGCTGCTGGCGCGCAAACCGCGCTGGCAGATGATGGGCGACCGCGCGCTGGAACACATCCGCAAGCACCCGGACATCTGGGTCCTGAGCTTTCGCTTCGTGTACGGACTGCGCACGGTGATGCCGGTGGCAATCGGCCTCTCGGGCTATCCGCCGGGACGTTATCTGCTGCTCAACGGTATCGGCGCCGCGATCTGGGCCACCGCCCTGGCCGCCGCTGCTTACCACTTCGGTGCCGTGCTCGAAGGCATGCTCGGCAGCATCAAGAAGTATGAGTTGTGGGTGCTAGGCGCTCTGCTGGTGCTCGGCCTGGGCCTATGGCTGCGCCGCCGGTTCAAGAATGCCCGGCTGGCGAAAAAGGTTTACGAGCAAGAACAGGCCGAGCTGCTGGCCAAGGCCGAACGGCACAAAGCCGAAATGGCCAAGGCTGCCGACCCTAAGACGCCAGCCGAGTAAGTCGCTGGCGACAGCAATACAGCCCGATGCCGCTGAGCAGGCTGTAACTGAGCAGGCCGACCCATATCCCCGGGCTGGCCGGCCAGAGTCCGACCAGCGGCGCCAGCCACACCAGCGGCAGGTTCGAAGCCAGCCGCAACACTTCCAGCTTGCCCGCCCACGGGCGATTCTCCAGGGCTACGCCCAACACGAACAAACCGAACGCCACCGCGCCCCAGCCGAGCAGCAATGCTCCGGTGGGCAGACTGTGTTCCAGATTCATCAGATAACTGCCCAGCGCCACATAGGCGCCAAACTGCAACCCCACGTACCACTGCTGACGACTGTCCAGCGGCACTTCGAATTTGCGGAACTGACTCAGGTCCGGCTTGTTCATCGGGTACTTCGCCGCGACGTCCGCCGGACGCCAGCCGGTGCGCATGAACCAGATCCTGATCTTGTCCCACACGCGTTCCGCCCGGCGCGCGTCATCCCATAGCTGCGCGTAAAACTGCAGGTTGGCCCACAACGGATTCCAGCTCGCCAGCGGCGTGGTCACGCCGAAAATCACCGGCTCGTTGTCGTCCTCCTCCTGGAAGGAGCCGAACAGTCGGTCCCAAATAATGAACACCCCGCCGTAGTTGCGATCCATGTAGAGAGCGTTCTGTGCATGGTGGGCCCGATGGTTGGACGGCGTGACGAAGCACCACTCGAACCAGCCGAGCTTGGGAATGTGCCGGGTATGGACCCAGAACTGATACAGCAGATTCAGCGCCGCAACGCTGACGAACACCAGCAGCGGCACCCCGAGCACGGCCATCGGCAGGTAAAAGATCCAACTCAGCAGAAACCCGGTGCTGGTCTGGCGCAAGGCCGTGGAAAGGTTGTAGTCCTCGCTCTGGTGATGCACCGAATGCGCCGCCCAGAGAATGTTCCGTTCATGGCCCATGCGATGCAGCCAGTAATAGCAGAAGTCATAAAAGACAAAAGCAAACACCCAGACCCAGACGCTGTCCGCAGACAACCTGACCAGCGCCAGATGCTCCAGGGCAAACGCATAGGTCACCAGGCCCACGCCCTTGGTCAACAGGCCGGTGGTGGTCGACAACACACCGGTGCTGATGCTGTTCACCGCATCGGCCAGGCGATAGTTGCTCACCCCGCGCCAGCGGTCGGCGATGAGCTCCGCCGCAATCAACACGAAGAAAAACGGTACCGCATACAGGATGAAGTTCATGACGCGCCCTGGTCGGAATCTGTAGCTCAGATCCTAGGTGTAGCCGCGGCTTGATCCTATGGCAACGAACGACAAATTAGAGGACATTTAGCGCCATGAATCTGGAGAGAAACCCATGAGCAAAAAAGTTGCAGTGATCCTGTCCGGTTGCGGCGTTTACGACGGCGCCGAGATCTACGAAAGCGTCATCACCCTGTTGCGCCTCGACCAGCGCGGCGCCCAGGTGCAGTGTTTCGCCCCCAACATCGCGCAATTGCATGTGATCAATCACCTGACCGGCGAAGAAATGCCCGAGTCGCGCAACGTGCTGGTGGAATCGGCTCGCATCGCCCGGGGCAACGTCAAGGATCTGCGTGAGGCCGATGTCGAGGACTTCGATGCGCTGATCGTGCCAGGCGGTTTCGGTGCGGCGAAGAACCTGTCGAACTTCGCCATCGAAGGTGCCGGCTGCACCGTGCAGCCGCAAGTACTGGCGCTGGCCGAAGCCTTTGCCGAAGCGGGCAAACCGGTGGGCCTGATCTGCATTTCGCCGGCGCTGGCCGCGAAGATCTACGGCCCGGGCGTGACCTGCACCATCGGCAACGACGCCGACACGGCCGCCGCCATGAACAAGATGGGCGCCACCCACGAAGACTGCGCGGTAACCGACATCATCGAAGACAAGGCGCGCAAACTGGTAACCACTCCGGCTTACATGCTGGCGCAGTCGATCAGTGAGGCGGCTTCGGGGATCAACAAGCTGGTGGATCGGGTGCTAGAGCTGACCCACGAAAACGACGCCTGATCTCTTGGTCGAATACACACCCAATGTGGGAGCGGGCTTGCTCGCGAAGACGTCAGGTCAGACAACTATTCGTTGAATGACACACCGCCTTCGCGAGCAAGCCCGCTCCCACAGAGGATTTGTGTAATGTTCAGGTTTTGCGGGCGAGCTTGGTGAGGATCCGGTCCAGCGCATTGGCAAACGCCTGCTTCTCGCGGTCACCGAACGGCGCCGGGCCGCCAGTGACCTGGCCTTGCTCACGCAGGTCGGTGAACAGGTTGCGTGTCGCCAGCCGCTCACCCATGTTCTGCGCGTCGAACTCCTTGCCGCGCGGGTCCAGCGCTGCAACGCCCTTCTTCACCAGCCGGTCGGCCAGTGGAATGTCGCTGCAGATCACCAGTTCACCCGGCACCGCATGCTCCACCAGATAATCATCCGCCGCATCCGGGCCGCTCGGCACCACGATCAGCTTGACGATCGCCAGCGCCGGCTTGCTCTGCGGCTGCCCCGCCACCAGCACCACTTCGAAGCGGCGTTTGAGGGCGAACTTCACCACCAACTCCTTGGCCATCTTCGGGCAGGCGTCGGCATCGATCCATACGCGCATCATCTCAAGCCGCCATGCGGCGCTTTTCAGCCACCCAACTGCGGCCATACAGCACGATGATCGCCGCGATCGCCACGGCCTGCGCCGTCAGCGAATAGGCGTCGGCATGAATCCCCAGCCAGTCGAAATCGAAGAACGCCACCGGCCGGGTGCCAAAGATCCCGGCTTCCTGCAGCGCCTTCACGCCATGACCGGCGAACACCACCGACAACGCGCAGAGCAGCGCGGCGTTGATGCTGAAGAACAGCGCCAGCGGCAGTTTCGCCGAACCGCGCAGGATCACCCACGCCAGACCGAACAGCAGCACCAGCGCCGTCGCACCGCCCGCCAACACCGCGTTGTGCCCGGCAGGACCGGCCTGCAGCCACAGGGTTTCGTAGAACAGGATCACTTCGAACAGCTCGCGGTACACCGAGAAGAACGCCAGGATCGCGAAACCGAAACGCCCGCCTCCGCCAACCAGACTCTGCTTGATGTAGTCCTGCCAGGCTGCCGCGTGCCGGCGGTCGTGCATCCACACCCCGAGCCACAACACCATGACGCTGGCGAACAGCGCCGTGGCGCCCTCGAGCAGTTCACGCTGGGAGCCGCTGACATCGATCACGTACGCCGCCAGCGCCCAGGTCCCGAGACCGGCCAGCAATGCCAGCCCCCAGCCGACGTTGACGCTGCGCACCGCCGATTGCTGGCCGGTGTTGCGCAGGAACGCGAGGATCGCCGCCAGCACCAGAATCGCTTCCAGACCTTCGCGCAGCAGAATCAGCAGACCGGAGATGTAGCTCAGCGACCAGCTCAATCCATCGCTGCCCAACAGGCCGGCAGACTCCTTGAGTTTGGCCTTGGCCGCATCGAGACGCTGTTCGGCCTGCTCCACCGGCAAGCCGTCCTGCAGCGATTGCCGATAGGCCATCAGGGACTTTTCGGTGTCCTTGCGCACGTTGGCGTCGACGTTGTCCAGCGAGCTTTCGACCAGTTCGAAGCCTTCCAGATACGCCGCCACCGACAGGTCGTAAGCCTGATCGTGTTCACCGGCACGGTACGCCGCCAGGCTCTTGTCCAGGGTCGCGGCGGTGTAGTCGAGCAACTGCGCCGGGCCGCGCTTGACCTGCGGCGGCTGCGCCCGTTGCGCACGGAAGATCGCGGCGGCTTCAGCGCCCTCGGCAGCCTGCACCTCGGCCGGGGTCTGGCGGGCCAGATCGGCAATGTTGTAGGTCTTGTCGGCTTTGGCCGTGGCCGGATCGGCGCTGAACTGCGCGATATAGGTCGCCAGATCCCAGCGCTGACGGTCGTCCAGTTGATCGGCAAAGGCTGGCATGTCAGTGCCTTCGACGCCCTGGCCGAGGGTGCTGTAGATCGCATACAGGCTCAGGTGATCCATCCGCGCAGCATCGCGCAGATTGGCCGGCGCCGGCGTCATACCGAGACCTGCCGGGCCGTCGCCGGCACCCGCGTCGCCGTGGCACACCGAGCAGTTTTGCGCGTAGAGCGGCGCACCACGGGTCGGATCAGGCGTGATGATCGGGGCCTGGCTGACTTCATAAGCCACCGCCAGTTTCGCCCCCAGTTGTCGGGCCTGACGGGCCACGTCCGCACCGTCCTGTTTCGCCGTGATCGCGGCGTGCAAGGCGCTGACGCCCTGTTCCAGCGCCGCTTTCTCCGGTTTGGCCGGCAGGTCGGCGATCAGCCCTTGCAGCACCTGGGTGAATTCCAGTTGCTCACGGTATTCGCCATCGTCAATGACCTTGCCTGCCGCTACCGTCGGCGGGTAATCGGCGCTGATGTAATCAAGCAGGTGCAACGCTTGTGGCGCGCCTTCCACGGTGTCGGCCAGCAGATTGAAGCTGCTCAGGGCGCACAGCGGGAACACCAGCCAGGCCAGAAATCGGGACGCGGCAGTCATGAATGAGTCTCAAGTGGAAATGCGAAGTTACATATTGTTCACTTCGAGCGCGATTCCCTCAAGCTTTCTCTCCAATCCCCGGCACATGGCCACTGCCCACCCCTATAATCCTTCACCTTTCGCCTCTCTGCTCCAGGAAGAGCTGCACTCCATGCGCCAACGCCTGCTACTCCCGGTATTAATCAGCACGATCCTGCAACTGAGCGGCTGCGCGGCTTACCGCAATTACGACCTGGAAATGCAGCAAACCAACGACCGGCTGATGCTCGGCGACTATCAGGGTGCCCTGGATGTGCTGGAGTGGCACAACCCGTGGGACGACAAGGACCTGCTCTACTACTTCGAGAAGGGTTCGATTCTCAGCTTCGCCAACGCCCGCCCGCAGAGCCAGAAAGCCTGGCGCAGCGCAGACCGGATGGTGTTCCAGCGCGAAGAAGCCGTGCCTTCCGCCCCCATGAAGCTGCTCAACCGGTTTGCCTATGAAATGGGCACCCTGCTGGTCAACGACAAGCTCAGCCGCTACGAAGGCTATGACTACGAAAAAGTCATGCTGACCACACAGATGGCCCTCAACCAATTGGGCGAAAGCGATTTCGACGGCGCCCGGGCAGACATCAAGAAGACCCACGAACGTGAAGCACTGATCGCCCGGCAGCGGGAGCGCCAGTATGAAGAGCTCGAGGAACAGGCCAAAGCTCAAGGCATCGTCGTGCAATACAAGGATCTGCGGGGCTATCCCGTCACCACCCTGGACGCGCCAGCGGTTATCGAACTGAAGAACGGCTACCAGAGTGCTTTCAGCCATTACCTGGCCGGGTTCACCTATGAAGCGCTGGATGAACGGGATCTGGCCGCACCGGGTTATCGCCAGGCAATCGAGTTGCGCCCGAACACGCCCTTCCTCGAACAGGCGCTGCGCAATCTCGACCAGCCACCGGCCAAGGATGATGAAAGCGATGTTCTGATCGTCGTCCAGAGCGGTCTGGCGCCGGCCCGCAGCTCGGTAACAGTGCCGATCCCGGTGCGGCTCAATGAAAATCTGGTCATTACTGCGCCGATCTCGTTTCCCATCCTGGTGCCGGACACCGTCACACCAGCGTTCGACCACATCCTGGTGGATGGCCGCAAACGCCCGCTGACCGTGATCAACAGCGTCACCGACATGGCGTTTCGTACGCTGCGCGATGACATGCCAGCGATCATTTCCCGGGCAATGTTCCGCGCCAACATGGCCGCCATCTCGCAGGCTCAGGAAAACGAACGCAATCCGGCCAAGGCCTCGCTGGTCGTCACCGAGCACGACCCCTTTGAGGAGGCCGACACCCGAACGTGGCGCACGCTCCCCGACAAGACATTGGTGGCGCGCATCCGACTGAAGAAAGGCGATCACCAATTCAATGCGCCCAATGCACCCGGAGCGTCATCGGTCACCCTGCGCATCGATCGCGATCACCAATTGGTCAACCTGCGAGTTCTGAGAGATGTCGCCAACGTAATCGGCAATGCCAGACTGCCGGATAAGTAATGGCACCCAACCAATCAGTGCAATTAAAAAGCTATTACATAGCCAGCATCGCCCGCTTATAATGCCGCGCCCGCGCTATCGCGTTGCGGCATTAAAGCTCCTCTTTTTATGAGGAATTGGCAGGAGGCCAGTGCCACTGCCGATCGGTCCCAGCAGCCCGACCCGCACCCGAGGCTGTCGCTACTCATGGAAGAAGTAACCCCATGGCATTCCGCGCTCCCACTCTGATTGCGCTCAGCGCTGTCACCCTGCTGTCCGGCTGTTCGGCGTTTCGCAACTACGATTCCGAACTGGCCCAGACCAACCAGCAACTGGCCACCGGCAACGTCGACGCCGCCCTGACCCTGCTGGAAAAGAACAACACCGGCCCGGACAAAGACCTGCTCTATTACTTCGAGAAAGGTGAACTGCTGCGCGCCAAGGGCGATCTGTCCGGCAGCCAGAATGCCTGGACCAGCGCCGACCAGGTGGTGGGCAAGTGGGAAGACTCGGTCAAACTCGACACCGACAAGTACCTGGCCCAGTTCGGCAGTTTCCTGGTCAACGACAAGGTGCGCCGCTACGAAGGCTACGACTACGAAAAAGTCATGCTGACTACGCAGATGGCCCTGAACCTGCTGGCGGTCAACGACTTCGACGGCGCCCGCACCGCGATCAAGAAGACTCACGAACGTGAAGCGGTGATCGCCGACCTGCGCGACAAGGAATACCTCAAGAGCGAAGAGGAAGCCGAGAAGGAAGGCATCAAGACCGAATACAAGGATTTGCAGGGCTACCCGGTGGCCAGCCTCGACGCGCCGGAAGTGGTCGGCCTGAAAAACAGCTACCAGAGTGCGTTCAGCCATTACCTGGCCGGTTTCGTCTATGAAGCTCTGGGCGAAAAAGACCTCGCTGCGCCGGGCTATCGCAAGGCTGCCGAACTGCGCCCGAATACGCCGCTGCTGGAGCAGGCGTTGGTCAACCTCGACAAACCGGTCAAGAGCGATGACAGCGACATTCTGATCGTGGTGCAAAGCGGTCTGGCGCCGGCCCGCGATTCGATCCGCGTGCCGTTGCCGCTGCCAATCTCCAACAACGTAGTGATTACTCCGCTGTCGTTCCCGATCATCAAGCCCGACACCTCCACCGCAACGTTCGCGCAGATCGGTGTCGATGGCCAACAGGTCGACCTGACCGCGCTGAACAGCACCACCGCGATGTCCCGCCGTGCCCTGCGCGATGACATGCCGGGGATCATCCTGCGCACCACCGTGCGCGCGATCACCAAAGGTGTGGCGCAGAAGAAGATCAACGAAACCAACCCGCTGGCGGGTCTGGCGGTGGGTATTTCTTCAGCTGTGCTCGAAGGTGCCGATACCCGTACGTGGCGCACCCTGCCGGACACCACACAAGTGGTCCGTCTGCGCCTGAAAAAGGGCGAGCACCAGGTCACTCTGCCGAGCGCCGTCGGTGGCTCTCAGGTCAAGGTCACCGTCGACCAGCGTTACCAGGTGATCACCCTGCGCGCCGTCGGCAATCAGGTGTTCGCCGCAGGCCTCGCCGCCCACGTCACCCCGAGCGCTGGCGCTACCGCCGTGGCCAGCCTCAAACAACCTTAAGAACGGAGTCTTTGCATGCGCTTCAAACTCATCGCCGTCGCTGCCCTCGCCCTGCTGGCGAGCGGCTGCGCCACCCCGCCACCACCGGAGCCGGGCAGTGCCGCGAGCAAGGTCGTGGCCATGGGCCCGCAGAAACACATCGTGGTCGGCGCGATGCGCGTGGCCCGCGAAAACGGCTTCATGACCGTCAACGTGCAGTTGAGCAACACCCTCAACAGCAACAAGACGTTCTACTACCGCTTCGCCTGGCTCGGGCCGGAAGGTTTCCCGATCGCCGAAGAAGAAGTATGGAAAAGCCAGATGATGTACGGCGCCCAGACCAGCTTCATCCAGGGCATCGCCCCGACGCCCAAAGCCGTGGACTTCCGTCTGGAACTCAAGACGCCTTAAGCCCGACACCCTATTCCCGATTCAGAGAGCACTCCCATGTTTGCACGCTTTTCCTTCATCGCCGTCCTCGCCCTGCTGGCCAGCGGTTGCGCCAACACTTCGCCGACCCTGGGCAGCAAGAACATCAGCTACGGCGACACCAAGGCCGTTGAAACCGTGACCAACGAGTTCGGTTCGACCGATCTGCAGATGATCGCCGAGTCGATGACCCGTTCTCTGGCCCAGTCCGGCATTCTGCAGGGTCGCCCTGTGGTGCAGGTCTACGACGTGAAGAACAAGACCAGCGAATACATCGACACCCGCGAAATCACCACCAGCATCAAGACCCAGCTGATGAAGTCCGGCACTGCCCGTTTCGCCAGCGACAACACCGCGATGCAGAGCCAGGTCGACCAGCTCAAGCTGCAAAACCAGAGCGGCCTGTACAAGAAAAGCACCGTGGCCAAGACCGGCAACATGATCGCCGCCAAATACCGTCTTGAAGGTTCGATCAGCTCGATCGTCAAGCGCAGTAGCGACTACAAGGACGTCTTCTACAAATTCAGCCTGCAACTGATCGACGTTGAAAGCGGTCTGGCCGAGTGGATGGACGAGAAAGAGATCCGCAAAACCACGGAGCGTTAATCGATGCGCACATGGATTGGCATGATGGCCCTGGCTTGCGCGTTCAGCGTGCAGGCGGCCCCGAAAGTCGCGGTGACGGATCTGGCGTATCAGGAACGTGTGGAGCAATACATCCACATCGTTTCGGCCCAGAACAATTACCGCGAGGGCTACTACAGTTCCAGCGGTTCTTCGAGCTACAACGAGCTCGAAGCCACCACCAGCTACATCGAACAGACCGAGCTGCGCAAGTTCACCGGCGACATCAAGGGTGAAATCCTGCGCACCGGCATGTTCCAGCTGGTGCAGGGCACGCCGTACACGGCGTCGTCCAAGGGTGACGTCTACGACGTGATCAAGCGGATCAAGGCCGGCAACTTCAAGGGTGCCGACTACGTGCTGTTCGGCACGGTGTCGGACATCGACTTCACCCAGGACGTAAACGAGCTGGCGAACACCGACAGCTATTCCGCCGTGCTGGGCCTGACGCTGGTGGCCGATTTCAGCCTGATCAACACCAAGACCTTCGAAATCACCTCGGCCTTCACGGCGATGGGCGAAGCGCAGGACACCAAACTGGTGAACCACCGCGACATCAAGATCTCGCTGAACCGCCCACGGGTGGTGCGTGACGTGTCGAAGGCGCTGGGCGAAGACGTGGCCGGGCAGCTGAGCATGCAACTCGGCGGTGGCGGTTACGAGCAGCCGCGCGAACCGCAGCAGCGCAACAATCTGCCGCGTGATACGGCGCCAGTGATTCTTCACTGACCGACTGCCGGAAACGAAAAAGGCGACCTTCTCAGGTCGCCTTTTTTTGTGGCTGCACGCTTTATGCGGCCGCTTTGCGCAATGTCGCCATGAACGCCGCAGCACCAATGAACAGCCCGGCAAACGTGCGGTTCATGCGTCGCTGCTGGGTCGGTGTACGCAACAGGCGCAACACCTTCGACGCCAGACCGGTGTAGCCGGCCATGACGATCAGGTCGACCGCGATCATGGTCACGCCGATCACCACGTACTGGATCAGCAGCGGCGCATGCGGATTGATGAACTGCGGCAGCACCGCGAGCATGAACACCAGGGCCTTGGGGTTGCTGATGTTCACCAGAAAGCCACGGAACACCAGCGCCAGCGGCTTGCCGATCGGCCGGACCGCCGCGTCGTCACTCATGTCCATCGGCAGTGCGCGCCACTGCTTGATTGCCAGATAAACCAGATACGCGACACCGAACCATTTGATCGCGTGGAACGCAGTGGCCGAAGCGGTGAGGATCGCGCCGACACCGGCGCCGACGATGGCAATCTGCACAGCCAGGCCGATCTGCAGGCCCAGGGCGTTCCAGTAACCGCGCCAGAAACCGTATTGCAGACCGCTGGACATCGACGCAATGGCGCCGGCACCCGGAGAAAGACTGATCACCCAGCAGGCGGCAAAAAACGCCAGCCATGTTTGAAGCTCCATCGCACACCTCGACTCGGACTCGTGACAATCCTCAAAGCTAATGCGGAATTGGCTGGATGACTACCGATTTTTTGCAGGATGTTGCGGGCGCCGACCAATGTAGCCGGCGTCCGATCACTTTTCGAAACCGCTGGAAGGGAACACATCAGTGCCGCGCCAGCGGCGCACCGAACGCTGGAAGAACAGGCTGTTGGGCACCTGCACCATGGCGCTGCCGGTGCCGAGTTCTTCGGCTTCGATCAGCGTGGTGTAGAGCAGATTGATCGCCACCACCCGGCCTTTGACGCCGGGTTTGTCGGTGGTATCGACCAACTCGACCACATCGCCAAGACGGAACGGGCCAACGGTGAAGATAAGAATCGCGCAGAGCAGGTTCGACAGCACGCTCCACATGGCAAAGAACGCCACCGCCGCCACCGCGACGAAGCCCGACAGCGCGGTCCAGAGCACCGTGGCCGACACCCCGAGACGCTCCAGCACAAAGATCAGCGCACTGCCCATGATCAGCCAGCGCAGACCGCCGCGCAGCGGCATCAGCAACTGCGGCGGGAACGGATACTTCTCGCCCAGGCGAGTCAGGAATCGGGCGACGACGCGCTGGGCGAAGTAGCCGGCCAGCAGGATCAGCAGAATCTGCACGCCGAGCCAGATCGGCTCGGCCCACATCGCCGGCAATGGAAGTTTGAAAGCTTCCATCAAGACAACGCCTCCAGCTCCGCCTGCATGCTTTCCAGCGTCTCCAGCGCTTGCATCCATGCTTCTTCAAGCTCGCCTTCGCGGACTTTCAACTTGGCCTGTTCGGCCAGCAGGTCACGCAGTTCGTTCTTGCGCGCCGGCTCGTAGAGGTCGCTGTCGCCGAGGCTGGCATCGACCTTCGCCAGTTTCTCGTGCAGCTTGCCGAGCTCGGCTTCGAGCTTGTCAGCCTCGCGCTTGTGCGGCGCCAGTTGCTGACGCAACGCAGCGGCAGCCTGACGCTGGGCCTTCTTGTCGGTCTTGTCCGGGTTGACCGGTGTGTTGCTGACCGGGGCGTTGCGCTGACGGTACTCGACCAGCCAACGGGCGTAGTCCTCAAGGTCGCCATCGAACTCTTCGACCTTGCCGTCCGCGACCAGGAAGAAGTTGTCGGTGGTGCTCTTGAGCAGATGCCGATCGTGGGAAACCACCAACACCGCGCCGCTGAATTCCTGCAACGCCATGGTCAGCGCCAGGCGCATTTCCAGGTCGAGGTGGTTGGTCGGTTCGTCGAGCAGCAGCAGGTTCGGCCGTTCCCATGCGATCAGCGCCAAAGCCAGACGAGCCTTTTCGCCACCGGAGAAATTCAGCACCGGCTCGTCGATCCGTGCGCCACGGAAGTCGAAACCACCAAGGAAATCGCGCAGGGTCTGCTCGCGCTCGGTCGGCGCCAGACGCTGCAAGTGCAGCAACGGGCTGGCCTTGGAATCCAGCGAGTCGAGTTGATGCTGGGCGAAGTAACCGACCACGGTGTTCTCGCCGCGAGTCAGGCGCCCGGCCAGTGGTTCGAGTTCGCCGGCAAGGTTCTTGATCAGGGTCGACTTGCCCGCGCCGTTGGGGCCGAGCAAGCCGATCCGCGCGCCGGGGGTCAGTTGCAGCTTGACCTTCTCCAGCACGGTTTTCTCGCCGTAACCCAGGCGCGCATCGGACAGGTCGATCAGCGGGCTGGAGATCTTGGTCGACTCGCGGAACACGAAGTCGAACGGCGAATCGACGTGGGCCGCCGACAGCTCTTCCATGCGCTCCAGCGCCTTGATCCGGCTCTGGGCCTGACGGGCCTTGGTGGCCTGGGCCTTGAACCGGGCGATGTAGCTTTCCATGTGCGCACGCTGCGCCTGCTGCTTCTCGTAGGCCTGTTGCTGCTGGGCCAGACGCTCGGCACGGGCGCGTTCGAACGCGGTGTAGCCGCCACGGTAGAGCGTCAGCTTGCGCTGATCGACGTGGGCCACGTGATCGACGACTTCATCGAGGAAATCGCGGTCGTGGGAAATCAGCAGCAAGGTGCCGGGGTAACTTTTCAGCCACTCTTCGAGCCAGATGATGGCGTCGAGGTCCAAGTGGTTGGTCGGCTCGTCGAGCAGCAACAGGTCCGATGGGCACATCAAAGCCTGCGCAAGGTTCAGACGCATCCGCCAGCCACCGGAGAAATCTCCTACCTGACGATCCATCTGCTCGTTGGTGAAACCGAGGCCGGCGAGCAACTTGCGCGCCCGCGCATCGGCGGTGTAGCCGTCGGCGCTGTCGAGCTCGGCGTGCAGGCGGGCCAGCGCGGTGCCGTCGTGGGCCTCTTCGGCTGCCGCGAGCTCGCGCTGCACTTCGCGCAGGCGCAGGTCACCGTCGAGCACATAGTCGACCGCCAGGCGCTCGAGCGTGTCGACCTCCTGGCGCATGTGGGCGATACGCCAGTCGGCCGGCAGCAGGCAGTCGCCCGAGTCCGGGTGCAACTCACCGCGGAGCAAGGCGAACAGACTGGATTTGCCGGCGCCGTTGGCACCGATGAGGCCGGCTTTGTGGCCGGCGTGCAGGGTCAGCTCGGCGTCTTCTAGCAGACGTTGCGGGCCACGCTGTAAAGTCAGGTTCTGAAGTCGGATCATAATGGCGGCGGAGTCTACCAGCTTCCCCCGCAACTGGCGCGAGTAGCACGATGTCCTCTGACCTGTGGAGCTTTTCCCTTGCCGTCTACGCCCGTCCCGGCGTGGAGGATGCCTGCCTGCGCCTGCAATCGGCGGGGGCCAACGTGTGCCTGATGCTGTGCGGTTTATGGCTGGAACAACGCGATGCCACCTGCAACGAGGTGCGAGCCCGGCAACTTCTTGAACTGACAGAGCCTTGGGACCGGGAGGTGGTGCAACCGTTGCGCACATTGCGCATGCAGTGGAAAGCGCTGGCCGAAACCGATCCGGTGCTCAAGGGGATGCGCGAGCAGATCAAGGGACTGGAACTGGAAGCGGAACGTGCTCTGCTGTCGCGACTGGAAGGCGCCGCGCAAGGCTGGAAGCGTCATTCAAAGGAATCGAGTGACTGGCTGCAAGTGCTGGCCGGCCCTGCGGCCAACCTGAACCGCGACGCGCTGCAAGTGCTGCGCGTCGCGGCGACCGGCGCTTAGGAAGCGCTGGACGGGTTGCTGGCGACGCTCGACACCGGCGCCGACGATGGCGTGGTTGCGGTGGTCGAGGTAGTGGCGGCGGGTGCAGGTGCAGCGGTCGCAGCCGGAGTTGCCGGTGCGGCAGGTTTGGCAGCAGGTGCAGTGGCCGGTTTTGCTGCAGCGGGTTTCGCGGCAGCAGGCTTGGCAGCGGCAGGTTTTTTCACCGCAGGTTTTGCAGCAGGTTTCGCTGCTGGCTTGGCGGCCGGTTTAGCAGCGGTCGCTGGCTTGGCGGCGGTCGTTGCAGGCTTGGCGGCGACAGCCGGTTTGGCCGCTGGTTTTGCAGCGGGTTTTGCAGCGGGTTTGGCCGCAGCTTTTACCGCAGGCTTGGCCGCTGGTTTCGCTGCCGCTTTGGCCGCAGGTTTGGCAGCAACCGGTTTGGCAGCGGTTTTCGCCGCAGGCTTGGCAGCAGCTGTTTTGGCAGCTGGTTTAGCGGCGGCTTTAACGGCTGCTTTGGCAGCTGGCTTGGCAGCAGGTTTCGCAGCGGCAGTTCTCGCTGGAGCCGCTTTCGCAGCAGCAGTTCTCGCCGCAGGTTTGGCGGCTGGTTTTGCAGCAGCTGACTTGGCGGCAGCTGGTTTGGCTGCTGTGGTTTTGGCCGCAGGTTTGGCAGCGCTGGCGGCTGCGGGTTTCTTCGCGGCTGGTTTTGCAGTGGCTTTCACTGGCGCTTTTGCAGGGGCTTTTGCAGGAGCCTTGGCCGGTGCTTTTGCAGCAGGTTTGGCGGCTGCTTTTTTCGCAGGTGCCGCTGCAGGTTTAGCCGAACGCAGGGACAGCGCCTTGCCGACGGCTTCTTGAACACGACCGACACCCTGGGCCAGTTTCAGGCTTTCCTGGGCATCGCGCTTGAGTTGCAGAATGTAGCTGCGGGTGTCGGACTGACGTTCCTTCAGCGCATCGAGCAGGTCTTCGAGTTCCTTCACGGCAGCCTTGGCCTTGGTCTGCGCCTTGGCTTTACCGGCTGCTGCTGCGTCCTGCAGCTTGGTGCGGGATTTGTGCAGCTTTTCTTGTGCCTTGCCGCGTTGCTTTTCCAGTTTGGCGAGCAGTTTTTCAGCATCAGCCAAGGCTTGGGAGCAAGCGTTTTCCAGATGCTCGAGCAGGCTGCCCGAGAGTTGTTGGAGTAAATGCAACGGAGTGTTTACAGGCTTCTTGGTGGCCGACATGGTTTACCTCCTGGCTGACGTGAGTGCGGCTCATACTAGACCTCTGCTGCTACCGCCGCTAGGGCATGTTGACAGTATCGAAAGCACTCGGTTGCAGGCTTGCAAAAAACTTCTGCGCATTGGCAAAAGCAGTTCACCGTTGCAGACGTTCGCGCTGGCATAATCCACCGCAATTCAGGATGGAGAGTGCCCATGTCGCGCTACTTTTTTTTATCCCTCTGCATGATTTTTTCCGTGGCTCAGGCCGACGAAAAAACGACGGCGAATGACGCCCACGATCTGGCTTACAGCCTCGGCGCCAGCCTCGGCGAACGACTGCGTCAGGAAGTGCCGCAGCTGCAGATCCAGGCGTTGATCGAAGGTCTGCAGCAGGCCTATCAAGGCAAGCCGTTGGCACTGAGCGAGGCACGCATCGAGCAGATCCTCGCCGATCACGAATCGCAGACGGCCGAGCAGGCGGCGATGCCTTCGACTGAAGCCGCGATGGAAAACGAGCGACGTTTTCTCACCGCCGAAAAAGCCAAACCGGGTGTGAAGGAGCTGGCCGACGGCATCCTGCTGACCGAGCTTGCCCCGGGGAATGGCACGAAGGCCGGCCCGGATGGAAAAGTGCAGGTGCTGTACATCGGCCGACTGCCGGATGGCACCGTGTTCGATCAGAACAGCCAGCCGCAGTGGTTCAATCTCGACAGCGTGATCGCCGGCTGGCGCACCGCGCTGCAGAACATGCCGGTCGGCGCGAAGTGGCGTCTGGTGATTCCATCGGATCAAGCGTACGGCGCCGACGGTGCCGGCGACTTGATCGCGCCATTCACACCACTGGTGTTCGAAGTGGAATTACGCGGCGCGACCAGTTGATCGCCCAATAAAAAACGGTGCGCTATGGGCGCACCGTTTCTGGTTCTTGCGAGGTTCGATTCAGGCCTGAACCGAATCCTCTTCCTTGTGTGCGGTATGCAGCACTTCGATCAGGCAGTCTTCCAGTTCGAAGCGCTCGTGAAGCAGGCCGCCCAGCTCCTTGAATTTTTCCGCAACGCATTTGCCTTCATCACAAAGGTCGTTGAACGCGAGCAGCTTTTCGGTGATGACATCGATCCGCGGATAGATCGTCTCGGCCAGTTCCAGGCCGCGTTTGTCGTTGAAGGCCTTGGCCTCGCCCGTCAGCTGTTCGTAGATCTCGAAGTGCCCGGCCGAGACGTAATCGACCAGCACACCGCAGAATTCCTGCAAAGGCTTTCGATCCTCGGACAGCGCCTGAGGTTTGGCGCCCAGCTTGTCATAGGCAGCGATCAATTCCTCACGCTCCTGCAGCCAGCGGTCGATCAGCAGATGAACTCCACCCCAACGTTCCTGAGCATTCTGACAACTTTCGAGCATGGTGATCTCTCTTCCCTTGTGGGTCATGCTGCCCTACACCCGCGCCCCTTCTTGTGGCTATTGCTTTGAGAGGCGGCCAGGCAGAGCGTCATCGAGCAACACAATTCCAATGACACGTGCGGGCCAGATTATGCCCGCACGCCTATGGCTTCAAGGTACGCAGGAGAGAAAGTTCATACAAGTGTTTAATCCCTGACCAGCGCCGGGTGCGACGGTTGGCCGCTAAGTGGTCGCTGTAAAGCCATCCAGACCTGTCGCAGCAACTGGTAAGCGGCAAGGATCGACATCCCCACGAAGAACAGCAGGCTCCACTCCGGAATGCTCAAATCGAACAGTGTCCAGGACAACTCCGTGCAATCGGCAGTGTCGTTGAACATACGCATCAGTGCGCATAACCACGGCAGGCTGCTGAACATTTCCTCCGGCCCTGGCCCGCAATGCGCCAGCCTTTGCAGGGAATCACTTTGCAACAGCACCTGTCGCCAGGCCGCCGTCATCCCGCCAAGACTGGTCAGCAACGCCATCATCCAGTACAGCGACAGACCGACACGCTGCGGCCCATGGACCGCCGCCACACCACAAAAAATGGTGAGCACACACATGAACAGACGCTGGACCAGACACAGGCTGCAGGGCACCAGACCGACCGCGTATTCGAGGTAATAAGAAGCTCCCAGGGCCAGAATCCCCGCAGTGAAAGCCATAAAGAACAGGGAGCGTGAGCAGGCCAACGACATGGCTTATCCGTAACAATAAAGACAGGCAGTTACGGTAGAGGAAAGCGCCTCGGGCTTTCAAGGCAGGTCACTGGCGACACTTCATCAGAAGTGTAGGGAAATCCCGACAGGCACCGAAGGATTCGGTGTAGCCCACTGTAGGATTTTGCTCGGGAGGGGATTTACCGGTAACAATTCAGTCACCGGGAAAGAAATGGAGGAGCAACGCTCCCCCTTTCTGATCATGCTCGAGCGGCTACCGGCAATGGTGCAGCCAGCAGGCGCTCATCCAGCATACCGAGCCCTTCCTGGAACAGCAGATTGCTGCGTTCGGTGTCACCGAGCCGGGCCAGCAGCCGCGCCAACTCGGCGCACGCTTCCGGATTGCGCTGCACTCGCAGACTGCTTTCCAGGTAGTCCCGCGCCTTGCCCCACAGACTGGCTTGCAGGCACAGGCGTCCCAGCGTCAGCAGCAGGCTGGCATCGCCCGGATGATCCTTGAGCCAGCCCTCGGCCGTCTGCAACTGACGCGCTGGATCACTGCCGCGCACCAGACCGTAAAGGCGCGCCAGATGACTGTCGTACTTGCGCTTGAGCGCCGTGCGCAGCACTTCTTCCGCTTCGACCTGAGCACCCAGCTGGCGCAGCTGCTCGGCGTAGGCCAGCACCAGCGCCGGCTCCTGGCGCTGGGCAGAAGTCAGCTGCTGCCAGGCGCGGTTGAGCGACTGTAAACCGACTGCGCCGTCCTCTTCACGCTGGGCCGCGAGGGACAGGTTTTCCCCCCAGGCGCGACGTTCGAGTTCGGTCAGTTCGGACGGTGGCAGGACTTTGTCCTTGCGCAGCTCCGGCAACAGCCTAATCACGGACGACCAGTCACCGCGCTGCTGATGCAGGCGCTGCAACTGGCGCAGGGTCTGGACATTGTGCGGATGGCGTTCATGCATCGCCTGCAAGGTGACCAGCGCCCCATCGGTATCGCCACGATCGGTCTGCAACTGCGCATGGCTGAGGGCGATCGCCAGCTCGGCCTGCGGCTGACGCTCAAGGGCACGCTCCAGCAGGCGATCGCTTTCCTCGTAATGACCTTGTTCGTTGGCGGCGCGGGCGGCGCCCAGGTAATACAGCAACGGTTGACGCTCGGCTTCGGCGGCCCGGTAAAGATGACGCTGGGCGCTGGCCCAGCGTCCTTCGGCCAGGTCGAGCTGACCATGCTCGATCGCCACCTGCACACGACGGCTGCGGTTACGACGCGACCACGGATTGACCACTCCGCCTGAGGTCAGTACCAGCTCGACCAGCGCCTTGATGCCCCAGACCAGCAGCCACAGCACCGCCACCACCGCCAGGGTCGCCCACAGGCTCGATTCATAACGAAAGCTTTTGTAGGCGACCAGCACGTAACCGGAATGCTCGGCAATCGCCAGGCCCAGCGCCGCCGTCGCCGCGATCACCAGAAACACGATCACATACAGGCGCTTCATGGTGTCGCCTCCTGCGCGGTGCTGGCAGCCGGTTTGGCGAAGGGTTTCACCGAGTCTTCGGCGTTGACGTTGCGGCGCTCCAGATAGGCCTGCACCGCACTTAAGGTTCCAGCGAGATCCGGCGTGTTGACGGTAACCGGTTGCTTGCTCAATTCCGCGACCTGCTCGAGCATGATTTTGCTCTGCGGGTTGTCCGGATTGAAGTTGCCCGTGAGGACGTCACGCGCTTCGGCCAGCGCCTGGGTGTACACCGGCGCCTGACCGTTGAGCGCGGCCCATTGCGCCTGTTCGAGCGCAAGGCTCAGGGCCAGACGCACCTGGCTCAGGCTCTGGCCGGCGAGCAGCGGCCGGACGTTTTTGTCGGCGTTGAAATCGATGCGGATGTAGCGCGAGATCTGATCCCACCACTGCGCCCAGCGACTGGCGCCGTCGCCATCGGAAGTCAGGCCAAGCAGTGAATCACCGCGATCCTTGTATTCCGGCGCCAGCTCGGTGAGGCCGACGACCTGATCGCGCAAGGCGCCCAGGCGCAGGAACAGCCCGGTGCGATCCGGCTGCTCGGTACTGCGCAGCGCCACCAAGGTTTTCGCCACTTGCTCGCGGGCGGCGAACGAACCGGGATCATTCTGCTCGCGCAGGATTTCATCGGCACCCTGCACCAGCGCCTGAGCGCTGCTGATGTCTTGCAGGGCGGAGAGACGCAGGCTGGCCAGACGCAGCAAGTGCTCGGCCTCGGCCAGACGCCAGTCCTTGCGGCTGGCGCCGAGGACCGTTTCCAGACGCTGGTTGAGGCGTTGCTGATCGCCCTGAAGTTGCGATACCAGACGCTGGCGATCGGCAAGTTCATCGGCACCGGGCAGTTGCCCGAGGCGCTCGGTCAGTCGTTGCTCGTTGAGCTTCAGGGTCTGTGCCTGATCGCTCAATGCCTGAACCTGATTCAACTGATTCTGAGTGCTGGTTTGCAGGTGTCGCACCTGCCACACACCCCAGCCACCCACCGCAACACCGGCAGCGCCGAGCAGCAGCGCGAGAATGGCCAATCCGTTGCCTCGGCGCGGTTCCGCGGCCGGTGGCGGTGCATCAACCGGTGCATCGATCACAGGTTGAACGTCATCTTTAGGCAAGGCTGTTTCGCTCACGTATCCATCCTTTGCATTAGAGAACGGGCACGGGATGCTCCCGTAACGCCGTCAGCAAGGCCGCGGCACTGGCGCCGCGACAATCCACAACTGTTCGGGCCCCGGCGGCACTGGCCTGCTCGGCAACCCTTGGGCTTGGAACAAACAACGGCAGCCGCTCAAGTGCAGGCCAGCTGTCGCCGGCCAGTTGGCGCAGGTGCTCGAAACCCTGTCCACTGCTGACCACCAGCCCGTTCAGGCGTTCCGCTGCAATCCTGCGGGGCAGCTCCTGCGGCGGATAGTCCGGCAGGTCGCGACGGTACAACTCCAAGTATTCGACACTAGCACCAAGCGCGCGCAGGCGCTCGGCCAGCAGCTCGCGTCCGCCCTCCCCGCGCAGGATCAACACCTGCGAACCGGGCACGGCCACCGCCTCAAGCAGACGCGGCAATTGCAGCAAGGCCTCGCTGTCGTCACCCGCGTCCGGGAAGCTCACATCCAGCCCCCGATCCCGAAGGATAGCGGCGGTCGCTGCACCCACACTGAACCACGGCATCGTAGGAGTCGCCAGGCCCAAAGAGTCGAGCAGATCCACCGCGATCCGCGCCGCTGGCTTGCTGACCACGATCACTGCGCTGTAACGCGGCAGTTGCGTGATCGTGCGACGCATTGTGTCAGAGACCGGCAGTGGGGCGATTTCCAAAAGCGGCAGACAGCTGCTGAAAAACCCTTGTTCGGCCAGCACGGCGGCGAGCGCCGAGCAGTCCTCCGCCGGGCGTGTCAGCAGCAGGCGCCAGGCGGTCACTCGTGTCCTGCCTCGCCGTAGACTGCCTTGAGAATATCGTCGGCGCCCTGGCCGAGCAGGTCTTCGGCAACCTGTACGCCCAGGGTCTCGGCTGCCGCACGCGGCGCACGGGCTTGCGCGCTGAGCAGCTTGCCGCCACTCGGATCGCCCACCAGACCGCGCAGCCACAACTGATCGCCTTCGAGCACGGCGTAGCAGGCAATCGGCACCTGGCAGCCGCCATTCAGATGTTTGTTGAGGGCACGCTCGGCGGTGACACGGTCAGCGGTGTCGGCGTGATGCAGGGGCGCGAGCAAGGCATGGATTTCGGTGTCGGCGCTGCGGCATTCGATACCGACGGCGCCCTGGCCACCGGCCGGCAGGCTGTCATCGACGCTGATGGCCGAGGTCATGCGATCTTCGAAACCGAGGCGGATCAGGCCCGCTGCCGCGAGGATGATCGCGTCATACTCGCCGGCGTCGAGCTTGGCCAGACGGGTGTTGACGTTGCCACGCAGGAAACGGATCTCGAGATCCGGACGGCGTGTCAGCAACTGCGCCTGACGCCGCAGGCTGGAGGTACCGACGATGCTGCCGGCAGGCAACGCATCGAGGCTGGAATACGTATTGGAGACAAACGCGTCACGGGGATCTTCGCGCTCGCAGATGCAGAACAGACCGAGTCCTTCGGGGAAATCCATCGGCACGTCTTTCATCGAATGCACGGCGATGTCGGCTTCGTTTTCCAGCAGCGCGGTTTCCAGTTCCTTGACGAACAGGCCCTTGCCACCGATTTTCGACAGGGGCGAATCAAGCAGCTTGTCGCCGCGACTGACCATGGGCACCAGCGTCACCAGCAGGCCCGGGTGGGATGCTTCAAGACGGGCTTTGACGTATTCGGCCTGCCAGAGGGCCAGAGCACTTTTGCGGGTGGCGATGCGGATTTCGCGAGAGGACATGGATCAATCCGTACTGAATAGATACGGCGGATAATAACAGCTCAGCCAAATCCACTTTGACCTGAATCAGATACGGCGTGGCCTCCCTGGCCTGCAATGCCTGGTGAAATGAACAAAGAACCGCCCGGAGCCTGCGGACTAAAGCCCCTGCATCATTTTGCGCACACCCGCCACATGCCGACGGCTGACAATCAGCGCGTCACCGTTGAGGCCCTTGAGGAACAACTGGAAGTGGCCCAGCGGTGTGCGTTGCAGTCGCTCGATGCGGTCGCGGGCGACCAGCGCATTGCGGTGAATCCGCACGAAGCGCTCGCCGAATTCGTCTTCCAGCGCCTTGAGCGGCTCATCCAGAAGGACTTCGCCAGCTTCGTGGCGCAAGGTCACGTATTTGTGGTCGGCAATGAAGTACACCACCTGATCCAGCGGGATCAGTTCGATGCCTTTGCGGGTCCGGGCGCTGATGTGGCTGCGCGGGCCGTTACCGCTTTCGGCGGCAGGACGGGTCAGGGCCGAGAGTTGGGCCCGGTTGGGACGTTCAGCCCGTTTCAGGGCGTCATGCAGATGTTCGGTTCGCACGGGTTTCACCACATAGCCCACGGCGCTGGCCTGCAGGGCTTCCACGGCAAATTCATCGGGACCTGCGCAAAACACCACGGCCGGCGGGGTTTCGCGTTCGCACAGACGGGCAGCCACCTGCAGGCCATCGAGGCCCGGCATGCGGATATCGAGCAGTACGATATCCGGCTTGTGGCTGTCGATCAGTGCCAACGCCTCTTCGCCATTGGTGGCGCTGGGCTCCAGGATTGTGTAGCCCTCGAGCTCGCTCACCATTCGGCTGAGTCGCTCGCGGGCCAGTGGTTCGTCATCAACGATCAGGACATTCATATTGCGCTGGATTCCTGCGTGAGTCTCGCACAAGGATAGCGTAGACAAGTGGAGTGACGTCCGTCACCGCGATCCACGCTAAGACTAGCGCGAGCGCCAAAAAGTGCCGTACGTCGGCCGGCAATATTTGCCGACACCTGCAACGTACCGCCCGACGCCCGTCGCCGACTGCGTTTTACGCAGGGTATGCCAATGGCCAATACACCCACCCCTCTCTCTTCTTATAGTCGGTGGCCGGATCTTTGCCCGATCCGTGGTCACCCGACCCCTATGTCCTACTGTAGACGCTCGTCGGGCCGATATTGCTCAATCGAAAAATATCCTTGCGCAAATCCCCCGGGGACGCCGACAACTATGGCGGAGCGAATGAGAAAAAAACGTATCGACCAGTGTCAGCGACAGGATTGGCAACCCTGTTATTATCCGCGCCAGCGTTTCACGCCTTCTTTCTTCAAGCCGATACGAGCGAATTCATGAGCACTGACAAGACCAATCAGTCCTGGGGCGGCCGCTTCAGTGAACCCGTCGACGCCTTCGTCGCCCGCTTCACCGCCTCCGTCACTTTCGACCAGCGCCTGTATCGCCACGACATCATGGGCTCGATCGCCCACGCCACCATGCTGGCCAAGGTCGGTGTGCTGACGGATGCCGAGCGCGACAGCATCATCGATGGCCTGAAGACCATCCAGGGCGAAATCGAGGCCGGCCAGTTCGACTGGCGCGTCGACCTCGAAGACGTGCACATGAACATCGAAGCACGCCTGACCGACCGCATCGGCGTCACCGGCAAGAAGCTGCACACCGGCCGCAGCCGTAACGACCAGGTCGCCACCGACATCCGCCTGTGGCTGCGTGACGAGATCGACCTGATCCTGAGCGAAATCACCCGCCTGCAAAAAGGCCTGCTGGAGCAGGCCGAGCGTGAAGCCGCCAGCATCATGCCGGGCTTCACCCACCTGCAGACCGCTCAGCCGGTGACCTTCGGGCACCACATGCTGGCCTGGTTCGAAATGCTCAGCCGCGACTACGAGCGCCTGGTCGACTGCCGCAAGCGCACCAACCGCATGCCGCTGGGCAGCGCCGCACTGGCCGGCACCACTTACCCGATCGACCGCGAATACACCGCGCAACTGCTGGGCTTCGACGCCGTCGGCGGCAACTCGCTGGACAACGTGTCCGACCGAGACTTCGCCATCGAATTCTGCTCGGCCGCGAGCATCGCGATGATGCACCTGTCGCGCTTCTCCGAAGAGCTGGTGCTGTGGACCAGCGCGCAGTTCCAGTTCATCGATCTGCCGGACCGGTTCTGCACCGGCAGCTCGATCATGCCGCAAAAGAAAAACCCGGATGTTCCGGAGCTGGTACGCGGCAAGACTGGCCGTGTGTTCGGCGCCCTGATGGGCCTGTTGACCCTGATGAAAGGCCAGCCGCTGGCCTACAACAAGGACAACCAGGAAGACAAGGAACCGCTGTTCGACGCCGCCGACACCCTGCGCGACTCGCTGCGTGCCTTTGCCGACATGATCCCGGCGATCAAACCGAAACACGCGATCATGCGCGAAGCGGCGCTGCGCGGTTTCTCCACCGCCACCGACCTGGCCGACTACCTGGTTCGCCGTGGCCTGCCGTTCCGTGATTGCCACGAGATCGTCGGCCATGCCGTGAAGTACGGCGTCGACACCGGCAAGGATCTGGCGGAAATGAGCCTGGAAGAACTGCGCCAGTTCAGCGACCAGATCGAGCAGGACGTGTTTGCCGTGCTGACCCTGGAAGGTTCGGTAAATGCCCGTGACCACATCGGCGGCACTGCGCCGGCGCAGGTCAAGGCTGCCGTGGTTCGCGGTCAGGCGCTGATCGCCAGCCGCTAAAAGTCAAAGCTTCGCGAGCAAGCCCGCTCCCACATTTGATCTGCTGCGAACACCGAACAGGTGTCCAATCGAGATCAAGTGTGGGAGCGGGCTTGCTCGCGAAAGCCATCTCGAAAACTCCAAAAAATTACTTCTTCGCTGCGATCATCGCCAAAAACGCCGGCATCGCCGCATCCTTGTCCGCCGCAATCTTCTGCACGTGCGGATTCTGCTCAAGCCGCTCCAGCAGTGCCTTGGCCTTCGGCATCTGCGCCAGCAAATCTAGACCGAACAGCTTGTGCCCCACCGCAACTGCCAACGGCACGCTGTAGAGGAAGTACAAATCCGCAATAGTCAGGCTGTCGCCCGCCACATACGGAGCGAACTTGCCGTGACGTGCCAGCGCCGCAAAACCCAGCAGCAATTCAGCCTTGGTTTTCTCCTTGATCGCCTCCGGGAGTGCCATGCCAAAAAACGCCTCGCCATAGCAGGCACGGGCCGGCAGTTCGATATACAGCTCGATCTCCTTGGCCACTGCCAGCACCTGAGCACGGGCAAACGGCTCGGCCGGCAGCAGTGGAGCACCCTTCTGGGTGCTTTCGAGGTATTCGAGCATCACCATCGTTTCATTGATGTAGCCACCTTCGGCCCCCAGCACCGGCACCTTGCCGCGCGGGCTGATGGCCAGGGACTCCGGCGTTGGTGTCGGGTAGAACGTGACCTCTTCGAACGGCAGGTCTTTTTCCAGCAGCGCCAGCTTGACCATGTTGTAGTAGTTGCTGACGGAGAATCCATAGAGCTTGAACATCACATAGCCTCCAGGCCGTGCGGGGTGGGCAGTGCCTGTTTATAGATCGCCCCGGGCATTCGTGCCAGCAGCATCACGCCGCTGAATGCGGGTAAACTGGCGCCTTTCCTTGAGGAGCCTGCCATGAGCGAGCCGACTGACATCGACAATGATGAAGAAGAGTTCACCGAATCGACGCTGATCGAAGCGATCGAGAACCAGATCGAAAGCGACAACCCGCCAGCGGCCAAGGCAACCTTCAACAAGCTGACGCTGGTCGGTTACGAACGCGATGACATCCTGAATCTGATGGCCCACGTGCTGGCCTACGAAATCGACGCGATGCTCGACGAAGACCGCGCGTTCGATACCGAGTGGTACGAAACCGCGCTGCGCGCACTGCCCGAGCTGCCACCGGAAAAGCAGTAAACGGCCCCGCCCTGTGGGAGCCCGCCTGCTCCCACACAATTTGTCACCCATCTGCGCGGTCTTCTGCCGCTCCCTGACTACACTGGAATCCACCCCGGGACAAAAACCCTGACACGCGCACTGGACAGGCCACGCCGGCAGGTTCACCTTAGGGGCGCTGTCGTCCAATTCCTAGAAAGTCTGGAGTCCTTATGTCGCTTACCCCTGAGTTGGTTGCCGAACTGGAAGTCCTCGCACTCTTCAACCTGGACAGTTCCCAGGAAGGTCTGAAAATTCATCAGACCGCTGCCCCGAAGCACATTGCCGCCGCACAACGCCTGTTCGAAAAAGAACTGACAGACCAGCCTGATGGCGGTTACCTGACCAGCCTCGGTCGCGATGCCGCACAAAACGTGCAAACCGTACTGACGATTCTCAAAGAGCAGCAAACCGCCTGATCCTCCCGACTTTGCCCACGGAAACCCCTGTCACGGGATTTCCGCGGGCCAGCCATGAACGTCGTCCATCACCGCGCGATAGAAATCTGACGTCAAAAAACAAATTCAGCTTAAAACTCCTGCCGCTCAGGCGCTAAACTCCCGGACACCCGAGACCCCTTGCCTCCGAGCCCTGCGCGCCGGTTTGAGCCGACATGACCCGCACCCATGAAATCCGCCCCGACCTCGACGAAGGCATCGACCGCAAGGTACTCAGCCAGCTACGTGCACGCTTTCTGAAACTCAATGAAGGCCGCTTGAACCGGGCGCGGGAAGGCCTGTCGACGCGCCAGCAAAGTGTGCTGACGCTGCTGCCGCTGTTTTTTCACGTTAATCATCCGCTGCTTCCGGGTTATGTCTCGGGCAGCACGCCAACCGGGCTGTCAAATTACGAGCCTGACGCCGAGGCGCTCGCCGAAGCCCAGCGCCTGACCCGCTCGTTCTCCTACAAACCGCGTCACGGCAGCAACCCGCCACGGCCGATTCACGGCCTGTTCCTGATGGGCAGCCTCGGCACCCTGGCCCAGGCCGACCAGAGCGACATGGACGTGTGGGTCTGCCACGCCCCCGACCTGAACGACGGTGAACTCGCCGAGCTGCGCAAGAAATGCCAGTTGCTCGAAACCTGGGCTGCCAGCCAGGGGGCCGAAGCGCACTTCTTCCTGATCGACCCGGCGCGTTTCGTCAAAGGCGAACGCGATACTCAGCTCAGCTCCGAAGATTGCGGCACCACCCAGCACTATCTGCTGCTGGACGAGTTCTACCGCACCGCGATCTGGCTCGCCGGCCGCACGCCGATCTGGTGGCTGGTGCCGGTCTATGAAGAACATGCCTACGACGCGTACACCCACACCCTGATTTCCAAGCGCTTCATCCGCAACGATGAAACCCTCGACCTGGGGCCGATGGCGCACATTCCGCCGGGCGAGTTCGTCGGCGCCGGACTGTGGCAACTGTTCAAGGGTATCGAGTCACCTTACAAATCGGTGCTCAAGCTGCTGCTGACCGAGGTCTACGCCAGCGAACATCCACATGTGCAGTGCCTGAGCCTGCGCTTCAAGCAGGCGGTGTTCGCCAACCGGCTGGATCTCGACGAGCTGGATCCGTACATGGTGGTCTACCGCCGGATCGAGGAATACCTCACTGCGCGCAATGAGCCGGAACGCCTTGAGCTGGTTCGACGGGCGCTGTACCTCAAGGTCAACCGCAAGCTCACCGGCAACAGCCGCACCCAGAGCTGGCAGCGTTCACTGCTGGAAAGACTGGCCAGCGAATGGCACTGGGATCAGCGGCAACTGGCGCTGCTCGACAGCCGCAGCCAGTGGAAAGTCCGCCAGGTCAGCGCCGAACGCCGGGCGCTGGTCAACGAACTCAATTACAGCTATCGCTTCCTGACCCAGTTCGCCCGCGCAGAGCAGACCGTCAGCCTGATCAACAAGCGCGACCTCAACGTTCTCGGACGGCGCCTGTATGCGGCGTTCGAGCGCAAGGCGGACAAGGTCGAGTTCATCAATCCCGGCATCGCCCCGGACCTGGCCGAAGACACGCTGACCCTGGTGCAATCGCCGAACAAAAAGGAACCGGGCCAGACCCAGTGGGGCCTGTACAACGGCAGCCTGACAGCGCTGGAGTGGGAACACTTCGCACCGATCAAGCGCAGCCGCGAGTTGCTGGAATTGTTGACCTGGTGCCACCGCAACGGCGTGATCGACAGCAGCACCCGACTGGCCCTGCACCCCGGCACCAGCGACATGAGCGAGTTCGAGCTGTTCAACCTGCTCGGCAGCCTGCAACAGAGCATCCCCCTACCTTTGCCGACCGTTGCCGAAGAACCGCTGCTGCGCGCCGCCGTACCGAACGAAGTCTTGATGCTGGTGAATGTCGGGGTCGATCCGCTCAAGCATCACCGCGACCTGAACATCCTGATGACCACCGAGCGTACCGATTCGCTGAGCTACGCCGGTGTGCGCGAGAACCTGGTGTTGACCTTGGATCAGGTCACGCTCAACAGCTGGAACGAAGTGCTGGTCAACCGCTTCGATGGCCCGCATGCCCTGATGGACTGCCTGCGCGATTACCTCAACAATCTGCCGCGCGGAGCGCAACAACCCTCGCTGCGAGTGCGCTGCTTCTGTCACAACCGCGCGCAATTCATCGCGCGCCGGGTGGAAGAAATCATCGACACCGCGCAGACCCTGTTGCTCAGCGACCTGAATCACCGCTACCTGATCCAGGTGCAGCAGCATTACCACGTGCTGGAACTGGTGCCGGGCCAGGTCAGCCATGTCGCCCTCGCCACCCTGCCGGCGCTGCTCGATTACCTGGGTGAGGAACAGCCGCGCTACAGCCCGCTGCACCTGGACCCGATGGCGCTGGAAGACCACGACCTGGCGTTGATCCTGCCGATGGGCCAGCCCGAATGCATTCAGGTGTTCTACCGGATCACCGAGCGAACCGCCGAGCTGTACGTACTCGACGAGTTCAATGCGCTGTGGCAACAGCACTTGCCCTATCACGACGAGCAAAGCCTGTTGGTGCCGCTGCAGCGGTTCCTGCAATCGATCCAGTTCCGCCGCGAAGCGCTGCTGCCAATGGATTCGAACCATGCCGCCAGTCTTGAAATCTTGTATTACCAGTTATTGCCATCAGGACCGGGACGCGCGCGACGGGTCGAAATGCGCCCGGCGCCGCAGACGCCGGTCAACAAACCGTTCTACGACGTGCAGGCGATCGTCGGCAAAGCCGCGCCCGGCGAAGTGCAGGTCACGCTGTATTGCAATCAACGGGAATTCAGCGAGCTGGAACATGGCGATCAGCTGTTCAGCGTGGTCGCCCGGGAGATCGTCGGGCAGCGCCGGGAAACCGAGCGCTACCGCTGCTACATCACCGACCTGGACCTGTCGGGCGTGATCGGTGACGGGCAGAGTTCGAGCAATCTGTATCTGCGTTACAAGGCCGACCTTGAACGCTCTCTGAACGAGGCGCTCGAGCAGGTCTGAGGCGGGTTACTCCGGGAAATCACCGCCGTTGGCCGGCTGCGATTCGACTTCGAGCAAAGTCAGTTTCAGGGTCTTGCCACCCGGAGCCGGCCAGTCGATGTGCTGACCAACCTTCAGGCCCAGCAGCGCACTGCCGACCGGGGCCAGGATCGAGATTTTGCCTTCGTCGGCGTTGGCGTGCTTCGGATAGACCAGGGTCAGGTGGTAGTCCTTGCCGCTGCTTTCTTCGCGGCAGTGCACACGGGAATTCATCGTCACGACATCGGCAGGCACTTCATCGTGAGCGACCAGGGTATCGGCGCGGTCCAGTTCGGTTTGCAGCGCGATCACGCCCGGCAGCGTGTCATCCAGGCTGTCGATCAGGCGCTCCAGACGTTGCACGTCCAGACGGGTAAGGGTGATGGAAGGTGCGGTCATGATCCGGGCAGACTCCTTTCTTCTGCACACAAAAAAAGCAAAACCCCGCCAAAAAAGACGGGGTTTTCACCAGGCCTCGATGGGTTGAGGCGTTTCCGGACACTACCACAGCTCAAAAAATATACAAGCTACGCTCCGGCGAGCTGCCGGCGCTGAGCGGCCTGCGCACAAATCACCCGACGGCGCTCGTCATCGGCCGAACGCCACTCGCGGATGTCTTCGACATGGCGCATGCAACCGAGGCAGACCTTCTGCTCATCCAGCCGGCACACGCCGGTGCACGGCGAAGGCACGGCCGGGCTGACGTTGCTGTAGAGCGGCTTCGGCGGACGGACGGGCGCAGTATCAGTCACGAAATCACAGGCCTTCGAAATCGAATTCGGTGCCGGCCTGCTGCTTGACGATACGCTCGAGCATTTCGCCCAGCTGTTCTTCGCTCTTGTCGCACATCCAGCGTTCGCTTTCTTCGTCGTAGTCGAAGTGGAAACCGCCAGACACGGCGGCCAGCCACAGCTGACGCAACGGTTCCTGACGACTGAAGATCAGCTGGGTGCCGTTCTCGAACTTGACGGTCAGCACACCGGCCGAGTTCTCCATGTCGATGTCCAGGTCGCTGTCGTCGAAGATGTCTTCCAGTTTTTCCTGGGTTTCATCGACCAGATCGTGGAAACGGGCTTCGGACAAACTCATTGCGGCAACCTCAAAAAATGTCTGATCAGGCTCAAGCGCCGCAAGATACGGACGCTGTCAGCCGATTGCAAAGGATAACGACCAACAACCCTGCCTGCATTGTCTCCTGTGGGAGCGAGCCTGCTCGCGATTGCGGTGGATCAGACACGCGGATGTTAAAGGTGCCGACGCTATCGCGAGCAGGCTCGCTCCCACAAGGATTGCACTTGATCGACCCGCCTGCGGGCAAGCCCCGCCGGACGGGAGTTCCGTCGCATAGGCAAGCTGCCGGGTGGCCGGTATACTCCGGCGCAATTAACGCATTTTCAAGGATTTCGCCATGAAGCGCCTGATCTCTTCCCTTGCTGCGCTCGTCGCGGTTGCCTGCCTTGTTTCGGCTTGTGGTCAAAAAGGCCCGCTGTACCTGCCCGATGAAGATCAGGACCCGGCCGAGCAAGCCCAGTCTTCGCAAAAGCAGCCTGCCTCCAAGGCACACAAGCACGACGTTTACTAAGGGATCGCCATGGACGCTTTTAACTACCGTGGCGGGGAGCTGTTCGCGGAAGGTGTGGCGCTGTCCGCCATCGCCGATCGCTTCGGCACACCGACCTACGTCTACTCCCGCGCCCACATCGAGGCCCAGTACCTGGCCTACGCCGATGCGCTGGCCGGCATGCCGCACCTGGTGTGCTTCGCGGTCAAGGCCAACTCCAACCTCGGCGTCCTGAATGTCCTGGCCCGTATCGGCGCCGGTTTCGACATTGTCTCCCGTGGCGAGCTGGAACGTGTTCTGGCCGCCGGCGGCAGCCCGGACAAGATCGTGTTCTCCGGCGTCGGCAAGACCCGTGACGACATGCGCCGTGCGCTGGAAGTCGGCGTGCACTGCTTCAACGTCGAATCCACCGACGAGCTCGAGCGCCTGCAAGTGGTCGCCGCCGAGCTGGGCGTTCGCGCGCCGATCTCGCTGCGCGTGAACCCGGACGTCGATGCCGGCACCCACCCGTACATTTCCACCGGTCTCAAAGAGAACAAGTTCGGCATCGCCATCGCCGACGCCGAAGACGTGTACGTGCGTGCCGCGCACTTGCCGAACCTGGAAGTGGTCGGCGTCGACTGCCACATCGGTTCGCAACTGACCACTCTGCCGCCGTTCCTCGATGCCCTTGATCGCCTGCTGGATCTGGTCGATCGCCTTGGCGATTGCGGCATCCACCTGCGCCACATCGATCTCGGTGGCGGCCTGGGTGTGCGTTATCGCGACGAAGAGCCGCCATTGGCTGCCGATTACATCAAGGCTGTGCGCGAGCGCCTGGTCGGCCGTGATCTGGCGCTGGTGTTCGAACCGGGCCGCTTCATCGTCGCCAACGCCGGCGTGCTGCTAACTCAAGTCGAATACCTCAAGCACACCGAGCACAAAGACTTCGCCATCGTCGACGCGGCCATGAACGACCTGATCCGCCCGGCGCTGTACCAGGCCTGGATGGACGTGACCGCGGTCAAACCGCGCGACACCGCTGCACGCAAGTACGACGTGGTCGGCCCGATCTGCGAAACCGGCGACTTCCTCGCCAAGGAACGCGAACTGGCGCTGGAAGAAGGCGATCTGCTGGCCGTGCATTCGGCCGGTGCCTACGGTTTCGTGATGAGCTCCAACTACAACACTCGCGGCCGTGCCGCCGAAGTGCTGGTGGATGGTGATCAGGCCTTTGAAGTGCGTCGCCGCGAAACCGTGGCCGAGCTGTTTGCCGGCGAAAGCCTGCTGCCGGAGTAACCCCATGCTGCTGCGTTTTACCAAGATGCACGGCCTGGGCAACGACTTCATGGTCCTCGACCTGGTCAGCCAGCACGCGCATATTCAGCCCAAGCACGCAAAAATGTGGGGCGACCGGCACACCGGCATCGGTTTCGACCAGTTGCTGATCGTCGAAGCGCCGAGCAATCCGGATGTGGACTTCCGTTACCGGATCTTCAACTCCGACGGTTCCGAAGTGGAGCAGTGCGGCAATGGTGCGCGCTGCTTCGCCCGCTTCGTGCTCGACAAACGCCTGACCGCCAAACGGCAGATCCGCGTCGAGACCAAGGGCGGCATCATCGAACTGGACGTGCGTAACGACGGTCAGATCGGCGTGAACATGGGCGCCCCGCGCCTGGTGCCAGCGGACATTCCGTTCCAGGCGCCGGAGCAGGCCCTGAGTTATCAGGTCGATGTCGACGGTACGCCGGTCGATCTGGCGGCGGTGTCCATGGGCAACCCCCATGCGGTGCTGCGAGTCAGCGATATCAACACTGCACCGGTGCATGAACTGGGGCCGAAAATCGAACACCATCCGCGCTTTCCGGCGCGAGTCAACGTCGGTTTTCTCCAGGTCATCGACCGCCACCGCGCACAACTGCGCGTCTGGGAACGCGGCGCCGGGGAAACCCAGGCCTGCGGCACCGGTGCCTGCGCTGCTGCTGTAGCTGCGATCAGTCAGGGGTGGATGGATTCGCCACTGTTGATCGACCTGCCGGGCGGGCGCCTGTCCATTGAGTGGGCAGGACCCGGCCAACCGGTGTTGATGACCGGCCCGGCAGTGCGCGTATACGAAGGACAAGTGCGTCTTTGAGTGAGCAGAAGCCATGACCGATAAGCCTCAGGTACCCGCCCGACAGTCCGGTGAATCAGCGTCCGAGAGCCTGGAGGCGGCAGCGGTTGCCGCGTACCTGGAGGCCCATCCGGACTTTTTCGTCGAGCATGAAGAACTGCTGCCGTCCCTGCGCATCCCCCATCAGCGCGGCGATACCGTCTCGCTGGTCGAGCGCCAGATGGCCATCCTGCGCGACCGCAACATCGAGATGCGTCACCGCCTCTCGCACTTGATGGACGTCGCTCGGGACAACGATCGCCTGTTCGACAAGACCCGTCGCCTGATCCTCGCCCTGATGGACGCTGCCACTCTGGAAGATGTGGTGATCAGCGTCGAAGACAGCCTGCGCCAGGATTTTCAGGTGCCCTTTGTCAGCCTGATTCTGCTCGGCGACAACCCGGCCCCGGTCGGCCGCTGGGTGACCCACGCCGACGCGCAGACCGCCATCGGCGGGTTGCTCACCGAAGGCAAGAGCGTCAGCGGCAGCCTGCGTGAGCACGAGCTGGACTTCCTGTTCGGCGAAGAGCAACGCAAGCAGATCGGCTCCACCGCCGTGGTCGCCGTCAGCCACCAGGGCATCCACGGAATCCTGGCCATCGCCAGCCGTGATCCGCAGCACTACAAGAGCTCGGTCGGCACGCTGTTCCTCAGCTACATCGCCGAAGTCATGGGTCGCGTGCTGCCACGGGTCAACAGCTCCCTGCGCTCGGTACGCTGAGCATGGAACGACAACTGGACGCTTACTGCGAACACCTGCGCAGTGAGCGGCAGGTGTCGCCGCACACGCTGTCGGCCTACCGCCGCGACCTCGATAAAGTGCTCGGCTGGTGCAACAAACAAAACATCGGCAGCTGGCAGGCCCTGGACATCCAGCGCCTGCGCAGCCTGATCGCCCGCCTGCATGCCCAGGGCCAATCCTCGCGCAGTCTGGCGCGCCTGCTCTCGGCGGTGCGCGGGCTCTATCACTATCTGAATCGCGAAGGCCTCTGCGACCACGATCCGGCCACCGGCCTGGCACCGCCCAAAGGCGAGCGCCGGCTGCCGAAAACCCTCGACACCGATCGCGCCCTGCAACTGCTTGAAGGTGCCGTGGAGGACGATTTTCTCGCTCGACGTGATCAGGCGATTCTGGAGCTGTTCTACTCCTCCGGGCTGCGTCTGTCGGAGCTGACCGGGCTCAATCTCGACCAGCTCGATCTGGCCGACGGCATGGTTCAGGTACTCGGCAAGGGCAGCAAGACGCGCCTGTTGCCGGTCGGCAAGAAGGCCCGGGAAGCGCTGGAACAATGGCTGCCACTGCGGGCTCTGACCAATCCGGCGGACGATGCGGTGTTCGTCAGCCAGCAAGGCAGACGCCTTGGCCCGCGAGCGATTCAGGTGCGGGTCAAACTGGCCGGCGAGCGCGAACTGGGGCAGAACCTGCACCCGCACATGCTGCGGCACTCCTTCGCCAGCCATTTGCTCGAGTCCTCTCAGGATCTGCGCGCGGTGCAGGAATTGCTCGGCCACTCGGACATCAAGACCACCCAGATCTATACCCACCTGGACTTCCAGCACCTGGCGGCGGTCTACGACAGCGCCCATCCACGGGCCAAACGCATGAAAGGCGACGATTCATGAGCATCCAGTTGATCACCTTCGATCTCGACGACACCCTGTGGAACACCGCCCCTGTGATCGTCAGCGCCGAAGCGGTTTTGCGCGAATGGCTGAGCGAACATGCGCCGAATCTGGGCGCGGTGCCGGTGGAGCATCTTTGGTCGATCCGCGAACGGGTGCTGGCCAACGAGCCGGGACTCAAGCACCGCATCAGCGCGCTGCGCCGGCGGGTGCTGTTCCACGCGCTGGAGGAAGCCGGATACGCCCACAGCGAAGCGTCGGATCTGGCGGACAAGAGTTTTGAAGTGTTTCTGCATGCGCGGCATCAGATCGAGGTGTTCCCGGAGGTCGAGCCGATCCTGGAAACCCTCGCCAAACACTACGCTCTCGGGGTGGTCACCAACGGCAACGCCGATATCCGTCGTCTCGGACTGGCGGACTACTTCAAGTTTGCGCTGTGCGCCGAAGACATCGGCATCGCCAAGCCGGATGCGCGCCTGTTCCATGAGGCTTTGCAACGTGGTGGTGTCAGCGCCGAAGCGGCGGTGCATATCGGCGATCACCCGGGGGACGACATCGCCGGGGCGCAGCAGGCCGGTCTGCGAGCGATCTGGTTCAACCCCGCTGGCAAGGTCTGGGAAGCGGAGCGCCTGCCGGATGCCGAGATTCGCAGTCTTAGCGATCTGCCCGCGGTACTCGCCCGCTGGAACAGCCGCGGCTGATTTTCTTTCGCCCATGAAAAAGCCCGCAGCGACGGCGGGCTTTTTCAGCAAGCAAGCGCCACGCCTCAGATAGGGCGGCTGCCGTACTTGTTGTCCGGCTTCTTGGGCGGATCGGCGACCACGTTGGCCTCCACTTCCTGAACCTTGCCACCGCGCGCAAGGAACTCTTCCATGGCCTTGGCCAGGGCATCGCGCTCCTTGTTCTTGGCTTCGATGCTCGGCAACTCGTCGACCGACACCGCAGCCTTGGCCTTGCCTTTGGCAGCCGGGGCCGGCGTATCGTCACCGCCATCGTCGTCAGCAACATCTTCCGCTGCTGCTTCCAGACCTTCCTCGGCCTCGTCTTCGTCGCCTACTTCGAGGTCGTCGTTTTCCAGATCATCGTCGCTCATGTTCTACCTCATGACTTGCGAAAAGCAGATTAGTTATAGACCAGCTTTGGCGACTGTCGAAAGTCGCCGGAAAAAAATCGGTAACCATTGGTGACCAACGGTTTATGCCCCTTCACCGTGCAAGGTGGCGAGGACTTTACGGGCACCGCCATGATCACGGTGCTCGCCCAGGTAAACGCCTTGCCAGGTGCCCAGTGCCAGTCGGCCCGCCGTTACCGGCAAACTGATCTGACAGCCCAGCACGCTGGCCTTGAAGTGCGCCGGGAGGTCGTCCAGGCCTTCGTCGTTATGCTCATAGCCGTCTGTTCCTTGTGGGATCAGACGATTGAAAAATCGTTCGAAGTCGCGACGTACCGCCGGATCGGCGTTCTCGTTGATGGTCAACGACGCCGAGGTATGCTGCAGCCACAAATGCAACAGACCGACCCGGCATGCCTTGAGTTCAGGCAGACCGGCGAGCAACTCGTCCGTCACCAGATGAAAGCCCCGGGGCCGTGCCCGCAGGGTTATCAGAGTCTGTTGCCACATACAGTTCTCCGCACGTTCGGGGCGCATTCTAGCGCGCTCTGGAAAAAAACAAAGGCCCTAATATTCCTTCAATGATGTAAGCCTTTGGCCGCAGAAAAACACTCGTCGTAAACACGACCAAAGCAGTACGAAAAATCCTTTCAGCTGTATCAGGGAAGACAAATTCCAGATAAAAAAATGCCCGGCAAGCCGGGCAAGTTTTTTGCGGCGCGTGCTTACAGGTTGTAGCCGCGCTCGTTGTGTTGTGCCAGATCCAGGCCGACCGATTCTTCTTCCTCGGTCACACGCAGACCCATCACGGCATCCAGCACCTTGAGGATGATGAAAGTGACGATGGCGGTGTAGATCACGGTGAAGCCGACGCCTTTGCACTGAATCCAGACTTGTGCGGCGATGTCGGTGACGGTGCCGAAGCCACCCAGCGACGGTGCAGCGAACACACCGGTCAGGATCGCGCCGAGGATACCGCCGATACCGTGCACGCCGAAGGCGTCCAGGGAGTCGTCATAACCGAGTTTGCGTTTCAGGGTGGTGGCGCAGAAGAAGCACACCACGCCTGCCGCCAGACCGATCACCAGGGCGCCCATCGGGCCCACAGTGCCAGCGGCCGGAGTGATCGCGACCAGACCTGCAACGACGCCGGATGCGATACCCAGTGCGCTTGGTTTGCCGTGGGTGATCCACTCGGCGAACATCCAGCCCAATGCAGCAGCAGCGGTAGCGATCTGAGTGACCAGCATCGCCATGCCGGCGGTGCCGTTGGCGGCCGCAGCGGAACCGGCGTTGAAGCCGAACCAGCCGACCCACAGCATCGCCGCGCCCATCAGGGTGTAACCCAGATTGTGTGGCGCCATCGGGGTGGTCGGGAAGCCTTTGCGTTTACCCAATACCAGGCAAGCGATCAGACCGGCCACACCGGCGTTGATGTGCACCACGGTGCCGCCCGCGAAGTCGAGTACACCCCAGTCCCACATCAGGCCGCCGTTGCCGGACCAGACCATGTGCGCGATCGGTGCATAAACCAGGGTGAACCAGATGCCCATGAAGATCAGCATCGCGGAGAACTTCATCCGCTCGGCGAACGCACCGACGATCAGCGCCGGAGTGATGATCGCGAAGGTCATCTGGAAGGTGATGAAGACCGCCTCGGGGAACAGCGCCGCCGGGCCGGTCAGGCTCGCTGGCGTGACACCGGCCAGGAACGCCTTGCCGAAACCACCCACGAACGAGTTGAAGTTGACGACGCCCTGCTCCATGCCGGTGGTGTCGAACGCGATGCTGTAGCCATAAATGACCCACAGGACGCTGATCAGACCGGTAATGGCGAAGCACTGCATCATCACGGAAAGAATGTTTTTCGACCGAACCATGCCGCCGTAGAACAGCGCGAGGCCGGGAATGGTCATGAACAGCACGAGGGCTGTGGAGGTGAGCATCCAGGCAGTGTCGCCGGAATTCAGGACTGGGGCTGCCACTTCGTCTGCCGCCATGGCCAGGCCGGGCATTACGATAGACAACAGGGCTCCTAGCCCTGCGAATTTACGCAGAGTCATATTGTTTTCTCCTGGGGCGTTGGGTTTGTGGCGGCGTTTAGATCGCGTCGGTATCGGTTTCGCCGGTACGGATGCGGATCGCCTGTTCCAGATTGACCACGAAGATCTTGCCGTCACCGATCTTGCCGGTGTTGGCAGCCTTGGTTATCGCCTCGATAACCCGATCCAGATCCTTGTCGTCGATGGCAACGTCGATTTTCACCTTGGGCAGAAAATCGACCACATACTCCGCGCCGCGATACAGCTCGGTGTGACCCTTCTGCCGACCGAAGCCTTTGACTTCAGTAACGGTAATGCCCTGCACGCCGATTTCGGACAGCGACTCGCGCACGTCGTCCAACTTGAACGGCTTGATGATGGCAGTGACTAGCTTCATGAAACTCTCTCCCGAATTGGTGGACTTGCCCCAGGAAAACAAACCCGACTCAAGTCTAAGCGCAGTGCCTGGCTTTGTAACGCTTCGTTGTCGACGCCAGCTAACCGCTCCAGACGAAACTCCCCGCTCCGTCTGCCGCACTGCATTCGTCACAGCGACTGCATCAGTGCATGGGTCGAAGGTGACTAAGCAGAAAGCTTGCCATCTCGCCAAAAACCACTGATTTCAATCCCTTGGCCGCTGCCACAGATGCCATCACCCAAATGGCACTCCGGATACGCACAACAACGGTGCGTGGCCGTGCATCCCGTTGCGCGAAAAGCGTGCATCCGTGCCTGCGCCAATGACTATAGACACTGCGTGATACACTGCCGGCCATTGTTTCCAGGACATATCCCATGCTCGCGCCCAAAGACTTCCTCGACGCCCTGAGCGGCACCGCCTCCCGCCTGTTCAGCGGCGACACGCCCTTGCCAAAAGCCGAAATCGAAAGCCAGTTCAAGATGCTGCTGCAAAGTGCGTTCAGCAAACTCGACCTGGTGAGCCGTGAAGAGTTTGACAGTCAGATGGTGGTGCTGGCGCGCACTCGCGCCCGGCTCGAGAGCCTTGAGGCGAAGGTGGCTGAGATGGAAGCGAAGCTGACGCCGCCGGCTGAGTGAGTCTTCATCCCAGCCTGCCACTGGCTGGCGGAATTTCGTTGATGCTTGCGCCAGCGATCAAACATGCACAACCTCGGGATACGCGAGTGTGTCCACTAAGGATGCGCAGGCCTTGGCCTCACCGAAGCCTGCAACTGAAAACCGTCTCCTCAAGGCGGTTTTTTTTCGCCTCGAGATAGCTGCAACAATCGGTTTTCTGAGGAGTAGTCACAGCAACTGTTCAGCTCCCCGCCGTACGACCTTGAATTCAGATCAAGCGCAATGCGCCAGCCACTCCACTTGATCACGGACGGAAGCTCCTCTCTAAACTTCAGCTTTTCGCAAATCGTAAGCCGACTGAAGATTCATCCAGAACTCAGGTGTGGTGTTGAGGTGAATGGCCAGCCTGATTGCCAGATCGGCGCAGATCCTGAGCTGGCATTTCACAAGCTTCTCGATCTCGGTTTCAGGCCAGTTTGTGGGCATGGCCAAGTCCATGACAGTCATGCCCAACGGCTCCCAGTTGCCGTTACGTACGGACCTGAGCTTGAGCCAAGTGGTCTGTTAGCAGGCAGAAGATGAATGCATAGGCCCGCACAACCGCTTTCTGATACGTCTTGTAAACCTCTACTCAAACGCTAGAGCCCCGCTCAACTACCCTTCAAAAACCCGCAGGAAGCGGCCCTCGATTCAACTCAAGGAACGACCATGTCCCTCGCCATCGTCCATAGCCGCGCCCAGATTGGCGTGGATGCTCCCGCCGTCACCGTCGAAGTTCACCTGGCCAACGGCTTGCCCTCGCTGACCATGGTCGGCCTGCCCGAAGCGGCGGTGAAGGAAAGCAAGGATCGGGTGCGTAGCGCGATCATCAATTCCGGGCTGCAGTTTCCGGCGCGGCGGATCACTCTGAATCTGGCACCGGCGGATCTGCCCAAGGATGGCGGTCGGTTCGATCTGGCGATTGCGCTGGGGATTCTGTCGGCGAGCGTGCAGGTGCCGACCTTGACGCTGGATGACGTGGAGTGCCTCGGCGAACTGGCGTTGTCCGGCGCCGTGCGGGCGGTGCGCGGGGTGTTGCCGGCGGCACTGGCAGCGCGCAAGGCCGGGCGGACGCTGGTGGTGCCGCGGGCGAATGCCGAGGAGGCTTGTCTGGCGTCGGGACTGAGGGTGATTGCGGTGGATCATCTGCTGGAGGCTGTGGCGCATTTCAACGGGCATACGCCAGTCGAGCCTTATGTCTCGGACGGGCTGATCCATGCTGCCAAACCTTATCCCGACCTGAATGAAGTCCAGGGCCAACTGGCGGCCAAACGGGCGCTGCTGATTGCCGCTGCCGGCGCCCACAACCTGCTGTTCAGCGGGCCACCGGGGACGGGCAAGACATTGCTGGCCAGTCGTTTGCCAGGGCTGCTGCCACCGCTGACCGAGAGTGAAGCGCTGGAAGTGGCGGCGATTCAATCCGTCGCCAGTGGCGCGCCGCTGATTCACTGGCCGCAACGCCCGTTCCGCCAACCGCATCACTCGGCTTCCGGGCCGGCATTGGTCGGTGGCAGTTCAAAACCTCAGCCCGGCGAAATCACCCTCGCCCACCATGGCGTGCTGTTTCTCGATGAGCTGCCCGAGTTTGATCGCAAGGTGCTGGAGGTGCTGCGCGAACCGCTGGAATCCGGCTGCATCGTGATCGCAAGGGCCAAGGAACGGGTGCGGTTTCCCGCGAGATTCCAGCTGGTCGCGGCGATGAATCCCTGCCCCTGTGGATATCTCGGCGAACCGAGCGGCAAATGCTCATGCACACCGGACATGGTGCAGCGCTATCGCAACAAACTGTCGGGGCCGTTGCTGGACCGGATCGATTTGCACCTGACAGTAGCGCGGGAGGCGACAGCGTTGAACCCTGCCGTGAAACCGGGAGAAGACAGCGCCAGCGCGGCCACATTGGTCGCCGAGGCCCGCGAGCGTCAGCAAAAACGCCAGGGCTGTGCCAATGCGTTTCTCGATTTGCCGGGGCTGAAGAAGCACTGCAAGTTATCCACAGCCGATGAAACCTGGCTGGAGTCAGCCTGTGAGCGACTGACCCTGTCGCTGCGTTCAGCACATCGGCTGCTCAAGGTTGCACGGACACTGGCCGATATAGAGAAGGTTGATGCCATATCACGTGAGCATCTGGCCGAAGCGCTGCAGTATCGCCCAGCGACGCAATGACGGGATGGACAGGCAGCTTAGAGGCGGCCTGTGCCAGCTGAAAATAAAGTCCGCACGCGCTGATAGCCATTAGCCAAGATGTGATATAACGACGGCGCTGTTCATCAGGCGCCAGAGCTTTTAGTTAAAAACTTCAAACTTTAAAGCAATATAAAATGGAGGCGACACATCATGGAAAAGAACTCTTCAGCCCAGCGGGCGCAATACACTTAATCAATAAAATCATCATGAGACGGCAGACTTAAAACAACTGTCGATGACAGATTTTCAATGGCGAACGCGTCAAGACAATATCAATCAGTTGTCTACGCGCAATCCAGCTGATCCAACTTTTTTGCCACGGCAAATTTTAAAAGTACAAGTCATTAATGAAAAACGTCTATTTGATCAGCAATGTCACCCGTGGCGGAAAAACCTACCTCGAATACCTGATCCCGGCGCTCAATGCCCTGCGCCACGCCTACAACTGCATCGTGCTGCAGACCGACAAGACCGGCCTGAGCAGGCAGGAGGCAGAAGAGATCCTTGACTATCCGGTTGAGCAGGTTGAAGTCGAAGTCATCGCGAACCTGGCCTCGCAAGTCGTCATTTCGAACGATGCCTGGATTGGCCGACTGCTCGACGATTCGAACTTCGGTATTTTCCTGACCCACGGCAATGTGGGAATGCCGACCAAAGACAAGTATTACTACGCCGAACTGACGTCCTATTGGGATGTGGTCATTTCTTCGTCCCGATCGGGTTTTGATCTGATCAGATCGGGCCTGCAACGCTACAGACCCGACAGAAAGGCCCTGAAATCGCTGATTGCCGATGGCATAGCCTTGCGCTCCGACCTGCGCAAGACCAGTCCGGTCGCGACTCTGCCCATCAAGGTTCCGAAATTCTTTGAATCCGCTCCCGGGTCAAACAAGGCGTCGGATGATTTCGTTGTCGGACTGCTGCCGACCCAACTGGGAATCTGCCCAAGCGGCGCCTCCCTGTACGAGAACCTGCAAACCGTGATCAACGCGGTCAAATCACAGATCCCTCACGCCCGGTTCATCCTGCGTCCGTACATGGCCGACCTTCAGCATCCAACCCTGAAGGACCTGTGCAACCAGCTCTCGGCGTATGAATGGATCACCATCGACACGACAGGCACCAGCAGCACGGTTTTCTATCAACAGTGCGACACCATCATCACCGATGCCTCGACCGGCGGTGTCTCGTTCATGCTCAACACGTGCAAGCTGCCGATCTATTACGTTCCGACGACCGACGAGTCCAACCCGACCGTCGACGTCTGGCTGCAGCAAATGAACAACTTGCTGCCCATCGCCAAAAACGGCGAAGAACTCAAAGAGCTGGCACTCGGTTTCAGCCTGATGTCCCCTGAAGACTGCTACTTCATTTACAAAAAGTTCTATGAGCGTCAATACAGCAACTTGCCATTACCGCAGGATGTGTTTCACGACTTGATTGAAAACAGGCACGACTCGATGTTCTGCCAACTAACCATCGACTCTTTTGGCAATATTAAAGAGCGTGATTGAACTTGCATTGCGTGTTGAACCGGCCACGGCTTCATCACGCCAGGTATCCAAACCGGACACTGGTCAGAACGCTATGAAATGTAACCCTCACGCACAGGTAATCTGGATTACGGGCCTTTCAGGCGCCGGAAAGTCAACGCTGGCCGGTGATCTCGTTACCCGTCTGCGCAACCGCGGGGAATCGGTCGTGATGCTCGACGGCGACGAGCTGCGCGAGGTGTTCGGCGCCACCGCAGCCAGCTCGCAGAACCATGGCCGCGAAGGGCGACTCGCGTTGGCCATGCAATACGCCCACCTCTGCAGAATGATCGCCGCACAAGGCCACACCGTGGTGATCGCAACGATTTCGCTGTTTCGTGAAGTTCATGCGTGGAACCGTGCCCACCTGCCTGGCTATTTCGAGGTTTACCTCAAAGTACCAGTAGAGGAACTCGGTCGCCGGGATCCCAAGGGCATCTACCGCCGGTTTCATGCCGGTGAACTGCACAACGTTGCCGGTCTCGACTTGCCTGTGGATGAACCGCAGGCAGCGGACTGGCTGGTCGAATTCGACCCGCTGCGCTCCAGGCAAGACCTGGCAGACGATCTACTCAATAAAATTCACACAAGGAATCCGGCATGAAAACCGAATGGGATTACACCACCCTGGCCGACGCTTACCTGAAGCGCCCTGACTACGCCGATGCTGCCATCGATGCCATGCTCTCGATCGCAGGGGCCGAACAGGGCGACAAATTCTGTGACGTCGGCGCCGGTGTTGCACACCTGACGCTGATGCTCGCCGCTCGCGGTCTGGACGTCACCGCCGTGGAGCCGAACGACGCGATGCGCGCCAACGGCGTCAAGCGCACTGCCGAGCTGTCCAATGTCAAATGGCACGAAGGCACTGGCGAAGCGACCGGGCAAACGACCCAGGCGTTCGACATGGTCACCTTCGGCAGCTCGTTCAACGTCTGCGACCGCCAGCAGGCCCTCAAGGAAACCGCGCGCATTCTCAAGCCTCGGGGCTGGTTCGCCTGCATGTGGAACCACCGCAACCTCGAAGACCCGATCCAGGCCCGGATCGAAGCCATCATCAAGGATCGCGTACCCGGTTATGGCTACGGCACCCGCCGCGAAGACCAGACGGCCGTGATCGACGCCAGCGAACTGTTCGGCCCGGTCGTGCACCTGGATGCCCGCGTCATTCACGAGCAGAGCATCGAAGAATGCCTGGAAGCCTGGCGCTCCCACGCGACGCTGGAGCGTCAGGCCGGTGCGAATTTCCATGAAGTGATCAGCGCCATCGACGACTACCTCAAAGGCCTGAAGACGCCTTCGATCCAGATTCCGTACTCGACGAACATTTGGGTTGCCCAGCTGAGATAACGCCTGATGGCCCTGCATTTCTCTACCAAGGCCGGGACGCTGTCCAGCCTGCAAGAACGGCTGACCTCGGCCCGTATTGCTCCGCTGCTGGCATTCACCGTGGCGGACTGGCGGCGGAACCGGCAAGCCTGTGTCCAGGCGGTCGGTGAGCGGCTGCCGGCCGCCCCATGGATCGTGCGTTCCAGTTGCGGGCGTGAAGACAGTGCCCAGGCGTCCTTCGCGGGCGCCTTCCTGTCGATCCCGAATGTCGACGATGCAGGGCTGAGCCCGGCGGTGGAACAGGTCATCGCCAGTTATGGCGAGGCGTTTCCGGCGGACGAAATACTGATTCAGCCCATGCTGGGGAACGTACTGCGCTCCGGCGTGGCCTTTTCCCACGACCCCAACACCTGCGCGCCCTATCGCGTGGTGAACTGGTCGGAAGGCAGCGACACGGCCTCGGTGACCGGTGGCATGGGCGGGCGGCTCTGGCAACAGGCTGCCCAGAGCAAGATTGCAGCGCCCGCCGCCCTCGCGCCCGTGGTTGGCCTGCTCGAAGAGCTGCTGGCACTGTTCGGTGGCGAGCCCGTCGACTGCGAGTTTGCAGTCACCCGTGAAACCGAAGGCGAAGTGCTCTGGCTGTTACAGGCCCGGCCACTGATCCTGCCTTCCCGTCCGGAGACCGATGCCGAGCAATCGGCCCGCCTGGACAGCATTCAGCGCAAAGTCGCACGCGGCATGCGACCGCATCCGTTCCTGATCGGCCAGCGCACGGTCTATGGCGTGATGCCTGACTGGAACCCGGCGGAGATCATCGGAATCCGGCCCAAACCTTTGGCGCTCTCGCTGTACCGCGATCTGGTGACCGATTCCATCTGGGCTTACCAGCGGCACAACTACGGCTACCGCAACCTGCGCAGCTTTCCGCTGATGCCGCACTTTTTCGGCCTGCCCTATATCGATGTGCGCCTGTCGTTCAACTCGTTCATTCCGGCGGACCTCGATGAGGATCTGGCGGGAAGACTGGTCGACTATTACATCGACAGATTGCTGGCCGAACCGACACTCCACGACAAGGTGGAGTTCGAAATCGTGTTCTCGTGCTACACCCTCGATCTCTCGCAACAACTGGAGCGCCTCGCCGATGCAGGCTTTCAGCCCCACGAGCTGGAGGCAATCAGCACCAGCCTGCGCAAGCTGACCAATCGCATCGTCCATCCCAAGGACGGTCTGTGGCGCAGCGATGCCAACAAGCTGGATGTGCTCAATGCCCGTCGTGAAGAGCTGATGGCCTCCGACGCCGACCCGCTGGAGCGCATTTACTGGCTGCTGGAAGACGCGAAACGCTATGGCACCCTGCCGTTCGCCGGTTTGGCGCGCGCCGGTTTCGTCGCCGTGCAGATGCTCAGGTCGCTGGTGTCCGTGGGCGTGTTCTCGCAAGCCGACTACGATGCGTTCATGGCCGGTGTTTCAACCGTCAGCGGGCAGCTGGCGCGCGACCGGGCAACGCTCGACAAGACGACCTTCCTCGCGCGTTACGGCCATTTGCGACCTGGCACCTACGACATCCTGTCTCCCCGTTACGATGAAGCCCCGGAACTCTATTTCGACTGGACCCAGCGCCCCGCCGCTCCGGAACCGCTTCAACCGTTTTCGCTGACGCTGCCACAGATGCGCGAGATCGTGAAACTGCTCGAAGCCCATGGCTTGCAGCCGGATCCGGTGGGTTTGCTGGACTTCCTGCAGAACGGTATCGAACTTCGCGAACTCGCCAAGTTTCACTTCACCCGCAACCTGTCCGACGCACTGGCGTTGATTGCCCAAGTCGGTGCCGAGCACGGTATCGGGCGCGAAGATCTTGCTTATTGCGACATCCGTGCCTTCACCGAACTGCACGTGGCGGCAGCGGAGCCCAAGGAAGTGCTGCTGCGCAGCATTGAACAGGGCAAGGCGCGTTACGCCGAGACGCTCAAGGTATCCCTGCCGCCGGTGATTACCCGGCCGGAAGATGTCTGGGGCTTCGAGTGGCCCGAAACGGCGCCCAACTTCATCACCCAGAAACGCGTGACCGCACCGGTTGTGCTGTGCGACGACCGGGACAAACTCGCCGGGGCGATCGTCTGCATTCCCAACGCGGATCCGGGGTTTGACTGGCTGTTCGCCTACCCGATCGCCGGATTGATCACGGCGTGGGGCGGCGCCAATTCGCACATGGCAATCCGTGCCGGCGAGCTTGGCCTGCCGGCTGTCATTGGGGCGGGTGAAGTGCTTTACCGTCGCTGGTCGACCGCGGACTTCCTGCACCTGGATTGCCCGGGCCGGCGAGTGGAGATGATGACATGAAGGTGGTCGCAGTCAGTCAACGGGTGGACAGCTATCCAGAGCGAGGAGAAACCCGGGATGCGCTGGATCAGCGACTGATCGGGTTCCTTCTGGCAGCCGGTTTCATTCCGGTACCCGTGCCCAACGGCTTGCCGCTCGATCACTGGCTGGCGGCCGTCGCGCCACACGCCATTGTGCTGTCGGGTGGCAATGACATCGGTCAGTGCCCGACCCGCGACCGTACCGAGAGCGAGTTGCTGGATCACGCTCGCGAACGTCAGTTGCCAGTACTGGGCATTTGTCGCGGCATGCAGATGCTGGCGCACGAGGCTGGCAGCGAGTTGAAACCGGTGACCGGTCATGTGCGAACCCGGCATCAGCTGTCCGGCCGGATCGTCGCCGAGGTGAACAGCTATCACGGCCTCGCTCTTGCCGGTTGCCCGCAGGGTTTCGACGTCATGGCGCGCAGCGAAGACGGTGAAATCGAAGCCATCCGCCACCTTCAACTGCCTTGGGAAGGCTGGATGTGGCACCCGGAGCGCGAAGCGGATTTTGCCACCCACGACCTTGAACGTATCCGGCAGCTGTTCGGCGAACCTGACTCCATTCAATAACCCACGGGATAGACGTGTTGTGAAAGCCATTATTCTGGCTGCCGGACGTGGCAGTCGCATGAAAAGCCTCACGGATGAGCGCCCCAAGTGCCTGGTCGAACTGCGAGGCAAAGCCCTGCTCGAATGGCAGCTGGAATCCTTGCGCGCGGCGGGCATCAGCGAAATCGCCATAGTGACCGGCTATAAAAGAGAGTGGCTGGCCGAGCGTGGCCTGATCGAATTCCATAACCCACGCTGGGCGGACACCAACATGGTGTCGTCGCTGGCGTACGCCGAATCCTGGCTGCAGGGCCAGCCGTGCATCGTGAGTTATTCCGATATTTTCTACAGCCCGGACGCCGTTCAGTCGTTGATGACCAACGAAGCATCGCTGGCCGTCACCTACGACCCCCATTGGCTGAAATTGTGGACGCAGCGTTTCGGCGATCCGTTGCTGGATGCCGAAACGTTCCGCCTGACCGACGCCGGTACGCTGGCCGAAATCGGCAACAAGCCGCAATCGGTGGACGAAGTTCAGGGTCAGTACATGGGGCTGCTGCGCTTCACCCCTGAGGGTTGGGCAGAAGTCGTTCGGCTACGAGCCGAACTGACCCCGGAACAACGCGACAAGATGCACATGACCAACACCCTGCAACGTGTCATCGATGCGGGTCGGGTTCCGGTCTCGGCCGTGGCCTACAGCGGAGAATGGGGAGAGGTCGACTCCAGCGAAGACCTCTCCGCTTACCAGTAAGCGGGCACGGCGCCTCAACGGAAGCGGTCGACCTCTTGGCGCAGGTCGGCTGCCAGGCCTTCCAGTTCCTTGGCGGTGATGGCCAGGTTCGACACCACTTCGCGCTGCTCGCTGTTGGCCATCGCGATGCTCTGCAAGTTGCTGCTGAGCAAAGTCGCGGTGCTGCTCTGCTCCTGAGTCGCGGTGGTGATCGCGGCAAACTGCTCACCCGCCGAGCGACTTTGCTCGTCAATGCGCGCCAGCGCCGACGCCACGTTGGCATTTCGCGACAGGCCTTCCTGCATCAGCAGGTTGCCCTGCTCCATGGTGCTGATGGCGTTGCCGGTTTCCTGCTGAATGCTGTGAATCATGCTGGAAATTTCATCCGTCGCCTGACGGGTACGCGAGGCCAGGCTGCGTACCTCGTCGGCCACCACGGCAAAGCCGCGACCTTGTTCACCGGCACGGGCGGCTTCGATCGCAGCGTTGAGTGCCAGCAGGTTGGTCTGTTCGGCAATCGAGGTGATCACGCTGACAATGCCGCCGATTTCCTGGGAACGCTGACCGAGCGTGTTGATCACGGTCGCGGTGGTGTTCAGTGCGCCGGCAATCTGCTCCAGCGAGGAAGACGCTTCCTCCATCGACGTGCGACCGATCTGGGTCTGCTGCGCGTTTTCCTGAGCCAGACGTTGAGTGTTGCCCATGTTGTCGGCAATGTTCAGCGACGTGGCGGAAAACTCCTCTACCGCGCCGGCCATGCTGGTGATCTCGCCGGACTGTTGCTCCATGCCTTCATAGGCGCCGCCGGACAGACCGGACAGCGCCTGAGCCCGACGGTTGACCTCTTCGGAGGCGCGGCGGATGTGCTCGACCATGGTCGACAGCGCCTGGCTCATCTGGTTGAAGGCGCGAGCCAACTGACCAATCTCGTCGTTGCTCGACACACTCAGGCGCACGCTCAAATCACCGGCACCCAAGGCTTCGGCCTGACGCACCAGATCACCCAGTGGCGCCAGTTTGCTACGCAGCAACCAGACCACGGAACCGACCGCCAGCAGCATCGCCAGCAGACTGCCGATGGCCAGTTGGGTGCCGACGCTCCAGGTCACCGCACGGATCTCGGCTTTCGGCATGCTCGCCACCACCGACCACGGGCCGCCTTCGAAGGGCACGGCAATGCTGTAGAAATCTTCGGACTTGTCGCTCCAGAACCGGCCTTTACCCGGCGCTTTCGCCAGATCGTTGATTACCGGAATCGCTTGATCCAGCGCCTGCACGCCCGCCGGGGCCACCAGCCATTGGTTTTTCTCGTCCAGCAATGCCAGCGAACCGGTCTGGCCGATGCGGAAGCGCTTGAGATTGGCGAACTGGGCGTTCTGCGCGTCGGTGTAATCGAAACCGACGAACAACACCGCAATCACCTTGCCGCTGCTGTCACGCACCGGGGTGTATTGGGTCATGTAGGAACGGTCGAACAGCAAGGCGCGGCCGACGTACCCTTGCCCCGCCATCAACTTCGCATAGGCTGGATGGGCGTGGTCGAGCAAGGTGCCAATGGCGCGGGTGCCATCCTGTTTGGTCAGGGAGGTGCTGACCCGCACAAAGTCTTCGCCGCTGCGCACGAACAGCGTGGCGACACCGGCCGTCATCTGTTTGAACTCGTCGACTTCCTTGAAGTTGTTGTTCAACACTTCGCTGCCCAGGTGCAGGCCCGGCGTCTGGGTGCCGGCCACGGTCACCGGCTCGCTCGGATGAATGCTCAGGCCGGCGCTGAAGCGCTTCTCGAACAACCCGCTCAGGCGCTGGGTGCTTTCGCGCAGCGTGCCGTGGAAGGTGCTCAATTGGTCGGCGAGCAGACGCGCTTCACTGGCGAGGTGCTCCTCACGAGTGGCGAGGTTGGCGGTATCCAGCGAACGCAAAGCAAAGACTGTACTGCCGCTGATGACAATCGCCAGTATCACGGCGAGCGCGAGGCCCAGCTGCGAGGCGATCCGAGCGCGAGGTTGAGACATGGACAGCTCCTGGCCGAACTTCCGATCCTCCTTGATCGCAGCTCGGATAATTTTCTAATGGGGGTGAATCGTGGAGACCGGCACGACGGTTCCACATGCACGTATTCGGCGGTAAAACCGAATACTTGAGCGAACAGCAGGGTTATGGCGAAAGGCCGGCATTGTGCAGGCTCGAACGATTCAGCTCAAGCGCGTGACCGCCGGCAGCGCCATGGCGCGGACTTCGCCTTGCAGGAAGTCGCTGAGGCGGCGCAAACGTTCACCTCCCGGACGGGTCTTTGGCCACACCAGGTAATAATTCAGTCCGCTGGCGACCGCCGTCGGCCAGGGCAGGCTCAAGCGCCCTTGCGCGACATCCTCGGCCACCATCAGCAGATCGCCCATGGACACCCCATAGCCCCGGGCTGCCGCGATCATGCCCAATTCCAGGGTGTCGAACACCTGCCCGCCCTTGAGCGACACCTGATCCGACAACCCCATGTGTTCCAGCCAGCTGCGCCAGTCCCGGCGATCCGGCGTCGGGTGCAGCAGCTCGGCGCTGGCCAGCCGCGCCACGTCCCACGGCTTATCGTTGAGCAGATTCGGCGCGCCGACTGGAATCAGCTCCTCCGGAAACAGCAGGCTGGCTTCCCAGTCCGGGGGGAAATGCCCGTCACTGAGCAACACCGCGCAATCGAAGGGCTCGTTGTTGAAGTCCACCGAGTCCACGTCCATCCACGCGCTGGTCAACTGCACCTCGTTGCCCGGCTGCAAGTGCCGAAAGCGACTGAGCCGCGCCAGCAACCAGCGCATGGTCAGGGTCGACGGGGCTTTCATGCGCAGGATGTCATCTTCGGCGCGCAAGGTATTGCAGGCCCGTTCCAACGCAGCAAAGCCATCACGGATGCCCGGCAGCAGTAGGCGTGCCGACTCGGTCAGTTGCAGGTTGCGCCCGCTGCGGTGGAACAAGCGGCAGGCGAAATGCTCTTCGAGCGTGCGGATGTGCCGGCTCACTGCACTCTGAGTGATCGACAGCTCTTCGGCAGCCCGGGTGAACGAACTGTGGCGAGCCGCCGCTTCGAATGCGCGCAGGGCATACAAGGGCGGAAGACGACGGGACATGCACAGCGCTCCTATGGCGGGATTGCGCCAACTTAGCAGAATCGCGGCAGGATGAGTTTTAATCATGCCACCCATCCTTTTTATCCCTTTGTGCAACCTGCGCCAAACCCTGAGAATCGACGGTCTCTTGCTCCCTCTTTAATAAGGATGTGAACGCCATGCAGCGTCCTGTGCGTACCGAACTCTGGGCCATCCTGCGGCTGGCGGGGCCGTTGATCGCCTCGCAGTTGGCGCACATGCTGATGGTGCTGACCGACACCCTGATGATGGCGCGCCTCAGTCCCGAAGCGCTGGCCGGTGGCGGTCTGGGCGCGGCGAGCTATTCGTTCGTGTCGATTTTCTGCATCGGCGTGATTGCGGCGGTTGGCACCCTGGTGGCGATTCGTCAGGGCGCCGGCGACATCATCGGCGCCGCCCGCCTGACCCAGGCCGGGCTGTGGCTGGCGTGGCTGATGGCGCTCGGTGCCGGGCTGCTGCTGTGGAATCTGAAACCGGTGCTCTTGCTATTCGGCCAGACCGAGACCAACGTCAATGCCGCCGGGCAATTCCTGATCGCCTTGCCGTTCGCCCTGCCCGGCTACCTGAGCTTCATGGCCCTGCGCGGTTTCACCAGCGCCATCGGCCGGGCAACGCCGGTGATGGTCATCAGCCTCGCCGGCACGGTGGCCAACTTCCTGCTCAACTACGCGCTGATCACCGGCCTGTTCGGCCTGCCGAAACTCGGGCTGACAGGCATCGGCCTGGTCACGGCAATTGTCGCCAACTGCATGGCGCTGGCACTGGCCTGGCACATTCGTCGGCATCCGGCCTATGACGCCTACCCTCTTCGCGAAGGTCTGTCGCGGCCGAACCGGCAGTACCTGAAAGAACTCTGGCGCCTGGGCCTGCCGATCGGCGGAACCTACGCGGTGGAAGTCGGGCTGTTCGCCTTCGCGGCGCTGTGCATGGGCACCATGGGCAGCACGCAACTGGCGGCGCACCAGATCGCCCTGCAAATCGTCTCGGTGGCGTTTATGGTCCCGGCGGGGATGTCGTATGCGATCACCATGCGCGTCGGCCAGCATTACGGCGCCGGGCAATTGAACGATGCGCGGATGTCGGGAAGGGTCGGCATCGTCTTTGGTGCGGTGGTAATGCTGGGGTTTGCGATGGTGTTCTGGTTGCTGCCGAATCAGTTGGTCGGTTTGTTCCTCGACCATAACGACCCGGCGTTTGCCGAAGTGATTCGTCTGGCCGTCAGCCTGCTGGCCGTGGCGGCGTGGTTCGAGCTGTTCGACGGCACGCAGACGATTGCCATGGGCTGCATCCGCGGGCTCAAGGATGCCAAGACCACATTCCTGGTCGGGCTTGTTTGCTACTGGCTGATCGGCGCGCCGGCGGCGTGGCTGATGGCGTTTCATCTGCACTGGGGGCCGACCGGCGTCTGGTGGGGTCTGGCGCTGGGGCTGGCCTGTGCGGCGGTGAGCCTGACGCTGGCGTTCGAATGGAAGATGAAGCGAATGATTCGGCTTGAGCCGCAATCTCAAGGCTTCAAAATCGCTCAGGCCGAATGAGTCTCCCTGTGGGAGCGAGTTCGCTCCCACAGGGATTTGAGGCTAAACCACGATACCCAGCGGCGGCTGGCTGGCGTCAACCACCAGATATTCAACCAGTTCCGCCAACGGCAGCGGCTTGCTGATCAGGTAACCCTGCACCTGATCACAGCCGAACCCGCGCAACAGATCCAGTTGCTCCCGGGTTTCCACCCCTTCGGCCACCACTTCCAGGTGCAGGTTGTGCGCGAGGTTGATCATGGCGTGCACCAGTTTGCGGTTCTCTTCGCGCTGCTCCATGCCGCCGACAAAGCTCTTGTCGATCTTCAGCAAGGTGATCGGCAGGCTGTTGAGGTGCACGAACGACGAGAACCCGGTACCGAAATCATCCAGCGAAAATCGCACGCCGAGGCGACCGAGGGCGTCCATGGTCTGCTTGACCAGATCGCTGCGGCGCATCACGGCGGTTTCGGTGAGTTCGAATTCCAGCCACTGCGCCTCGACGCCGCGCTCGGCGATCAGACGACTGAGCGTCGGCAGCAACTGGCTGTCCTGAAACTGGCGGAACGACAGGTTGATCGCCATATGCAGCGCCGGCAGTCCGCGTTCGCGCAACGCCTGCATGTCGCGCAGGGCCCGGGAAATCACCCAGTAACCCAACGGCACGATCAGACCGCTCTGCTCGGCCAGCGGCACGAATTCGCTCGGCGGCAGCAGGCCGCGCTCACTGTGACGCCAGCGCACCAGCGCTTCGAGGCCGACGATCTGGCCGTCCTGCAGATTCAGGCGCGGCTGGTAATGCAGCTCCAATTCATCGCGACGCAAGGCCCGGCGCAGCTCGCTTTCGAGGTCGGCCATGCTTCGCGCGTTGCGGTTGATCCGCTCGTTGAAGATGTGAAAGGTGCAGCCCTGAGTGCTCTTGGCCTGCTGCATGGCGATGTGCGCATGCCACATCAGCGGATCCGCACCACCCTGGGCGCGGGCATGGGCGATGCCCAGGCTGGAGCCGATCAACAGGCTTTCGCCGTCGACCCAGTAAGGTTCGGCCAGGGCTTCGGTAATGCGCTCGGCCATCCATTCGGCCCGTTGCGGGGCGCGGCGGGTATCGATCAGCAAGGCGAATTCATCGCTGCCGAGGCGCGCCAGTTGATCGCCGACTTCCAGCTGACTTTTCAGCCGTGCGACGACTTGCAGGATCAGGCGGTCGCCGGCCTGGTGGCCGAGGGCGTCGTTGGCGTGGCGGAAGTTGTCGAGATCAAGATGCCCAAGGGCCAGGCCGCGACCGTCGTTTTCGGCGAGGCGCGCCGTCAGCAGGGTCTGGAAGCCCTGACGGTTGGCGATGCCGGTCAGCGGATCCTGCTCGGCCAGGCGTTGCAGGGTGTTTTCCAGCACGCCACGCTCGCGCACATGCCGCAGGCAACGTCGAAGCATGCCGGGATCGAGGGCATCGAACACCAGCCAGTCGCTGACACCATCGGGCGCGGTCGCCGGCTCGTGTTCCAACAGCAACACCGTCGGCAGGCTGCAACGGCCGGGCGCCGGCTGCAACGCGGGAACGGTCAACAACACCGCGTGGCGGTTGTCTTCGAACAGGCTGCTGACCGACTCCCAGCTCGGCGCGCTGATCAGCACCGCCGCACTCCCCAACGGAGCCAGACACTCGCGCAATAACGCTGTCCACGCTGGCTCTTCGGCCAGTAGCAGCAAACGCAAGGGTTCGACAGGCGTAGTCAAGCTGACTCCCTAGACTCTGCAATGATGTGGGCGGCGGGCATTATGCCGTTGCGGCAACCAATGACCAAACGACAACGGTTATCAAAACGTTATTTTGTGTCACGAATGAGAACATTAGCCGCAAAATCACCGCGCATCCTGCGTGAAAGTAACAAAACCGGCAAATTTGAATCGCGTGCTGCGTCACAAGTCGGAGAGAGCAGCACAAATCGCTGAGCCTGTTAAAATGCCGGCCCATTTCGTCAACGACTCCCGAATTTTCGTATGTCCCGACTCAATCCCCGGCAGCAAGAAGCCGTGAACTACGTCGGCGGCCCTCTATTGGTGCTCGCCGGTGCTGGCTCCGGCAAGACCAGTGTGATCACGCGCAAGATCGCGCACTTGATCCAGAACTGCGGCATCCGCGCCCAGTACATCGTCGCCATGACCTTCACCAACAAGGCCGCGCGCGAGATGAAAGAGCGGGTCGGCACCCTGCTGCGTCCAGGTGAAGGACGCGGGCTGACGGTCTGCACCTTCCACAACCTGGGCCTGAACATCATCCGCAAGGAACATGAACGGCTGGGCTACAAACCCGGTTTCTCGATCTTCGACGAAACCGACGTCAAGTCGCTGATGACCGACATCATGCAGAAGGAATATGCAGGCGACGACGGCGTCGACGAGATCAAGAATATGATCGGCGCCTGGAAAAACGACCTGATCCTGCCGGCCCAGGCCCTGGAAAACGCCCGCAACCCCAAGGAACAGACCGCCGCCATCGTCTACACCCACTACCAGCGCACGCTCAAGGCGTTCAACGCGGTGGACTTCGACGACCTGATCCTGCTGCCGGTGAAACTCTTCGAAGAGCACGCCGACATCCTCGAAAAGTGGCAGAACAAGGTGCGTTACCTGCTGGTCGACGAATACCAGGACACCAACGCCAGCCAGTACCTGCTGGTGAAAATGCTCATCGGCAAACGCAACCAGTTCACCGTGGTGGGCGACGACGACCAGTCGATCTACGCCTGGCGCGGCGCGCGGCCGGAAAACCTGATGCTGCTCAAGGACGACTACCCGTCCCTGAAAGTGGTGATGCTCGAGCAGAACTACCGCTCCACCAGCCGCATCCTGCGCTGCGCCAACGTGCTGATCTCGAACAACCCGCACGAATTCGAGAAGCAGCTGTGGAGTGAGATGGGCCATGGCGACGAGATCCGCGTGATCCGCTGCCGCAACGAGGACGCCGAAGCCGAACGCGTGGCCATGGAAATCCTCAGCCTGCACTTGCGCACCGACCGCCCGTACAGCGATTTCGCGATCCTCTATCGCGGCAACTACCAGGCCAAGCTGATCGAGCTGAAACTGCAGCACCATCAGGTGCCGTACCGTCTGAGCGGCGGCAACAGCTTCTTCGGCCGTCAGGAAGTGAAAGACCTGATGGCCTACTTCCGCCTGATCGTGAACCCGGACGACGACAACGCCTTCCTGCGGGTGATCAACGTGCCGCGCCGGGAAATCGGCTCCACGACCCTGGAAAAACTCGGCAACTACGCCACCGAACGCAAGATCTCGATGTACGCCGCCACCGACGAACTCGGCCTGGGCGAACATCTGGACAGCCGCTTCACCGACCGCCTGTCGCGCTTCAAGCGTTTCATGGACAAGGTGCGCGAGCAGTGCGCCGGCGAAGACCCGATCTCCGCCCTGCGCAGCATGGTCATGGACATCGACTACGAGAACTGGCTGCGCACCAACAGTTCCAGCGACAAGGCCGCGGACTACCGGATGAGCAACGTCTGGTTCCTGATCGAAGCCTTGAAGAACACCCTGGAAAAAGACGAAGACGGCGAAATGACCGTCGAGGACGCCATCGGCAAACTCGTCCTGCGTGACATGCTGGAACGTCAGCAGGAAGAGGAAGACGGCGCCGAAGGCGTGCAGATGATGACCCTGCATGCGTCCAAGGGCCTGGAATTCCCCTACGTGTTCATCATGGGCATGGAAGAGGAAATCCTCCCGCACCGTTCCAGCATCGAAGCCGACACCATCGAAGAAGAACGCCGCCTGGCCTACGTGGGCATCACCCGCGCGCGCCAGACCCTGGCGTTTACCTTCGCCGCCAAGCGCAAACAGTACGGCGAGATCATCGACTGCGCGCCAAGCCGCTTCCTTGATGAACTGCCGCCGGACGACCTGGCCTGGGAAGGCAACGACGACACACCGACCGAAGTCAAAGCCGTGCGGGGCAATAGCGCACTGGCTGATATACGCGCGATGTTAAAGCGCTAGAATTGACCACTTTTTACTAGACCTTCGGCGCACAAAGCGCCAAATGAGGACAGCTTCATGGAAGCATTGCACCAGAAAATCCGCGAACAAGGCATTGTGCTTTCCGACCAGGTCCTGAAGGTCGACGCCTTCCTGAACCACCAGATCGACCCGGCCCTGATGAAGCTGATCGGCGACGAATTCGCCACGCTGTTCAAGGATTCGGGCATCACCAAGATTGTCACCATCGAAGCCTCGGGCATCGCGCCGGCGATCATGACCGGCCTGAACCTCGGCGTGCCGGTGATCTTCGCCCGCAAGCAACAGTCCCTGACCCTGACTGAAAACCTGCTGTCGGCGACCGTTTACTCGTTCACCAAGAAAACCGAAAGCACCGTGGCCATCTCCCCGCGCCACCTGACCAGCAGCGACCGTGTGCTGATCATCGACGACTTCCTGGCCAACGGTAAGGCGTCCCAGGCGCTGATCTCGATCATCAAGCAGGCCGGCGCCACCGTCGCTGGCCTGGGCATCGTGATCGAGAAGTCGTTCCAGGGCGGCCGTGCGGAGCTGGATTCGCAGGGTTACCGCGTCGAGTCGCTGGCTCGCGTGAAGTCGCTGAAGGATGGCGTCGTTACTTTCATCGAGTAAGCAACACCGCATTACCTCTGTGGGAGCCAGCCTGCTGGCGATGGCGTCGTGTCAGTCAACATCTTCAGGACTGGCGGATAGCAATCGCCAGCAGGCTGGCTCCCACAGTTGCTTCGGGTGTTGGAGTTATTGCGCGGTAGCTTTGAGGCCGGTGAGGAGCAACCGCTGAAACAGGTCTTCCTTAAGACCTTCCGGGTTTGTGAGTTGCATCCGCTCAAGATGCTCCGGATACAGCGAAGCCTGCGGCGCATCCAGCGCGGCCTTGCCCAACTCCAGAATCTCCGTCAGCTTGAACTTGCTCTTGAGCCAGTTCAGCGCCCGCAACAGATCCTTTTCGACCTCCGTGAAATCGCAGCCCAGCGGATACTCCGGAAACAGGTTCGGATGTCGTGCGGCAATCGCCTGCAAGCGTTGCGGGGTGTTGTCGGTAAAGCGCGGGTCGAGACGGAAATCCTTCGGTAGCTTGCCGACCTTCTGTGCCTGTTCGATCAGGCCCTGCTGGAAGCGTGAATCGCTGATATTGAGCAGCGCTTCGATCACCACCGCATCCGACTTGCCGCGCAGATCGGCGATACCGTACTCGGTGATTACGATGTCACGCAGGTGTCGCGGAATCGTGCAGTGGCCGTACTCCCAGACAATGTTCGAACTGACATCGCCGCCGGACTCACGCCAGCTGCGCAGCAGCAGGATCGAGCGCGCATCGTGCAGCGCATGGCCCTGAGCGACGAAGTTGTACTGCCCGCCGACGCCGCTGAGCACCCGCCCGTCTTCCAGCTGATCCGCCACCCCGGCGCCCAGCAGGGTCATGGTGAACACGGTGTTGATGAACCGCGCGTCCAGACGCTGCAGACGCTTGAGCTCTTCCTGACCGTACAGCTCGTTGATGTAGCTGATGCGGGTCATGTTGAATTCAAGGCGTTTGCTCAGCGGCAACTCACGCAAGCGTTCATAGAAACTGCGCGGTCCGAGGAAGAATCCGCCATGGATCGAGATGCCATCGGTTTGCGCCGCCTCGTCGAGGGTCCCGGCGTTGGCCTGCTCCTGAGTCTGTACATCCGGGTAAACCTTGCGCCGGATGATCCCGGCTTCGGCCAGCACCAGCAGGCCGTTGACGAACATTTCGCTGCAACCGTACAGGCCTTTGGCGAAGGGCTCGATGCCGCCCTCGCGTTCGATCAACTGCGCCCACTGGCTGAGGTTCACATCGGTCAGCAAGTCCTGATATCCGGCGTTGTCGGCCTGACGCGCCAGCAACGCGGCGGTCAGCGCATCGCCCATCGAGCCGATACCGATCTGCAAGGTGCCGCCATCGCGCACCAAGGTGCTGGCGTGCAAACCGATGAAATGATCCTGAAAGCCGACAGGCATGTTCGGTGTGGAAAACAGCGTGCTGCTGTCCTTCTCGTCGATCAGCAGGTCGAAGGTATCGATGTCGACTTCGGCGTCGCCCGGCATGTACGGCAACTCGGTGTGCACCTGGCCGACCAGCAGAATGGTCTCCCCCGCCGCCCGGCGTTTGGCGATCATCGGGAACAGGTCGAGGGTGATGTCCGGGTTGCAACTGAGGCTCAGGCGATCCGGGTGTTCGCTGCTGCTGGCGAGCAACTGCGCCACCAGGTTCAGGCCGGCGGCGTTGATGTCGCGGGCGGCGTGGCTGTAGTTGCTGCTGACGTAATCCTGCTGGGCCGGCGCGCTGTTGAGCAGGCTGCCGGGCTGCATGAAGAATTGCTCGATGCGGATGTTGGACGGCAGGCTGTCGCGGTGCAGGTCGGCGAGGAATTCCAGCTCCGGGTAATCGCCGAACACCCGCTCGACGAAGGGTTCGATGAAGCGCTTCTGCAAACCATCGCCCAGGGTCGGACGGCCAAGACACAAGGCGGTGTAGATCGTCAGCTGACGTTCGGGCAATCCGGCAATCCGCCGGTACAGCGCGTTGACGAAAGGATTGGGTTTGCCCAGCCCCAGCGGCAGGCCCATGTGGATGTGCGCCGGCAACCGCGCCAGCACGTCGTCCACCGCCTGTTCGATCGAACACAACTGCACCATCTGAAGCCTCCTGCCCGTTCCGTGAATAGAGGTACGACCGAGATTGCCGGTTGTTTGCTGCAAAGAACAGCCTCAGATCTGAATCGCGGGCACAAAAAAACCGTCCGGAGACGGTTTTTTTCGTCAGAAGCGCGGCTTATTTCAGGCCGGACATCTTCTGGATCGCGCCCTTGAGCTCTTCATCGGAGCAGTCGGCGCAGGTGCCTTTTGGCGGCATCGAGTTGATGCCAGTGATGGCCTTGGCCAGGATGCCGTCGAGGCCGCCCTGGTGATCGGCGCGCTCTTTCCAGGCCGCGGTGTCACCGATTTTCGGTGCGCCCAACAGGCCGGAGCCGTGGCAAGCGTTGCAATGTTTGGCAATCACTTCGTCCGGCGTCTTGGCACCGCCACCGCCGCCTGCCGAAGCAGCGACTTCCATCCCCTTGCACTCTTGCCCCTGAACACACACCTGGCCCACCGGCTCGAGGCGTTTGGCAATGTCGTCATTCGTCGCAGCTTGAGCGCTGACAGCCCAGAGGGCCAATACGGTTGCTGGTGCAGCCAGCATTTTCATAATTAGGTTCACGCGTTCACCCTCAATGGTGGCTATTCACGCCTGCGGCCACGGTTCGCAGGCGGGCGCAAGTATAGCGGTTAGCCCGCTTCACTGAAACAACCCCAAATTCAAAGGGGTTATATCGCGCTGTGGAAAAACGTTTCGGGTGCCTTCGCCGGTATGGCCTGGCGCCTCTTGGTTTAAAAATTCGCCGGCGTGGCTGCGCTGATTAGTCGCGCCGGTGCATCGAACGGATTACGGAAACGATGCGGCTTGGTACTTTCAAAGTAGTAGCTGTCGCCGGCTTCGAGGATAAAAGTTTCAAGGCCTACCACCAGTTCCAGGCGCCCTTCCACCAGAATCCCGGTTTCCTCGCCTTCGTGGGTCAGCATTTCTTCGCCGGTGTCGGCGCCCGGCGGGTAGATTTCATTGAGGAACGCGATGGCCCGACTCGGGTGCGCGCGGCCGACCAGTTTCATGGTCACGGCGCCGTCGGAAATGTCGATCAGCTCGTTGGCCTTGTAGACGATCTGGGTCGGTTTTTCCTGCAGGATCTCTTCGGAAAAGAACTCGACCATGGACATGGGAATCCCGCCCAGAACCTTCCTCAGCGAACTGATCGAAGGGCTGACGCTGTTCTTTTCGATCATCGAAATGGTGCTGTTGGTGACGCCCGCGCGCTTGGCGAGTTCACGCTGGGAAAGCCCTTTGAGCTTGCGGATCGATTGCAGTCGTTCACCGACGTCCAAGGCTGGAGCCTCCTGATGTTGTAGAAATATTGAGCGTTATCATGGCGACAGCGTTCAGTATTTACAACACTTGGGCCCCGCTAGCGCTTCAACCCTCGGAATAGAGCCTTGGCACCCGGCGCAGGTTGCAGAAGATCTGGTACGGAATGGTGTCCGCCCACTTCGCCACATCGCTGGCGAGGATGTTTTTACCCCACAACTCGACGGTCGAACCGAGGCCGGCTTGCGGCACGTCAGTCAGGTCGATGCACAGCATGTCCATCGACACCCGGCCAAGAATGCGGCTGCGCTGGCCGGCCACCAGTACCGGAGTGCCGGTCGGTGCCTGACGCGGGTAACCGTCGGCGTAACCCATGGCGACCACTCCGATGCGCATCGGTTTGTCGGTGATGAACTTCGCGCCGTAACCCACCGGTTCGCCGGCCGGCAGTTCGCGCACGCTGATAACTTTCGATTCCAGGGTCATCACCGGCTGCAGGCGCTCGGCCACGGCGTTGGCTTCTTCGAACGGGGTGGCGCCGTAGAGCATGATGCCCGGACGCACCCAGTCGCTGTGAATCTGCGGCCAGCCCAGCACCGCCGGCGAGTTGCGCAGGCTGACTTCGGCCGCCAGGCCCTGACGCGCGGCTTCGAACACTGCGACCTGATCGGCGCTGCTCTGCTCGTGCAGTTCATCGGCCCGGGCGAAATGGCTCATCAGCACGACTTTCGCTACTTTGCCGCTGGCCAGCAGACGCTGGTAAGCCGCCGGGTAATCCTTCGGATGCAGGCCCACGCGATGCATGCCCGAATCGAGCTTCAGCCACACGGTGATCGGCTTGCTCAACGCCGCCTGCTCGATCGCTTCGAGCTGCCACAGCGAATGCACCACGCACCAGAAATCGTGCTCGATGATCAGCGCCAGCTCGTCCGCCTCGAAAAAGCCTTCGAGCAACAGCACCGGCGCGCGAATCCCGGCAGCACGCAGCTCCAGGGCTTCTTCGATGCACGCCACCGCGAAGCCGTCCGCTTCAGCCTCCAGCGCCTGGGCGCAACGCACCGCGCCATGGCCGTAGGCATCGGCCTTGATCACCGCCAGTGCCTTGGCACCGGTGACTTCACGGGCAATACGGTAGTTGTGACGCAGGGCTTGAAGGTCGATCAGGGCACGGGCAGGACGCATGGCAGCAGACTTCTTGGCGGTCATGGGAATAAAAACCGGCGCTGGCTGACGGCGTGAACCGCCAACAGCACCGGGAGAGGGATCTTTACAACGGGTTACGGCAACGCGGCGACGATGGAGATCTCGACCAGGATGCTCGGCTTGGCCATCTTCGCTTCGACGGTGGCGCGGGCCGGGGCGGCGCCTTTGGGCAGCCACTGATCCCACACCGAATTCATGCCGGCAAAATGCGCCTCGATGTCGTTCAGGTAGATCGTCGCCGACAGCAAATGCTGTTTGTCGGTGCCGGCCAGATCGAGCAGGCGCTCGATGTTGGCGAGGACGTCGCGGGTCTGCTGTTCGACACCGGCGTTGAAGTCATCGCCGACCTGCCCGGACAGATACACCGTACCGTTGTGGCTGACGATCTGACTCATGCGCTCATTGGTGAGCTGGCGCTGGATTGCCATGCTTTGCGGACTCCTGGGTGGTGTTGCCATAACGGGAAATATCGAGACCTTCGGCGCTGATCTGCGGCTTTTTCTTCGCCATCAGGTCGGCCAGCAAGCGACCGGAGCCGCACGCCATGGTCCAGCCGAGAGTGCCGTGACCGGTGTTCAGGAACAGGTTCTTGAACGGGGTGGCGCCAACGATCGGCGTGCCATCCGGGGTGGTTGGACGCAGGCCGGTCCAGAAACTCGCTTCGGCCAGATTGCCGCCCTGAGGATAAAGGTCGTTGACGATCATCTCCAGGGTTTCGCGCCGACGCGGGTTGAGCGACAGGTCAAAACCGGCGATCTCCGCCATGCCGCCGACGCGGATGCGGTTATCGAAACGGGTGATCGCGACCTTGTAGGTCTCGTCGAGAATGGTCGAGGTCGGAGCCATGTCCGGGTTGGTGATCGGCACGGTCAGCGAGTAGCCCTTCAATGGATACACCGGGGCCTTGATGCCCAGCGGCTTGAGCAGTTGCGGGGAGTAGCTGCCGAGGGCCAGCACGTAGCGGTCAGCGGTTTCCAGCTTGCCGTCGATCCACACGCCGTTGATGCGGTCACCGGCGAAGTCGAGGCGCTGGATGTCCTGGCCAAAGCGGAATTCCACACCCAGTTTGGTGGCCATTTCGGCGAGGCGGGTGGTGAAGATCTGGCAGTCGCCGGTCTGGTCGTTCGGCAGGCGCAGAGCACCGGCGAGGATGTCGGTGACACCCGCCAGCGCCGGTTCAACGCGGGCAATGCCGTCGCGGTCGAGCACTTCGAACGGTACGCCGGATTCTTTCAGTACGGCGATGTCTTTGGCGGCGTTATCCAGTTGTGCCTGGGTGCGGAACAACTGGGTGGTGCCGAGGCTGCGGCCTTCGTAGGCGATGCCGGTCTCGGCGCGCAGTTCGTCGAGGCAGTCGCGGCTGTACTCGGACAGACGCACCATGCGCTCCTTGTTCACCGCGTAACGGTTGGCGGTGCAATTGCGCAGCATCTGCGCCATCCACAGGTACTGGTCGATGTCGGCGGTGGCCTTGATCGCCAGCGGCGCGTGGCGTTGCAGCAGCCATTTGATGGCTTTGAGGGGTACGCCCGGCGCAGCCCACGGCGAGGCGTAGCCTGGCGAGACCTGGCCGGCGTTGGCGAAACTGGTCTCCATGGCCGCAGCGGGCTGCCGGTCGACCACCACCACTTCAAACCCGGCACGGGCCAGATAGTAAGCACTGGCGGTACCGATGACGCCGCTACCCAAGACCATAACGCGCATTTTGTATCCCTCATCGCGGCGTGCCGCGTACGTCTGTTGTTAGAGCAATGATGCGCGCAGTGTAAAAAAGATTTGCCAGTGCTTTTCACTGTATAAGCGCCTATATTTGGCGACAATTCTCGGCAAAAACCCTTTTCACGGAGGCGCATCCCCTATGCGTACCAACACTCAGACCAAACGTGAGCTGGACAAGATCGACCGCAACATCTTGCGGATCCTGCAGGCGGACGGGCGGATTTCATTCACCGAACTGGGCGAAAAGGTCGGGCTCTCCACCACGCCGTGTACCGAGCGGGTACGGCGCCTGGAGCGCGAGGGGATCATCATGGGCTACAACGCCCGCCTGAATCCGCAGCACTTGAAGGGTAGTCTGCTGGTGTTCGTCGAGATCAGCCTCGACTACAAATCCGGCGATACTTTCGAAGAGTTCCGACGCGCGGTGCTGAAATTGCCCCACGTACTGGAGTGCCACTTGGTGTCAGGGGATTTCGACTATCTGGTGAAGGCGCGGATTTCCGAGATGGCCTCGTACCGCAAGCTGCTGGGCGACATCCTGCTCAAGCTGCCGCATGTGCGCGAGTCCAAGAGCTACATCGTGATGGAAGAAGTGAAAGAGAGCCTGAGCCTGCCGATTCCGGACTGATCGCTCAAACCAGCACTTGCCGATTTTCGGCCATGTACTCGAACACTTGCTTCTCGACCCGCGGGTGAATCAGCTCCACCGGTCGTCGGCCGTTGGGGCACGGCAAGGTCTGCGTCGTACCGAACAACCGGCAAATCAGTGGCCGTTCGTCATACACCGTGCAGCCGTTCGGCCCCAGGTGTACACAGTTGAGCTCTTCCATGGCCGCGTCTTGCTCGGCGCGGGTCTTGCGCGGCAGGCGGGACATTTCCTCGGGCGAAGTGGTCACTGGCCCGCAGCAGTCATGACAGCCCGGCACGCACTCGAACGTGGGAATCTGCTGACGCAGGGTGCGGATTTTCTGACTGTTGCAGCTCATTGCAGCGGTAACCGGAGCGAAATAGGCGGCAATTGTGCCGCAAAAGCCGTGATCCAGACACCACGGGCCGACCAATGTTGCCCGGCCTCGGGCCTGCGGCTTATGCTCCGTCAAATTTTCTCGACACCCGCTCAGGATGACGCCCATGAATGCCCGCGCCCACGCCTCCGCGAGCCAACCCCACGTTGCCTCTTATTACGCCGCCAGCAGCCTGCCGCAACCCGACCATCCGGTGCTGCAAGGTGAACTGATCGCGGACGTGTGCGTGGTCGGTGGCGGTTTCTCCGGGCTGAACACCGCGCTGGAACTGGTGGAGCGCGGCTTAAGCGTCGTGTTGCTGGAGGCGCACCGGATCGGCTGGGGCGCCAGCGGTCGCAACGGCGGGCAACTGATTCGCGGGGTCGGTCACGGCCTCGATCAATTCGCCAACGTGGTCGGCACCGACGGCGTACGTCAGATGAAACTCATGGGCCTGGAAGCGGTGGAAATCGTCCGCCAGCGCGTCGAAAAATTTCAGATCCCCTGCGACCTGACCTGGGGTTACTGCGACCTCGCCAACAAACCTTCCGACCTTGAAGGTTTTGCCGAAGACGCCGAAGAGCTGCGCAGCCTCGGTTACCGCTACGAAACCCGCCTGCTGCAAGCGAACGAAATGCACACCGTGGTCGGCTCCAAACGCTACGTCGGCGGCCTGATCGACATGGGCTCCGGGCATCTGCACCCACTGAACCTGGCACTCGGCGAAGCCGCAGCAGCGCAGCAACTGGGGGTGAAGCTGTTCGAACAATCGGCGGTCACCCGCATCGACTACGGCCCTGAAGTCCGGGTGCACACCGCACAAGGTTCGGTGCGGGCGAAAACCCTGGTGCTCGGCTGCAACGCCTATCTCGATGACCTCAATCCGCAACTCAGCGGCAAGGTGCTGCCGGCCGGCAGCTACATCATTGCCACCGAACCGCTGAGCGAAGAACAGGCCCACGCCCTGCTGCCACAGAACATGGCGGTCTGCGACCAGCGGGTGGCGCTGGATTACTATCGGCTCTCGGCGGACCGGCGCCTGCTGTTCGGCGGCGCCTGCCATTATTCGGGGCGTGACCCAAAAGACATCGGCGCGTACATGCGGCCCAAAATGCTGGAAGTGTTTCCGCAACTGGCCTCGGTGAAGATTGATTATCAATGGGGCGGGATGATCGGCATCGGCGCCAACCGTCTGCCGCAGATTGGCCGGCTCGCGGAGCAGCCGAACGTGTATTACGCCCAGGCCTATTCCGGCCATGGCGTGAATGCCACACATTTGGCGGGCAAGCTGCTGGCCGAAGCCATCAGCGGACAGCAAAGCGGCGGTTTCGACCTGTTCGCCAAAGTGCCACACATCACCTTCCCCGGTGGCAAGCATCTGCGCTCGCCGCTGCTGGCGTTGGGGATGTTGTGGCATCGCCTTAAAGAGTTGGTCTGATACTTTTGCAGCGCCATTGATGACGCCTTCGCGAGCAGGCTCGCTCCCACTTTGCAATGCATATCCCTGTGGGAGCGAGCCTGCTCGCGAATGGGCTTCATGAGTTCCGAAGATTCAGATCCGCCAGAACGGCTTCAATCCCTCCTCCAGCGCCTGCTCGCGGGTCAGCCCGATATCCTTGAGCTGTTCCGGCGTCAGGCGCAGCAACGCCTTGCGCGTGTGCAGACGATGCCAGAACAGGTCCCAGCGACTCAGGCCGGACGGTGCGTTGCACATGCTCTCGTTGCGCGCATTGTCCTGTTGCCCTGCCCTCAGTTCCTGACTGTGTAACGTCAGCCGCACATCGCTCAAGCCGTTCATTTTGATTGCTCCTGTTTACTTGGGTAGCCAGAGATTCCATGATGCGCGGGCGAGCAAAAGCATTACAGATTCAACAGATTTGTATTAATTCCATACAGATTGATCGTCTCAAGCTCTGAATTGTCGATTTTTGCCGCATCTGTACCGGTTTACCGAATCACCTGCACCGAGGCAGTGTCATGACCCTGTATGTAAACCTTGCCGAACTGCTCGGCACGCGCATCGAACAAGGCTTCTACCGCCCCGGCGACCGACTGCCGTCGGTGCGCGCCTTGAGCGTCGAACACGGGGTCAGCCTGAGCACGGTGCAGCAGGCCTATCGCATGCTGGAAGACAGCGGCCTGGCCACGCCGAAACCCAAGTCCGGGTACTTCGTGCCGGTCGGTCGCGAGTTGCCGGAACTGCCGGCGGTGGGGCGTCCGGCGCAGCGGCCGGTGGAGATTTCCCAGTGGGATCAGGTGCTGGAACTGATTCGCGCCGTGCCGCGCAAGGACGTGGTGCAGCTGGGTCGCGGCATGCCGGACATCTCGTCGCCGACGATGAAACCGCTGCTGCGCGGACTGGCCCGTATCAGCCGCCGTCAGGACATGCCCGGTCTGTATTACGACAACATCCACGGCACTCTCGAATTGCGTGAACAGATCGCCCGGCTGATGCTCGATTCCGGCTGCCAGTTGAGCGCCAGCGATCTGGTGGTCACCACCGGTTGCCACGAAGCGCTATCCACCAGCATCCACGCGATCTGCGAGCCCGGCGACATCGTCGCGGTGGATTCGCCGAGCTTCCACGGCGCCATGCAGACCCTAAAAGGCCTGGGCATGAAAGCCCTGGAAATCCCCACCGACCCGCTCACCGGCATCAGCCTCGAAGCGCTGGAACTGGCGCTGGAACAATGGCCGATCAAGGTCATCCAGCTCACGCCCAACTGCAACAACCCGCTCGGCTACATCATGCCGGAGTCGCGCAAACGTGCCCTGCTCAACCTGGCCCAGCGCTTCGACGTGGCGATCATCGAGGACGATGTGTATGGCGAACTGGCCTACACCTATCCACGTCCGCGCACGATCAAATCCTTCGACGAAGACGGCCGCGTGCTGCTGTGCAGTTCGTTCTCCAAGACCCTGGCGCCGGGCCTGCGCATTGGCTGGGTCGCGCCCGGCCGCTATCTCGAGCGGGTGCTGCACATGAAATACATCAGCACTGGCTCCACGGCACCGCAACCGCAGATCGCCATCGCCGAATTTCTCAAGGCCGGGCACTTCGAACCGCATTTGCGGCGGATGCGCACGCAATACCAGCGCAATCGCGACGTGATGATCGATTGGGTGACGCGCTACTTCCCGGCCGGCACCCGCGCCAGCCGCCCGCAGGGCAGCTTCATGCTCTGGGTCGAACTGCCGGAAGGTTTCGATACGCTGAAACTGAACCGTGCGCTGCACGATCAAGGCGTACAGATTGCCGTCGGCAGCATCTTTTCCGCCTCGGGCAAATATCGCAATTGCCTGCGCATGAACTACGCGGCCAAACCGACGCCGCTGATCGAAGAAGCAGTGCGCAAGGTCGGCGCGGCGGCGATCAAGCTGTTGGCCGAGGCCGATTAATCCACCATAAAGGCGCCCTGACCTTCAAACTGCACCGGATCGACAGGGCGGCTTGAGGCGTCATCGACCCGCGCATCCAGCTCCAGCTCCACTTCCAGCAGACTGCCCTGGATACCGGCGTCCGCCCGCCATGGAACAGCGTGAATGCCCGGTCGCAGGAAATCACCTTCGACCGGTTGGCCGCTGTCCAGGCGCCAGTGCACCGCCGCACCGTCGACACGAGCAGCCACGATACGCAGTTGCAACGTGCCCGCCGCCCAACGGAAACGTTGCGGATCGGCGGGGGGCGCGACAAATGCCCAGCGCATCAAGCGCACGTCGGGACAGTGCACCCGCAAGTGCACGCTGCGCAAACCAAAGCCCGGGCCCCGGCCATCAAGCGCCGTGCGTTGCAGCAGGTCGGCGCGCGTTGCGCTACCCAGGTTCACGCTCGCGGGCGACAGACTCGACTGACACGTCTCGGCGCCGAACGCCTGTTGAAATACCAGACACAGCAACACGATCCAAATCGGCAGAAATTTCATCAGATGCACTCGTTCAGGACAGCTCGGCCGGCGCGCAGGTGGCATCGACCCGCTCGATGAGCGCGCTGTCTTCAGGGGATTCGGGAAGCGGGAAACGCAACACGCACCGCGTGTTGTCAGGGAGCTGCACATGCAGGCGCTGACCCGCTTTTGCGTCGGGCAGAAAAATCGTTCCGGCGTCCTGGACCGTCGTCAGGTAGCGCCCCTGTTCATCGTGAACGCTCAGTCCCTTGGCCAGCCATTGCCGGTCGACGGTCATCGCATTCAGCAACAATCGCCGGACCGTGACGAGAGAGAAGTCCAGATGCTGCACCGACCCTCGTGCCGGCTGCACCTCTTTCACCCCGTCGAGCACTTCAACGTTGCGCGACAGGCTGAGCGGGTCGACTTCCAGCCGTGCCGTCGACCAGGCCGGCAGGCTCGCCGCGACTGCGTGGCCCGAGCCATCGGTCCAAACCGGCCCTTGAGGCGTGTTCAGTTTCACGCCCGATCGATCACCGGCCTTGAGTACGCCGAAAGTATCGCGCAGGGGATAGGGCGACAACGTTGCGCCACCGCGATGCAGTGCCACACCACCGCGCAGCCCCACGTCGTAATCGGTCGCCCCGGATCGCTGGCCGACGCCAACGTCCAGGCTGGTGTAGCGCGGCAGGGCATTGAAGCGCACGCCATAGCTCGCTGCCGCCTCATCGCGGTATTCAGCGTTGGCGCTGTAGGCCAGGTTTTCCCCCAGCACATCGCTGACGGCCACGCCCCGACGCAGACCGGATCGATCATCACGGCGCAAATAGCCCCGCAGTCTTCGCTGGCCACCCAGCGCCATTCCCAGTGTCAGGTAAGCGGAATTGCCCAGGCGATCGGGCGCCGTATCGCCGATAGCACGTTCCAGGTTCAACGACAGGCTGATGCGCTCAGGCAATGTACGCGACCAGGACAGACCAAGACGCGACTGCGACGGTTCACCCTGGGTCGAATATCGCGACCAGGTCGCTCCAAACGCGCCCCATTGATCCACCGAACCGGTGAGAGAAAACACCAGGTGATCGCGACCGGGAGACTCAGCCCGGTGAAGCGCCTGATTCCAACCGGTGTCTGACAGCGTGCGAAAATTCCGACTCTGGCGCACCGCAACCAGACTCGTCGACAGGTGCTCGGACAGCGGCGCACTGAGCGTCAGCTGCGTCTGGCTGCCTCCCGCGCCACTGGAGCGGTCATCGGACAGCACCTGCTTCACGCCCAGTGCGTAGCCGCCGGCCCATTGTCGTTGCAGGCCCCAGCCTGTCGACAGGTAGTCGGTTGCCGCGAGCACACCGGCGGTCAGTCGGGTGGCCTGCCCCCAATCCCAATCCTTGCTGAACGCCGTGAAAGAAGGCGTCTGTCGGTCGTCCGAGCCCAGCCGTCGCACCGTGCCCAGCGCGAAGTTGAACCCGCTCGGCCCGGCCCATTGCGCTTCGTGGAGACTGGGCGCCGGCACGCGCAAGCGCCGCGCCTGCCCATCCTGCTCGTGCACAGTCAGGTCCAGATCAATCTGATTGCTCAGCAGCGGCAGCGCTCGCAGCGTGAACGGTCCACTCGGCACCATGGTGGTGTAGATCATCACGCCGTTCTGCCGGACTTCGATGCGGGCCGGCGAATACGCGACACCTTCCACCTGCCCCCGCGCGCCGTCCTGCGCCGTTCGCAACTGGGTGAATGCCGCTTCCGGCAGGATCTGCACACCGTTGAATGGTTCACCGGCAAACAAGGTCGACGCGAGATTCAATTGACCGACCTGCAGGCTGGCTTCGGCGTCTTCCAGGGTTCGCGCACCGTAGGCATACAGGTGCTCGAACCGCGATTTGCCGGAGGTCGACGTGTAAGACTGCCGACTGCGCAATACCCAATCCCCGGCGTTCACGCCGACCTCTGAGCCCAGGCTTTGAAACCTGTCGTGTTGACCTTCATGCTGACTGCCGACCATCAACGCGTCGTAGTTGAAAACGCCGGCCACTCCGCCATGAGCGAAGTTGTTGGGCGCTCGTTCCGGCAGCATCAGACGGTCGGTCGGTACCAGCAGATCAATCCGTTCGCGTCCCGGATCCAGATGCGCGACCGCTTCGGGAAATCCCTCCACCAACGTCGTGCACTGCTCCGGTCGCAACTTGGCCATTGAGGGTGGAGGGTGTACTCCGGCAGCGTTCAGCCATTGGGGTTGCAGGCACAATTCTCCGCGCTCGTTGAATGACACCCGCACACGGCCTCTGGCCTGTCCGTTGACCTCAAGCGCCACGGAATGCTCGCCTTGGGCGAAGCGCGGCGCCTCCCGAAAGTACGCCGCTAGCGCAGGGTCGATGCCGCGTTCCCTCAACACTTGAGCGTCGAACTCCAGTGACTCGGCCGCCAGCACGGTGCCGTTGACCGCCAGCAGCAACACGCCCCAACGAACGCAGACCTTCATCAGCGGGTTACCGGCGCGTCGTAATGGTCGACCGCAAAGCCGTAGGTGGTGGCCGGAAAAATCCTCACTACCATCGTCTGAGCCGAGGCGTGCAAGGGGAAATCGGCGCGCAGTCGCTCGCCGGGCAAGATGTAGGTCTTCGGCAGGTTAACCGAGCGGGTGCCCGGCAGAGGCACAATGGTTTTCGCCAGCCGAACCACATAGGGGCTCGGATTGACGACCTGCACACCAGCGGCATCCATTGACCAGGTCAGCCGTTTCCAGGGCTCGCGCTCCACCGGCAATCCGGCGGGGCGCAGAATCACCGGCAGGTTCTGACGGACACCGAGACTGACCCGCGCTCCGGCGGCATCACTGGCCGGCTGGATCCCCTCGAAGATCACCCGCTTCAGGCGTTCAGTCTTCAACGGTTGCTGACTTTGCAGAATGAATCGCACTTGCTGAATGCCGCCCGGTTCGACACGAGCGATGGGCGGGGTAAAGACCAGCAGTACATCGTCGCTGTCCTCGATATTCTCGACGGTGGTGTGCAGCAATGCGGGGCGCGTATCGGTATTGCGCACATTCATTACCGCTTCACCCATACCCTCCTCCACCAACAGCACCGGCGTCTGCGGAACCATTCCGGCGGCGTGGGCCAGCGGCACTGAAAGCCATGCGAACAGGCACAGCGCTGCAGTCTTGAGAGCAGACTTGAAAGAAATGAGCATCGGGATAATCCGTGAAATCCTGGATGCGGCCCGGCAAATGCCGGACCGCGCTCGCGTGTGCCAGCCGGTCCCGGTGCCTGAGAGACACCGGGACGCTGTCATCAGAGGTAGAACATGTCGAACGTCACGGAGCCGTCCAGCGGGATTTCGTTGGCAATCGGCAGGGCGTTGCTTGGGCCGATGATCGGCAGCAGGTGCATCGGGAAACCGTGATGACGAGCGGCAACCGGACCGGTCGCAGCGCTGGCGCCCCACGAGTACAGTTGCGGCGCATTGCTGACCAGCGTGCTGGTCGGCACACGCCATGCCGGGGCCGCCAGCGTCCGGGTCAGCAGCGTCTGGGCATTGCCGTCGGTCTCCGGGATGCCATGGCGCAAGGCGAAACCACCAATAGGCGTACCGTTGATTTCGCCCAGCCCGAAAAACAGTGCCGGATCACTCTGACCGGCACCATCACTGATGCCGGGCAACTTGGTGCCGGCCCGGTTGTCACGCACCGACACTTCCACGGGGGCCGGTGCGTCGCAATTGATGTGCAGGGACACATCGCGACCGGCCAACAGGGTCTGTGTGGTCGTATTCAACGTCGCCGCCGAAATCTTGCGCAGATCCACCGTGCCGCCACCGGCAAAGGCCGGAATGCAGGAGGTCGGAATAATGGTGCCGATGACATTCAGGTCAACGCTTTCTGCCATTGCCATTGTTGGCAGCAGCGCCGCCGCCAGTACTGCAAGACGGTATGTCTTTTTCATAAGCCGTAATCTTCCATTTGATGAACAGTTCAGTCCCTACAAACCTGGTATGTAAGTAAGCGGGCTGATGATTGCGGCTTATGAGAGATAAATCTGTAGGAAACGGGAGCGCTTAAACAACGAAATCACGACTGGTTTAATAGGTAATTTGAGCTTGGTGGCGGGATCCTACGCTGCCGTGGTCGGATGCTTTGAACCGCCATGTCTACAGGGCTCGAGTTTCAGTGCGCCTGAAAGCGCAAATCGATCCCGAACCGGGTCAGATCGGCAACCCGGGTCTGCGCTGACCTGACCCGCCCTTCAAGTTCCACTTCGACGTCCATGCGCTGTCCCTCCAGCCCTACGCCCGCTCGCGCCGGAATCAGGCTTTGCCCGGCGGGCCAGACAGCCGCACCGGATGCCGCACCCGGTTCAAAACCGAGCCACTGCACAGCGTTGCCATCCACCCGGACAGCCACCACTTGAACCCTCAACACCCCGGCGCCAAAGCGATAGTCGACGGCTTCCGCCGCTGGCGCGACCAGGTCAAGTCGCAACGGTTGTGTCCGCTCACACTGAACGGTGATCTGTACCCGTCGGCGCCCGAAACTCAACTGGTCATTCTCTATGGGCTGTTGCAGCAACTGACCGCGCGTCATCGCTCCAAAATCGACGGAAGGCTGCCCCAGCCTGACTGCACAGCCCGCCTGCGCCTTTGCCTGATCGGCAATAAATGCGGTACTGAGCAATGCCAGACCGATCGTGCCGGTTTTCAAACGCCGCATGCTGACTGACTCCTTAAACCGCTTGGCAGGTGGCTTGCGCCGTTTCGTACAGCGACTGCGTGTCGGCTTGTTCGTCGATGCTGTAGATCAACCGGCAGCGACTGCCATCGGGCAACACCACATGCAAATTCGTGTCGGGCAGGACATCGGGCAAAAAGATCGTGCCGGCTTCCAGCACGTTGGTGATGTACTGTCCCTGCGCGTCGAAAACCGCTCCCCCCTTGCTCAGAAGCACGTTGTCGGCAGTGCGCGCCTGTAACAGCAGGCGCCGCGCAGTGACCATCTCGAATGCAAGGTGCGCTACCGCACCACGCCCGGCTTCGACTTCCTGGTAAGCGTTGTGCACATCGACATTGCGCCCCAGGCTGGCCGTGTCGAGTTCGACCCGTCCCTTGCTGTACGCCGGCAGACTCGCCGCCACGGCGTGCCCGGCATAATCGGTCCAGACCGGGCCGCGCGGGGTATTGAGCTTGACTCCCGCACTGTCGCCGGCCTTGAGCAAGGCGAAGGTTTCGCGTAGCGGATAAGGCGACAGGGTCACGCCTTCACCATGCAGCAACGCACCGCCGCGCAGGCCGATGTCATAGTTCTGGTTACCGGCCCCGCTGCGGGAATAGCCCATGTCCATCTGACTGTAGCGGGGCAACAGATTGACCCGCCCGTTGAACCCGGCGCGGCCTTCATCCGGTCGCTCGGCGCCGATGCTATAGGCCAGGGTATCGCTCAGTTGCTCATTGAACCGCAGGCCGCTGCGAGTGCCGCTCGCGTCGTCGTTGCGCACATAGCTGCGCAACGTCTGCCGGACACCTAACGGCAGACTGACACTCAGATAGGCTGCCGTACCGCGAGCATCGTTCGAATCCCCCGCGACATCGCGCTCAACCGTGAATGTCACACCGGCTCGCCGAATGCTCTGCGACCAGGCCAGGGCGACTCTTGAAGTGGCCGTCCCGTCAAACAGGGAGAACCGCGAATAGCTGGCGGAAAAGCCACCGAACAGCGGGCTGCTGGTGCTGAGATTTGCTGTCAGCTGATTGCGCATCCGCTGAAAAGGCTGATCATTGCGCGAGTCCCAGGTGGTATCCGAGAGAGTGCGAAACCCCTGAGTCTGCCGGGTCAGCGCAACACTCGCCGACAGCCTGTCATTCAGAGGACCGCCGGCCGTCCACTGCAACTGCGTGCCGGATGCAGCCTGATCCTGCGCCCGGGAAACCAACTGCCGGCCCCCCAGTACCAGTCGATTGCCGACGCTGCCCTGCATCGCCCAGCCCACCGACTCATAACCTGTGCCGAGCATGGCGCCGGCCGTGACCTGCCCACGCTGGCCCAGCCGCCAGTCCTTGCTGGCAGCGGCGAAGGACGGCGCATCACGTTCATCATCGGCATAGCGTCGCACTTGGCCGGCCGCCAGCCCATAACCAGCCGCTCGCCCCGTCATTGCGCCTCGCAGCTGCGTCGCCGGCACAATGAAGCGCCGCTGTTGCCCGTCCTCCTCATGCACCGTCACTTCCAGGTCCACGCTCTGACTGAGCAACGGCAAACCGACCAGGGTGAACGGGCCACCGGGGACCACCGTGGTGTAGATCAGCGCACCGTTTTGCGTGACTTCGATTCGTGCGGCGGAATAGGCAATACCTTCTACCCGCGCACCGGAGCTGTCATCGTCCAGCGCCATCAGGGCCAGTTCCGGCTGTACCTGAATGCCATTGAAGGCCTCACCGGAAAACAACGGGGAAGCCATGTTCAACTGACCCATCTGCAGGTTGGCCTGATAGCGCTCCGAGGTGTGCGAGGCATAGGCATACAGGTGCTCGAGGCGATCCTGACCGGCGAAATCGCTGTACACCTGACGACTGCGAAACGACCAGTCCGCAGCATTAAACCCAAGCTCGGTATTCAGATTGCGGAACTGCGAAGACTGTCCGGTAAAACGGCTGCCGAGCAGCAAGGCGTCATAGTTGAACAGGCCTGCCGCGCCCCCGTTGAGGAAACTGCGGCGGGCCGGGCGATCAGGCATCACCGCCTCGGTGGGCACCAGCAGTGCGACATGCCCCTGCGAGGGATCGGTTTGCACTATCGCGCCAGGAAAGTACCTGACGAACAGCACGCATCCCGTCCCACCCGCCGACTCGATTCGAGTGGCGGCTCTGATGCCGCCCCTTTCCAACAGTGACGGCGTGAAACACAACTCGCCTTCGGCATCGAATACGACCTGCATCCGCCCCTTGGGAACGCCGTTGACCGACAGGGCTACCGCCTGCTCGCCCTCGCGAAAGCGCGGCGCCTGGCTGAAGTACTCGGCCAGACGCGGGTCCAGCCCGCGTGATTTCAGTACATCCTGATTGAACTGCACGGACACACGCTCGGTGCTTCTGGCGATCGGAGCGGCACTCAGAATGATCATCAGCGCCGCGCCGGCCAGACAATATCGCTGCATCAATCCGTCACCAACGGAGCGTCGAAATGCGCAATGGCGAAGCCGTACGTAGTGACGGGAAACAGTCGCACCTGGAGCTGCGAACGGCTCGATTCAGCCGTCCCGCTCAGGGTCAGCTGCTCGCCAGGCAACACATAGGTGCGCCCCAGATCCATCTCTTTGTCACCAGGCAACAACATCACCGAATGGCCCAGCCGCACCACATACGGGCTGGGATTGCGCACCGTTATCTCGGAGCCTTGTCGTGACCAGACCAAATGTTTCCAGGGCTCACGGTCGATCGGCAATTTCGCCGGACGCAGGATCGCCGGGATGTTCTGGCGCACACTCAGGCTGACCTGCGCCTTGCCCGTCGCATCCTGCGGCGCGATGCCTTCGAACACCACCCGCTTGAGACGCTCGGTCTTCAGCGGTTCGGCGCTGCGCAAAATGAATCGCACACGCTGTGTGGCCCCGGGCTCGACCCGGGCGACCGGCGGTGTCAGAAGGAGCAAGGGTTCGGTGTCTTGCGGCACGTCCTCGACAGAGGTGTGCAACAGCGCCGGATGGGGCTCGCTGTTGAACACATTGATCCCCGCCTCGCCCAGTCCTTCATCGAGCACCAGGACCGGTGTTTCGGGAACCATCCCCGCCGCCCGGATCGACCCGGACCCCAATAAGAGCACCAGCAATGCAGCGGTGATGGCATTGCGCGCGAAGGCGTTCATGTCGTTGTCCACAGGCGAGCGCGCAGCCGGCAGCAACGCCGGGCCACGAGCCAGCCGATCAGGTTGATAGGAAATGACAGGCCACACAAAGGCCGAGCCTGTCGGGAGTCACTGCAAAACCCTGTTGCGCCTCAAACCCGGCACAATCACGCGCGCTCCTTCAGAGGTAAAGCAACTCGAACGTAGCCGACCCGTTCAGTGCGAACTCGGAGGTGATCGGCAAGCTCGACGACGGACCGATGACGGGAACCAGGGTCATGGGGAACGTATGGACAATGCCCGGCGTCGGACCTGCCGCCAGCGAAGCCCCCCACGAATACCGCAGGTTGCCGCCCTCAGTGTTTTTCCCGACCAGCGTTGCCGTATCGGGAGTGTCCCAGTTGGCCATGTCTCCTTGCTTGTACAGGATCATCGACGGCTGACCGTCGACGGTGGGTGTGCCGAACCGCAGGCCGTAGCCACCGATCTTCGCCCCGGCCACTTCACCGATGCCGTAGATGTACATGGACCAGTCGTAGCCGTCGATGACAATCCCGGGCCGCTGCGTATGGGACTGGTTGTCATGCACCTTGATCGCCATGGGCGCGGCTGCGGAGCAGCTGACGCTCAGCGTGATGTTGCGGTTCTGCAGTTCGGTCTGCCGATCCCGGTTCAGAGAACCGGCGGAAATGTCACCCAGATCGACGGTGTTGCCGCCGGCGAAGGTCGGTGTACAGGAGGTCGGAACGATGGTGCCCGTGATCGTCAGATCCGCGCTGTCGGCCATGACCCAGGCCGGTGACAGGGCGCTTGCGACAGCAATTGCACGAAAGGTCTTGCGCATGAAAATTCTCACTCCATAAGAATCGAAAGATGACAGCCAGCTGCGCTTCTTCTGCTGTAAAACAGGAAACTTCCTGCCTCAAAATCAGCGTTGTCATTATTCCAATTGTTTCCCGGCAGCGATGTAAGGCGACGGCGCGATTCGCACCGGAAAAATCGCTGCAAGGCGTAGCTGATGTGAGCCGGAAAAATCGTCAATTCGTTTAAGAACTCTCGCTTTCCCGACAGTCATAAGCTACAAGCCGCTCTGGTCCAGGGCTCGGATTGACTGACCGTCGAACGGATAACACGCTGCGCACGCCGTGCCATACTCCTGACCTCGCCCACACCCGGAACGATCCGACTTGAGCTCAAGACATTCCCTGCCATTTGCACTGATGTTCGTCCTGCTGCTCGCCGGGTGCGCCTCACTGGATGTTCCACGAGAACCCAGCCAGACCCTGCCAGCCAACGGATCGGCATTCGGCCGTTCGATCCAGGCCCAGGCGGCGCCCTACAAGGGCCAGTCCGGTTTTCGCCTGCTGTCCAACAGTACCGAAGCCTTTACCGCCCGCGCCGAGCTGATCCGCAACGCACAAAGCAGCCTCGATTTGCAGTACTACATCGTCCATGACGGCATCAGCACCCGAATGCTGGTGGAAGAATTGTTGAAGGCTGCCGACCGTGGCGTGCGGGTGCGGATCCTGCTGGACGACACCACCAGCGACGGTCTCGACCTCATCATCGCCACACTGGCGGCGCATCCACAGATCCAGATCCGTCTGTTCAATCCGCTGCACCTGGGGCGCAGCACCGGCGTGACCCGGGCGGCCGGGCGGCTGTTCAACCTGTCGCTGCAACATCGGCGCATGCACAACAAGTTGTGGCTGGCGGACAACAGTGTGGCCATCGTCGGCGGGCGCAATCTGGGCGATGAATACTTCGATGCCGAGCCCAACCTGAACTTCACCGACATCGACATGCTCAGTGTCGGGCCGGTCGCCGAACAGCTCGGGCACAGTTTCGACCAGTACTGGAACAGTGCCCTGAGCAAGCCGATCGACGAATTCCTCTCCAGCAAACCCACGGCCAAAGACCTGCAGAACACCCGCACGCGCCTGGAAGAATCCCTGGAAGAGACCCGCAAACAGAATCACGCGCTGTATCAGCAGTTGATGACTTACCGCACCGCTCCGCGCATGGACGTCTGGCGCCGGGAGCTGATCTGGGCCTGGAATCAGGCGTTGTGGGATGCGCCGAGCAAGGTGCTGGCCAAGGGCGAGCCCGATTCGCAGCTGCTGCTGACCACACAACTGGCGCCGGAGCTCACCGGTGTCAGCAAAGAACTGGTGATGATTTCTGCCTATTTCGTGCCGGGACAACCGGGGCTGGTCTACCTGACCGGCCGCGCCGATGCGGGCGTGTCGGTAAGCCTGCTGACCAACTCGCTGGAAGCCACCGACGTGCCGGCGGTGCACGGCGGTTATGCGCCGTATCGCAAGGCGTTGCTGGAACATGGCGTGAAGCTGTTTGAGCTGCGGCGCCAGCCTGGGGATAACGATGGCAGCGGCCCGCACCTGTTTTACAGCAAGTCCTATCGCGGCTCGGATTCGAGCCTGCACAGCAAGGCGATGATCTTCGACGGCAAAAAATCGTTCATCGGCTCGTTCAATTTCGACCCGCGCTCGGTGCTGTGGAACACCGAAGTCGGGGTGCTGGTGGACAGCCCCGAACTGGCGGCGCACGTGCGCGAACTGGCCTTGCAGGGCATGGCGCCGGCGCTCAGCTACGAAGCGAAACTGCAGGACGGAAAAGTGGTGTGGGTCACCGAGGACAATGGCCAGATGCACACGCTGACCAAGGAGCCCGGCAACTGGTGGCGGCGCTTCAATGCGTGGTTCAGCACCACCGTGGGACTGGAGCGGATGCTGTAGCAACCCGCTCCAGCCGCCTCATCAAGCGGGCTCCGGCACCTTGCCGAACACCCCTTGTCGCGACAGCAGAATCACTAGCCCGAACGCGCCGGCCGCCATCAGCCACGGCAACGCATGTCCGCTGATCCACTGGCTGCCCGCGCCCGCCATCAACGGCCCGATCAGACAACCGACACCCCACAGCTGCGCGACATGCGCATTGGCGCGCACCAGCGCATCGTCGCGGTAACGCTCGCCAATCAGAATCAGCGAAAGCGTGAACAGACCACCGGCACTGGCGCCGAACAGCACCCACAGCGGCCAGATCAGCAAGGTGTCGAGCAGCATCGGGATCGCCAGGCTCGACAGCATCAGCACCACGGCGCAGCCGGTGAACAGGGTCCGTCGCGACAGGTAGTCGGCCAGTGCACCGATGGGCAATTGCAGCAGCGCATCGCCCACCACCACAGTGCTGACCATCGCCAGCGCGATTTCAGCGGTGAAGCCCTGTTGCAGGCAATACACCGGCAACAGCGTCAGGATCATCGCTTCGAACGCGGCGAACAGTGACACCGCCCAGGCGATGGCCGGCAGTTCGCGAGCGAAGCCCCACAGATCGCCGAAGGTCACGCTGCTGGCCTCGCTGCTCGGCGCACCGCTGCGGCCCAGCAGCAGAAGCGGCGATACGATCAACAGGCCAACACCGACCCAGAAACCATAATCGCGATCAGTGCCCAGCGCGCCCAACAGCAACGGACCGGACAGTTGGCTCAACGCGTAACTACTGCCGTACAGCGCCACCAGTCGCCCACGCCACTGCTCGACCACCAGTTGATTGATCCAGCTCTCGCCAAGGATGAAGACGATGGTCAGAGCCACGCCGATCATCAGCCGCAGGACCAGCCAGATCGGGTAGCTCGGCAGCAGCGCCAGCAAGCCGATGGACAGCGCCCCTGCCCACAGGCACAGGCGCATCAGGTTCGCCGTGCCGAAGTGCGCGGCCAGATGACTGGAAACCTTCGCCCCCAGCAACACGCCAATGGCCGGCATCGCCGCCATCACGCCAATGGCGAACGAGCCGTAGCCCCAGCCCTCCAGGCGCAACGACACCAGCGGCATGCTGACCCCCAGGGCCAGACCAACACTCAAGACAGACGCCAACACGGCGAAATACGTCGCCCAACGCATGGTCCACGCTCCTGTGGATATTTTTTGTGTTCACACAAAACCAATGTGGGAGCGGGCTTGCTCGCAAATGCAGTCTGACAGTCGACATTGATGCTGACTGACACACCGCCTTCGCGAGCAAGCCCGCTCCCACAGGGATCCTTGTACCGTTCGGGAGCCCGCCTCGGCGGGCTCCCTCAGCGATTTACAGCTTGATCCAGGTCGCCTTCAGCTCGGTGTATTTGTCGAACGCGTGCAGCGACTTGTCGCGGCCGTTGCCCGACTGCTTGAAGCCGCCAAACGGTGCGGTCATGTCGCCGCCATCGTACTGATTGACCCACACGCTGCCGGCCCGCAGGGCCTTGGCGGTCAGGTGCGCCTTGGAAATGTCCTGGGTCCACACCGCTGCCGCCAGGCCGTAAGGCGTGTCGTTGGCGATGTTGATCGCTTCCTCGGCGGTATCGAAGGCAATGACCGACAGCACCGGGCCGAAGATCTCTTCCTGGGCAATCTTCATCGCGTTGCTCACACCGTCGAAGATCGTCGGCTCGACGTAGGTGCCACCGGTTTCCTGAAGAATGCGCTTGCCGCCGACCACCAGTTTGGCGCCATCGGTGTGGCCCGACTCGATGTAGGACAGCACGGTATTCATCTGCTGGGTGTCGACCAACGCGCCAACGTTGGTGGCCGGATCCAGCGGGTTGCCCGGTTTCCAGGTTTTCAGCGCCTCGATCACCATCGGCAGGAATTTGTCCTTGATCGAACGCTCGACCAGCAGACGGGAACCTGCGGTGCAGACTTCGCCCTGGTTGAAGGCGATGGCGCTGGCGGCAGATTCGGCGGCGGCTTGCAGGTCCGGTGCATCGGCAAACACGATGTTCGGGCTCTTGCCGCCGGCTTCCAGCCAGACGCGCTTCATGTTCGATTCGCCGGAATAGATCATCAGTTGCTTGGCGATCTTGGTCGAACCGGTGAACACCAACGTGTCGACGTCGTTATGCAGCGCGAGCGCCTTGCCGACGGTGTGGCCGTAGCCCGGCAGCACGTTCAGCACGCCTTTCGGGATGCCGGCCTCGACCGCCAGTTCGGCGATGCGGATGGCGGTCAGCGGGGATTTTTCCGACGGTTTGAGGATCACCGAGTTACCGGTCGACAGTGCCGGCCCGAGTTTCCAGCAGGCCATCATCAGCGGGAAGTTCCACGGCACGATGGCCCCGACCACGCCAACCGGCTCACGTGTTACCAGACCCAGTTGATCGTGCGGGGTAGCGGCGACTTCGTCGTAGATCTTGTCGATCGCTTCACCGCTCCAGCTCAGCGCTTGCGCGGCACCCGGCACGTCGATGTACAGCGAATCGCTGATCGGCTTGCCCATGTCGAGGGTTTCGAGCAGGGCCAGTTCTTCGGCATGCTGCTTGAGCAGGCCGGCGAAACGGATCATGGTGGCTTTGCGTTTGGTCGGCGCCAGGCGCGACCAGACGCCGGAATTGAAGGTGGCGCGGGCGTTTTCCACGGCGCGCTGGGCGTCAGCGGCGTCACAACTGGCAATCTTGCCCAGCAAACGGCCATCGACCGGGCTGATGCACTCGAAGGTCTCGCCGGAGACGGCATCGGTGTACTCGCCATTGAGGTAGGCGCGGCCTTCGATCTTCAGGTCGCGGGCGCGTTGTTCCCAGTCGGCACGAGTCAGGGTGGTCATTCGAGTGTCCTCCTCTTGTTCAATACGAGCGCCGCGATCGTCGCGGTCGTTCTCGGGAATACTGCCCGGCCAGCCTGCTTTCGGCCCGAGGCATCCGCCACCCTAAACCAGCGGCCGGGGTTGTTTCAATATATTTGACATAAGGCGGTTATAGCGCCTTGCGGCGTTCAATTTAATCAACATAGACTTTGCCCCTTTCAAGCCACCGCGCCGTCATCACGGGAGAAAACAACAATGAACATCCAGAACGTCGTCGACATCAGCCTGACCACAACCGAAGCCGAACGCTATCGCCCGGACCCGGCCAAAGTACTCAAGGGCGATCCCGAGCAGGCGGTGTTCAACCAGTACGACAGCCCATGTGGGCAAATGGGCGTTGGCGTTTGGGAAGGTGCGGTCGGGCAGTGGACGGTGAATTACACCGAACATGAATACTGCGAAATCCTGCAAGGTGTTTCAGTGCTGCGTGACGGTGAAGGCAATGCAAAGACCCTGCGTGTCGGCGACCGCTTCGTGATTCCGGCCGGTTTCCGTGGCACCTGGGAAGTGCTGGAAGCGTGCCGCAAGGTCTATGTGATCTTCGAACAGAAGGCCTGATCCGACACAAGTGGTGACTACACGAGTAAGACGCGTGCAGTGCTTCTGAGTGAAACTTCGCGGCAGCGCTCATACATCGGGCAATTTCCTACCGAGGCAGGATGTCTCGGCAGGACTGACCGGCGAGCGCTCCCAACCGAATGGAACGCAAGGAGGCACCATGCCTGATTTCTGCAATATCAACGCCGCGCAATTTGCTGTCGGCCAAGTCGCCACCCCAGAGACCCTGAGCGCTATCCGCACTGCGGCCGGCGTTCAGAAACATCGACTGGAACGGCCGGAGGACTTGTTCAATCTCCTGCCCAAACCTGACCGGATCAGGGTGCTGGTCAACGATCGCAATGAGATCGATGAACTGATCTGCGGCTGATTGCTAATCGCCAGGCAACAAAAAAGGCCCGTATCGTGAGATACGGGCCTTTTTCGTAAGTCGGGAAAAATCAATTACTTGATTTTGCCTTCCTTGTAGATCACGTGCTTGCGAACAACCGGATCATATTTCTTGATCTCGATTTTGTCCGGGGTAGTACGCTTGTTCTTGTCGGTAGTGTAGAAGTGACCAGTACCGGCGCTCGAGATCAAACGAATCAATTCACGCATGATTAGCTCCCTTAAACCTTGCCGTCGCGACGCAGCTCGGCCAGCACAACGCTGATGCCACGCTTGTCGATGATACGCATGCCTTTGGCGGAAACGCGCAGGCGTACGAAACGTTTCTCTTCTTCAACCCAGAAGCGGTGATGCTGCAGGTTCGGCAGGAAACGACGACGGGTTTTGTTGTTTGCGTGGGAAATGTTGTTCCCAGTCACCGGACCCTTACCGGTAACTTGACATACTCTAGACATGCCTCAGCCCTCTAAAACCACATGCCCAACCCGGCATGGGTTGGCCGCTTAATCTCTAGTCATTGTGGCGCCAGGCGCCGCGATTCTTTAGAGGTCTTACCGGCTACACCTACAAGCGAAGGAACCGGGCCCCTAGAAAAGAGCGCTGCTTTATACCAGAAAGACCACGGAGCAACAACTTTCCGTGCGCAAAGAATGGCTAAAAAGCCGCTTTTCCCGGCCGCAAGCGCCTTGGGCAAAGGCTGCCGGCAATTTTTACCATTCGTCGAAGAAAATCGGCCATGCCCGCAATCGAGACTTTTCCCGCCATCTCTTCCGACAAATCCTTAACCGCGCAGCCCCGAAAATGCAAAAAGGGGATAGTCATTTGCAATCGCGACCACTAGGGTAGGCCTTTTCCAGACTGCACTTGCAGATGGGCCTTCGATCTGTAAAGGAAGCCGACCATGCGCCTCGCTGCCCTCCCCCTGCTCTTCGCCCCGCTGTTACTGAGTCCACTGGCCCAGGCCGCCGCCCTGAGCGTCTGCACCGAGGCCAGCCCCGAGGGCTTCGACGTGGTGCAGTACAACTCGCTGACCACCACCAACGCCTCGGCCGATGTGCTGATGAACCGTCTGGTGGACTTCGACACCGCCAGCGGCAAGGTGGTCCCGAGCCTGGCCGATAGCTGGGAAGTCAGCACCGACGGCCTGACCTACGTGTTCAAGCTGCACCCGCAGGTGAAGTTTCACACGACTGATTACTTCAAGCCGACCCGCGAACTGACCGCCGAAGACGTCAAATTCAGCTTCGACCGCATGCTCGACCCGGCCAATCCGTGGCACAAGGTCGCCCAGAGCGGCTTTCCCCATGCTCAGTCGATGCAGTTGCCGAGCCTGATCAAGAAGATCGACGCACTGGATCCGCTGACCGTGCGCTTCACCCTCGATCACCCGGACTCGACGTTCCTCGCGACCCTGAGCATGGGTTTCGCCTCGATTTATTCTGCTGAATACGCCGACAAGCTGTTGAAGGCCGACGCCACCGACAAGCTCAACAGCCAGCCGGTCGGCACCGGGCCGTTCGTCTTCACCCGGTTCCAGAAAGACGCCTCGATCCGCTACAAGGCCAACCAGGACTACTTCCGCGGCAAACCTGCGGTGGACCCGCTGATCTTCGCCATCACCCCGGACGCTAACGTGCGGCTGCAAAAGCTGCGGCGCAACGAGTGCCAGATTGCCCTGTCGCCAAAACCACTGGACGTACAGGCTGCCAAGCAGGAGCCGACGCTGAAAGTCGAAAAGACTGACGCGTTCATGACTGCTTTCGTAGGCATCAACAGCCAGCATCCGCCGCTGGACAAAGCGGAAGTGCGCCAGGCGATCAACCTCGCCTTCGACAAGGCCAACTACCTGAAGGCCGTGTTCGAGGACACCGCCGAAGCCGCCAACGGCCCGTACCCGCCGAACACCTGGAGCTACGCGAAGAACCTGCCGGGTTACGCCCACGACGTGAACAAGGCCAAGGCCCTGCTGGCCAAGGCCGGATTGAAGGACGGTTTCCAAACCACCATCTGGACGCGCCCGTCCGGCAGCCTGCTCAACCCGAACCCGAGCCTCGGCGCGCAGCTCCTGCAATCGGATCTGGCAGAAATCGGCATTCAGGCGGAAATCCGCGTGATCGAGTGGGGCGAACTGATCCGTCGCGCCAAGGCTGGCGAACATGACTTGCTGTTCATGGGCTGGGCCGGCGACAACGGTGACCCGGACAACTTCCTCACGCCGCAGTTTTCCTGCGCGGCGGTCAAATCCGGCACCAACTTCGCCCGCTACTGCAATGCCGACCTGGACAAGCTGATCAGCGCCGGCAAGACCACCAGCGAACAAGGCGTGCGCACCAAGCTGTATGAGCAGGCGCAGGCGCAGATTCAGCAGCAGGCATTGTGGCTGCCGCTGGCGCATCCGACCGCCTATGCGCTGACGCGTAAGGACGTGCAGGGTTACTCGGTGAGCCCGTTTGGGCGGCAGGATTACTCCAAAGTCACCCTTAAATAACCCGCCACAACACAAAACCTGTGGGAGCTGGCTTGCCAGCGATAGCGGACTGACAGACAACATTGTGCTGAATGTGCCGCCGTCATCGCTGGCAAGCCAGCTCCCACAGGGTTTTGCATTCTCCCTTCGGAGCTACATCCAGCCACACTCCGCCATCGACAACGGTTCACCATCGCCAACGATGAAGTGATCGAGCACCCGCACATCAATCAACTCCAAAGCCTTCTGCAAGCGCTTGGTCAATAATCGATCAGCCTGACTGGGATCGGAGTTTCCCGACGGATGGTTGTGGCACAGGATCACCGCTGCCGCGTTGTTGGCCAGGGAACGCTTCACGACTTCCCGGGGATGCACGGCCGTGTTGTCGATCGAGCCGCGAAACAGCGTCTCGAAAGTCAGCACCTGATGTTTGGAGTCGAGAAACAGGCAACCGAACACCTCGTGCGGCTCGTGGCGCAGCATGGCCTTGAGGTAATCACGCACGACCTGCGGATTTTCCAGCGCCGTTTTCTGGCGCATGCGCTCGGCCAAGTGTCGCCGCCCCATTTCCAGCACGGCCTGCAACTGGGCGAACTTCGCCGGGCCCAGGCCCAGTTGTTCACTGAACGTTGCGAGATCGGCCTCAAGCAAAGCACGCAAGCTGCCGAACTGACTCAACAGATGCCTTGCTACATCCACCGCACTTTTGCCGGATACGCCGGTACGTAGAAAAATCGCCAGCAATTCGGCATCGGAAAGACTTCCCGAGCCCTGTTCCAACAGCTTCTCCCGCGGCCTTTCCGCCGCCGGCCAATCGCGAATACTCATACACCTTCCTTGTCTGTGGGCGCCGCTGTTCCGTAGCGGTCGCTGTGATATCGTAGCCCATCTTTTTTGCGGGCGAATTCACCCTGGGGAGGGGGTTTCGCCACGTATGTCACCAACGAAATGAAAGGCAGACCTATGCAGCGGCTGTATCGGAAACGCATCGTTCTGGGCGTCGGCGGCGGCATTGCTGCCTACAAGAGCGCCGACCTTGTGCGCCGCCTGATCGATCAGGGCGCCGAAGTGCGCGTGGTCATGACCCGTGGCGGCAGCGAATTCATCACCCCGTTGACCATGCAGGCGTTGTCCGGTCACCCGGTTCACCTGGACTTGCTCGACCCGGCCGCCGAAGCGGCGATGGGCCACATCGAACTGGCCAAATGGGCCGATCTGGTGCTGATCGCCCCGGCCACCGCCGACCTGCTCGCCCGTCTGGCCCAAGGCATTGCCAACGATTTGCTGACCACCCTGGTGCTGGCCACCGACGCGATCGTAGCGGTCGCCCCGGCCATGAACCAGGCCATGTGGCGCGACCCGGCGACCCAGGCCAACCTGCAACTTCTTGAAAGCCGTGGCCTGAAGACCTTCGGCCCGGCCTCGGGCAGCCAGGCCTGCGGCGACGTCGGCATGGGCCGCATGATGGAAGCCACCGACCTGGCCCAGCTCGCGGCGGACTGCTTCCAGCGTCAGGCATTGACCGGCAAGCACGTGGTGATCACCGCCGGCCCGACCCAGGAAAACATCGACCCGGTGCGCTACATCACCAACCACAGCTCCGGAAAAATGGGCTTCGCCCTGGCCGAAGCGGCAGTGGAGGCCGGCGCCCGCGTGACCCTGATCAGCGGCCCGGTGCACCTGCCGACGCCGGATCGCGTGACCCGTATCGACGTGGTCAGCGCCCGGGACATGCTCGCCGCCTGCGAAGCCGCGATTCCTTGCGACATCTTCATCGCCTCGGCGGCGGTGGCGGACTACCGCCCGGAAGTCGTCGCCCCGCAAAAATTGAAGAAAGACCCTACGAGCGGCGACGGCTTCGTCCTGCAAATGGTGCGCAACCCGGACATCCTGGCCACCATCGCGACCCGTCCCGACCGTCCGTTCAGTGTCGGCTTCGCCGCCGAGACCGAACACCTGCTCGACTACGCTGCACGCAAGCTGAAGGACAAGAATCTCGATCTGATCGTCGCCAACGACGTCGCCAACCCGAGCATCGGTTTCAACAGCGAAGAAAACGCCTGCAGCGTCATCGACCGTGCGCTGCACGCCACGCTTTTCGCCCAGACCAGCAAGAGCAAGATCGCTCGCCAACTGGTCACTTTTATCGCCGAACGTCTGAACCAGGTTTAATTTACATGCACGCTTTGCAAGCCAAGATCCTCGACCCACGCATCGGTACCGAATTCCCGCTGCCGCAATACGCCACACCGGGCTCCGCCGGCCTCGACCTGCGCGCCATGCTGCAAGAGGACATCGTGATCAAGCCGGGTGAAACGGTGCTGATCCCGACCGGCCTGTCGGTCTATATCGGCGACCCGAACCTCGCCGCGCTGATCCTGCCGCGCTCGGGCATGGGCCATAAGCACGGCATCGTGCTGGGCAACCTCGTCGGCCTGATCGACTCCGACTACCAGGGCCCGCTGATGGTCTCCTGCTGGAACCGTGGCCAGACCGAATTCACCATGCCGGTCGGCGAGCGCCTGGCGCAGCTGGTGCTGGTGCCGGTGGTTCAGGCGCACTTCGAAATGGTTGAAGAGTTCGTCGAAACCGAACGCGGCGCTGGCGGTTTCGGCCATTCCGGCACCAAGTGATTGGTTTTGTGGCGAGGGAGCCTGCTCTCTCGCCATAAAAATACGCAGATTCATCTGCAAGCTTTACCGCTGAAAATCAAGGCATTGACAGGCCAAAGCCACGCCGTACAAGGCGTCATGGCCCTTTCACACCACGAACTCTCTGTGAAAACCGCCGTCATACCCTTCAGTTTGAGCTTGCCGTCGAATAGTCGTCGGTGTGTCCAGCCACTTTCGAGATGGAGCATTTTCGCAGATGAGCACCCCCGCCCAAGTCGCCCCGAAGCTTCCCGACAGCATCTTCCGCGCCTATGACATTCGCGGCACCGTGCCGGAATTCCTCAATGCCGAAACAGCCTACTGGATCGGTCGTGCCATCGGTTCCCAGAGCCTGGCCCAGGGCGAACCGAACGTGTCCGTTGGCCGTGACGGCCGTCTGTCCGGCCCGGAACTGGTTGCCGAACTGATCCGCGGTATCGCCGAAAGCGGCTGCCATGTCAGCGACGTCGGCCTGGTGCCGACCCCGGCGCTGTACTACGCCGCCAACGTGCTGGCCGGCAAATCCGGCGTGATGCTCACCGGCAGTCACAACCCGTCCAACTACAACGGCTTCAAGATCGTGATCGCCGGCGACACCCTCGCCAATGAACAGATTCAGGTTTTGCATGAGCGTATCAAGACCGGCAACCTGAGCAGCGGCACGGGCAGCGTGACCCAGGTCGAAATCCTCGACCGCTACACCACCGAAATCGTCCAGGACATCAAACTGGCCCGGCGCCTGAAAGTCGTGGTCGACTGCGGCAACGGCGCGGCCGGCGTGATCGCCCCGCAGCTGATCGAAGCGCTGAACTGCGAAGTCATCCCGCTGTTCTGCGAAGTCGACGGCAACTTCCCGAACCATCACCCGGACCCGGGCAAGCCTGAGAACCTCGTCGACCTGATCGCCAAGGTCAAAGAAACCAACGCCGACATCGGCCTGGCCTTCGACGGTGACGGTGACCGCGTCGGCGTGGTGACCAACACCGGCACCATTGTGTTCCCGGATCGCCTGCTGATGCTGTTCGCCCGTGACGTGGTGGCGCGCAACCCGGACGCGGAAATCATTTTCGACGTCAAATGCACCCGTCGCCTGATCCCGCTGATCAAGGAATATGGCGGTCGGCCGCTAATGTGGAAGACCGGTCACTCGTTGATCAAAAAGAAAATGAAACAGTCCGGCGCGCTGTTGGCCGGCGAAATGAGCGGGCACATTTTCTTCAAGGAGCGCTGGTTCGGTTTCGACGACGGCATTTACAGCGCCGCACGGCTGCTGGAAATCCTCAGCAAGGAAAAATCTTCGGCCGAGGAGCTGTTCGCGACCTTCCCGAACGATATTTCCACGCCGGAAATCAATATCCATGTGACCGAAGAGAGCAAATTCAGCATCATTGATGCACTGCACGATGCGCAGTGGGGCCCAGGCGCCGACCTGACCACCATTGACGGCGTGCGGGTCGACTACGCCAAAGGCTGGGGCCTGGTGCGCGCATCCAACACCACACCGGTGCTGGTGCTGCGCTTCGAGGCCGATGACGAGGCTGAATTGCAGCGCATCAAGGCTGTGTTCCATGCCCAACTGAAACGCGTTGCACCTGATCTCCAACTACCGTTCTGATTGCTGATTCACCCGGAGCCCTGAATGACCCTCGAACGCGATGCCGCCGCCAACACTGCCAAGGTCCTGTCCGAAGCGCTGCCTTACATCCGCCGATACGTCGGCAAGACCCTGGTGATCAAATACGGCGGCAACGCGATGGAAAGCGAGGAGCTGAAAACCGGCTTCGCCCGCGACATCGTGCTGATGAAGGCCGTGGGCATCAACCCGGTGGTCGTGCACGGCGGTGGCCCGCAGATCGGTGATCTGCTCAAGCGCCTGTCGATCGAAAGCCACTTCGTCGACGGCATGCGCGTCACCGACGCTGCGACCATGGACGTAGTGGAGATGGTCCTGGGCGGTCAGGTCAACAAAAGCATCGTCAACCTGATCAACCGTCACGGCGGCAGCGCCATCGGCCTGACCGGTAAAGACGCCGGGCTGATTCGTGCGAAGAAACTCACCGTCACCCGCCAGACCCCGGAGATGACCCAGCCGGAAATCATCGACATCGGTCATGTAGGCGAAGTTGTCGGGATCAACACCGAACTGCTGAACCTGCTGGTCAAAGGCAACTTCATCCCGGTGATCGCGCCGATCGGCGTGGGTGAAAACGGCGAGTCGTACAACATCAACGCGGACCTGGTGGCCGGCAAGGTTGCCGAAGCACTGAAAGCCGAGAAGCTGATGCTGCTGACCAACATCGCCGGCCTGATGGACAAGTCGGGCACCGTACTGACCGGCCTGAGCACCCAGCAGGTCGACGACCTGATCGCCGACGGCACCATCTACGGCGGCATGCTGCCGAAGATCCGCTGTGCACTGGAAGCGGTTCAGGGCGGCGTGGGCAGCTCGCTGATCATCGACGGCCGTGTACCGAACGCGATCCTGCTGGAAATCTTCACCGATACCGGTGTGGGTACGCTGATCAGCAATCGCAAGCGTCCGTAAGCGCTCGCGCAAACAAAAAGACCCCGCTCAGCCTGGCTGAGCGGGGTCTTTTTTTGCCTGAAGCTGCGATCAGACGCCGAACTGGGCGCGATAGGCTTCAACGGCTGGCAGGTGCTGCTTGAGCTGCGGATCGTCAGCCAGGAATTCCAGCACCTGGTTCAGCGACACGATGCTGATGACCGGAATGCCGAAATCACGCTCGACTTCCTGAATCGCCGACAGCTCGCCGTTGCCGCGCTCCTGACGGTTCAGGGCGATCAGCACACCGGCGGCCTTGGCGCCGTCCTGGGAAGCGATGATCTGCATCACTTCACGGATCGCGGTGCCGGCGGTGATCACGTCGTCGATGATCAGCACTTCACCGGTCAGCGGTGCGCCGACCAGGCTGCCGCCCTCGCCGTGGGCCTTGGCTTCCTTGCGGTTGAAGCACCATGGCAAATCACGATTATGGTGTTCGGCCAGCGCCACGGCAGTGGTTGCCGCCAGCGGGATGCCTTTGTAGGCCGGACCGAACAGCACGTCGAACGGAATACCGCTCTCGGCGATGGCTGCGGCGTAGAAACGGCCCAGCTGCGCGAGCGCGGAACCCGAGTTGAACAGGCCGGCATTGAAGAAGTAAGGACTGGTGCGCCCGGACTTCAGGGTGAACTCACCGAAGCGCAAAACGCCGCGATCGATGGCAAAACGAATGAAATCGCGCTGATACGCTTGCATGAAAAAAACCCCAAATACCACGGATTTAGCTAATTAGCTTGACGCCGTGTATCATACACGCACGCGATTTTTGGGGCCATTTATGCGGATCATCAGTGTGAACGTCAATGGTATTCAGGCTGCAGTCGAGCGCGGTTTGCTCAGTTGGCTGCAGGCACAGAATGCCGACGTCATCTGCCTGCAGGACACCCGTGCCTCCGCCTTTGAACTGGACGACCCAGCCTTCCAACTGGATGGCTACTTCCTTTATGCCTGCGATGCTGAAGTCCCTGCCCAAGGTGGCGTGGCTTTGTATTCGCGGTTGCAACCGAAGGCTGTCATCAGCGGTCTCGGATTCGAGACGGCCGACCGCTACGGGCGCTACCTGCAAGCAGATTTCGACAAAGTCAGTATTGCCACCTTGCTGCTTCCTTCGGGGATGAACGGCGATGAGGACTTGAACCAGAAGTTCAAGCTCATGGACGATTTCGGCAAGTACCTGGACAAACAGCGGCGCAAACGTCGCGAGTACATTTATTGTGGCTCGCTGTACGTCGCGCAGCAGAAGCTCGACATCAAGAACTGGCGCGACAGCCAGCAATCCCCGGGTTTCCTGGCGCCGGAACGCGCCTGGATGGACGAGATTGTCGGCAACATGGGTTATGTCGACGCCTTGCGCGAAGTCAGCCGCGAAGGCGACCAGTACAGCTGGTGGCCGGACAACGAACAGGCCGAGATGCTGAATCTGGGCTGGCGCTTCGACTACCAGATCCTGACTCCAGGGCTGCGGCGCTTCGTGCGCAGCGCACGCCTGCCACGTCAGCCAAGGTTCTCGCAGCATGCGCCGCTGATCGTCGACTACGACTGGACGCTGACTATCTAAGCGCAGTTTCGTAGTTGAAAAAATGCCCGTATCACAAGATACGGGCATTTTTTTGCCTGCGTTCGAAGTGAAATCGAACTCAGATGACGGCGAAGAAAGGCAGCATCAGATACAGTTTGATCACGATGACATTAATAATGTCGATGAAGAACGCCCCCACCATCGGTACGACCAGAAACGCGATCTGCGAAGGCCCATAGCGTTGCGTAACCACTTGCATGTTAGCGATGGCAGTCGGCGTGGCACCGAGACCAAAACCGCAGTGCCCCGCCGCCAGTACGGCAGCATCGTAGTTACTGCCCATCATCCGGAACGTCACAAAGATCGCGAACAGCGCCATGACCAGCGCCTGTACAGCCAGAATGATGAAGATCGGCAACGCCAACGCCGCCAGATCCCACAATTTGAGCGACATCAGGGCGATCGCCAGAAACAGCGAGAGGCTGACATTCCCCAACACCGAGACTTCACGTTCAAACACCTGATACAACCCCAGCGCTGAAAGACCGTTGCGCAGCACCACGCCCACGAACAGCACGCAAACGAACGTCGGCAATTCGAATGCCGTGCCGTGAAGCAGGCCATTAAGAAGATTACCCGCCAGCAAGCTGACCGCGATCAGAGCCAGGGTTTCGATAAAGGAAAATGGCGTGATCGAGCGCTCTTTGTTCGGCTGCTCGAAGCCCCGTGGCAGGCTTTGCGGCGCCTGGGCGTTGCAGCCAGGCACTTCCACACGCTTGATGAGTAAACGAGCAACCGGACCGCCTATCAGACCACCCAGTACAAGACCGAACGTCGCAGAGGCGATCGCCAGTTCCGAGGCGGAGGCCAGGCCGTATTTCTCATTGAATACCGCGCCCCATGCAGCGCCGGTACCGTGACCGCCCGCCAGGGTAATCGACCCCGTCAGCAGCCCCATCAGCGGATCAAGGCCAAGCACTTTTGCGAGTCCGATACCCATGGCGTTTTGCAGAATCAGAAGGCCGATGACCGCTAACAAGAACATTCCGACTACGCGACCGCCCTTCTTGAGACTGGCGAAATCGGCACTCAGACCGATAGTGGCAAAAAACGCCAGCATGAGCGGTGTCTGCAATGAGGTATCGAAACGAACTTCTATATCGAGCGCTCGCAATACCAGAAGAACCAGCGCAACCAACAACCCACCCGCAACGGGTTCGGGAATATTGAAATTGCGCAGTACACCAACACGGGCAACAAGGCCACGCCCCAGCAGAAGTACGAGTGAAGCGGCCACGAGCGTGCCGTAGAAATCGAGCTGAATCATCTGGATTATTCTTGGCTATATATTCAGAGGCGAACTTTCCCTGGATACGCCTCATGAACCGGCGAACTTTTCAACACCGGAAACACTGGAATTCAAAAGCCTTCGATGGCTTGAACATATCGAAATATTTCTGAAGGAATATAACGTGCGGCAACCATAGCAAGCATAAAGTCATGCTGCCAATGTCCTTCGGCAACATAAAGGCAACGTACTTGTGACTAAAAATGTAAGGCTGATGAATATATTAAATATCCTCTACCACTCATCGCAGAAAGATTATTCCTACAAGCATTACAGGTTTATTGAGTTGCAAAAAAGCCCTGACAAGTCAGGGCTTTTAAATATGCGGATTGATTATTCCAACATGCACCTTTCGGCCGGATGCTATTTGATCAACCGCCAAGTGAACGGATAGCGATACGGGAAACCTTCGTTGGCTTTCACTCCACCGATAATTGTCAGCACCAGCGCCGCAATGGCCAGCAGGCCGAACAGCACGAATCCGATAATCAGCAGCATCAGCACGAAGCAGATCATCGAAGCGATCGCCACGGTGATCTGGAAATTCAGCGCTTCCTTGCCCTGGGCGTCGATGAACGGATCGGTCTCGCGCTTCATCTGCCACAGGACCAGCGGCCCGATCAGCGTGCCGAACGGAATCCAGATCCCCAGCAAGGCGGACAAGTGACAAAACATGGCCCATTGGCGAACCTCCTGGCTCGGCTTGGGCAGCAACTCTTGCTCACCACTCATTGCGTCCTCCTTGCGGGTTACGAACCTGCTCAGTCGGCCAGTGCAGCCTTTTGCAGTTCGAAGATCTCGTTCATGCCTTTCTTCGCCAGCTCCAGCATCGCGTTCAGCTCTTCAGGCTGGAACGGCGCGCCTTCGGCGGTGCCCTGCACCTCAATGAAGCCACCGGTGCTGGTCATCACCACATTGAGATCGGTCTCGGCGGCAGAGTCTTCAAGATAGTCCAGATCCAGCACCGGCTCGCCCTGGTACATGCCCACGGAAACAGCACCGATCATTTGCTTGAGCGGGTCGCCGCCTTTCAGGCCGCCGCGCTTCTTGATCACTTTCAGTGCATCGACCAGCGCAACCATGGCGCCGGTGATCGACGCAGTGCGGGTACCGCCGTCGGCCTGGATCACGTCGCAGTCGACGTACAGGGTGACGTCGCCCAGCTTGGACATGTCCAGCGCGGCGCGCAGGGAGCGGCCGATCAGGCGCTGGATTTCCAGGGTACGACCGCCCTGCTTGCCACGGCTCGCTTCACGCTGGTTACGCTCGCCGGTGGCGCGCGGCAGCATGCCGTACTCGGCGGTCAGCCAACCCTGGCCCTGGCCTTTGAGGAAACGCGGCACGCCGTTTTCGACGCTGACGGTGCAGATGACCTTGGTATCACCGAATTCGACCAGTACCGATCCCTCGGCGTGTTTGGTGTAGTTGCGGGTAATGCGGATCGAGCGGAGCTGATCGGCAGCGCGACCACTTGGACGTTTCATAGGAGATACCTGTACTGGGGACGGAAAACTGCGGAGCATTATAGAGCCGCGCACCGCGCCTGGGCACTCGTTAAAAAATCCGGCCGACGACCGAAGGCCCTGAAACGCGCTTCGCCGACGGCCTGCAGCCCTTTGTCACACCGTGTGTTTGGGCGCATCTGCCGCACTGCGCTACAATCCTGCGCCTTTGCTGCCAGTCGGCTTAAATTCATTGATATCGAGCTGCGGAGCTTCAATTCGCGCCGATCTGTATCGCGAGGTCACCCCATGGTGCACAGCATGACCGCCTTCGCCCGCGTCGAAAAAGCCGGCGTTCAGGGCACCCTGAGCTGGGAACTGCGCTCGGTCAACAGCCGCTACCTGGAACCCCACCTGCGCCTGCCGGAGTCGTTTCGCGACCTCGAAGGCGCCGTCCGCGAATCCCTGCGCCAGGGCCTGTCGCGCGGCAAACTGGAATGCACCCTGCGTTTCACCGAGGAAAGCACCGGCAAGCCGCTGCAGGTGGATCGCGAGCGCGCCGCGCAACTGGTCGCTGCTGCCGAAACCGTTGCAGGCCTGATCAAGAACCCGGCCGCGCTGAACCCGCTGGAAGTGCTGGCCTGGCCAGGCGTACTGGTCGCCGACGCCACCGACCCGCAGGCGCTGAACGCCGAGGCGCTGGCCCTGTTCAATCAAGGCCTGAAAGACCTCAAGGCCGGCCGCGAGCGCGAAGGCGCGGAGTTGGCCCGCCTGATCAACGATCGCCTGACCTCCATCGAGGAAGATGTGGTGACCCTGCGCGAACTGGTTCCGCAGATGCTCGCCACCCAGCGCCAGAAAGTCCTCGACCGTTTCGCCGACATGAAGGCCGAACTGGACCCGCAGCGCCTGGAACAGGAAATGGTCATCCTCGCGCAAAAGAGCGACGTGGCCGAAGAACTGGATCGCCTGAGCACCCACATCATCGAAGTTCGCCGGGTGCTGAAATCCGGCGGTGCCGCCGGCCGGCGCCTGGACTTCCTGATGCAGGAGCTCAACCGCGAAGCCAACACACTGGGCTCCAAGGCCTTCGACCCGCGCAGCACCCAAGCGGCGGTCAACCTCAAGGTGTTGATCGAGCAGATGCGCGAACAAGTGCAGAATATTGAGTAAGGCTACCCCCGACATGACCCACAGCACCGGCACCCTGTACATCATTTCCGCCCCTTCGGGCGCGGGCAAGAGCAGTCTGGTCAAGGCCCTGACCGACGCCAACCCGGAAATCCGCGTTTCGATTTCCCACACCACCCGCGCCATACGCCCGGGCGAAGTGGACGGCGTGAACTATCACTTCGTGACCCGCGAAGAGTTCGTGAAGATGGGCGAGCACGGCGATTTCCTCGAACGCGCCGAAGTCTTCGGCAACTTCTACGGCACCTCGCAAAGCCGTCTGCAGCAGACCCTGGACGAAGGCCACGACCTGATTCTGGAAATCGACTGGCAAGGCGCCGAGCAAGTGCGCAAGCTAATGCCGCAGGCCCGTTCGATCTTCATTCTGCCGCCATCGCTGCAGGCCCTGCACCAGCGCCTGACCAACCGTGGCCAGGACAGCGACGACATCATCGACGGCCGGATGCGTGAAGCGGTCAGCGAGATGAGCCACTACGTCGAGTACGACTACCTGATCATCAACGATGATTTCGCCCACGCGCTGGACGATCTGAAGGCGATTTTCCGCGCCAATCAGCTGCAACAGAAACGTCAGCAAGTGCGTTTCGGCAAATTGCTGGCTGAATTGCTCGGCTGAAACAGCACTTCCCAAAACCGCTGCAAGGGCTTTACATTGGCACTTGCAGCGCGTTGAAGAGTCTGGTCAAAAAATCAGCGCTTCCCTAATCGCTGGTGATTTTTTAAACTGTTGAGTCCGCTCGCCCAACCGGGCAGCGCGCATATTGCATTCGCTCCGAGGAATACCATGGCCCGCGTAACCGTTGAAGACTGCCTAGAACACGTGGAAAACCGCTTTGAGCTGGTCATGCTCTCTACCAAGCGTGCCCGTCAACTGGCCACCGGCGGCAAAGAGCCCCTGGTTCAGTGGGAAAACGACAAACCGACCGTAGTTGCGCTGCGTGAAATCGCTGAAGGCCTGATGAGCTACGAGTTCATCGCCGAGCAGGAAATCGTCCACGAAGACCCGGTCTTCGCTGCGTTCGAGGACGAGTCCAACGAGGCCGTCTAAGCCTATGCCTGGTCGACGTAGCACGGCGCGGGATCACAGCTTACGGCAGGAGACATCATGCCGAGCATAGACGCCCTCGCCGATCGCTTATCGACCTACCTCGGCAACGACCAGGTCAACCTGGTCCGCCGAGCGTATTTCTACGCCGAACAAGCCCACGACGGCCAACGCCGCCGCAGCGGCGAGGCGTACGTCACGCATCCTCTTGCGGTGGCGAATATTCTTGCCGACATGCACATGGACCATCAGAGCCTGATGGCCGCGATGCTGCATGACGTGATCGAAGACACCGGTATCGCCAAAGAGGCGCTGCAAGCGCAGTTCGGTGAAACCGTGGCCGAACTGGTCGACGGGGTCAGCAAACTGACCCAGATGAACTTCGAGACCAAGGCCGAAGCCCAGGCTGAAAACTTCCAGAAGATGGCCATGGCCATGGCGCGCGACATTCGCGTGATACTGGTCAAGCTCGCCGACCGTCTGCACAACATGCGTACGCTGGAAGTGCTGTCCGGCGAAAAACGCCGACGCATCGCCAAGGAAACCCTCGAGATCTACGCCCCCATCGCCAACCGGCTGGGCATGCACGCGATCCGCATCGAGTTCGAAGACCTCGGCTTCAAGGCGATGCACCCGATGCGTTCCGCGCGTATCTCCCAGGCGGTCAAGCGCGCCCGGGGTAACCGCAAGGAAATCGTCAACAAGATCGAAGAATCCCTTGGCCACTGCCTCGCCATCGACGGCATCCAGGGTGAAGTCAGCGGTCGCCAGAAACACCTTTACGGCATCTACAAGAAAATGCGCGGCAAGCGTCGGGCCTTCAACGAGATCATGGACGTCTATGCGTTCCGGATCATCGTCGACAAGGTCGACACCTGCTACCGCGTGCTGGGTGCCGTACATAATTTGTACAAACCGTTGCCGGGGCGCTTCAAGGATTACATCGCGATCCCCAAGGCCAACGGCTATCAGTCCCTGCACACCACGCTGTTCGGCATGCACGGCGTACCGATCGAGATCCAGATCCGCACCCGCGAAATGGAAGAGATGGCCAACAACGGCATCGCCGCCCATTGGCTGTACAAATCCAGCGGCGACGAGCAGCCGAAAGGCACTCATGCCCGCGCCCGTCAGTGGGTCAAAGGCGTGCTGGAAATGCAGCAACGTGCCGGCAACTCGCTGGAATTCATCGAGAGCGTGAAGATCGACCTGTTCCCGGACGAGGTCTACGTGTTCACGCCCAAAGGCCGGATCATGGAGCTGCCCAAAGGCTCCACGGCGGTCGACTTTGCCTACGCGGTGCACACCGACGTCGGCAACAGCTGCATCGCCTGCCGGATCAACCGTCGTCTCGCGCCGCTGTCCGAACCGCTGCAAAGCGGCTCCACGGTCGAGATCGTCAGCGCTCCCGGCGCACGGCCGAACCCGGCGTGGCTCAACTTCGTGGTCACCGGCAAGGCGCGAACCCATATCCGCCACGCGCTGAAACTGCAACGCCGCTCCGAATCCATCAGCCTCGGCGAACGCCTGCTGAACAAGGTGCTCAACGGTTTCGACAGCGCACTGGAACAGATCCCGGCCGAACGCGTGAAGGCGATGCTTACCGAGTACCGCCTCGAACTGATCGAAGACCTGCTCGAAGACATCGGACTGGGCAACCGTATGGCCTATGTCGTGGCGCGCCGCCTGCTCGGCGAAGGCGAACAACTGCCAAGTCCGGAAGGCCCGCTGGCGATTCGCGGCACCGAAGGCCTGGTCCTCAGCTACGCCAAATGCTGTACGCCGATCCCGGGCGACCCGATTGTCGGTCACCTGTCGGCGGGCAAAGGCATGGTCGTGCACCTGGACAACTGCCGCAACATCAGCGAAATCAGGCACAACCCGGAAAAATGCATCCAGCTCTCATGGGCCAAGGATGTCACCGGCGAATTCAACGTCGAACTGCGCGTCGAGCTGGAACATCAGCGCGGCCTGATCGCGCTGCTGGCCAGCAGCGTCAACGCAGCCGACGGCAATATCGAGAAAATCAGCATGGACGAACGCGATGGTCGCATCAGCGTTGTCCAGTTGGTGGTCAGCGTCCACGACCGTGTGCACCTGGCCCGCGTGATCAAGAAACTGCGCGCCCTGACCGGGGTGATCCGCATCACCCGCATGCGTGCATAACTCAAACATTACAAGGAGTCATACATGACCAAGACTGTTATCACCAGCGACAAGGCCCCTGCCGCCATCGGTACTTACTCCCAGGCGATCAAGGCCGGTAATACCGTTTACATGTCGGGTCAGATTCCCCTCGATCCAAAAACCATGGAACTGGTCGAAGGCTTCGAAGCCCAGACCGTCCAGGTATTCGAGAACCTGAAAGCCGTGGCCGAAGCCGCCGGCGGTTCGTTCAAGGACATCGTCAAGCTGAACATCTTCCTCACCGACCTGAGCCACTTCGCCAAGGTCAACGAGATCATGGGCAAGTACTTCGACCAGCCGTACCCGGCGCGCGCCGCCATCGGCGTGGCAGCCCTGCCAAAGGGTTCGCAGGTTGAAATGGATGCCATTCTGGTCATCGAGTAATGCGCACGGCGCGGCCTCACGCCGCGCCGACTGCTCTGCGGTAAAGAAAAGGTTTTGAAAGGATTCCACCATGCGCAAAGCGCTTGCTCTCTCGCTGCTCGCCATTTTCCTCGGCGGTTGCGCCAGCAACCCTGCCGACCGTGACATCAGCGGCACCTGGATCAATCAGGTCGCCATCGATGCCGCTGCCAAGGGCGGCCCCCTGCGCGAAGCGCTTCAGGCTTACGGCCCGAACCTGGAGTGGGACGTCAACACCAAGGCCGGCCAGGCCCGCTACACCAACGGTTTCGAAAACGTCGAAGGTCGCTTGCTCGGCGAACAGTCCGGTGCCTGGAAAGTCGACTTCTATGGCAGCTCCGCCAGCGAGCTGAAACGTGACGGTGGTCAACTGCAACAAGCCGCCAACGAAAACGAACCGGAACAGGTCTTCGACCGCGCGCAGATTCCGGTGCCGGAAGGCGCACCGATTGGCGCCAGCTTCGAACGCGCGCTGTATTCCGCCTATCTGGGCGGCAACTGGACGATCACCAGCGGCCAGGGCGAAGGCGCCACCGTGCAGTTCCAGGCTGACGGCCAAGTCTCCGGCCTGCCGGGTGCCGATCGTTATGCGCTGTGCCTCGCAGGCGATTGCGCGTCGATGAGCAGCGGCAACGACAGCATGTGGTTGCAGCAGAACGGTCAGGGCAACAACTGGATCTTTGTGCGCAAGGGCAAAGAGTTGGAAATCCTGCAGGCCGTGAACACGGCATTGGCGGATGAACAACCGCAGTTCACCCCGGGTGAGCGCAAGTGGTTGCTCGAAAAACAGTAACCAGCCTCTGAAGCTACAGAGATCCCATGTGGGAGCGAGCCTGCTCGCGATAGCAGTCTGACAGTCAGCATCAATGTTGAATGTTATGACCTCATCGCGAGCAGGCTCGCTCCCACATTTACTGTGTAATGCCTGAAAGTCAGCAGCGCCCCTCAAGAATCGCGCCATACCCCTCGCGATAACTCGGATACTTCGGCACCCAACCCAGCGCCTTCGCCCGGGCATTGCTGCAACGTTTGCTGCCGGTGCGACGCACGCTCTCGTCTTCCGACCACTCGGTGACACTCAAATACTCACGCAGCCACGCCACCACTTCGGCCAGCGGCGCCGGCGCATCGTCCACGCCGATATAGATGTCATCCAGCGTCACGCCCTTGCGATCCGCCTCCAGCAAGAACGACATCAACCCCGCCGCGTCATCGGCATGAATACGATTGCCATACAGCGGCGGATCGACCGCCACCCGATAACCACGCCGCACCTGAGTCAGCAGCCACTCACGGCCGGGGCCATAAATACCCGTCAGGCGCACGATGCTCGCTGGAATGCCGCTGTTGAGCGCAACCTGCTCGGCCTCCAGCATCACCCGGCCGGAATAACCAGCGGCGACGGTTTCGGATTTTTCATCGACCCATTCGCCGTTCTGCTGCCCGTAAACACTGCTGCTGGAAACAAACAGCAACCGCTCAGGCTCCTGACCGTAATCGTTCAGCCAACCCAGCACATGCTGCAAACCCTGCACATAAGCCGCGCGATAACCGGCTTCATCGTGATCAGTAGCCGCCGCGCTATACACCAGGTAATCGATAGCGCCCACCGGCCACGTCTCGGGGCAATCCTCATTGAACAAGTCACCGGCCACACCGATAACGCCGTCCGGCAAACGTGAAATATCACGGCGCAGGCCGTAGACCTGGAAGCCGGCAGCCAGCAATTGCGTGGCCAGACGACTGCCGACATCACCACAACCGGCGATCAAAACAGAAGGCGCGGACATCAAAAATCTCCCATCGGAAAGCGACAGACTAGCCTCGGCAAGGGACGAGCGGCTAGCAATCAAGGAAAAAAAGCAACTCTATTACTTTTGTTAACAAGAATTACTTGCAATAATGCACGCCACTTTTGTTCTCGGCCTCACGAGGCCTGGAAGAGCATTACCGTTTTTCTATCTCAGGTCCGGCCAGCATGACACGCATTCAAAACTCCGCTTCGCCAACCAACCGACCTCGCGCCTGGAGCGCCGTGGCTGCCCTGCTGGTCAGCCTGATGCTGGCGCCAGCCGCCGCCTTCGCTGACGCACAAACCCCGGCCGCGCCAGCCGCCACCGAGCAGAGCGCTCCGGCCGCCGCACCTGCCGCGACCGACCCGGTACAGGCCGTAGACGCCAGCGCCGCCGACGCGCCGGAAGTCCTCGAAGCCGACAACACCCTGGGCATGGCCCACGACCTGTCGCCATGGGGCATGTACCAGAACGCCGACGTCATCGTTAAAGCCGTGATGATCGGTCTGGCCATCGCCTCGATCATCACCTGGACCATCTGGATCGCCAAGGGCTTCGAGTTGATGGGCGCCAAACGCCGTCTGCGCGGTGAAATCGCTCACCTGAAAAAAGCCGCTTCCCTCAAGGAAGCCAGCGCCACCGCCGCGAAAGAAGGCACGCTGGCCAACCTGCTGGTGCACGACGCGCTCGAAGAAATGCGCCTGTCCGCCAATGCCCGCGAAAAAGAAGGCATCAAGGAACGCGTAAGCTTCCGCCTCGAGCGTCTGGTTGCCGCCTGTGGCCGCAACATGAGCAGCGGCACCGGCGTCCTCGCCACCATCGGTTCCACCGCACCGTTCGTCGGCCTGTTCGGTACCGTGTGGGGCATCATGAACAGCTTCATCGGCATCGCCAAAACCCAGACCACCAACCTTGCCGTCGTAGCACCGGGTATCGCTGAAGCGCTGCTGGCTACCGCACTGGGTCTGGTAGCCGCGATTCCTGCCGTGGTCATCTACAACGTCTTTGCCCGCTCCATCGCCGGTTACAAGGCTCAGGTGTCCGATGCGTCGGCTCAGGTGCTGCTGCTGGTCAGCCGCGACCTCGACCACCAGCCTGAGCGCAACAGCTCGCAACCGCACATGGTGAAAGTGGGGTAATCGGCCATGGGCCTGCATTTGAAAGAAGGCGCAGACGACGATCTGGCCGAGAACCACGAAATCAACGTCACGCCGTTCATCGACGTGATGCTGGTGCTGTTGATCATCTTCATGGTGGCCGCGCCGCTGGCCACCGTGGACATCAAGGTTGACCTGCCTGCCTCGACCGCCAAACCGGCGCCGCGGCCGGAGAAACCGGTGTTCCTCAGCGTGAAGGCTGACCAGCGCCTGTTCATTGGCGATGACGAAGTGAAAGCCGAAACCCTCGGCGCAGTCCTCGACGCCAAGACTCAGGGCAAGAAAGACACGACGATCTTCTTTCAGGCCGATAAAGGCGTGGATTACGGCGACCTGATGAGCGTGATGGATAACCTGCGCGCTGCCGGTTACCTGAAGGTCGGTCTGGTCGGACTCGAGAGCGCAGTCAAGAAATGATCACCACGCGCCATAAGCTGACGCGTTACAGCGGTAGCCTGGCCGTGGTGCTGGGTGTTCACGCGCTGGCCATCGCGCTGGCGCTGAACTGGAACGTCCGCCCGCCCATCGAATTGCCGCCGCAGGCAATGATGGTCGAGCTGGCACCGGTTCCAGCCCCGCCACCGCCTGCACCGCCGAAAGTCGTCACACCACCGCAGCCACCGGCTCCGGTTGAGGAACTGCCGATCCCGAAACTGGCCGAAGCGCCGAAAGCCGAGATCGCGGTGCCCAAACCCAAGCCCAAGCCGAAACCCAAACCGCCGAAGCCGATCGAGAAGAAACTGCCCGATCCGCCGAAGGAGAAACCGTCCGAAGAGAAGCCGGCCGATACCCAGCCGACTCAGGCCCCGACGGAGAAATCCGCCCAGCCTGCACCGGGCCCGTCGCCTGCACAATTGGCCGCAAAGGCCAGCTGGCAAGGCACCCTGCTCGCGCATCTGGCCAAGTACAAGAAGTACCCGGCCAGTGCTCAGGCACGGGGCAAGGAAGGCTTGAACCGGTTGCGTTTCGTGGTCGATGGCGAAGGCAACGTGCTGTCGTTCGAACTGGTGGGCCGCTCCGGCAACGCCGATCTGGACCGGGCCACCCTGGAAATGATCCGCCGCGCCCAGCCGCTGCCCAAGCCACCGGCGGACATGCTGACCAATGGCGCGATCGAAATTGTTGCGCCGTTTGTGTACTCGCTGGAGCGCCGCCGCTGATTCGCACTCGCGAAGCCCGGCCTGATCCAGCCAAAAAGGCACCGCAGGGTGCCTTTCGCTTATCCATCCACGGCAAACCGGCATTGCCCGGTGTCGCATTCATCACTCAGTCTGATAACGTGCGTCTATCGATTGCAGCCGGTATGCTTGGCCCGCATCTTCATGGACGCTTGCTATGACTCTCACAGAATTACGCTACATCGTTACCCTCGCCCAAGAGCAGCATTTCGGCCACGCGGCCGAGCGTTGCCACGTCAGCCAGCCGACCCTGTCGGTGGGCGTGAAAAAGCTTGAAGACGAACTCGGTGTGCTGATTTTCGAGCGCAGCAAAAGCGCCGTGCGCCTGACCCCGGTCGGTGAAGGCATCGTCGCCCAGGCGCAGAAAGTGCTGGAGCAGGCCCAGGGCATCCGCGAACTGGCCCAGGCCGGCAAGAACCAGCTGACCGCCCCGCTGAAAGTCGGCGCGATCTACACCGTCGGCCCCTACCTGTTCCCGCACCTGATTCCACAACTGCACCGGGTCGCCCCGCAGATGCCGTTGTACATCGAAGAAAATTTCACCCACGTGCTGCGCGACAAACTGCGCAACGGCGAGCTGGACGCGATCATCATCGCCCTGCCGTTCAACGAAGCCGACGTGCTGACCCTGCAACTCTACGACGAGCCGTTCTACGTCCTGATGCCGGCCCAGCACCCGTGGACCCAGAAAGAATCCATCGACGCCGCCCTGCTCAACGACAAGAGCCTGCTGCTGCTCGGCGAAGGTCACTGCTTCCGCGATCAAGTGCTGGAAGCCTGCCCGACCCTGACCAAGGGCAACGACGGCGCCAAGCACACCACGGTCGAATCCAGCTCGCTGGAAACCATTCGCCACATGGTCGCGTCCGGTCTGGGCATCTCGATCCTGCCGCTGTCGGCGGTTGACAGTCACCACTACGCCCCTGGCGTGATCGAAGTGCGCCCGCTGTCGGCACCAGTGCCGTTCCGCACTGTGGCCATCGCCTGGCGCGCGAGCTTCCCACGGCCGAAAGCCATCGAGATCCTCGCCGACTCCATTCGCCTGTGCTCGGTCGCCAAGCCTGCCGCGCCGGTCACGGCCGGTTAAGCCAGCGTCATGACGGAGCTGTCGCAGGTCTCGGTCACCGCACTCAAGGGTGTCGGTGAAGCCATGGCCGAGAAACTGGCCAAGGTCGGCCTGGAAAACCTCCAGGACGTACTGTTTCACCTGCCACTGCGTTATCAGGATCGCACCCGCGTGGTGCCGATCGGCGCGTTGCGGCCGGGGCAGGACGCCGTGGTCGAAGGCACCGTCAGCGGCGCCGACGTGGTCATGGGCCGGCGCCGCAGCCTCGTCGTGCGCTTGCAGGACGGCACCGGCGGCTTGAGCCTGCGCTTCTACCACTTCAGCAATGCGCAGAAAGAAGGTCTCAAGCGCGGCACGCGGATTCGCTGCTACGGCGAAGCCCGTCCCGGCGCCTCGGGGCTGGAGATCTACCACCCGGAATACCGCGCCATCAACGGCGACGAACCGCCGCCGGTGGATGAAACTCTGACCCCGGTCTACCCGCTGACCGAAGGCCTGACCCAGGCGCGTCTGCGTCAGTTGTGCATGCAGACGTTGACCCTGCTTAAGCCATCCACCCTGCCCGACTGGTTGCCGACCGAACTGGCCCGCGACTACCAATTGGCGCCGCTGGCCGACGCGATCCGCTACCTGCACAACCCGCCCGCCGATGCCGACGTCGACGAACTCGCCCTCGGTCATCACTGGGCCCAGCATCGCCTGGCTTTCGAAGAACTGCTGACTCACCAGCTATCGCAGCAACGCCTGCGCGAAAGCATGCGCTCCCTGCGCGCGCCGGCGATGCCGAAAGCCACCAAGCTACCGGCGAAATACCTGGCCAACCTCGGCTTCAATCCGACCGGCGCGCAACAGCGGGTCGGCAACGAAATCGCCTACGACCTCAGCCAGCACGAACCGATGCTGCGATTGATTCAGGGCGACGTCGGCGCGGGTAAAACCGTGGTCGCCGCCCTCGCCGCGCTGCAAGCGCTGGAGGCTGGCTACCAGGTTGCGCTGATGGCGCCGACCGAGATCCTCGCCGAGCAGCACTGCATCACCTTCAAGCGTTGGCTCGAACCGCTGGGCATCGACGTGGCGTGGCTGGCCGGCAAGCTCAAGGGCAAGAACCGCGTCGCCGCGCTGGAACAGATCGCCAGCGGCACGCCGATGGTGGTCGGCACCCACGCGCTGTTCCAGGACGAAGTGCAGTTCAAGAATCTGGCGCTGGTGATCATCGACGAACAACACCGCTTCGGCGTGCAGCAACGTCTGGCGCTGCGGCAGAAAGGCGTTGGCGGGCGCATGTGTCCGCATCAATTGATCATGACCGCCACGCCGATTCCGCGGACGCTGGCGATGAGCGCCTACGCCGACCTCGACACCTCGATCCTCGACGAATTGCCGCCCGGCCGAACCCCGGTCAACACCGTGCTGGTCACCGACACCCGCCGCGTCGAAGTCATCGAACGGGTGCGCAGCGCCTGCGCCGAAGGTCGTCAGGCCTATTGGGTGTGCACGCTGATCGAAGAGTCCGAAGAGCTGACCTGTCAGGCTGCTGAAACCACCTTCGAAGACCTGACCGCCGCCCTCGGCGAGTTGAAAGTCGGGCTGATCCACGGCCGCATGAAACCCGCCGAGAAAGCCGCCGTCATGGCCGAATTCAAGGCCGGCAACCTGCAACTGCTGGTCGCCACCACCGTGATCGAAGTCGGCGTGGACGTACCCAACGCCAGCCTGATGATCATCGAAAACCCCGAGCGCCTGGGCCTTGCGCAGTTGCACCAGCTGCGCGGTCGGGTCGGCCGGGGCAGCGCGGTCAGCCATTGCGTGCTGCTCTACCATCCGCCGCTGTCGCAGATCGGCCGCCAGCGCCTGGGCATCATGCGCGAGACCAACGACGGTTTCGTCATCGCCGAAAAAGACCTCGAACTGCGCGGCCCCGGCGAAATGCTCGGCACCCGCCAGACCGGCCTGCTGCAATTCAAGGTCGCCGACCTGATGCGCGACGCCGATCTGCTGCCCGCCGTGCGTGATGCCGCCCAGGCCTTGCTCGAACGCTGGCCTACCCACGTCAGCCCGTTGCTCGACCGCTGGCTGCGACACGGGCAGCAATACGGCCAAGTGTGAGCACCGTCGCAGTTTCTGACAGCTCGTTCCAACCAAGCTGGTTATACTCCTGCAATTGTTTCAAAAACGGATACAGACCATGACCGAAGCTGCTCTCGCCCCCGAATCACCGCACGCTCCGTCTGTTATTCGGCTGCTGCTCAACAAGCTGGGCGTCGCCTACGAAGAAGTGCTCGACCACCACGGCCTCAATGCCTCGCGCAAAGTGCAGGCCGTGTTGCTGGACGACGCGGTCGGTGCGCTGATGGTGCTGTTTCCACAGAGCCAGTTGCTGGATCTCAACCGCCTCGCCGAGCTGACGGGCCGTCGCCTGACCGCCGTGTCCACCGAGCGCCTGGAAAAGATGCTCGGCAAACACAGCCTGAGCCTGTTGCCGGGCCTGCCGGCGCTGACCAGCTCGCCGTGCCTCTACGAAGAAGGCCTGCTGCGCGAGCCGAAGTTGCTGATCAACTCCGGCGAGCCGGGTCTGCTGCTGGAAATCGCCAGCGAAGACTTCAAGACCATGCTGACCAAGGCCAGCGCCGCCAACTTCGGCGAAGCCCTGAGCAGCATCCGCCCGAACCTCGACCGCCCGGACGATGACCGCGAGGAAATCACCCAAGCCGTGCAAGCGTTCACCGCGCGGCGCATCCAGCAGCGTCTGGAAGCGACCATCGAGATTCCGCCGCTGGCCGAAACCGCGCAAAAAATCATCAAACTGCGCGTCGACCCCAACGCCACCATCGACGACATCACCGGCGTGGTCGAAACCGACCCGGCACTGGCCGCGCAAGTTGTGAGCTGGGCGGCGTCGCCGTACTACGCGTCGCCGGGCAAGATCCGTTCGGTGGAAGACGCGATCGTCCGCGTGCTGGGCTTCGATCTGGTGATCAACCTGGCGCTGGGCCTGGCCCTCGGCAAGACCCTGAGCCTGCCGAAAGACCACCCGCAGCACACCACGCCGTACTGGCAGCAGTCGATCTACACCGCCGCCGTCATCGAAGGCCTGACCCGCGCCATGCCGCGTGCCCAGCGCCCGGAATCCGGCCTGACCTACCTCGCCGGCCTGCTGCACAACTTCGGCTACCTGCTGCTGGCCCACGTGTTCCCGCCGCACTTCTCACTGATCTGCCGCCACCTGGAGGTCAACCCGCACCTGTGCCACAGCTATGTCGAGCAACACCTGCTGGGCATCAGCCGCGAACAGATCGGCTCCTGGCTGATGCGCTACTGGGACATGCCGGACGAACTGGCCACCGCCCTGCGCTTCCAGCACGACCCGAACTACGACGGCGCCTACGCCGAATACCCGAACCTCGTCTGCCTGGCCGTGCGCCTGCTGCGCAGTCGCGGGATCGGCTCCGGCCCGGATGAAGGCATTCCGGATGCGCTGCTGGAACGCGTTGGCCTGAGCCGCGACAAGGCCAATGATGTGGTCAGCAAAGTGCTTGAGGCGGAAGTGCTGCTGCGGGAACTGGCTTCGCAGTTCAGCCAGGCTTAAAGCATTCTTCGGAACGTCAACCAGGGCCTGTTTTGATTGCAGATAGGGCCCTGGCTCCACAGATTTCGGCCACTTTGCCAGCAACGACAGCAAACAAGCGCCCTGCTATGATTTGACGGCATTCAGAGGAATTTCCGATGACCCAAACAGATGCTGTCAGCGTTGCGAGCGAAGTGCGCAAGCTTGCCAAAGACAACAAGGTTACAGCCAGTCGTGACGGCATGAGTCGTATGGCCGTGGGGATTACCCGCTTGTCTGGCGATGTCGTCGAGCTGGATGGCATCGAACAGTTGCTCGTCAATCTCAAGCGAAAAGGCGTTCTGAGCAAATCTGAAATCCTGGCGCTCCAAGGGCGCTATCTTCAAGAAAGGCGCGCACAGAAACGTAGCGCATGACTTTTGATCCGTTCGGCGACTTCGACACGGCTGGATATCTTCAAAACTCGCTGCAACTGAAAGATCCCGTTGAAGTAAAAGAGTCAGAGCATCTTTCGTTCGAATTGAGTATCGAAGAGGCGCTTGCCTATCTGGCCAAGAAAAAGCCAATCGATTACCAGACTGTACTCAAGGTTCACGAGATCCTGTTCTCAGACTTCTATCACTGGGCAGGAAAAGACCGGAACGAGCTCGTCCCCCATCTGGCGGTCTTCAAGGGCTCTTTCGACGACCCTCGCAGCACAGTCTTCGAGCGCCCGGACTCCATCAAAATGTCTGTCGACTATGCACTCAAGCTCGCATCAGACAAAAAACGCTTCAGAGACCATCCCGGTGGAGTGATGGGCCAACTGGCTTTCGCACACCCCTTCCTGGACGGCAATGGACGCGCGATTCTATTGGTCTTCATGGAACTCTGTTATCGAGCCGGGTTCGCCATCGACTGGTCAAGAACAAACAAAGACGACTACTTGCGGGCACTCAGCGACGAGATCCGAGAACCTCGCGAAAGGCATCTCGATAACTACCTCAACCCGTTCGTAGTCGATATATCCAGTCGTGACGAATGGCCAGAGACCATCAGTGGCATCAGAGGCCTGGATGGCCTGGACAAGGAAGACATCGCTTACGAGAAGCTGGACAACCCGAAAGTCCAGCAGATCTACAAGACATACCGGGCCCAACCCCTGGACGCCGAGCCTCCCGAGCCCGAAAGCTGAAGAGGCAGGCCAGTCCCGACAAGCTGCCTGAAAGCCCTATGACTTCGGCTTGGCCTTCCTCGGCTTCAAATACTTCATCAACCCCTGAAACCACATCACCAGCGCCGGATTCCCTTTCAGCTGGATCGACTTGTCCTGAATCCCCTGCATGAACGCCAACTGCTTGTTCTTCGCCTGCATCGTGGCAAACCCGAACGCCGCATCCTTGAAGGCAATCGCAAACGCCGGCTCCGCTACCACCCCGGACTTGCTGGTAATGCGCTGGTCCTTCACCACGAAATGCCGCGCCACTTTCCCGTCCAGAGTCTGTAGCTGAAACACCAGATCCTTGTCACCCAACTGCTGCTGGAACGCAGGATTTGTCCGACTGGCCTTACCCATCAACAGACCCAGCATCCACAGAAGAAAACGAAATTTCATGCGCACAGCCTCAAAAGGGAAATGAACGGCTGGGGGAGTGTAAGGGATTCGGACGGATTCGCCACTATTCTGGATTGATAGAAGACGATGCAGGTCTTTTCTCGCATGATGACTGCCAAGTCACGATTTACGCCCCACAACCTGATCTTTCCCACGCTCCGCGTGGGAATGCCTCCCGTGACGCTCCGCGTCACACCATCCCCCCGTCCTACACCTGAAGAAACACATTCCTGTAGGAGCTGCAGAAGGCTGTGGTTTCTTGTTCCTCTACCTCGCAAATCCTTGGGAAATGTCCTTCAAACTGCGGTGCTGTCCGTGAACTAGGCGTGTTCGGAGTTCATCGATAACCTCTTTCCGTCACCGCAAAATCGGTGACCGGATGTGCAAGTCCGAAAACCGGAGCAAATCTTTCCAACTCAAAAGGATTTACACCGATGATCGACCCAACCTTCACTGACGAAGAAGTTTCCCCTTACGAATTCCCAGACTCAAAGAAACTCCACGAAGCCGCCGAACGCGCCCTCGACCACCACTTCAAACCCACCGCCCCACGCCCCAAACGCCTGGGCGGCCTGTTCGCCCTCTGCCCCAACGCCGACGCCGAAGCCCTCATGGCCAACGCCTCCGAAGACCTCCTGTCCATCAGCGCCTTCGCCGCCAACCTGGCCGACGACCTCGACGGCCCCCGCCGCTCAATGGCACTGGGCCTGAGCAGAATGGCGGACGGCGTACGGTTGATGGTGGAAGGCACGCTCGATCACATTGAGTTTCGGGAGTATCACGCCAAGCCGTAGCTGAATTGCGGGCGGAAAAAAGGGGACGTTGAGTCCCCTCTTCCATTCTTCGGCAACAGCAACTAGCGAAAGTCCTCTGCGCTTTTTGGGGCCTTCTCTAGTCCGAAATCCGCCAACCGATGTACGTAAGCATGACCACCGGCATTACAGGACTGCCGGAATACAACTTTGTCCTCCTTGAGCACTGTCAGAAAACTCACGAAGGCCTGACTAACGAGGTAGGTGTACGCACCGCTTTTGAACTTGATGATGTTCAGGTTCACGCTGCCTTCCGACGCATCTACAACAAAGAACTTTCCCTTGGGTGGCATAGCGTTCTTGGGGTAGACCATCTCGATGTTCCCCGGCACACCGTAGCGATACTGAACAGAACCGGTCGTGGGCTTGCTATTTTCCCGCGCACAAACAGAAACCGTCTTGCCGCCCTCCAGCGGACAGCTGAAGTAGATGTCTTCGTCATCCGAGCACAACGTTCCATCCTGCCCGCCCTTCAACAGCGCCGTCTCCTGCGAAACGCGCTCCGGCGTTTGAGCGACATCAGCACAGTTGGACAGGCAAACCAGCTTCGAAAGATCCGGATCATCGCTTTCAGTGAACAGGTAAATCGCTGAACCATCGCGGTTGCGGGCGTGATAAACGGGAACACTGACGGCCAGCCCTTTGGCCGACACCGGCACCTTGGTATCCCCGCCCGAGACGACCCAGCCTTCGGCCTCCCCGCATAACGCATCCAAAGCGACTTCACTGAACGAGTCTTTCGTAGGCACGGCGAACGGCTTGGCATCACCTCGGCAGTCGTAGCCATGCCAGTAGGGCCCGGTGTTCATATCAATGTCGATCGAGAAAACATAAGCGCCGTCGAGCACCACTTTGCCGCTGTCATAGGTGAAAACCAGCCAACGGCGCGACTTCGCCTGGGAGTAATTTTCTTCCTGAAGGATGTAGCGCTCGCCATCTCGATACAGCCAGAAGTCACTCATCGCCCCTGCCGGCTCCGCCGTCTCGGAAAGGCGCTGCCCGGAATGTGCGTCCACCAGAAAGTTGTCTTTCAGCGCCAGCGCACAGTCGCTGTCAGCATCCCTGCACGACGTGAGAGACGGGAACATCGGCGCCGCCACCGCAGAGAAAGAACACATCAATAACGCAATCAAACCTAATCTTTTCAACTTGCCACCTGTTTCAAAGCGAGTAATCCATCACTTCTTCAAGCTGCCAGCATGGCCCACGGGCAAACCGATACTCGAAGACATAATCGGTATCCGGTTTCTGCAGGATGGCGACGGCGTGATCACCCTGCTCTTCCTTGACGGTCAACGTCAGGCCCTGGGCCTCTCGCTTCGCCAGATCCGGAATGATCGGGAACTTGAGCTGATCGCCGCTGAGGCTGCTTTTTTGCATCTCGGGCTCGGGATCACCGGCCACAGTCGTGACCATTTTCAGCGGCTGCCGGACGAAGGATTTCTGCACCTCTGCGCGTTCAGAGAAAGTTGAGAGGAACGTTGAAAAGTTGGGTGAGGGGCAAGCGACACTGGCCTTGTCACCATCAGTTTTGAGTGGCTTCTGACGGTTGCCCTGATCCAGTTTCGAGTCCGAAATCATCCTTCCATCCAGATCCGCCAAGTACTTCTTGATGCTCGCCGCATCCTTGTAAGCACACTCGACTTCTACGCCATCTTCCCGATTGATACCGTCAAGGCAGTTCTGTAACTCAGGATCTGGCAGGTCACCCCGAAAGAACTGCAAAGCCAAGTGATCGCCGTCCTTGAAGAGTGGAAGTTCCAGCACCGAATAGGAATCTCCTTCGAAATGTTCGTCCAGAACTTTGTGTTTTGTCAGGACAAACATGGACTTCCCCGCTCGCTCAGGGAATTTGCGCTCGAAGAAGAACACCGAGGCAATTTGTTCATCCTCAACCTTCCACACATAATTCAGCGTAGGTTTCACCGCATTCATGGGCGCGTAGAAAATCTCGGCACCTGGCACATGCACGCCCCTGACCTGACCCTTGAGGTTGTTCTTCAAAAAGAACACCGTGATCTTTTGATCACCCAACGAAGCAACCACCGGAGGATGCAGTTCACCGATGGTTTGAGGGTCACTTGCCGATGCCGGCTGAGTCGACAAGCCGACGATAAGCCCGAGCACACCAAAACAACTTAAGAGCCTGTTCAATTCCGATCACTTCCCTGATGATCAATCTTCTAAATATTTACGCTGATGGTTTCACGATGACTCAGGTGCGCCGCATTTCAGCTCTTTGATTTGCTCGTTTTGAATCGGAATTACACAGGCGAGGCGCTTCTCTGCCTCCTCACGAAGCTCGAACAAGCTGAGCGTCAGCTGTAAACCATCCGCAGTGAATGCATGATCCTCAAACAAGGCACTGGCGTAACCATCCCAAAACGATTTGCCGTTAAAACTGCAAAACCGTTTTGAGGAGAGCACCCGCCAATTGCCCTCGGGCGCGAGGATCTGAACATTGAGGCAGGGGCTACCAAACGTAGTGACATAACGAGCCACCACATCGCCGTATCGTTGCGAAGCAGAACTGGAAACCTTGGCGACATCGACCACTTCACTCGGACCATCCGGAACGACCGCATCCAGGAAGGCTGCACGCTGCGAGTCTTTTGCCATAGCCATGTAAGCCTTTCCTTGTTCAGGCTCAGGCTTCCATCGAGATTCAAATCGCGCCATCAGTTTTTTGTAGCTGGAATTGAGTTTTGCGTCGGCACTCTTGCGGTCGGCTTCCACACACTCATCGTACTGCCAGCTCACGGTGATGACTTTGCAAGTGTCCTCAGCGAGCACGGCTGAAGCGGACAGCAGGCCTAAGGACAACGCGATACAGCGCACAAACATGTTCAATGTTTCATTCCCTGAATAACGGATCGCTCAACTGCACGTTGAGGTATTTTCTGCGCCTTACCGTCGGCGCTCATCGCGTCGCGGTACTGGCTGTAATAACGCTGCGCTTCGTCTTTGCGATCAAGGCGCCAGAGTGAGTCGGCGATGTTCAACATCAGCACTGTGCGTTTACCGACGGCCTCAACGCCGCGATAGAACTTCAATGCAAGTTCATCGTTACCGCCCTCGGCCAAGTAGAAGGCCAGGTCGTTGAGAGCTTGAACATTACGTGCCGGTGGGTGACAAGCCATATAGGCGTCTGGACTTATAGTGCGAAGATTGAATTCGAGCTCTTCCACGCGAGATTGCGGTATCTCAATACTTGAGACTCGATTCAACAAATCCTTTGGAGACGGTGTCGTCAAGGCAAGGTCAAGAACCTCCCCCTCACCGGAGGTCCATCGATTGCCCTCCCACTTGCCGTCGCAAAACCTGGCTACGTGCTCACTTAGTACGCAACCGGTCTCCATCGAAATGACACCGCAACCCGTCTCCTCCGTCGGAATCTCTTCACCCTCTTGACCAATGACAACGCCATACAGAGTCTGAAGAAGCAGCACTGTTTTTTTGTCAGGGCTTAGCCAACTGTCATGCGTTTCGGTACCAACGTCGGAAACATAGAGTGGGAAAGTCTTGCCATTCGCGGTAAACGAGGCGATCGCCAACTCCGCAGCAGGCCTGCTCCATTTCTTATCCTTCAGCGTCAACATGTGCCCGCCAACCCCGACGATCTGAATGCTCTCAGCCAAGGCATAGGCAGAAACGAACAGGCTCATGACTATCATCACCCATTTAAGGCTGCCCATAGACGATCCTTTTCACTGACGGACTTTCCGACTGCAACTGCCTCTTCGTCACGCCATAAGCCTTGATCAGCTCTTCCCAGGAACCCTTCGAACCAAATGAGCGCTGGGTATTATCAAAGCTGTATTGCTCCAATCGCCCCGCCATCGAGTAATACCCGCGCCATTCAGGACAGGCACCGCAACCGCCGTAGCCACCTATCGAAACAAGACTGCCCTCGGTACCTTTCACACAATCCATCGCCACAACCACGTTACTCAGCATCTTCGCTTTCTTACCGTCAGACGTAAGCTGTGAAACCTTGTCGATGTTGCGCCGCAACACTTTGCCGCCAATGTTGATCGTCTGATCGGAGCAAACCGGGATGAGGTGGGTTTCTGCGGCATCCACCGTCACGGATCGGCAGGACGACACCAATACCACTTCAACGCCGCCACATTGCATGACATCACGCTGGGTGTAGGCGTCCTTGGGAGCGGCGAATGCTGGAAACGAGAGCAGCAGCGAAAGGCTGCTCGCAAGAAGACGATTCATCCACTCACTCCTCATCGATCGACGGTGATTCCACGTCGGTCATGCCAAGCAGCCGGAACTCGTTGTTCACGAATTCGTAGTACCGATCCCGGTTACGGTTTTCCAGGCGATTTCCCTGGGCGTCTTCTTCGCCATCGAGCGTGACGCCGGAAATGATGATCAAGCGACTATCGGGCAAATACGTCGTGTCGAAAGTGCTGCCGTCGTAGGCATTCGGAAGACCGCCAACGACATCACCGGTCTGGGCGTCCAGCACTTCGCCGCAAATGGCGCCGCCGCCACAGCCGAACCTGTACAGGATGTAATGGCCGGCGAAGTTGACCTTGCCTTGCAGGATCTTCGCCCGGGTGCTGTCCATGACCGGGTTGCTTTGTTCCTGCTGCACCGGTTCATGGTTGGGGCCGCTGAAAACGGGGGTGACGGCGTAATCCTTGAAGTCGGGATCGGCGGCGAATGCCATGGAAGTGGCAGCTGATAGCAAGCTGCCGAGAACAATCGAAAATCCTTTCACGCTGTAACTCCATCTCTGACATTCATCGTCTGGGTATTCATTCGAAGGCGATGCTGCGAACCGCTGTCTTGATTTGATCAAATCCATCAGCGCTGATCGCCAACGGGGTGGCCGAGCCTGATTCCGCAGAGCCGATCAGAACGTCTTTACCCCGCAGCAGGCAAAATGCGACACGGGTAATGTGCCGTCGTGACTTGTCGTGGAAGCCGAAGATGAACCCTGAGGACGCCTCCCCAACCCATTGCTCAAAGGTGTAGGTGCTCCCGCGACCCGCCAACTCGTTGGGTACCCAACCATGATCAGTAAGGGTCGCCGGGCACCTTCGGTCGTTGTCATCACGCAGGACTTGCACCGCAAACGCATCGTCTTCCGGAGGTTTCCAGGCGGTGAGGCGGGAAAAGAATTCCGTACTGTCACACATCAAACCAAACCACGGCTGGCTCAGGTTGGAGGGTTTCTCGAAGTGCCACTCGGAGCCACTCGATGTTGGCGCTTGCCACAAGCGAGGCGCGCTGGACGATTTGGGCAACTGTTTGGCTGCCACAAAGACCGGATAGAAATCATCGAACGTCAACCATTGGTCTTGCAGCAGCGGCATTGAGAACCGACATGACCCCATGTCTACAACTGCCGCCGCCGGGCCGTGAAGGGCCTGTGACTGGCCCATTGAATTGCCGACTATCACAGCATCGGCGGCAACGACCTGGCACATTTGACCAAGCACGAGCAAACCAGTAATCAACCCATGGAAGTATCGAGCGGTCACTTCACATCCTTCGAATTCATCAATTCCAATTCACCATCCCGATACAACACTTCGCACCCGATCCACGCCAGATCCACCTGCGGCATCACCGCCGAAGGCTTGCGCAGTTCCCGCAACAACGTCGAACCATGCGACAACCGCCCGCCCATCCGCGCAATCACCGCCCGCGCTGCCTGATAGTGCGCGTGACGCCCGGGATCGAGGGTGTCTTCCAGCAAGATGTCTTCGCCAAGAATGCCCCGCACCTGCCCCGGGTAAATCATGAATCCGGTGGCCTGTTCGGCACCTTCGCGGCCGTCCTGCCAGAAGCTGCCGTCGCGCGTGCGGATGTCCGGGTGCGGCGCAAACCAGTGTTCGCGATCCGCCAGCGGCATGGCGTGATGCAGGCGGAAGAAGATGCGCATCAGGTTGTCGCGATACCACTCGCGCACTTGCAGGTAGTAACCACGCAGGCCCGGCAGGCCGGTCGAATGCGCGAGGCGAATCAGCCCTGACCATTGCGGGAAGGCCTGTAATGGCAACGCGCTCGATACGGGTCGAGGTGTGGCCGGATCGGTCTCCCATGGCAGTCGATGGGGGCTGTTTTCCAGGTTGTCGTAAGCGGTGGGCGGTCGGCCCAGCCAGTCCCCGCCGCTGCTGGCCAGCGCCGTGGCGATACAGAGATTGCCCTGCACCACGAACACATAGAACCGGGTGAACCAGTCGGCCAGTTGCTGACCGTCAGCACCTTGGACGACGAGGTCGGTCAGCTCCCGGTCGAAGCGCTGCAAGCCGTGCTCAAGGCCCAGCAAATGCCCGCGAGCGATTCGCTGCATGCGCAGAAACAATGGCAGCGACCGCAACATCCGCAGCGGTCGCCACGGCAGATGCGGAGTCGCGCCGCCGACTTCACCGGCATAGTTGCTGGCGCTGATGCCCCAGTCGGCCAACCGTGCGAGAAACAGGTCGTTGTTGATGTAGGACGCGCCGCCAAACACGGCCGTGAACGGCTCGTTGTCCTGCAACACTCGCGCATCCCAACGGGCCATGATCGCCGGAATGCTCGCGGCGGCCCGGCGCTGGGCGTACTCCACCAGCACGCTGGGTTGCGGCGGCAGAATCTCGGCGATGTTGGCGGCCGTCAGGTGCCGGCGCCAGCCGTAGTCGCTGATCGGCCGGTATTGCAGCAGCCACAGCTGTGTTCCGTCCCAGGCCCATTCGACATCGCCCGGTACATAGTGAAACACCCGCAAGACATCCTGGAGAAAGCGCCACAGCGCGTCTTCGGTCAAACCATGGGTGGATGTGAATGTGCCGCTGCGCCAGGCATCGCCGAGCCGCGAAAGCGTCGCCCGTTCCGGGCTGATCTGACCGTCGGCAAGGGACTCAAGATGACCTTCAACCCATTCAAGCTCCACCGACAGATGACGCACAAACGCGATGCCCGACACCTGCGGCGTGATGAAGCGCTGCACCACCACTTCCTCGACACCTTCGGCAGTCAGCGCGGCAATGCGCGCCGGCACGTTGGCGGCCGGCTCGCGCAGATAGGTCGTGCTCAAACCGGCATTCGCCGAGTCGGCCTGATCTTCGCCGTAACTGGAGGAGCGCACCGCCCAGATCGCCTGTGGTTGGAGGGCGAGGAAGGTCGGTAGTCGCGGATCGTTGCAATCGTTGAGGGTCAGCGCCGCTGGCACCGGTTGCCGGGCCAGTTCCGCCAGACGTAAACGCCCACCCTTGGTGTGCGCGACAAACCCGCGCTCGCCCGACTCCAGCCACTGCGCAAACTGCGCGGGCGCGTCGATCCACGGGTAATGCCCCCAACCGGGTTTGAGGCTGATGGTCAGGTCTGCACGCGCAAGAATCGCTGACCACGCGGCGGCTTGTTCGATGCCGAGCACCTTGTCCTGATCGCCCCAGACCAGTTCAACCGGGTCGGTGATCCACTCCAGCAAGGGCAGCGCGGTGTCGGCACGGATCAGATCCCAGTGCGGCACAAACGCACGGCAGCGCGCATAACCGGCGCCCATGCGCTGGTACTGCGCGGGCGTCCAGGTCTGGTTGGAGAACTTGTGCGCGAACAGCGTGGGTCTGTTCGACAACAGCCAGTGAATAGTCCTGCGGATTGGCAGCGGTGACATCAGCGCCGGCAATCGTCGCTGCCACAAAAAGGCGCCCACCGGCGCCAGCAACACACTGCGAGAAAAGTGCCCGGGCCGGCGTTGCAGCGCATGCAGCACCAGCAGCGCGTTGACCCCGACGGCCATGATCGCGCTGCCTTTTTGCGTCATCGCCAACAAGGTTTGGGCGTAAGCCGCCAGATCCTCGCAGGGCGGCTGCGGGTTGGCGCCGAAGCCCGGCAGCTCCAGCGGCACCACGTCGTAACGCTGAAAATGCGGCAGCGCGTCATCCCACCAATCGGCGGCGCTGCCGTTGCCGGCCAGCAGGTACATCAGAGGCTTGTTCATGGGCGATTCTCAGGCCAGATCGCGCAGCGCGGCGTCGAGGGTCGGATAGCGAAACGTGTAACCCGCCTCGCTCAAACGCTGCGGCACCACACGCTGACCGTCGAAGAACAACTGAGCCATCTCCCCGGCCAAGGCACGCACTGGCGCGGCTGGAATGTGGAACCACACCGGGCGCTTGAGGACCTTGCCGACGTTCTCGGCGAAGGCTGCCTGACTGATGGTTTCAGGCGCGACCATGTTGTAGGTGCCGCGCAAATTTTCATCGTGGAAGGATCGAGCGATCACCTGAATCACATCGTCGCGGTGCACCCAGCTCATGATCTGCTGACCATCGCCCATGCGACCGCCGAAACCCAGGCGAAACGGAATCAGCAACGGCAGCAGCGCACCGCCCGGCCCGAACACCACGCCGAGGCGCAGCACCACCTGGCGCACGCCAAACTGCGTGGCGGGTTGCGCCGAAGCCTCCCAACGCGCACAGAGTTCGGCCATGAAACCGTCGCCCTTGCTGGCTTGTTCATCGAGGCTTTCGCTGGCATCGCGCACGCCGTAAAAACCGATGGCCGAGGCCTGAATCCACAGCGCCGGTTTGTGCCTGGCGTTTTTCAGCCAGGTCATCAACGCTTCAGTGGTGTTGACCCGACTGGCGAGCAATTGCGCCTGCCGCTCGGGGCTCCAGCGTGGACCGGCGACCGGTGCGCCGGCGAGGTTGATCACTACGTCGAAGGATTCGTCACGGCCGAGTTCGCTCAACGACCGTACACAGCGGACGCGACCGTCGAACAGGTTCGCCGCTTTCAGCGGATCACGCGCCAACACGCTGACGGTGTGGCCGGCATCGAGTAATTGATTGACTACGGCCTCACCGATGAACCCGGTACCCCCGGTGATCAGCACGCGCTTGTAGGCGCCGCCGGCAAAGGGATTGGACTTGCTCACCGTTCTCTCCGGCGGGGATCTCCGACGATCATGGCGCAATAACCAGATCAGCGGCGGCAACAGGACCAGTAGCGCAAAACCGTCGAGCCACAGATGCGACCAGACCTGTTTTTGCGCGGAAAGCCACATGTCCTGCGGTGCCCATAACAGGACGCCCGCCATCAACCAGCCCCAAATTGCAGGAGCTTTAAGACGGTTGCCGAGGTGGACCAACGCGAGCATGTACAGCGAATAACTTTGCAGCGTCGCGCCGAACAGTGCGAGCCACCAGACCTGCAGCTCGTGACCGGCGGCAGGGACCGCATCGGCGCCCCAGAACGCGAGTTCGAGGTTGTGCAAATAGCCGTCGAGTAATCCGGAATGACCGGCCCAGGTCAGCGTGAGACCTGCGAGCACATGCACGATTGCCGCGGCGTACAGCCAAAGCACCATCACGGGGCGAAGAGAGAAAGAGGGGGCTGGCATTCCGTGTCCTGAGCGTATTCCTTGAGGGCGGGGAGTTTAAAGGAAAATGGGGGGTGTCAGATGCACAAGCGTTAAGCGTTTACCGTGACGGGCTCAGGTTCAGCGCTTGTGAAAGCGCGTCACACATGACTGCGGCCCGTTCATTCCCCAGTAAGTGCTGAGTAATACTTTGCGTTTCTTGTCGACACGGAGGTTGACGAAACCATCGCCACAATCCGGCTGCACTTCCTCGAAGTCAGCGGTTTTCGGCCGGTAGATGAAAATCCGGTGGATGGTGTAGGTGCCCATGCCGTCGTCGATCTGCCAGACCGAAAAATCTTTCATGCCATCGAAGTTGAAATCGTCGATAGCGACGTGCAGGGATTTTTCAGCGGAAAAGTCGATGGTTCGCGACTCGCGAGCATCGACTTGAACCGTCACTTTCGGCCCGCTCACTTCCAACATCACTTCAACGTTTTTAACAGGGTTGAACGATGTTGCCTCCGCCCCCGCCGACGCCGATTCCAACACCCCGAACAGCGCCAGACCCAAGCTCACTCGACTCACTGATCGCCCTGCTCCCACTTGCAACCACCGTCTAGAGAAACATCGACATTGGGGTCAAGCAGGAAACTGTATTCCTTGCCGTTGGACTTCTTGGTGTAAACCATCGAAACGCTCATCGCTGCCTGGGTGACCCACTCATAGGTTCCCGTGACCTTGCCGTCGACAATCTCGGACCAGGTACGGGTATTTTGCGCGGGTGCGTCCGGGGTAAGTATTTCTTCCTGATGATCCGTCAGTACGATGGAAATCGGCGTTTTCGACTTGGCGTATTTGACGAAACCACCCGACCAATTGCTTTCGTGATCGTAGAAGGTTCTGAGTTCGAACTTGATCGAGTGGGCGTCATCGAAGCAGTAGTTTTCGGAGGTGACCTCGCTGTGGGCAGTCTGGGGGAGGAAAACCATGAGTAACGGGAGTAGCTTTCTCATCTTGAATCCGTTCAGAAGAAATGACGCGCCTTGGCACTAGTCACAGCGATTGGAAAAAAGAAGCGGGGCAGATCTATTTATCGAGCTCCGCTAGGGCTGAAACCACCAAACTCGAAAAATTCGGTCTGCTCATTTTTTACAAAACACAAAATAAATCTGCCCCCTTTTCGATTAACGGGACAGATTCAGCTAAAAATTAACCGTCCCGTTCTCTCTATTGCCGCGCGAATTTTTTAATGCTTTTTGTCCTGCAAGCTAAAGTAGTTTTTAATGCTCGCCGCATCTTTATAAGCACAGACCACTTTATTTCCCGCAACCAGATCTGCCCCTTCCATACAATTATCTAAAGCTGGGTCTGGTAAGTCACCACTAAAATGAAGCAAGGATACACTTCCACCTTCTCTCCTTATCGGGAGTTCCATAACCGAATAAGCAAAACCGTCAAATGCCGAGTTAGACACTTTTCTCTTCGTCAATACAAACATAGATTTTCCGGCTCTCGCAGGGGACTTCCACTCGTAAAAAAATACAGAAGCGATCTGATCCCCCTCAACCTTCCAAACATAATTTAGAGATGGTTTACCGGAACTCAATGATGAGTAATATATCTCAGCATCGGCAACATGCTCTTCTTTAGCTAACGCCTTCAGACTATTTTTCAAAAAAAATACAGCGATCTTTTCTTCGTCCAAAGAAGCTACCACCGTAGGATGGAATTCACTTAATGTGGGTGCGGCATCCGCAAACACATTGGACGCTACGAAGCCAAAAGCTACAAACGGAATAAAATGCCGTTTAAATAGAGTCAAATATTTTTTCAACGTGATATATCCTTTTGAAATGAGCCCTACGCTTAGCATAACTATCGGTGCCGAGGTTAATAATAGCGGTTATTGCATTCACATTGGCCTCTGCATCGCCCTTATCTGCCTCGACAAACAAATTATTTTTCAGCCAGAAGTAAACTCCCGACCGCACGGAGTATTGGTATTGAGTGTGTAAAATATCTGGATTGCCAACAAAGTCGACTTCCTCCCCCCAAAAATTTTTATGGTAATCTTTAAAAGCTTTGTAGTTCGCTTTCCCCGTCAAATGTTTAAGGCCCCTCCCCCTATATTTCCAGCCCTCACCAGAGGCGATACTATCGTTCCCTAGTCTTTCGCCGTATGCTCGATTGGCAATTGCCACTTGATTAGAGTGTGAAACGTATTTTGTAGTACCAGGATACCCGTAAACCGTTGCTTCACTTGGATTATCCCTAAAATATCCGAAAGTACCCTTAAGACCCTCAACACCATATGTAAAGTCCTCCACCACCGCGCACTTCGAGCCAATTTCCTGCCTTACCTGAGCAAAAAAGTGACTCAACCTCAACGGGGTATCTAGTTTATACCTCTCACAGTTCTCATTTATCTGGGAAGCAACTTCTGCCAACAGATCATCCTGCTCTGTTGAATTTTTTATTCCATCAAATACCTTTTTCAACATCTCCACGGTAATTTTTATTTTCCCGCGCCCACCAATCTGATTACCTAGAAACGCAATTGGATGAAAGTGCCATACAACCCCATCGCCCAAACCTTTAGATTGTATAATCGGATCATCCCAAAATATTAAGCTATCTATCCGCTCTTTTTCGTGTTTCAGGACAGACGGATACTCCTCGAGCAACGTATCCAGCCGTGCCCACTTGGCAGAATCAGACTTAGATTTCCACTCTGTTGGGTGATATGCAATAAGCTTTGACCAGTGGTTCCTAAACTCTACATTTTTTAGCGCAATTGGAAAGTCTTCGGGGGTAACTTTTTGATCCTTATCACCAAAGTTATCCAAATCCTTATATAAGGCTTGAAAAAACTCCGGCATGTCTCCGGGATCCAGAAAACCATCGGAATTTGAATTCGACTCCTTAACAACACGAAAACCTAGCTTTTCCCAATCGTGTTGACTGAGGAGCTTCGCGTCTTCTTTTTTGAGCAAGCCGGTTTTGCTTTCTGCGTTATCAATGACAGTTATTTCGTACCATTCTTCAGTATCCTTATATAGAACGGCCTTTCCAAGTTCTACGAAGCTTTCATTAGAAATCGTCACCACTCCGGTTTGCGGTGGTTTGTTTCTTAAGTTCGTATTCGCTGGCAAATGCAGGTATTGCTTCCCCTGTTTAACATTTGCTTTATTTTTTAGAAAATCCTCAATCTTAGGATCAGCCGAAAAAATCTCCACGTGAACTTGATAACTTCTCGAAACCCCACCATCTGGACCTGCCAACGTTTCATTTAAACCAAGAAAACCAATTGTGTCGCCTGCCTTAATTGCCGTATCCATCGGCACAATCTTATCAAACTCAGTCGGAACCAAGCCTTGCAATTGAACATAAGGTTTTTCAACACAAGCCCAAAAAGTGGCGGGCACAGGAGTGGAGTGGCTTTTCAAACCGGTTGCAGCGCCGGAAGTACTCGGTACAAAGGAGCATTCCGCCATTTTGAAAAACTTAGAGCCAATCTTCAGGCTAAAAACTTTCCCGCTATCAAATTCTATTATGCTATTTGTACAAAGAACTAAGTCTGCGTTCTGTCCTAGACTATTTACCTGTCTAATTGCAGCCCCAGCTAAAGCACCGTGACTTTGCGTTGAGGGAGCCGCTCGCAAAGTAAGCCCCGTTCCGGAAACTACAGCTCTGACTTTGCCCTTCCAATAGTCTGGTTTCTTTCGCTCTGGTGCAGTTATTGCGCTCCAGCTCGGGCTTCCATCACCTCTTGGATAGGCGATGCCGTTTTGCTTATAAGCGAACCAAAAATCTTGCCCTGGAGTGCGCCCTCCAACAGTACCTTTAATCAGCTTACCCTTGGCGTGGACGTGATCAGAATGTTCTTCTAGTATTTCAATTTCAGTTCCAGCAGAAATTGAACCATATTCGGCGCAGCCGCTTGCACCAAGAATATCGCTTCGCGCTTTAAACCCACTTGCGATCATTTTTATTTTAGGAGCACTTGGTTGCTCTGGGTCATCCGCATACCTATCATATGGTAGCAGATGCATATACAGGCTATAAAATACGAGCTCATTCTTAGTGCTAGGCGTAACTTCCTTATTCAGAGGTGACTTATAGTCGTGCCTAACAAGACAAAATGAATTTGAGTATTTCAATGCTTCTGTAGAACTTGATGCCTCAAATGCAGTCGCTAGATAATCTTCATTCAAACGGTAGGCTACGACGACACCGTCTCCAATACAACGAATAGGTTCATCTCTCACACATTGCGGAGCAGTCTTATGCGTGATATGAATGCCGCCATGCCAAAACCCATGATTCCCAAGTAAAAAATTACCTGAGCTTTCACTCTCAAGAGCATTAAATATCTCTTCAGCATCCTTAAATTGCGATCCATCCGCTTTTCTGAACGGGTACTGAAAGTTCATTAATGGCGTAGACTCTACCGGTGCAGATGCGGGCGCGGGCGCCGCTGCGGATCCTTCTCCCGTCCGAGTCGACTCCTTAACCCTTAGGAATTTTGTGGGGACTGGCCAAAAATGGGCATTATCATAGGAGCCGAACTTCGCAGTACCTGGACCAGAACTTTGCGCTCCAAAAAACTTACCAAATTCCGAGCCCAATGTACTGTCGTAAGACTCTACAATACCCGTATGATTTAACGTCTTATTATCCCGATTAGAGATTGCGTTAATCCAGAGCACAACATCTCCACGCTTTACATTAGCAGGGCTAATTACATCATAGTACTGAAGGGCTGCCGTGCTATTTAGACCCGCCGTGTTCTGGTAAGGGACTTCGTAGCCAGCTCCAGTAAGCAACAAGTTAACCATATGAGAGCAGTCGACAACCTTTTTACCATTCTCAACAGTAAAACCGTCTCCAGACTCCTTATATCTATAATTAGCGCTTGTATAATTGACTGATAGATCAAGTGGCTCTGTCATTTCTGCTTCCTGCAATAATCAATAGCAAAAACTGGCTTTAATACCGGCTGGCTGTTTATTCAAACGTTCTAAATGTGCGACCGAGCCCTTACTGCCATTTTTGGCAGCCAGTTGGTAGCAGGCAAGCGCTCTGGACATGTCCTTTGTTACAAATTTTCCAGTCTCAAAGGCTCGGCCAAGTGCATTTGTTGCAAAAGCACTTCCCATACGAGCAGCTTCCATCAGCGCTTCCTCTGCCTGTGCTGGATGCTGACAAGGACCGTCAGAGGAAATATTGTTACCGTCGCAATAAAACAATGAAAGGCTCATCGCACCCTCCGGCAAAGTGGTCGCAGCTGCCTTGAATAGTTGCTCAACCTTCTCCGTTTGCAATTGAGGAGCCATTCCCGAAAGACTCAAGCTTGCAGCATTCAAACTAGCCTGTGGATCACCGGATGCTGCTGCACAGAGATAGTTTTCCAAGGAGGCTTCAAACAACTCGCCTGTGAGTCGGTACTGCTCCAGCCCCCCTAAGCCTCTGAAGGCTTCTGCGCGTTGAAAGCAAAAACTCTCTGCCTCACTCATGCGAGGGTTACTCGACTCTACAACATCTTTTTTACTGATCGACCAATCTTCAACACCCTCAAGCACCCAACACGCCTGGCGAGAAAAGTTAAAGATCTTGATGTTGCTGTTACCTGCACGCTTATCAACAACGTTGAAATGACTGTCGTCAACCGCTTCGACTTCGACTCCTTCTGCCTTGCCTGTGGCTATGGGTGCCATCAGTGGAAAGGCCAATGTCGAGCTATTGACTCCCTTCGTTTGCGGCTCAAAATTTCCATTCTCCCCAGTAGGTTTCAAAACCAGCGACTTCACCGTCATCGCGGTCAACCGCTGCTGAGTTTCAGCATTCGCAGAGAACGCCGGCAGGAACTGGGAAAAGTCCTCAGACGGACACTCATCTGCATAAGCGCTGCCATGAAACAGGCTCAGCAGCGAGGCGGTGAAAGCCGCTACCGCGAAGCCGTGCCTCTTCTTCAAAAAACCATTCATGTCGATCACTCAGAAAACACAAAAAAAGCCTTCGGCTTAACCTTCTCAGGCGGCGCATTCAACAACGCCTGATCCATCAAACTCCCCGCCTTATCCTTATCCGCCGCCCCCGGCAGCACCGGCGGCTTAATCCCGATCCCGGTGCCACTCCCCGCCGACCCGCCAGCATTAATCTTCACCACCGGCCCAACCACGGTCACACCACCGCCATCGAGCTTGATGAAACTGCCACCGCCGAGAATCGTCAGCTCAGTCCCCGCCTCAATGACAATCTTGTCCCCCGCCTTGATGTGAATCTCTTTCCCGACACTGGTCAGTTGCGCCGTCCCGAGCTTCACATGCTGGCTCTCACCAATGGTCAGGTGGTCGTCCATCCGCGCTTCGATCTTGCGGTCGGAAAACGTGGTGCGATGTTCTTCAGCCTTCAGCTCGGTGTAGGTGTTCTTCACCACCGTGTCGTGCCGTTCATTCCCCACGCGAATCTTCTGATCGTGCTCGACGTTTTCATCCCAGTCGCGCTGGGCGTGGATGAAGATTTGTTCGGCGCCTTTTTTGTCTTCGATGCGCAGTTCGTTGTAGCCACCGCCGCCCGGGGAGCTGAGGGTTTTGAAGACGCTGCGGGTTTTGTTTGCCGGCAAGGCGTACGGCACCGGGTTTTCCTTGTGGTACAGGCAGCCGGTGACCAGCGGTTGGTCGGGGTCGCCTTCGAGGAAGGTGACGAGGACTTCCATGCCGATGCGCGGGATGGAGATGGCGCCATAGCGGTCGCCGGCCCAGGAGCTGGAGACGCGCAGCCAGCAGCTGGTTTTGTCGTCGGCCAGGCCTTCGCGGTCCCAGTGGAATTGCACCTTGATGCGGCCGTATTGGTCGCAGTGAATTTCTTCGCCTTTGGGGCCGGTGACCATGGCGGTCTGGCTGCCAAGCACGCGGGGTTTCGGGTGCTCCAGCGCGGGGCGGTAGAACACGTCCCACGGGGTGGCGAGGAAGGTGTTGCGATAGCCCTGGTGGAAGTCGTCCTTGCTGTCGGTGGTGTCGCTGGTCACCGACTCTTCGAGGACTTGCGGCTGTTTGCCTTCGTGGAAGATTTCGGTGAGCAGCCACAGGTCGTTCCACTCGCTGCGCGGGTGGTCGGACATTTCCATGAAGTGGCCGCTGACCAGCCTGGTCTGGTCACCGCGACCTTCGGCCTGGCGGTAGTCGGCACGGTGGCGTTCGAGGGCGCGCTGGCTGAGGAACTTGCCGCGCGCGCGGTCGATGAAACGGCCAGGGTAGTCGTAGTCTTCGAGATCCGGTTCAGCGCTCTCGCCGTCCGGTTTGTACGCGGCTTCCATTTGCAGGCGCGGTTTTTCGAAGTCGTAGTCGCGGCGGGTGGTGCGGCTGGTGCGGGTTTCCAGGCGCAGCTTGAAGCCTTTGATCACCGGTTCTTCGGCGACCATGCCGCTGCCCTGTACATACGCGGTCGGTTGTCCGAGGTTCGGGAACACGGTCTGGTCATCGCCGAACACCAGCAGATGTTCCTTCTTGCTGTGCTGGAAGTGGTAGTGAATGCCTTCTTCTTCGCACAGGCGCTGGACGAAGTGCAGATCGGTTTCGTCGTACTGCACGCAGTAGTCGCGATCCGGGCACGGCTGGCTGAGCTGGAAGCTGTAGGCGTTGCCCTTGATGCCGTGCTCGTCGAGGATCAGCGCGATGATTTTCGGCGCCGACATCTGCTGGTAGATGCGCTGGTTGGTGCGGTGATGCAGGTATTGCAGCTGCGGCACCAGCGAAACCTTGTAGCGGGTCAGGCGCTTGCCGGCATCGCCCTGGGCCACGCGGTAGATCTGGCCGTGGATGCCCGAGCCCTGCGGATCGAGGGCGAGGAATGCCTGTTTGTGCAGGAGTTTTTCCAGGTCCAGATCCGGGTTTTCGCTGACCAGTTCGATGTCGAAACGAAACGGCTGGCTGATGCCTTCGGTGCCGGTGAACGACAAGACTTGCAGGTCGCCTACGTAATCTTCAACAGTCAGGCTGAAGTGCGTTTCGTTAGCTGGGTTGAACATAAAGTGCTCCCTGTTCGAATGTCATCCGTTACGCCCTCAGCCGCAAACGCTGCAGCCAGGACGAAGTGGCGCCCAAGGCGTCACGCAATTGGTCGGCAGAAATGTTGCGCTCTGCCGCGTCAAAGGCCAGCGCGGTGCGCAGCGCGGGCCAGCAGTGTGTCGGTAGATTTGCCGGGGCTTGCAGCTCGCGCTCCAGGTGTTCGTCACGGGCCTGGGTCGAGGGCAAGCGGCGGAACGGGTGTTTGCCGCCCGCCAGTTCATAGATCACGCAGGCCACGCCGTACACGTCCGCGCTGGCCGACAGCGGTTGGCCCTCAAGCAGTTCGGGGGCGGCGTAGCCCGGGGTCCAGGCGTTGAAGCGCTCGCGGCTCAGGTGCGGCAGGCCGGGCAGGATGCCCTCCTCGGCCTGCCCGAGACCGAAGTCAAAGAGGCGCACGCCGTCTTCGCTGAGCATGACGTTGCTCGGTTTCATGTCACCGTGCAGCACGCCGCGACGGTGGGCGTAGGCCAGCGCGTCGAGCAGCGGCAGCGCGATGTCGCGCAGTTCTTTCCACGGCAGGCCCAGTGGCCGCTCGCAGAGCAGTTTGTCCAGGGTCAGGCCACGCATGAGTTCCATGGTGATGAAGGCCCGCTGGCAATCGGTGTCCACTTCGAACGTGTGCGGTCGCAGCACGTTGTCGTGGCGCAGGCGTCGGGTCAGGGCGAACTCGCTGTAGAGCAAGGCACTGGCGTCCGGCGACTCGGCAAATTCTTCGCTGAGGATTTTCAGCGCAATGTAAGGATCGGGATCGCCGAACTGCTCGTGCAGGAGATCCCGGGCCCGGTAAACCGCACCCATGCCACCGGCCCCGAGCAGGCGCTCGAGGTGGTAGCGGCCTGCCAGAACATCCGGCAGTGCGCCGACGCTGGCCTTGGTTGGCGCCAGCGCGGGTTCGGCGTTGTGCTGCTTTGCAAAAGCGAAATAGGTCAGGTTGTTGGCCTGCTCTTCGCTCATCAGCAAGTCATCGACTGAGGATTCGATTTCAGTCATTGGCGGATCACCACGGCCGTCAGATTGTCCCGTGCGGCGCCCCGCAGGGCACCGTCGAACAGACGTTCCAGCGCCACATGTGGCGCCGCCAGGCTGAGGGCGTTGCCGAGGGCATCGCTGCTCAGGCCTTGATACAAACCATCGCTGCACAGCAGGAACACATCACCGGGATAGACCTCGAGTTCCAGCACATCCAGGGTCAACTGTTCCGCCGCGCCGACCGCCCGGGTCAAGGCCTGAGCCGCCGGGTGCGCCGCTGCCTGTTCGACACTCATCTGCTGCTCATCGATCAGTTGCTGTTGCAGCGAATGGTCCTTCGACAGCTGATACAACCGCTGCCCACGCCACATATAACAACGACTGTCGCCGGCCCAGATGCAGGCCGCGCGATTGCCTTCCACCAGCAGCGCCACGACGGTGCTGCCCATGATGCTGTCGTGACGCCCGGCGGTGACGGTCAACTCCTGCCCCAGGCGCCGGTTCAGCCAGTGCAGGCACTGGCGGATGGCTTTGAGGCGTTCGTCGAAGTCTTCGTGCTGCGGCAGTTCAGCCAGGCTGGCGACGATCAACTGGCTGGCGATGTCGCCACCCTGATGACCGCCCATGCCGTCCGCGACCACCCACAGCCCATGCTGCGGGGTGTCGAGGAAGGCATCTTCGTTGCGCGACCGCACCTTGCCCGGGTCGGTTCGCGCCGCGCTGCGCCAGGGACTGGCCACCAGCATCAGAGCTGCACCGGCATACGGAAGGTGCGCAGCACGCCCATGTCGAACGGGTTCGGCGTGCGCTGGCTGGTCAGCAGGTAGTTGGCGCGCAGGCCACCCACGTCGGCTTTGAGCACCAGCACGTCGCGACCGGTCAGGTACTCGGTCTGCATCAGGTCGAACAGACGGAACAGCGACCACGGGCCGGAGTTCTTCTCAATACCGATCGGGCGCCCGGCCATCTTGTCCATGACCAGGCTGGTGCGACCGTCTTCAGCATCGGTCGGCCACTTGAAGCTCATGGGCAGGATCGGACCGTGGCGGTACTCCATGGTCTTGTCGCCGAACTTGAACTCGGAACGGCTCACCGCCGGATCGAGGGTGTACGGCTCCAGCTTGAACTGCACGGTCGGTTCGGCCGGGTTGATCGAGAAGAAGCTCTGGCGAATGTTCAGGGCCGCCGCCATCTGATCGAGGAAGACCTTGGACACCGGCAGGCTGCGGCCGTCGACGCTGCGCATCCGGTAGTTGCCCGGATCACCGCTGACGAACGGACGCATGTAGCTGTCGAAGAAGCGGTCGATGGTGCCTTGAGCGCGGAAGAACTCGCGGAAATCGCTGATCGCCACATCGCTGGTGCTTGAGGCGCTGAACGGGTAACGCTTGTTGATGGTCTTGCCATACACGCTGTACAGCTCGTTCTGATAACGGCCGTTCAGGTACTGGTAGGCATCGTTAAGCACCAGGCGCCACGAGTCTTCGGCCAGCACGTTGAACCACACGCTCAGCGGACGCGGCAGACGACCGGACGCATTGCGCAGGTTGGTCAGCGCATCACGCTGGCCGCTCATGCGGGTCTTGGCCAGCTCGAACGCGGCCTGCTCCGGCGTGCTGGAACGGGCCAGGCCCGCCAGTTGCAGTTGCAGGTCGTTGAGCGCGGTGAAGGCCGGGGTCAGGTCAGCGGCCGGGCCGTTGTTGTCGTCGAGCAATTTGTGCAGCGGCTCGAAGCGGCGTTGCAGGGACTTCTTGGCGGTGTCCGGCAGGTTCTTCGCCACGTTCAGGGCCGAGGCCTTGTCCGCTGCCGCCGCGGCGAGTTTGCCCACCTTGCCCAGTTTGCCTTTCTGTCCGGCCAGCGCATCAGCCGCGTCACCCGCCTCGTCCACCGGATCGGCAGCGGCCGGGAAACGGGTGTTCTCGCGCACTTCGGTCAGCAGCGCCAGCACCGGCGAGTTGGCCGAGGTCAGGCCCGCCAGTTGCTCGGCGCCTTCACCGGCATCGCTGATCGGCGGCAGTGCTACTTGGCCAACGGCCTCGCTCCAGTAGTTGGCGTAGTCGCGGAAGTACAGTTGCTCCAGCTCGACCATCAGGCGACGCAGATCCATGTCGCTGATGCCCGCGCCTTCGCCCAGCACCCAGTTGTCACGCAGGATGTCGGTCACCAGCGACGCGCCTTGCACCGAAAAATACTGCTGATAACCGGTCTGGGTGTAGAAGCCCGGAATCACGTATTCAGTGCCGATGAACAGCGAGCCCTGCGGCCCGAGGTGCTGGCTGAAACGGTAATCCGGCAGGTTGCGCGCCTGCTCGCGGAGCATGCGGTAAACCACGGTCGCCAGCGACTCGCTGCGCAGGATCTGACGCGCCTGGGCCACCAGTTGCTCGTTGAGCGGATAGATAAACGGCTGCTGCAACAGACGCTCGAGGTGCGTGTTCAGACCGTTCTGCACCGCGGTGTTGCCGGTGTAACGCTGCGACCAGTCCGCCGCGATCCAGTCCTTGAGCCATGCCGCGTCACGACGATCCTTCATGTTCAGCATCAGGTACGCGCGCAGGCTGTTGATCAGCTTTTCGCGGTCCTTCATGTTGGCGCGGATCTGGCCTTCAAGCATCGTTGCAACGCGCGGCAGCAGTTGCTTTTCAAGCTCGTGCTCGTAGGCCTCCTTGACCACCGGATTGACGTCCTGGCCTTGATACAGACCCATCCGTTCGTGGTACGCCGCGTCGCCTTTTTTCGGGAACACCTGGGTGGCAGCGTAGCTGGTGTCGAGGGTTTTCAGTGCGCCCATGGCGTCATCGCGCGGCGACAGTGCCGTGCGTTGCTGCGTCCAGTTCTGCGCCAGATTGCGCAGGTTTTCCAGACGCTCGTAGTTGGCCGAGAAACCACCGGCCCAGAGCATGCCGAACAGCACCAGCGCACCCAGTGCGCCGACGTACAACGCACGCTGGCCCCAGTGGATGCGGCTGCGCTCGCGCTTGTCCAGACCGGCCAGATCGGCCTCGGGGAAAATCACCCGGCTGAGCAAGTGATGGATGAAACGCGAACGACCGCTGCGCAGCGTCGGCAGCACGCCGGCGCTCATGCCCAGACTCGCGCCGATGCCGGCGGTGGTCGAATCCATTTCCTGAGTCAGGTGCGGTGCGCTGGTCAGGTAGAAACCACGCAGTTGCGTCGCACGCTGGTAGCGGTTGCCGGTGAACGCCATGTCGACCAGCAGGCACAGACGCTCGCCGATCTGGCCCATCTGGTGCGGGAAGTCGAGGATGCGGCCACGGCGCTGGGTGTCGCGCTCGGAGTGCATGCGCATGATCACTTGGCTGTTGAGGCGACGCAGCAGCTCTTCGAACTCGTTGCGCAGCACCGTCACGTCGGTGCCGACCTGATCCTTGCGGAAACTGGTGCCCAGTACCTGATCGCTTTCTTCGCGAGTCAGTTGGTCGAAGAACTCGTCAAAGCCCAGCAGCTTGTCGGCCTTGCTCAGCACCAGATACACCGGCACATCGACGTGCAGCTTCTGATAGACGTCTTGCAGACGCGCACGTACCTGGCGGGCCAGGGTTTCGATGTCCTGTTCGCTGCCACCGGTCAGGGTTTCCACCGGAATGGTCACCAGCACGCCGTTCAGCGGACGACCGCGACGACGCTTGCGCAACAGTTCCAGCAAGGTGGTCCAGGCGCTGCCGTCGACTTCCGCATCCGGCTGGGTCAGGTAGCGGCCGGCGGTGTCGATCAGTACACCGTGATCGGCGAAGTACCAGTCGCAATGACGAGTGCCGTGGGTGTCGCGGGTCAGCTTGCGGTCAATCTTGTTGATCGGGAATTCCAGCCCGGAGAAGTCCAGCAAGCTGGTCTTGCCGCTGGCCTGCGGGCCGATCAGCAAGTACCAAGGCAAGTCATTGCGCCAGCGCTCGCTGCGGCCGCGGTACAGGCTCGAAGTCTTGAGGGTTTTCAGGGCGTCCTTGAAACGCTCCTTCAACTCTTTCTGCTCTTCGTCGATCAACTCTTCGCGGCGGATACGGTCCTGGCCGTCTTCGGTTTCTTCGACGGCTTTCTTGCGGATACCGGCGCGCCAGCTGACGAAGACCATGGTCAGGCCCCAGATCAGGAACAGCACGCTGATGGTCAGCAGACGCGAAGTCGCGCTTTCCCAGAACTTGTAGTCATCCACTGCCAACAACGGGCCGACGAACCACACCAGCAGCGCCACGAACAGCACCAGCAGCAAGGTCCAGACCCAGGTCTGGCGCAGGAAGGCGCCGACTTTCTTGAAAAACTTCTTCATCACACGTCCCTGTTTACGGCTGCGACTGCGGCTGGGCCGCGGCCGGATCAAGCGGCTGATATGGTTGCAGAACGGTGTCGCGCTGCTCGCCCAAGACCCAGGCGAAGCCCGAATACATCATCACCAGACAGACGAAGGTGAACAGCACCACCATCCACGCCGGCACGATGCGCACCAGATTGCGGCGCTGATCGTTGAGGCCTTCCCACTGCGGCGACAATTCGCGCGGCACGTCGCCACGCAACTGACGGATCTGCCGGTACAGGGCGTCACGGATGCCTTCGAGTTCCAGCATGCCGCGCGCCTGTACGCGGTACTTGCCCTCGAAACCGAGGGACAGGCACAGGTACATCAGCTCCAGCATCGGCAGGTGCTTGACCGGGTTTTTCGACAGCCGATCGAGCAGCTGGAAGAACTTCTCGCCACCGAAGGTTTCGTTGTGGAAGCTGCTGAGCAGGCTCATCTGCGACCACTCGCTTTCGTTGCCCCACGGCGTGGTCACGACGGCTTCGTCGACCACGGTGCAGAGCACGTAACGGGCGGCCATCACCTGGCTGCTTTCGGCGCCGTTGTGCAGGGCGCGCACTTCAAACAGCTTGAGCCCGGCGGTCAGGCGCTCGTTGAGCGCGTAGAGGTCTTCGCGGGTTTCGCTGTGCTTGAGGCGCACCACTTCCGACAGCAGTTCGGACGACGCCGCCACCAGCGAATTGAGGCTGATGTTGAAGGCCTCCGCCGGGCGCAGGCGCGCGGCGTAGATCATCCGTTCTTCCAGTTGCTCGAAGCGCGGTGGCGCGGCGAAGTCGGTCAGCGGACTCGCCGCCGGGCCATGGCCCTGACGGTCGAGCAGGACGGTTTTGTCGTCCTGGTTGTGTTCCATGTCCTTGATCATGTCGGTCAGTTCCTGATGGCCCAGAATTTCAGTTCAAGCTCGGCGAATTCGCCAGACACGTGGAACGCGAAGCCGCCGGAGCGCTCGAGTTGTGCCAGGTCTTCGGAACTGAGTTCGAGGATGAAATAGGTTTTGTTGGAGTGGAACGCGATCTGCCGCGGGGCCACCGGCAACGGTTTGACCTTGATCCCCGGCAGGTGCAGGTTGACCAGTTGGCGGATGCGCTCCACCGGGCCGACCTTGAGGTGCGCAGGCAAGCGGTTGCGCAGTTCTTCGGAGTCGCAGTTGGCACTGGCTGCCAGCACGAACGACGCCGAGCCCAGCAGTTTGTGGTCGTGCAGCGGCGACACGATGATCCCGTACTGACGCGCTTGCAGGATCAGTTCGATGGCGTGCTGTTCCAGCACCATCGACAGTACCTGACGGATCGACTCCATCAGTTTGCGGAAGCTCGCACCCTGGTCGGCGTGGGAGTAACGGCTGTCCAGACGCGGCCGTTTGCTGTCGCTGGAGAATGTCGCCAGATCGCCGAGCATGGTCAGCAGCGTGCGGTACAACTCTTCCGGGTGAACCTGCTCCAGACCCAGGTAGTGGCGCAGCAGCAGTTCGGTGCGGTTGATCAGTTGCAGCATCATGAAGTCGCCGATTTCCGCGCCACCGACCTTGCCGTTCGAACGGATGCGCTCGGCAATGGTGTCGCCCCGATGACCGAGCATGCTGATCACTTCTTTCAGGCACGACAGCAGGTAGCTGGAGGCGTGGGCCTGAATGTAGGTCGGCACGAAATCCGGGTCGAGGCTGATCACGCCGTCCGGCGTGGTGTCGAGCACGTCGCAGATCTTCAGCTTCACGTAGGCCTGGTCGCTCTGCTGTTCGCCGAGCAACAGTTTGAAGTCCGGGCGACCGCAACTGACCTGGCTGGCGGAATCATCACCGGCGTTGGAGTCGGCCACTTCGGCGTCATATGCGGTGTAACGCGCCAGCACGTCGGACTGCTCCGGGCGACGGGCCTCGATGTGGTTACCGGTGACCAGTGGCAGCGCCAGGTAGATCGGCGTGTTGCCGGTGTTCGGCGGCACGTCCAGCGCCAGCGGCTCGGTGTTGCCGCCGAGCTCGAACAGGCTGCCGTCCGGCAGGATCCCCGAGGCTTCACTGATCACCAGTTTGCCCATGTTGAGGAACTGCAGGTCGATCTCCAGATTCAGGAAACCCCAGGTGTAGCCGCCCAGCAACCGGGTGCGGGTCTTCATCTGGTGATCGTAGTAGCGGTCGTTGTGCTGGAAGTGCTGCGGACGCAGCAGCATGCCTTCCTGCCAGATGACTTTATGGGTATTCATGATCAGTCATCCGCCTTGGCGAGCACTTCGTTGGTCTTGCGGATACCGGCCTGATCCAGGGTCAGATCGGCTTCGGTGACTTCCAGCGGTGTGATCGGGAACGTGTGGCGCCATTTGGTTTCCGGCAGGTCGCGGTACGCGGCGAGGATACCGATGAAGCGGCTGCCCTCCTCCACGCTGAGCTTCAGTTCCACGGTTTCACCCGGGCGCAGTTCGAGTTCTTCGCTGGCCACCAGATCCGGGTTGAGGGATTCCTTGGCGCGCTCGTAGAGGCTGAAGAAATCGGCGTTCTCGAAGGTCACCGGGTGCTTGAGTTCGAACAGGCGCACCACGATTGGCGACGGACGACCGTTGAGGTCCGGGTTCAGCTGATCGCTGCCGGTCAGCTTCAGGTTGATCTTGGTCACTTTCGAATACGGCGACAGCGACGAACAACCGGCGAGCAGCACCAACAGGGTGAGCGCGGTCAGCGTCTTGAAAAAAGCGGTCGAGCGGCGAGACATGCGCATCATCCTTGGTGGTCGGTGTGGAGGGTGGAGATCAGGCGGATCTGTTCTTCGTAGGCCTGGGCGAAGTCGCGGGCCAGCAGGCGCTCGCTCCAGTCGTCGTCCTGACGCAGCGCATGGTGGTAACGGTTGAACGCTCTCCAGCGCCCGCCAGCGGTGGCGAGCAACGGCTTGTTGTCGCGCTCGAAACGCAGGGTCAACTGCTCCGGCGAGAAGTGTTCCAGAGTGCCGCGCACCGCCGCGCGGCTGGCGGTCAGCAGCGCCACCTGATGCGCCTGCAAGTCGCGGAACGCCCGGGAGATCGCCTGCTCGGCCGGCAGATGACCCGGCTTGTGCGGCTGCAACAGGATGTCCAGCGCTTCGCTCGGATCGACGGCGAATTTCAGCGGATTCTTGTTGGTGCCTTGTACGGTGGTCTGGGCCAGACGCAGTTCGTTTTTCAGCTCCGAACGGGTGCGCAGGCTCTGTTGCAGACCGCCGACGCTCTGGCGCAGCAGACGTGCAGCGTTCAGCGCAAGAGCTTCACGCTCGTCGTGGCTGAGGTTCTTCACGTTCACGCCAAGGGCCGCGCCGAATTTATCCCAGAAGGTTTCGCTCTGACGCTCGACCGCTTTCGGCGCCGGCGCAGGCTCAGGCGTGGGCTCGACGATCAGCTCCGGCACCATCAGGCTTTCCATGTCGATGCGCGCGTAGTCGGCGCGCTGACGGGAGTCTTCAGGGTCGGTCACCGGTGCGAGCATTTCCTCGAATTCCGAGTACACGCGCTCTTGCTGCTCCAGCGACTTCAGCGGGTCGAGGTCGAGGAACGCGTCATCCGGAATGATGCTGCCGGCGGCGCGTGGCAGACCGACTTCACCGTCGAACGTCGCCGGGTCGCGCACCAGTCGTGCGCGAATCTCGAAGTCGCCCAGCACGTAGGTGCTGCCGTGCTCGATGCGCACCGGTTCGCCCTTGTGCAGGCGCGCGCCGCTGTCGCCGTCCTGCACACCGTTGCTGCTGGTGTCGGTCAGGAAAAACGTGCCCTCGCGATAGCTGACAATCGCGTGGTGATTGGACAAGTGACGCTTGCGGTCAGGGATGATCCAGTCGCAGTCCTCGCCCCGCCCGATCACGCCACCGGCCTGTTTGAAGGTCCGCTGGCACAGCTCGGTGGGCACGAACTGCTTGGTGTTCAGCATTTCGAAAACCAATTCCATGTTTGATGCTCCTTGCGGTCACTTGCCGCGATTGACCGCCTGCGGATCACCCAACGGGCGGTAATCGTTATCGTTGAATTTGTAATTGCCGCTGCAGCCGCCGAGGCCGCATAGAACGACGAGGGTCAGCAGGACAGCGTGCCAGTGACGAACAGACATCAGAGGGTCTCCAGGTGTAGACAAAGCACAAAGCGCCGACCCTTGCGGGCGGCGCTGAAATAGGTGTTCGAGGTGAATCCGACGGACTTTCGCCTACCCATCGAAATCACCCAGATTGATGTTCAAGCGGCCGAGCCGGTACAGCAGCGTGCGGCGCGGCAAGCCCAGTTCGCGGGCGGCGAGCGTCTGATTGCCGTCGTTCTTGCGCAGGCAATCGAGCAGCAGATTGCGTTCGACCGCTTCGAGTCGTTCGCGCAGATTGAGGCCGCAGTGGTCTTCCGGCACCGGCGCCGATTCCAGGCGCAACGAGAAATGCTCGGCCAGCAACTCGCCGCCCTCGCACAACAGCACCGCCCGCTCGACCAAGCCTTTGAGTTCACGCACGTTGCCGGGGAAGGTGTAACCGGAAAGGTGTTCCAGCGCTGCGTCCGACCAGCGCACCGGGTCACGTTGCAGGAAAGTGCAGGCCTTGTCGGCAAAGTGCTTGGCCAGGTCGAGGATGTCGCCTTCGCGCTGACGCAGGGCCGGCAATTCGATCGGGAATTGCGCGAGGCGGTAGTACAGGTCCTCACGGAATTTGCCTTCGCTGACCAGCACCGACAAATCGCGGTGCGTCGCAGCGATGATGCGCACGTCGATCTTGTGGGTGTCGTTGGAACCCAGCGGACGGATCTCGCCTTCCTGCAACACGCGCAGCAACTTGGCTTGCAGCGACAGCGGCATGTCGCCGATTTCATCGAGCAACAGAGTGCCGCCGTTGGCCGCGTCGAACAGCCCGGCGCGGTCACGATCGGCACCGGTGAAAGCACCTTTGCGGTAGCCGAACAACTCGCTTTCCAACAAGTTTTCCGGGAACGCTGCGCAGTTCTGCACGATGAACGCCTGGGACCGGCGCGGGCCGCAATCGTGGATCGCCCGCGCGACCACTTCCTTGCCGGTGCCGGTCTCGCCACGCAACAGCACGGTGTACGGGCTGTGCAGAACTTTGCTGATCAGCGAGTAGGTCTGGCGCATTGCCGCGCTCTTGCCGATCAGGCCGTAGCCGCTGGCACTCGGCAGGCTGCGCACGACCGGCGCGGCCGCATCCACTGGCTGGCGCAGGCGTTGCAGCAAGTGCAACTGACCAAGCACGAACGAGCCGAGCTGACCGAGGGAATCGGCGAAGCCTTGCAGGTCGATGTGCCGACGACTGGCGCACAACAACAGGCCTTCGACGGCCTTTTGCTGATTGACCAGCGGCACGCACAGCAGCGACTGCCACGGCGCGGACGAGGCCGGCAGAAAGCTGGTTTCGTGCAGGCTGCCGCCCAGGTCGTCGAAGCTCACCACGCGGTTCTGGCACAGGGCGAACTGCAACAGTTGCTCGCCGTTGTAGTCCGCCGGCAGGCTCGCCGCACTGCGCGGTTGCAGCACGCCGTCGAGGCATTCGGCGTTCATCCCCAGCGACGTGTGCGTGGCATCCAGCAAGTACAGCTGCGTCAGTTCGCAACCGCTCAGCCCGGCCAGACCGCGCACGAAGTCACCCAGCAGCGCAGCACCGTCCGCCGCGCGCGACAGGCTGGCGAACTGCGCCAGCAAGGCTTCGGCATAGAGCAGTGGCTGCGGCACTTGAGTGAACATCACACTCACCTCAGGCGAACTCGCAGGTCACGCTGGCTTCACCGTCAAGCGTCGCATGCACGCGCTTGAGGCTTTCACCGGTGGCCATGGCGTCGAGCAAACGGTCGGCCACCAGCGGCAGCACGTGCTGGTCGAGCAAGTGGTCGATCAGGCGCGCACCGCTTTCGCTTTGCGTGCAACGCTCGGACAGGTGATCGACGAGGTTCTGGCACCAGGTGAAGTCCAGCTGGCGACGGTTCAGGCGCTCGCCCAGACGTCCGAGCTTGATCTCGATCAGCTCGCGCAGCACCGGGCCGCCGACCGGGTAGTACGGCACCACTTTCATCCGCGCCAGCAGCGCCGGCTTGAAGTGTTTGCTGAGCACCGGGCGAATGGTTTCTTCCAGCACTTCGGCAGTCGGACGCGCACCGTCTTCGCAGAGGTCGCTGATCTTGTCGCTGCCCAGGTTCGAGGTCATCAGGATCAACGTATTGCGGAAGTCGATCTCGCGACCTTCGCCGTCGTTGGCCACGCCTTTGTCGAAGATTTGGTAGAACAGATTGAGCACGTCCGGGTCGGCTTTCTCGACTTCATCGAGCAGCACCACCGAGTACGGCTTCTGGCGCACGGCTTCGGTGAGCATGCCGCCCTCGCCGTAACCGACGTAGCCTGGCGGTGCACCGATCAGGCGGGAAACGGTGTGCTTCTCCTGGAACTCGGACATGTTGATGGTGGTGATGAAACGATCGCCGCCGTACAGCAGGTCGGCGAGTGCCAGTGCGGTTTCGGTCTTGCCGACGCCGCTCGGGCCGACCAGCAGGAACACGCCGACCGGTGCGTCAGGCTTGTTCAGGCCGGCAGCGGTGGCGCGCATCGAGCGGTCCAGGGCGTGCACGGCTTGTTCCTGGCCACGGATGCGGGTGCGCAGGTCGGTGGCGAAGCTCGCGACCTTGGCGTTGTGTTCGCGGGCCAGTTGCGCCAGTGGCACGCCGGTCCAGGCGCTGATCACTTCGGCCACCAGACGCGGGCAGACTTCGAAGCTGACCAGACGCTCCTTGACCTGAGCGGCGGTCAGGGCGCTGTGGGTTTCGTTGAGTTGTGCTTCCAGCGCTTCGACGCTTTGGCCTTCTTCAACTTCAGCAGCAACGGTTTCGATCACCGTGCCTTCGGCGTCTTCTTCAACGGTGACCACCGGCTCGACCGCAGCGGCTTCACGGGCCTTGGCCAGTTGCTGACGCAGTTCCAGCAGACGCTCGGCCAGTTGTTTCTGCTCGGTCCACTGGGTTTCCAGTGCGACCCTTTCCGCTTCGGCTTCGTCCAGGCGCGCTTCCAGTGCCTCCAGCGCTTCGTGGTCGATCAACAGACCGGCTTCGGCATCGCGACGCAGGGCCTGACGCTGACGGCTACCTTCAGCCAGTTCGCCACGCAGGCGTTCCAGGCTTTCCGGGGCCGCAGCGAGGCTGATGCGAACACGGGCGCACGCGGTGTCGAGCACATCAACAGCTTTGTCCGGCAGTTGGCGGCCGGCCAGGTAACGGGCGGACAGTTCCGCTGCCGACACCACCGCGTCATCGCGCAAGTAAATGCCGTGGCTCTTCTCGTAGACCTGCGCCAGGCCACGCAGGATGGTCACCGCTTCGCTCACGGTCGGTTCGTGCAGCTGAACCGGCTGGAAACGACGGGCCAGTGCCGGGTCTTTCTCGAAGTATTTCTTGTACTCGGCCCATGTGGTCGCGGCGATGGTGCGCAGTTCGCCACGAGCCAGTGCCGGCTTCAGCAGGTTGGCCGCGTCGGAACCGCCGGCATTGCCGCCCGCGCCGATCAGGGTGTGGGCTTCGTCGATGAACAGGATGATCGGCTTCGGCGAGGCTTTGACCTCGTCGATCACGCCTTTCAGACGACGTTCGAATTCACCTTTGACGCTGGCGCCGGCCTGCAACAGGCCCATGTCCAGCGACAGCAGCTCGACGCCCTTGAGCACTTGCGGCACTTCACCGGCAGCGATGCGCGAGGCCAGGCCTTCGACGATGGCGGTTTTACCGACCCCGGCTTCACCGACCACGATCGGGTTGTTCTTGCGGCGACGGGCGAGGATGTCGACCATCTGGCGGATCGCGCCATCGCGGCACAGCACCGGGTCGAGTTTGCCGTCGCGGGCCTGTTGGGTCAGGTTGTGGGTGAAGCGCTCAAGCAACGACTCGCCTTGAGCGGCCGGTTTGCCGTTGGCCGCTGCCTGAGGTTGTTGCGACAGGGCAAATTCCTTCAGGCGATCGATGTTCAGTTTGGCCAGCAACGGCTGGTAGCGGCTGCCGGCGTAACGCATCGGGTTGCGCAGCAGCGCGAGGATCAGCGCCGCGTCTTCGACCGAGGTCTGGCCCAGTTCAAGGTTGGCCACCAACAGCGCGTCTTGCAGCCACTGCACCAGTTCCGGAGCGAACACCGGGTTGCGCGAAGCGCTGTGCTCGACCCGCGATTGCAGGGCGGCGCTCAGTTCGCCGGCATCAACGTCGGCATCCTGCAGCGCACGGGAGAGCAGACCGTTCGGGCGCTCCAGCAGGCCGAGCAGCAAGTCTTCGACCAGAATCTTGCTGCCGCCACGGGCCACGCAGCGCTCGGCCGAACGCTCCAGATCGCGACGGGTTTCGGCGTCCAGCGCCTGGATGAGTTGTTGCAGGTCTACGTTGATCATGGCTCACGTCCTTAATGAATTTTGCTGCCCAGGGTCACCACGCCGTCTGCTTTCTCGCAGCCCAGCCAACTGGTCCACCCCAGGCGACAGTCGTTCTTCTCGCCAATGCGCAGTTCGCGGATTTCTTCCGGGCGCAGCACCAGGCGAATGTCGTAATCGAGCGGGTCACGCAGGGTGAACCGCACCAGCGCGCAGAGCGGCTGGTAACCGAAACCGATGGGCAGGAATTCGTGGAAGCGTTCCCAGTCGAGTTCGGTGATGTGAATGCGGAATTTGCCGCTGCGATCGCGCACGCGTTCGCCCAGCACCAGGTCTTCACCCAGCACGCTGTTGGCGAAGCCGAGGCGGTTGCGCTGTTCTTCGAGGATTTCCACGCGGCGCTCGATGCACTGCTCGATCACCAGTTCTTCGTGCTTGAAGTAGTAACGCAGCACCGCTTCGATCAGCGCCGCCGAGTGCGCCCGCAAACTGAGCAGGCCGAGGTACGGCAGCAGGCGTTTCCAGTTCAGTTCCTTGGCCTTGCGGATCTCGTCGCCGCCGAGGCCGATCAGGGCGAACAGTTGCGAGGAGAACGGGTCGACCGCGCCGCTCTGGAAGCTCGCGCGGTAACGGTATTTGCGCCAGATCGGCAGCATCAGCCGTTGCAGGCGATGGTGGAACAGGTCGAGGAAGTTGCGCGTCGGGTTGCCGTCTTCGCTGTCGCCCAGGGCTTGCTCGCCGTAGAACGCCGGCAGCGGCGAACCGGAACCGACCAGGCCGATCAGGTTGAAGCGCAGGCGCGCGCGCATCTGCCCGTGCTCTTCGAAAAACTCCACGCGATCGACGTCGCTGCGCGGAAATCCGAGGCTCGGGTTGGCCTGGAATTCCAGCTGGTCGTACAAATCGTCTTCGCTCAGGTACGGGTGCGCATCGCGCAGCCGGTCGATCACCAGCAGCACGGCCTGAAACAGCGAGTACTCGCGTATTACCTTCGTCAGCCCGCTTAAAGCAGGGGCTGCAGGCCCATACGTGGTGTCCATTGGTACACCTCTCCCTGTGTGCTTTTTACCCGCAGCTCATGGAATGAATTGAGACTGGCGTAAAGCGCGAAAAACTCGTTGAGAACCGAGGCGAAGACGAACAGGTCGCCCTCACCGATATACCCTTCCGGGTCGATGGTCAGTTCGGTGCGCAAACCGCGCACCGGCAGACCACGGTGCAGCCGGTCCACGTGGTGATGCTTGATGTGCTTGAGGCCGCCGAGCAGGCGTTTGCTGACCTTCTCCGCGTGCTGATCGTAGTAGCGCGGCAGGTCGTAGGTTTCGAGAATCACCTTCAGTGCATTGACGTCGGCCAGCGACAGATAGTTAAGCGACATGTTGCTGATCAGCTTCCACAGGAAGTCACGGTTCAGCGGCGGCGCGAAACTGGAAGTGGCCGGGGTGATGTTGCGGAAACTCAGGAACTCCGGGGTCTCTTCGCAGGCCATGCAGATCTGCCCGAGCTTGAGTTTGCGCGGCAGGTTCTGGTTGGTGCAGACCAGCTCGATCGACAGGGTTTCATGGGCTTCGGTGTGGCGGATACCGAAGCTCAGGTAGGTGTCGAGGCCGTCGTGCAGCAGCGACGAACGCTGACGGATGCTGTAATGCGGACGGCTGTTGGGCACGTCGAAACTCGGATCGTGCTCGAAGGATTCGAACGGCACGTACTCCTGATAGCCGAGGCCGCCGGGTTTCCAGCCGGTCACGGTCTCCACCGAGAACACGCCGCAGTTTTCCAGATCGTATTCGGCCGGCAGCAGCAGGTATTCGTCCTGTTTGCCGTCGAGGCGGATCGGCAGTGCGTCGTGCTTGAACAGGTTGACGATCGGCGTGCAGAACAGCTTCACGTTATCCAGGGTCGGACGCATGCGCATGATGCCGCTCTTGCGGATATCGAAGCGCAATTCCAGGCCGCGCATCTGCTTGAGGGTGTCTTCCGGCAGCGCCTTGAGAATGTCGAGGCCGTGGACATCGACGAACAGGAATTTGTCCTGGAAGGCGAAGTATTCCTGCAGGTAGCGATAGCCCCGGAAGGTGTTCAGCGGATACGGGATCAACGCTTCTTCTTCGGCAAAGCCCACTGGCTTCACGCGGTCGCCCGGAATCTTGAACGCCATCGGCTTGCCGCTCACGCCATCGATCGGCTTGCCGGCGCCGTCAAGCGGGATCAGTTCGATGCCCTCGAGGTTGCGCAGCAGGCTCAGGTAGAGCATCTGGCTGATATAGCGCTCACCGGCAAAGTGCAGGCGCAGCTTGCTCAGCTCCAGCTCGCCGAGGTGGCCGTCGGCACTCATCTCAAGACGCAGGCTGAGCAGCGAACCGTCACCCTTCACCGAGTAGTTCAGTGCGGCCAGATCCAGTGCCATGACTTCGGTCGGGTAGCAGGTGCGGAAGCGGCAGCGCACGTCTTCGATCGGCACGCTCTCGATCGGCGTGTCACGCTCGACCTTCAGCGCCGGCCCCGAACGCTTGAGCGGATCGAACTGCAGAATGCTGAACGCCGGCAGCGGACGCATGTAGTTCGGCCACAGCAACTGCATCAGGGAATGGCTGAGCTCCGGCAACTCGTCATCGAGTTTCTGGCGCAGCCGCCCGGTCAGAAACGCAAAGCCTTCCAGCAACCGCTCCACATCCGGATCCCGCCCGGCCTGCCCCAGGAACGGCGCCAGCGCTGGACTACGCTCGGCGAAACGGCGGCCCAGTTGGCGCAGTGCGGTGAGTTCGCTTTGGTAGTAGTGGTTAAAGGACACGGGTTACCTGCCTGGTAGTGGAACTCATCAAAAAAATATCCTGTAGAGCGCGACTGCCAGCCCGGACACCACCTAGCCCACGATGAGCAAGGCAACGGCTCCTCGCACACGGTTCACAGACATTGCGAAAATCCATCGCCCTCATAATTATTGGTCCTTCGATTTTTCAGGTGTCATCGCCATGCTGGTGTGCAGATAAAGCTCTACACCATCAAACCCGACAATCCCGGCAGCACTTAGTGGATAGCCGTCTTTTGTGCCATAGCGAACCCAGCCTTCTGACCATATCTCGCCACTTTCGTGACGGACTTGCACGTAGTAGTCCGGGGCCTCGGCTTTGGCGATCTCGACAAATACGCCACCATCTTCAGCCCCCACCCAATGTGCGTTGGGGTGAGCGATCAACGTCGGCGGGTTAGATCGTTCCATTCGCAGCAATACTGCTAACAAAACCACAATCGCCAGAAGTCCAACGGAACTAAGGAAAGCAACAAGCAACTTAAGAGCTGGATGCGCTCTGTTGGTGCAATTGCACAAAACTCCCTCTTTCCCTAGCCCAGACATCAATTTTCCAGCACCTTGTAAGGCGTATTACTGATAAACAGATCAAGCCAATGTTTTCTCGGATTAGATAGCGCCAACGTGAATTCCTTGCTTCCCTTATCCAGCTCAATGAATACAACACCGACCGCCTCATCATCCTCATCGGCATTCATATCCAGTGAAACATCAGAAAAAAGAGGAGTTCGATAAGTACGAGCAGGGTTATTCAAATCCGTAAAGCGCAAGTACACCGAATCTCGTGGAGTCAAAAGCGAACTCGCCGGAATAGACTCTATAAGATATTGTCCGGACGGACTCTTTTTTGAGACATCAGGCGCACGACTCAAAATACCATTTACTACAAAAGCAACAGCGATTACCAAGCTAGCTAGCAGCGCTGCAAAATTTATAAAAAGCTTACGCCATGAGTTCATTTAGAAATGACCTCAATAGGAGCGACTGATACACTTTCGTACAAGATGTCCGAATAAACGCGAAAGTCTCCGCCTTTTTTATTTTGATCCCGATAGTCACGAAAATCGCTATTTTGAACAAGTATGTAATGCTTGCCTTCTAACTCTCTATAACGACGTACGGCTTCTTCTTTCTGCTGAGGCGATTGCTGCCCCGTGACCTGCTTGTACGTGGACTCAGCCATCACAGAATTCATTTCGGTAGCGAGCTTGGCGTTTGTTTTAAAACCGACAACGGGATCAGCAATCAATTTATCAAAGTTCCAATAGCCTAGAACCTGGCTAAAAAGAGCAATGCCATCATTAAAGTCGTAAGCATCTTCAATATAAAAACCAATTTTTGATGGCGTAAAAACAATGCTCTTACCTGTCACGACGACTGAGCCTTCGGCAATGACACGCAAATTGAAGTTAGCGAGCGCTGCTCGAAGCTCGTTTACGTCATCAGCCCCGGTCTGTTCGAACTCGACAACTTTATTATTGGAGTAACCAAACTTTTCAGCAGCACTTGCCACTCCATTAAAAGCCAGTGGATAACAGCCAGGAGCGCTATTGGAAAAAGCTTTGCGCAATCTCTGCTTTATTAGATCGGTCCCAAGCGGGCTATTCCAATTCGCCTTCAGTTGTTTGAATGCGGTATTTGCACGCTCAAACCCAAGGACCCAACTCATTTTTACTATGGACTCTTCGATGTACTCTGCCGGTGCAAAAGCTTCATGCCTTTTAACAGCATCATCCATCCCACCACTTTCGTTTGGCCACGGTTTGCCATTGAACCAATGGGCCATCAGATCCGCTGCAACAGGCCAGTTGAGTTTTCTCATCGTGTTCGGAATATCAGTAATCTTGAACTGACGTGCAGTAGCAGTCTGGCCGGACTTGTTACTCGCCGGAGTCATTGTCGTTGCTACTGTCGTTGCAGCCATCTTCACATCCCTCTGATATCACTTCACGCAAATTTCGCCAGTTTTAAAGTTCAACAACTAAGCGAGAACAACCCTACTCTGTGGCTCTATGATCAGCTCAACCGCTTCTGCAGTAGTGGAAAACACTTTTTGAGTTTTCCCGTCGGCACCTGTCACACCGTTTATGATTTTCCCCGAAGCTGTTTTAAGTGTGTATTCCACCCCAGCTAGCGGCTTGCCTGTCTCTTCGCAATTGATCACGAAGTGCTCGTTAAATGGCCATTTGAGTTCAACCGGCAACGGCGGCACAAACGGCGCCGGCGAATGTGAATTGCCGATAATTACCGTCCCGGAACCGGCAGTGACTTTGTTACCGTGAGAGCCCACGGAATCCACAGTGACAGCAGACTTGCCATTGATTTTCACCGTCGTGGCCAAACCGCCGACCATCGCACCACCACACGCGGAGGCATCGCCTTCGCGGGCGGCCGGGAGGCCGTCGAAGAACACGTCGCCGGAACCGGCGGCGATCGGGTTGGTGCCGTGGCCGGGGAGCGGGCAAGCGGTGGGGTCGGATACGCGTGCTGCAGGTTTGCCAGACATCGGGGTTCTCCTTAGTTGACCTTCACTTGACCGCTGCCATCCAGGCGCGCGGAGAAACTGACCTGACGCTTGAAACCCTCGACTTCCAGCAGGCCTTCGATGCTGAAGGCCAGGCGAAGCTGATCGTGGTCACGCGGCAGGGAAATGACACGCACGTTGCTCAGGCGCGGCTCGTAGGCTTCTATGAAGCTTTCGATGGCCAGGCGGGCTTGACTCAGGGAGTCGTGCAGGCTCAGGCGCATGTCATTGAGATCGGGCAACCCGTAGTCGGACAGCGTTTGCACGCTGCCGGCCCGGGTGCTGAGCATTTTGGCCAGATGGGCAGCCACCGACGCCATGGCCGAAGCCTCGAGGCTCCTGCCCTTGCGTAGTTCCGCGTCGCCGTTGAGGCGTTCGAAAAGGCTGCCGTATCCGTCCATGAGTCGCTCTTACTCTTTGTCCAGCTTGCCAACCAGCGACAGGGTGAAATCGGCACCCATGTACTTGAAGTGCGGACGCACGTTCAGGCTGACGCGGTACCAGCCCGGCTCGCCTTCAACGTCGCTGACGATCACTTGCGCAGCGCGCAGCGGACGACGGCCACGCACTTCGGCGCTCGGGTTTTCCTGGTCGGCCACGTACTGGCGGATCCACTTGTTCAGTTCCAGCTCGAGGTCGGTACGTTCTTTCCACGAACCGAGCTGCTCGCGCTGCAGCACTTTGAGGTAGTGAGCCAGGCGGTTGACGATCATCATGTACGGCAGTTGGGTGCCGAGCTTGTAGTTCAGCTCTGCAGCCTTGCCTTCTGCGCTGATGCCGAAGAACTTCGGCTTCTGCACCGAGCTCGCGGAGAAGAACGCCGCGTTGTCGGAGCCTTTACGCATGGTCAGGGAGATGAAGCCTTCCTCGGCCAGTTCGTATTCACGACGGTCGCTGACCAGTACTTCCGTAGGAATCTTGGTTTCGATTTCGCCCATGCTTTCGAAGTGGTGCAGAGGCAGGTCTTCAACGGCGCCGCCGCTCTGTGGACCGATGATGTTCGGGCACCAGCGGAACTTGGCGAAGCTGTCGGTCAGCTTGGTGCCGAACGCGTAAGCGGTGTTGCCCCACAGGTAGTGCTCGTGGCTGTTGGCAACGTTTTCCTTGTACACGAACGATTTGACCGGGTTTTCTTCCGGGTCGTACGGGTTACGCAGCAGGAAACGCGGTACGGTCAGGCCAACGTAGCGGGAGTCTTCCGAAGTACGGAAGCTCTGCCATTTGGCGAATTGCGGGCCTTCGAAGTGATCTTTCAGATCCTTCAGGTCCGGCAGGCCGGTGAAGCTTTCCAGGCCGAAGAATTTCGGGCCGGCGGCAGCGATGAACGGTGCGTGGGACATGCAGGCTACGCTGGACACGTACTGCATCAGCTTCACGTCCGGCGAGCTTGGGGACATGTAGTAGTTGGCAATGATCGCGCCAACCGGCTGACCACCGAACTGGCCGTATTCAGCGGTGTAGATGTGCTTGTACAGGCCCGACTGCATGACTTCCGGCGAGTCTTCGAAATCGTCCAGCAGGTCTTCTTTGGAGACGTTGAGGATTTCGATCTTGATGTTTTCGCGGAAGTTGGTGCGGTCGACCAGCAGTTGCAGGCCACGCCACGACGATTCCAGGGCCTGGAAGTCCGGGTGGTGCAGGATTTCGTCCATCTGACGGCTGAGCTTGGCATCGATCTCGGCGATCATGCGGTCAACCATGGCTTTCTTGACCGGCTCACCGTTGTTCTGCGGCTTGAGCAGCTCTTCGATGAACGCCGACACACCGCGTTTGGCGATGTCGTAGGCTTCGTCGTCCGGCGTCAGGCGGGTTTCGGCGATGATGCTGTCGAGGATGCTGTATTCGCCGTTTTCTGCGGCGTTCTGTTGTGCTGCGCTAGTGCTCATTGTGTTGGCTTCCTTGGCTGCTGGAGTCTCAAGCGTCCGGAGCTGCGGCGTTCAGGCCCAGCTCACCGAGTACGCGACCGCGGGATTCATCGTCGGCGAGCACGCCTTCGATGGCTTTACGGAACGCAGGTGCGTTACCCAGCGGGCCTTTGAGGGCCACCAGCGCGTCGCGCAGTTCCATCAGTTTTTTCAGCTCAGGCACTTGCTCGACCAGGCTGGCCGGGTTGAAGTCCTTCATGGAGTTGACGCGCAGTTGCACAGCCAGCTCGTCGGCCTCGCCATCTTCCTGCAGACGGTTCGGCACGCTCAGCGTCAGACCCAGCTCTTGCTTGGCCAGCACTTCGTCGAAGGTCATCTTGTCGATGCTGATCGGCTTGCGATCCTCGATCTTGCGATCGTCCTTGCGGTGGGTGTAGTCACCGATTGCCAGCAGCTTCAGCGGCAGTTCAATCTCTTCCTGAGCACCGCCGGTGGCGGGTTTGAAGGTGACGTTGATGCGTTCCTTGGGGGCTACCGAGCCTTCTTTGGCCATGGCTTTTCTCCTTGCGGTTGTGGCCCTGGGGCCTATTCGAGTACCACTTCGAGGTCGAGGTGGCACAGCCTGCGATAAATCTCTTCCTTGCGTTCACGTACGGCATGGTTCTGCGGTAACAACTCGCAGCAACTGTGCAGCAGGTGCAGCACTTCCAATGCAAGATCGGGCTCCCAGGCGTGCAGACCTGAGTCCTGTAATGTCTGATCGAGGGTTTCGAGCTGGTTCTTGGCCAGCTCGTATTTCTTGGCCAGGAAACACAGCCGCGCGAGGGCGAACTGCCAGAAGAAGCGTTCGCGGCCGCCGTGCGCCGATTGCAGCCCCTGTTTGAGGATCTGAACTGCGGGCTTGAGGCCTTCCTTGCGCAGGATCGGCTGGACTTCTTCGAGGGCCTTTTCCCAGGCCGGCTGGGTTTCGGCGTTCTCGGTCTCGACCTTGCGCGGTGCGCTGGCGCTTTGCAGGTGCGGCATGACGTTGCCGGCGATCCACGCCCGGGTGGACGGATCGGCGAACGGCGCGCCGTCATGGAAACGCAGCTCGATGATGCCGGGCAGGCGTTGAATCAAAAGCGCGAAGTGGATTTCCACTTCGCGCATGGCCAGCTCGGCGTTGAGGTTCTGGAGACATTCCCAGACCATCCTCTGGCCATCGAACCAGAACGGCGCCTTCGCCAGGCTCGCCTCCAGTTCCACCAGCAGGTCGGCGTATTTGCCCTGATCGAAACGGTCCTGATACTGCTTGAGCTTGTCCACCGGCAACCCGCGCAGCACGGTGATCTGCTCGGCGTTGCGCTCGGGCACCGCGTCGATCGTCATCCACAGCAAGGTGCGGTTGAGGCGCAGGGCGCGCAGGTCGGTGGCTTTCTGCTTGAGCCACCAGGCGCACAGCGGGCGGGCGCTTTCCTGCTGGGCGCGCAGGGCCTTGTGGGCTTCTTTCTCGTTGTCGATCGGCGCGCCGGGTGCCAGCAACTGGCTGGCGGCCTGCTTGACCTGCGCCACCGCCGCGCCCACCACGCCGGGTGCCGGCTGGTTGTCGGCGGCGCGCTGGATCATGGTTTTCAGACGACGGGAGAGCGGCAGCAGCAGCGGCGCATCATCGCCCAGATGCTCGGTGCAGGCGGCGTCGAGACCGGACAGATGCTCGGACAACTGCCGGAACATCGGCAGCTGTTCCTTGATCGCGATATTTTCGGTGATCACCTGCTCAAGACGCGGCACCAGCCAGCCGATGGCGGCGGCCCGGGTGCGGGGTTTGAGCGGGTGAATCTCGGCCCAGTGGTTTTCCGACAAATGGTGCAGAAAACCGAGGCCGGCCAGCAGGCCGGGGAAGGATTCACGCTGGTACAGCGACCAGGTCAGCCAGGCGCCGACACGCAAATCCTTGGATTGGGTACGCAGGAGGTTTTCGCTGTTTTCGCGAATTTTCAGCCAGTCGATCTGCCCGCTTTCGTGCATCGACGAGGCTTTGGCCAGCTCGCTTTCCAGGGCCTCGAATTCGCTCGAGAAACGAACGTCTTCGCCCGCAAAATTCTCTTTGGAAACAGAGACTTTAGCGAGTTCGAGGTAATGGGCGGAAAGTTTGCTTGAGTAGGACATCCATGGCCTTTATCAGGATTACGGTCGTGCGCCTATTGGAGTTGCAGCGGCGCGGGACAGTATCGAAGAGCAGTCGGAAGACTCATCCAATTGAGTGTTTGCTCTTTCAAGTGCGCGCATCGTAATCACTATGATGGCCACTAGCAAGCATCCGTTTAAACGACAAGACGAACTGTTCATTGGGCGCTGTAGGAGATCGCCCTATATGTGACAGGGGTTTCCCTGATGTCCCTTTATATTTCACTTTTAAGCCTATCCCTTCCGAAAGCATTGGACCAGAGCGGCCGGCGCGCGGCATCGAGAACATCTGCACGCTCGTTCCACAAGTAAGCGGCGAAAGCATGACAAACCCCGAAAAAATTTGAAGTAGGACGCTTCCGAAAATACACCGCCATTTATTAACAAATGACTGGCGACAACAGACAACATTAAAAGTGCCATCAATTTGATGGCATTTATATGTTTAATAGTCCTGGATCCTTGCCTGCATAAGACTATTACGCAGGATTCCAATCATTCGCCGTCACCTTCTCACAGCCATTTCCCACAATTTCTACGTTGTTTTACAACCCGGAAAGCTCCGACTTAAACAAGCGATCCTTCTTACATAAATCTGTTTAACGCCTTGTTAGCGTGCCGGCCAATGTTCGCGTGCGCTGACCAGGGAGGGTTTCGACATCACGCCGTCTTCCCCTCTCTGCTTAAGGACAAGCGTATGCCTGGAGCTGTCAGTTCTGCGCACTTTGCGCTGCAGATTCCTGCCGTTCGCAACGATTTCAAGGTGCTGGCCTTCGAAGGCACAGAGACCGTCAGTACCCTTTATGCCCTCCACGTCGAACTGGTCAGTGAAGACCCCGACTTCGATATGGAAGGCCTGCTCAGTCAGCCTGCCTTCCTGCAGTTCGGCCTCAACGGCGAAGGTATTCACGGGCGCATCGAAGATGTGTTGGCGGGTGAGTCGGAAAAACGCCTGACCCGCTATCGCCTGACACTGGTGCCGAACCTCCACTATTTGCAGTTCAGTCACGATCAACGGATTTACCAGGAGCAGACTGTCCCGCAGATCATCACGCAAACGCTCAAACGACATGGCATCCTCGCCGATGCGTTCACCTTTCATGTCCAGCCCCTCGCGGCACGGGAGTACTGCACCCAATACGGCGAAAGTGATTTCGAGTTCATTCAGCGCTTGTGTGCCGAGGAGGGCATCGCCTGGCATCACCAGCACTCCGCGCAAGGCCATTTGCTGGTGTTCACCGATGACGCGGTGTTCCTCCCGACTTTGCGCGCCACACCCTATCGCCGGGATAGCGGGATGGTCCCGGAATATACGGTGGTCAGCAGGTTTTCCTTGCGCGCCGCCACTCGGACAAGCCGGATCACGCGACGCGACTATGACCTGAGGCGACCGACGCTTTTACTCGAAAGCCGCTTCAGCGCCGGATTCACGCCGACGCTTGAGGACTACCGATACCCGCTGCTGCTGCTGGAGAACGAAAAGCGTGGCAAGCAGCTGGCCCGTCAGGCCCTGGAACGCCATCGCGCCGACTATGAAATGGCCGAGGGTCAAAGCAACCAACCGACCCTGCGCTGTGGCCATCTGCTTGAACTGACCGAACACCCTCGCCAGAAATACAAAGGTCTGTGGCTGCTGCTCGGTGTAACCCACACCGGACGGCAGCCGCAAGTTCTGGAGGAGTCGGCCAGCAGCGAAACTCAATCGGCGGACTGTTTTACCCAAGGCTATCGCAACACCTTCCGCGCGATTCCTGCCGAAGTAGTGTTCCGCCCGCCACTGCCCGCACGCCGGTCACCGCTGGTCAGCCAGACCGCTCGAGTAACCGGCCCCAAAGGGGAAGAGATCTACTGCGATGAGTTCGGCCGCGTAAAAGTCGAATTCCACTGGGACCGCGCTGAATTCAACAGTGAGCGCAGCAGTTGCTGGGTGCGGGTGGCGTCGAGCTGGGCCGGTAACGGTTTCGGTGCCGTCATCCTCCCCCGCATCGGGATGGAAGTGGTGGTGACCTTCGAGGAAGGTGATCCCGACAAGCCGCTGATTACCGGCTGCGTGATCAACAAGATAACCCCCGCGCCGTACAAGCTTCCCGAGCACAAGACCCGAACCGTGCTGCGCAGTCGCAGCTCGCCTGACACGGGTGGCTACAACGAACTGACGCTTGAAGATCGCGCCGGTCAGGAACTGGTTTACCTGCGCGCCCAGCGCGACATGGAGCGGCAGGTTCTCCATGACAGCCGGCTGGCGGTCGGGCGTGATCGTTGGGAAAGCATCCAGGGCAGCAGCCAGACGACGGCCGGGAAAATCATTACCGTCGAGGCGGGCCAGCAGGTGCAGATCAAGGCCGGCGCCAGCGTGGTGCTGGATGCCGGCGCCAGCATCACGCTGAAGGCGGGCGGTCACCACATCGTGATCGACAGCGGCGGGATCTTCAGCAGTACCGAGATGGTGGCGAGTGGAAAGACGTCCGCCAGCGGAGCCGTTGATCATCCAGAAGCCGCGATGGCGGGTGCCTTGGCCGCAGGACCAGCAACTGCTTCCACTCAAGCAGCGGAGGAAGGAGAACTCGAAGAAGAGGAGGAAGAGGTCGAACTGGAGGATGAAACGCCTGCCGGAATTACTTTGCGGATTGGCGTGTTTTTCGATGGGACGGGGAACAACAAGGCCAACAGCGAAACGGTCGCGGCTTGCTATGCGCCAGATGCCAATCTGGCTGAGGCAGCCGAAGAGATTCAGAAGCACTGCGCCACTTATGGCTATGACGGAAATGGCAACTCGCCGGATAACAGTTATGGAAACGATGTGAGCAACATTGTGCGGTTGCATGAACTGTATACGGACCATGCCTTCGAGGTATTAGCGGAGAACACGAAACAGGCCTCCCTGCGCGTATACATCGAAGGCATTGGTACAACAGCTGACGGAGACGATTCACTTTACGCACAGGCAACCGGCCGAGGCGAAACGGGTGTTCTGGCTCGTGTGGAGCAGAGCCCTGAAAAAATCATGGAGCAAATTCGGTCACTGATTGATAGCAACCCCAACACGCTAATAGAAAGAATCGAATTCGATATTTTCGGTTTCAGTCGAGGCGCCGCCGCTGCACGGCACTTCGCAAACGAGGTGCTCAAAGGCAAGCGCAGCATTCTCGCAAAGGCGTTGCCAGCGGGCTCTCCGTTCTTGGTCAGTAGCTTTGACTGGGATTCACAATCCAGTATCAGCATCAATTTCATTGGTCTGTTTGATACCGTCGCGGCAATCGCTAATCCATGGTTGCTCGACTTCACCGGTGCCAACAGCAGAAATCCCGGGCTGAACTTAAAGTTGCCGGAGGGTTGTGCCAGAAAAGTGGTGCATTTGGTGGCGCGTGATGAATATCGCGAAAATTTTGCCCTTAACAGCCTGGGTGAGATCGATCTGGTTTTGCCCGGCGTCCACTCGGATCTGGGAGGTGGTTATCTGCCCAGAGCCAGGGAGAAACTTCTGTTGAGCAGTCCGATTACCAGCACCATCAGCCAAAGCAAGGAAGCGACCCGCAGCGCAGCCTATGTCGCTGCCGAAAAGGAGGCGTTTGCCTGGTATACGAAAGGCGTCATCGAAGATGACGCTCCAGGCAATCAACTGCGGGTTGCACTCTGGGAAGCCCCTGTCATTCAACGATTGGAAAGGGGCAGATACACATCGGATCCCCAGAAGCGGGTTTATGCTGCGGCCATGATTGAACGCCCGGTACACGGTGAGTTGTCGCTGGTTTATTTACGCATCATGCGTGAGCTGGGGGTCAGACATGGTGTGCCATTTGAAGCGATTGACAAAAATGATTCAAAACTTTCGCTGCCTGAGGAACTGATCCCGATCCACACCAAACTTGAGGCTTATGCGCTTGGAAATTCATCCGTTGAGGGACTGACCATCAAAGAACGGGCTTTGTTACGCAGTCGCTATATCCATCTTTCTGCTCACTGGAACGCAGCCAAGGACTTTAACAACAGCGACATGAGCATTGTTTTCATAAACCGACCGACAAAAGACAAACAACGAGTGGTGCACCCCCATGAATAAATTCACTCGGTCCATCAAAAAAAACACGGGGTTGGTCTTTGGATTGCTGTTGGTACTTTGCAGTCAAAGCCACGCACAACCAATCACCAAACGGCCTTGGTACCTTGGCTTCGGAGCACCAGCCTACATGGAGGTCTGGATTGAAACAGCAGACGTGGTGGATATACGTGAACGTGTGTTCAAACGTGCCGGCGCCGGGATTGCCTCGGTAAACACCCCCGCCGACAACAAGGGCAAGCCTGCGGGCTGGCCAGAAAGCCCAGGTAGCGGCTCGGGGCGTCACGTCACCGGAGCCGATCTCCCCCGCCTGATCTATGTGCGTTGGCAATCCTTGGCAGAGCCTCAAACCTATGAGGCCTACATTGTGATTCCCGAATCAGCTCGGGAAATCATGCACAAGCCGGAAAAGGCGTACTGCAGACTGGATGGCAAATGGATCACGGATTACCGCGACCGCGTAACTATTGGCTTGGCGCCTGGCGGCATTGCCAAGGTGTGGCTGAGGGGTCCGTGCTTGAAGCCAGTCGAAATTACCCGAGTCGAAGGAACTATCAATCCCAAAGGTCCCTATGACGGTAAATCCGGAGGTCAACATCGCCCTCTCAAAGACGCATCCAAAACCTACATCGAAAAATACGGCATTCCCTTCGGGAGCTGGTAAGGCATCACATCCCCTTCAGTCACCTGCCAATCTGCAATCACTGAACAAAGGGATCCATAAGTAACGTTAGGGAGGGTTAAACCATCATGAGCGGCAGACACAATAAACGATCAATATCAGGGTTTGGATGCGCTTTGGTTGTCATGCTAACGCTCACAACCAGCACCTCTGCTCGTGCTGAGGGCTGCATCGGATTTGGATGCCTATTGAACGGTGGCCCCTTGGAGTTCTCGATGCTGACCGGGATCGGGTTGCTATTCACAACGGTTGGACCGTTCATTTCAACTTCAGACGCCAGTTCGGACGGCCCCTCGAAACATTACACCCAAGCCTTGATAGACGATGCAGCTGCGCATCTGGCGACGGAGGGCGAATACGAAAGTCCCATTCTCGAGTCCGAGTGGCGTAAATACCTGAAATCTTATGGACACCAGCCAAGCAAGAACGAGTTCGCCAGAATGGTGCTGGCCACCTACGGGTAACCGGCTAGACGAATCCCATAACGATCCACCAAGACCAGTTCGGCTCGCCATCAGCCAAAAAAATGGGCATCCGACCGCAATCGGTATGCCCATTTTTTATTACGGTGTTCCCCCGCTGTTCAGGGAGTGCGCCGCGATTATGGATTAACGCTGTCTTTCAACGATTTGCCTGGCTTGAACGCTACAGTGTTGCTGGCCTTGATCTTCACCGGTTCACCGGTCTGCGGGTTTTTGCCGGTGCGGGCACCGCGGTGGCGTTGCAGGAAGGTGCCGAAGCCCACCAGCGTGACGCTGTCCTTGCGGTGCAGGGCGCCGGTGATTTCTTCGAGAACGGCGTTGAGAACGCGGTTGGCCTGCTCTTTGGTCAGATCCGCTTTTTCAGCGATTGCAGCGGCGAGTTCTGGTTTACGCATTAGTGAAGCCCCTTTGACGGTTTTTTGTTGTTATGTCCGTGCTGTTCTCGTTGGAACAGCGCCCAAGGCGCCGCAGGCTCTACTCTGCGGCAGACGGGAGTGAGGATGGCACGCGGTTAAGGGCGGCGCCAGTCTCCCCGCGACGTTTGTGGGGGCAAAAGCGGGGTGATTCCGACAGAACGACCGGTATTTACGCCAGCAAGGCCGGAAGCTGTTTGTTCAGCGCAAGTTTTTCCATCACCGCCGTGCCGGTCAGGGCATAACCGAGCAGTTGCCCTTCGGCGTCGTGACACAGCACCTTGACGTCGGCGCCCTGCCCTTCGACCGTCCAGACGCCTTCGCGGCCCCGTGGCGGCGGGGAAACCACCAGTGGGCAAACCGGGGTTTTCACGGTGATCGGCATCGGTCCGTAGTTCACTACGGTCGGGTTGCCGGCCAGGGTCTGTGCCAGCGCTCGCGCACAACTCATGAGGGGCATGACGTACAGAAGATTCAGCCCGTCGACCTCGGCGCAGTCGCCCAAAGCGTAAATGTTGGCGTGCGAGGTTTGCAGATGACGGTCGACCACCACGCCGCGATTGGTCTGGATGCCGGCGGCCGCCGCCAGATCGATCCGCGGGCGCAGGCCGATGGCCGAGACCACCACATCGCACGGGACAACCTGACCGTCGGACAGGTGCGCTTCCAGCCCATCAGCGACTTTTTGCAGGCGGGTCAGCACCGGGCCGAGGTGGAAACGTGCACCGAGGCTTTCCAGCCCGGCCTGCACCGCAGCCGCCGCAGCGGGATGCAGCAGGGTCGGCATCACCTGCTCGCACGGTGCAACCAGTTGCACCTCGTAGCCACCCAGAATCAGGTCGTTGGCGAACTCGCAGCCGATCAGCCCGGCACCGAGCAACAGCACCCGACGCTTGCCGGCGGCCGCCGCGCGAAAGCGCGCGTAGTCTTCGAGATCGTTGATCGGGAACACCAGATCCCCGCCGTCGCCTTCGATCGGCACGCGCACGATTTCCGCGCCCCAGGCGAGGATCAAGTCGCGATAGCTCACCGCTTCCTCACCGATCCACAGGCGCTTGTGGCCCGGATCAATGCCGCTGATGCGGGTATGGGTGCGGATCTCGGCCTTCAACTGCTCGGCCATCGCGCCCGGCTCGGCCATGCTCAAGCCGTCGGCGTCCTTGTGCTTGCCGAAGCCGGTTGAAAGCATCGGCTTGGAGTAGGAGCGACCGTCATCGGCGGTAATCAGCAGCAACGGGGTTTCGCCATCGAGTTTGCGAAACTCGCGGGCCAGGTTGTAACCCGCAAGCCCAGTGCCAATGATGACGACAGGTGCGCTCATGCCCTACTCCTCAGTGTTTTCTCAGTTGATTTCGATCATTTCGAAGTCCATCTTGCCGACGCCGCAGTCCGGGCACAGCCAGTCTTCCGGCACGTCCTGCCACAGGGTGCCCGGCGCAATGCCGTCATCCGGCCAGCCGTCGGCTTCGTTGTAGATCAGGCCGCAGACCACACATTGCCACTTTTTCATTCAGGTACTTCCTCAGGGTTCAGGCTTTAGCCGGCGCGGACGGTCGATGGTGCAGCGTTGCCGTCCGGCTCAGGGCGTTTTGTACTGATCGGGCCGGGCAGATGCAAGCCTGTTCGGCGCAGCGGCGACCCGGATCAATCAAACTCGCGGCTCGCCATGGTAAGCTCGCCGCCTCATTTGCTGCCAATAATGACTCATTGTGCAACACACAAACGCTCCGCTGTGGCGCCCGCAAAGCGAACTGACACCCCTCCCCGACACATCCACGCTCGACTGGCTGTTCGATGAAGGCTCCCTGACCCGCCGGCTGACGCGCCTGTCCGATGACGGCTTCAGCGTCACGCCGCTGTTCGAAGGCTGGCAGACCCTGCGCGACGACGAATGCGCCGCGCTGGACCTGGCCGAAGGCAGCGAGGGCTGGGTGCGCGAGGTGTATCTGCGCGGGCATGGCGAGGCCTGGGTGTTCGCCCGCAGCGTGGCGTCGCGCAGTGCCTTGCAGGGCGACGGCTTGCACATGGATGAACTGGGCAGCCGCTCGCTGGGCGAACTGCTGTTTTGCGATCACGCCTTCCAGCGTCGCGCCATCGAAGTCTGCCATTACCCGGAACACTGGTTGCCGGAAGGCTCCCGGGCTGCCGGCCTGTGGGGACGGCGCTCGCGTTTCGACCGTGGTGCCTTGAGCGTCCTGGTGGCGGAGATTTTCCTGCCTGCGCTGTGGGAAGCCGTCCGCGCCCGTCCGGAGAACTGCTGATGTACCAAAGCCTGCTCAAATCCCTGAATCGCTTGAACCCGCGCGCCTGGGACTTCATCCAGCTGACCCGGATGGACAAGCCGATCGGCATTTACCTGCTGCTGTGGCCGACGCTCTGGGCCCTGTGGATTGCCGGTAAAGGCTCGCCATCGCTGGCCAATATCGTGATTTTCGTCCTCGGCGTGATCCTGACCCGCGCTGGGGGTTGCGTGATCAATGACTGGGCCGACCGCAAGGTTGACGGCCACGTCAAACGCACTGCGCAGCGACCCATTGCTGCCGGCAGGATCAGCTCGAAAGAAGCGCTGGTGTTCTTCGCGCTGCTGATGGGAGTGAGTTTCCTGCTGGTGCTGTGCACCAACGCCGCGACCATCTGGCTGTCGCTGGGCGGTCTGGCGCTGGCGTTCACTTATCCGTTCATGAAGCGCTACACCTACTACCCGCAAGTGGTGCTGGGCGCGGCGTTTTCCTGGGGCATGCCGATGGCGTTCACCGCCGAAACCGGTGAGTTGCCGGCAACCGCCTGGCTGCTGTGGATCGCCAATCTGCTGTGGACGGTGGGCTACGACACTTATTACGCCATGACCGACCGCGACGATGACCTGAAGATCGGCGTGAAATCCACGGCGATCCTGTTCGGCGATGCAGACCGGGTGATCATCCTGAGCTTGCAGGCGCTGTCGCTGGGCTGTCTGGTGCTGGCGGGGTCGAAATTCGAGCTGGGGATCTGGTTCCACCTCGGCCTGCTGGTAGCCGCCGGGTGCTACGCCTGGGAATTCTGGTACACCCGCGACCGGGACCGGATGCGCTGCTTCAAGGCGTTCCTGCACAACCACTGGGCCGGGCTGGCGATTTTCGTCGGGATCGTGCTGGATTACGCGTTGCGCTGAAACACGCCTGCTCCCGGCGATGGGAGCAGGCTGATTGCGGGTGCGCTTACTTCTTCGGCCCGGAATTAGTGATGACGTGCCACATATCTTTCATCTTGTCGCCCGTCATGTCTCCAGGCTTCGCATCTTTCACGAAGGTGTACAGCGGCTTGCCGTCGTAGGCGTACTGCATCATGCCGTCATCACGTTTGATGACCGTCCATTTACCTTCAGCCTTGGCATCTGCCGGCGCCATCAACGGCGGCCAGTTCTTGGCGCAATCGTCGTTGCACATCGACTTGCCGCCACTGTCCTTGTCGAACGTGTAAAGCGTCATGCCCTTGTGGTCGACCATCATTCCGTCTTTCATCATGGCCGGCTCGGCCGCCATCGCCAGTCCAGGCAGAGTCAGGGCGGCAGCCATCAGCAAAGCCTTAAAGGAAGCAGTCATTTGAGTCATGGAAACCTTCTCTTGTGGTTGTCAGGATTCGGACTTAGAGCTTAGTTCAGGATTCGCACAATCGCCGCCGGACTAAAATACTGTCACACGACTGCAATAATTCCGTTATCTAATGCGGCGCAAGACAGTTAAATGACAAGAGGATTAAGGCATGGTTGGCAGGAGCATTCTGATCGTCGACGACGAAGCGCCCATTCGCGAAATGATCGCCGTTGCGTTGGAAATGGCCGGCTATGACTGCCTCGAGGCAGAGAATTCGCAGCAGGCCCACGCCATCATCGTCGACCGCAAGCCGGACCTGATCCTGCTCGACTGGATGCTGCCCGGCACCTCCGGCATCGAGCTGGCCCGCCGCCTCAAGCGTGACGAGCTGACCGGGGACATCCCGATCATCATGCTCACTGCCAAGGGCGAAGAGGACAACAAGATCCAGGGCCTGGAAGTCGGCGCCGACGACTACATCACCAAACCGTTTTCCCCCCGCGAACTGGTGGCACGCCTCAAGGCCGTGCTGCGTCGCGCCGGCCCGACCGATGGCGAAGCGCCGATCGAAGTCGGCGGCCTGCTGCTCGACCCGATCAGCCACCGCGTGACCATCGACGGCAAACCTGCCGAGATGGGCCCGACCGAATACCGTCTGCTGCAATTCTTCATGACCCACCAGGAGCGCGCCTACACCCGTGGCCAGTTGCTGGATCAGGTCTGGGGCGGCAACGTCTATGTTGAAGAGCGCACCGTCGACGTGCACATCCGGCGCCTGCGCAAGGCCCTCGGCGATGCCTACGAAAATCTGGTACAAACCGTGCGCGGCACCGGCTACCGGTTCTCCACCAAAGCCTGAGCCGAGCGTCAGCCCCGTAGACAAGGACCGCATTTTCCGTGAACCAAAACTGGCATGGCACCCTGATTCGCCACATGCTGTTGCTGGTCACCGGCTGCCTGGTGATCGGCCTGATCACCGGCTACTACGGCTGGAGTCTGGCGGCGGGCCTGGGCCTGTACCTGGCCTGGACGCTCAAGCAACTGCTGCGCCTGCACGAATGGCTGCGCCTGCACCAACCCGATGAAGCACCGCCCGACGGCTACGGCCTGTGGGGCGAGGTGTTCGACAGCATCTACCACCTGCAACGCCGCGACCAACGAGTGCGCGGACGCCTGCAAGCGGTGATCGACCGCGTTCAGGAGTCCACCGCCGCGCTGAAAGACGCGGTGATCATGCTCGACAGCGACGGCAACCTGGAATGGTGGAACCGCGCCGCCGAAACCCTGCTCGGCTTGAAAACCCCGCAGGACAGCGGCCAACCGGTGACCAATCTGGTTCGCCATCCGCGCTTCAAGGAATACTTCGAGCAGGAAAGCTACGCCGAACCGCTGGAAATCCCCTCACCGACCAATGATCGCGTACGCATCCAGCTGTACCTCACGCGCTACGGCAACAACGAACACTTGATGCTGGTGCGCGACGTCACGCGCATCCATCAGCTGGAACAGATGCGCAAGGACTTCATCGCCAACGTCTCCCACGAGCTGCGCACCCCGCTGACGGTGATCTGCGGCTACCTGGAAACCCTGCTCGACAACGTCGAGGAAGTGAACCCGCGCTGGAGCCGCGCCCTGCAGCAGATGCAACAACAGGGCGGCCGCATGCAGACCCTGCTCAACGACTTGCTGCTGCTGGCCAAGCTGGAAGCCACCGATTACCCGTCGGACAACCAGCCGGTGCACATCGACACCCTGCTGCAGTCGATCAAGAGCGATGCGCAGCAGTTGTCAGGCTCAAAGAATCAGCGCATCACCCTGGAAGCCGATACCAGCATCCTGCTCAAGGGCAGCGAGGCGGAACTGCGCAGTGCGTTTTCCAATCTGGTGTTCAACGCCGTCAAATACACCCCGGCCGAGGGCAATATCCGCATCCGCTGGTGGGGCGACGATCAGGGCGCGCATCTGAGCGTGCAGGATTCCGGGATCGGCATCGACAGCAAACACCTGCCGCGCCTGACCGAACGCTTCTACCGTGTCGACTCCAGCCGCAACTCCAACACCGGCGGCACGGGCCTGGGCCTGGCCATCGTCAAACACGTACTGCTGCGCCATCGCGCCCGGATGGAGATCAGCAGCGTGCCCGGTCATGGCAGTACCTTCACCTGCCATTTCGCCCCGGCCCAGGTCGCTCAGGCACGGGTCATCAGCGCCGCTGAGTAATGCCGGACTAGGCAATCGCCAGGTCAGCCGCTACATTGGCTGACTTGCGCCTGCCTTTCAGGTGCGGATTTTTCTTTCTTTCGAATCACACGGAACCCGCAAAACTCCATCATGGACCCTTCCCCTGGCTTGTCCCTCGCAACAATATTCGCCGATTTCGGCATGATTCTTTTCGCTCTGATCCTGGTTCTGCTCAACGGCTTCTTCGTTGCGGCGGAATTCGCCATGGTCAAACTGCGCTCGACCCGGGTCGAAGCCATCGCTGAGCAGCACGGCTGGCGCGGGCACATCCTGCGCACGGTGCACAGTCAGCTCGATGCTTACCTCTCGGCGTGCCAGCTCGGTATCACCCTCGCCTCCCTGGGCCTGGGCTGGGTCGGCGAGCCGGCGTTCGCGCACATTCTCGAGCCGCTGCTGAGCGCGGTCGGCGTGCAGTCGGCGGAAGTCGTCAAAGGCATCTCGTTCTTCACCGCGTTCTTCATCATTTCGTACCTGCACATCGTGGTCGGCGAGCTCGCACCCAAATCCTGGGCGATCCGCAAACCCGAGCTGCTGTCGCTGTGGACGGCGGTGCCGCTGTACCTGTTCTACTGGGCCATGTACCCGGCGATCTACCTGCTCAACGCCAGCGCCAACACCATCCTGCGCATTGCGGGTCAAGGTGAGCCCGGCCCGCATCACGAGCACCATTACAGCCGCGAAGAACTGAAACTGATCCTGCACTCCAGCCGTGGCCAGGACCCGAGCGACCAAGGCATGCGTGTGCTGGCCTCGGCGGTGGAAATGGGCGAACTGGAAGTGGTCGACTGGGCCAACTCCCGGGAAGACCTGATTACCCTCGAGTTCAACGCCCCGCTGAAAGAAATCCTGGCGATGTTCCGTCGCCACAAGTTCAGCCGTTATCCGGTATACGACAGCGAGCGCAAGGAATTCGTCGGCCTGCTGCACATCAAGGATCTGCTGCTGGAGCTGGCGGCGCTGGATCACATTCCCGAGTCGTTCAACCTCGCCGAACTGACCCGCCCACTGGAGCGCGTGTCGCGGCACATGCCGCTGTCGCAGCTGCTGGAACAGTTCCGCAAGGGCGGCTCGCACTTCGCTGTGGTCGAAGAGGCCGACGGCAACATCATCGGCTACCTGACCATGGAAGACGTGCTGGAAGTGCTGGTCGGCGACATCCAGGACGAACACCGCAAGGCCGAGCGCGGCATCCTCGCCTACCAGCCGGGCAAGTTGCTGGTGCGGGGCGATACGCCGCTGTTCAAGGTCGAGCGCCTGCTGGGGATCGACCTGGATCACATCGAAGCCGAAACCCTCGCCGGGCTGATCTACGAAACCCTGAAACGGGTGCCGGAAGAGGAAGAAGTGCTGGAAGTCGAAGGCCTGCGGATCATCATCAAGAAGATGAAAGGTCCGAAGATCATTCTGGCCAAGGTGCTGATGCTGGATTGATTGTCGGATCCGGCACCGCATCGATCCCTTCGCGAGCAGGCTCGCTCCCACGGTTGCAATGAATGTCAATGTGGGAGCGAGCCTGCTCGCGAAAGGGTCAGCAGACGCACCTCGTTACTGCTTGCCCAGCGCAAAGTTGGGCAACGCCCCCAGCGGCTGGTTGAACTGATACGGAATCGACACCAGCCCCATTCCGGTATTGCGCTGCACCACGAAGTGCAAGTGCGGGCCGCTGCTGTTGCCGGTGTTGCCGGACAGCGCCAGCGGACTGCCCACCGCCACTCGCTGCCCCTCGCGCACACTCACCGACCCTTGTTTGAGATGCAGGTACACGCCCATCGTGCCGTCGTCGTGCAGGATCCGAACGAAGTTGCCGGACGGATCGGTGCCGCGTCCGTTCTGGGAATTCTCGGTCTTCACCACCACCCCGGCGCGCGCCGCGATGATCGGCGTGCCGACCGGCATGGCGATGTCCATCGCATATTTGTTCTTCGGCCCGAAGTGGCTGTAATCGCCATTGGCGCCCTGGCTGAGGCGGAACGGCCCGCCACGCCATGGAAACGGATAGCGATAGCCCTGAGCCGCGCCAGCCGGGTCGCCGAGGGAATACTGGAACATCGGCGTGTACACCAGCGGTTTGCCACCGGATACCGGCGTCAGCAACGCCAGCCGCGTATTGCTGCGCGCCGACAGAACCCGGCGAATCGTTTGCGCCGGTGCGCCGCGCACGTTGCTCATCCCGGTAAACGCCAGGGCAACCTCGACCGGCGCATACAGGTCGTTGCGCACGAACACCACGTCCGCGCCCTTCTGTTTCTTGATGTCGAGATAGACCTGGCGCTCGAGGCGCTCGACCATCCGATCCTGAAACACGAACACCTGGGAGCCTTTGCTCGGACGGTCGCTGTACGAAACCACTCCGTTGGCATCGGTGGACTTGTAGATCGTCATGGCCACCGTCGAGGTGGAGGCCATGAACAGACCACAGAAAAACAGCAGGCGCAGGGGCATGGGCAAAAGTTCTGTCGAGTAAGGCCTGGGAATGAGCCTAGCAGCTGAAGCAGACCAGGCTAGTCGACAGATGTTTCAAATTGGGCAGTGCGAGAGATGGGTGGTGCTTTTGATGACCCCATCGCCAGCAGGCTGGCTCCCACAGGTTCGGTGTGAACCCCGTGGGAGCCAGCCTGCTGGCGATGGCGGACGGTCAGGCGACGAAGATCACGCGCCCGGAACGAAGTGCTTCTGCGCCGTGCCGCGGGCGATCAGGCGGGAGATGTAGTCGAGCTTCTGCGCGTCCTGGTCGACGAAGCGGAAGGTCAGTTGCAGCCAGTCGCTGTCGGGTTTCGGCTCGTGGGCGACGACGGCGTGCAGATAGCCGTTGAGACGGGCGATTTCGGCGTTGTCGCCCTGCTCCAGATCGAGCACGGCGCTGTCGAGGATCTGCGGCAGGGTGTCGGTGCGTTTCACCACCAGCAGCGCTTCCTTGATGCTCAGGGCCTTGATCACGCATTGCTGAGTGCCGCTAGGGAGGCGCAGTTGGCCCTGACCGCGACCGCCGGCCGGAGCGCTTGAGGCTGCTGGCGCTTTCACCGGCGGGCTGTTGAGCAGACCACGCTGTGGCGCGGCGGCAGGTGCCGGGGCGGCAGCGGCAGGCTTGGCAAACGGGTTGGCCGCAGCAGCAGCCGGAGCGGAACCGACCACGGCAGCCTTGCCGCCGGTCAACGCGCTCAGGGAGTCGTTGCCGAACGCCGAGTTCATCTTGGTTGGAGCGCTGTTCATCAGAGAGTCGAGCTTGCCGACCTTGTTCAGGGCCTGCTTGACCTTGGTCAGCAGTTGCTCGTTGGTGAACGGCTTGCTGACATAACCGGTAACACCGGCCTGGATCGCCTGCACGACGTTTTCCTTGTCGCCCCGGCTGGTGACCATGATGAACGGCATGGTCTTGAGGTTGTCCTGCTCACGGCACCAGGTCAGCAGTTCGAGACCGGACATTTCCGGCATTTCCCAGTCGCACAGCACCAGGTCGAAGGCTTCCTTGGCCAGCATGGCCTGGGCCTTCTTGCCGTTGATGGCGTCCTCGGTGCGGATCCCCGGGAAGTAATTACGCAGGCACTTTTTCACCAGGTCACGAATGAACGATGCATCGTCCACGACCAACACACTGATCTTGCTCATCCAACACCCCTATTAAAATCCCGGCAAGCATAACGCTGGCTGATGGCACATTGCCAAAACTCTTCAGTCACGCCGGGACTTTTCGTTCGCGGGTGCTGCTTTTTATTTCGGTTCTGCCTATGAAAAGCAGAAACAAAAACGCCCGGCCAAAGGGCCGGGCGCTTTTCTCAGGCAATCTTACTTATCGTCAGCATCGCCCGGAACATTAGCGGTTTCGCCACTTGTCCCTTCAACTTCTTCCTTCATGCGCTTGAGGCCCATGTGCCGCACGTCGGTACCGCGCACCAGGTAAATCACCAGCTCGGAGATGTTGCGCGCGTGGTCGCCGATCCGCTCAAGCGAACGCAGGACCCAGATAATGCTCAAGACCCGCGAGATAGAGCGCGGGTCTTCCATCATGTAGGTCGCCAGCTCGCGCAGGGCGGTCTTGTATTCGCGGTCGATGATCTTGTCGTATTGCGCCACCGACAGCGCCAGGTCGGCGTCGAAGCGGGCGAAAGCGTCCAGCGCATCACGCACCATGTTGCGCACCTGGTCGCCGATGTGGCGAACCTCGACGTAACCGCGCGGCGCTTCGCCTTCTTCGCACAACTGGATCGCACGGCGGGCGATCTTGGTCGCTTCGTCGCCGATGCGCTCCAGGTCGATCACCGACTTGGAGATGCTGATGATCAGACGCAGGTCGGAGGCCGCCGGCTGACGACGGGCCAGAATGCGCAGGCATTCTTCGTCGATGTTGCGTTCCATCTGGTTGATCTGGTCGTCAATCTCGCGCACTTGCTGGGCCAGGCCCGAGTCGGCCTCGATCAGCGCGGTGACTGCATCGTTGACCTGCTTCTCGACCAGCCCGCCCATGGCCAGCAGGTGGCTGCGCACTTCTTCCAGTTCGGCGTTGAACTGCGCGGAAATGTGATGGGTAAGGCCTTCTTTACTAATCATGTTGGCGTCCTTGGAGCGTCCGGTAAGGTGCGGCGGGCCGCAGCGTCAATTCTGTGAATAACCCGCAACTGTCAGCCGTAACGACCGGTGATGTAGTCTTCGGTCTGCTTCTTGGCCGGATTGGTGAACAGGGTATCGGTGTCGCCGAATTCCACCAGTTTGCCCATGTACATGAACGCCGTGTAGTCGGACACCCGCGCCGCCTGCTGCATGTTGTGGGTCACGATGACGATGGTGAACTTGGATTTGAGCTCGTAGATCAGCTCTTCGACTTTCAGGGTCGAGATCGGGTCGAGAGCCGAGCACGGTTCGTCGAGCAGCAGCACTTCCGGCTCCACGGCGATGGTACGGGCGATCACCAGACGCTGTTGCTGTCCACCGGACAGACCGAGGGCCGAGTCATGCAGACGGTCTTTCACTTCGTCCCACAGGGCCGCGCCTTTCAACGCCCACTCGACGGCTTCGTCGAGGATGCGCTTCTTGTTGATGCCCTGGATGCGCAGGCCGTAGACCACGTTTTCGTAGATGGTCTTCGGGAACGGGTTAGGCTTCTGGAACACCATACCGACCCGGCGACGCAGCTCGGCCACGTCTTCGCCCTTGCGGTAGATGTTGTTGCCGTACAGGTTGATCGCGCCTTCGACACGGCAGCCGTCCACCAGGTCGTTCATGCGGTTGAAGGTCCGCAGCAGCGTGGACTTGCCGCAGCCGGACGGGCCGATAAAGGCGGTCACGCGCTGTTTCGGGATGTTCATGCTGACGTCGTACAGCGCTTGTTTCTCGCCGTAGAACAGGCTCAGGCCCGGCACTTCGATGGCCACGGTTTCCTGCTCGAGGTTCAGGCTCTGCTTGTCGCGGCCCAGGGCAGACATGTTGATGCCGTGGGTATGTGTTTCGTGCTGCATGGGAGATCCCCTGTGCTAACAAATTCGGTTCGGTTGGCTGCCGGGATACAGGCCGGCAGCCCTTCAATTCTTGTGACGGCGATCAGCTGTCCAGCGCCTTGTACTTCTCGCGCAGGTGGTTACGGATGTACACCGCCGACAGGTTCAGGGTGGCGATCACCAGCACCAGCAGCAGCGCCGTGGCGTACACCAGCGGCCGCGCGGCCTCGACGTTCGGGCTCTGGAAGCCAACGTCATAGATGTGGAAGCCCAGGTGCATGATCTTCTGATCAAGGTGCAGGTACGGGTAGTTGCCGTCCACCGGCAGCGACGGCGCCAGTTTCACCACACCCACCAGCATCAGCGGCGCCACTTCACCGGCGGCGCGAGCCACGGCGAGGATCATGCCGGTCATCATCGCCGGACTGGCCATCGGCAGAACGATCTTCCACAGGGTTTCAGCCTTGGTCGCGCCGAGGGCCAGCGAGCCTTCACGCACGGTGCGCGGGATACGCGCCAGACCTTCCTCGGTGGCCACGATCACCACCGGCACCGCCAGCAGCGCCAGGGTCAGCGAAGCCCAGAGCAGACCCGGCGTACCGAAGGTCGGTGCCGGCAGCGCTTCAGGGAAGAACAGACGGTCGAGCGAACCACCGAGCACATAGACGAAGAAGCCCAGACCGAACACGCCGTAAACAATCGCCGGAACACCCGCCAGGTTGTTCACCGCGATCCGGATCACCCGGGTCAGGGTGTTCTGCTTGGCGTATTCACGCAGGTACACCGCCGCCAGCACGCCGAACGGGGTCACGATCATCGCCATGATCAGGGTCATCATCACGGTGCCGAAGATCGCCGGGAAAATCCCGCCTTCGGTGTTCGCTTCACGCGGGTCGTCGGACAGGAATTCCCAGACCTTGCTGAAGTAGAAACCGATCTTGGTGAACGTCCCCATCGCGTTCGGCTGGTAGGCGTGAACCACTTTGCCCAGGCCGATTTCGATTTCCTTGCCGTTGGCATCACGAGCGGTCAAAGCGTCACGGTTGAACTGCGCGTGCAGGTCGGCCAGACGGGCTTCGATGTCCTGATAGCGGGCGTTCAGCTCGGCGCGCTCGGATTCCATGTCCGCTTGCGCGGTGGCGTCGAGCTTGCCTTCCAGCTCCAGCTTGCGACCGTGCAGACGGATGCGCTCGAGGCCGGCGTTGATTGCGCCGATGTCGGTTTTTTCCAGCGACTTGAGCTGCGCGGCGAGGCCGTTCACGCGGTTGATCCGCGCCTGCAGCTCAGGCCAGGCCGCTTCGCCTTCGGCGATCACCTTGCCGTCCTGTTTGACGTTGACCAGGTAGCCGTAGAAGTTGCCCCACTCACGACGCTCCAGCGCCATCAGCTCCGGCGGATTCTTCTGGTCGGTCAGCCACTCGCCGACGATCCAGGTGAAGTCGTTGCCGTTCAGGTCACGGTTGCCGACCTTGATCAGCTCACGGGTCATGAATTCCGGACCTTCGTCCGGCACCGGCAGGCCGGCGCTCTTCAGACGGGCGCGCGGCACTTCTTCTTTCTGCACCACTTCGCCCACGACCAGATGCTGGCCCTGGCCCGGTACGTCATAGCTGGCGTGGATCAGATCCGCCGGCCAGAAGTGACCCAGACCGCGCACGGCGATTACCGCGAGCAGGCCAATGGTCATGATGACCGCGATGGACACCGCGCCGCCGCTGATCCAGACGCCGGGGGCGCCGCTCTTGAACCATCCTTTCAGGGAGTTCTGTTTCACAGACTTCTACCTTTGCTTAAAGCGACGAGTATTTCTTGCGCAGACGCTGACGAATCAGTTCCGCGAGGGTGTTCATGACGAAGGTGAACAACAGCAGCACCAGCGCCGAGAGGAACAGCACGCGGTAGTGGCTGCCGCCGACTTCCGACTCCGGCATTTCCACCGCGACGTTGGCGGCCAGGGTGCGCAGGCCTTCGAACAGGTTCATTTCCATGACCGGGGTGTTGCCGGTGGCCATCAGCACGATCATGGTTTCACCGACTGCACGACCCATGCCGATCATCAGCGCCGAGAAGATGCCCGGGCTGGCGGTCAGGATCACCACGCGCGTCATGGTCTGCCACGGCGTGGCACCGAGGGCCAGCGAGCCCAGGGTCAGGCCGCGCGGCACGCTGAACACGGCGTCTTCGGCGATCGAGTAGATGTTCGGGATCACCGCAAAACCCATGGCCAGACCGACCACCAGTGCGTTGCGCTGGTCGTAGGTGATGCCCAGGTCGTGGGAGATCCACATGCGCATGTCACCACCGAAGAACCAGTTCTCCATGAACGGGCTCATGTACAGCGACAGCCAGCCCACGAACAGGATCACCGGGATCAGCAGCGCACTTTCCCAGCCATCCGGGACTTTCAGGCGGATCGATTCAGGCAGGCGGCTGAAGGTGAAACCGGCGATCAGGATGCCGATCGGCAGCAGCATCAGCAGGCTGAAGATGCCCGGCAGATGCCCTTCTACATAAGGCGCGAGGAACAGACCGGCGAAGAAGCCGAGGATCACCGTCGGCATCGCTTCCATCAGCTCGATCACCGGCTTGACCTTGCGGCGCATGCCCGGGGCCATGAAGTACGCGGTGTAGATCGCAGCGGCGACGGCCAGCGGTGCGGCCAGCAGCATCGCGTAGAACGCGGCTTTCAGGGTGCCGAAGGTCAGTGGCGACAGGCTCAGTTTCGGTTCGAAATCGGTGTTGGCAGCTGTCGATTGCCAGACGTATTTAGGCTCGTCGTAGTTCTCGTACCAGACCTTGCTCCACAGTGCGCTCCACGAGACTTCCGGGTGCGGGTTGTCGAGCAGCAGCGGTTGCAGCTTGCCGCCGGCTTCGACGATCACGCGGTTGGCCCGTGGCGACAGACCGAACAGGCCCTGGCCTTCGACCACCTGATCGACCAGCAAGGTGCGATGCGCGGTGCTGTGGAACACGCCGAGCTTGCCGCTGGCATCCAGGGCCAGGAAGCCCTTGCGACGTTCTTCGGCGGAAATTTCAACGATCGGCGTGGTGCCCATCTGGAAGGTGCGGATCTGCTTCAGGCGCAGCTCGCCATCGGTGTCGCGGGCCATGAACCACTGGGCCAGGCCACCCTTGGAGTCACCGACGATCAGCGAGATACCACCGACCAGTTGCGTAGTCGCAGTGACTTCAGCGTCAGCGTTTTCCAGCAGCTTGTAGCGACCGTTGAGGCTCTTGTCGCTCAGGCTGAACACGTCGGCCTGGGCACGACCGTTGACCACGTACAGCCACTGCTGGCGCGGGTCGACGAAAATGTTTTTTACGGGCTCGGTCATCTGCGGCAGATCGATACGCTTCTGCTCGTTGGTGACTTCGCCGGTCATCATGTTTTCTTCGCTGGTCAGCGACAGCACATTCAGTTGCGAACCGGTGGAGCCGACCAGCATCAGGGTCGAATCGGTGGCATTGAGGCTGACGTGCTCCAGCGCACCGCCACTTTCGTTGAGCGCGATCGGTGTCTCGCCGTACGGGTACTCAATGGCCGGGGTGATGGTCTTCTTGCCATCCGGGTAGCTGACTTTATAAGTGTGACGGAACACCAGCGCCTGGCCGTTGGACAGGCCCACGGCCACCAGCGGATGGCCCGGCTGGTCTTCGCCGATGGAGGTCACACTGGCGCCTGCCGGCAGGGGCAGATCGACGCGCTTCAGTTCAGCGCCACTGTCGATGTCGAAGAACAGCGCCTGGCCCTTATCGGAAACGCGCATGGCCACCTGATTCTGCTCTTCGAGCGAAATCATCAGCGGCTTGCCGGCGTCCTGCATCCAGGCCGGGGTGAGTGCATCTTTCGCGGTCAGGTCGGCACCCTTGAACAGCGGCGCGACCACGTAGGCGAGGAAGAAGAAGATCAGGGTGATGGCTGCCAGTACCGCCAGCCCGCCGACGAGGACGTACCAGCGAGTGAAGCGATCCTTGAGCGCGCGAATGCGGCGCTTGCGTTGCAACTCAGGCGTATTGAAGTCAATGCGCTTGGGAGGGTTCGTAGTCATTTTGGAATTGGCCAGATCATTCATGCGCACACCCTAGCGATCCTGTATGACAGAAAGATGACAATGCAGTGACGCACCAAATCCGCCGCCAGCAGGGCACTGGCAGTGGATAGAAGAATTCGGGGAGTGTGGGGGCCGGGCCGCTTGCGGGCCGGGCCCCACACGTGAGTCAGGCGGGGTTCACCCCTGACTCAGTTTGTTACTTTTTTGCGACTTCAGCGCCGCCTTCATGCAGACCCAGGTCAGCCAGTGCTTTTGCAGCAACCTTGGCCGGCAGTGGGATGTAACCGTCTTTCACGACCACTTCCTGACCCTGTTTCGACAGAACCAGTTTCACGAACTCGGCTTCCAGCGGGGCCAGAGGCTTGTTCGGGGCTTTGTTGACGTATACGTACAGGAAACGCGACAGCGGATACTTGCCGTTCAGGGCGTTTTCTTCGGTGTCTTCGATGAAGTCCGAGCTGCCTTTCTTGGCCAGGGCCACGGTTTTCACGCTGGCGGTCTTGTAGCCGATGCCCGAGTAACCGATGCCGTTCAGCGAGGAGCTGATCGACTGCACGACTGAAGCCGAGCCTGGTTGTTCGTTGACGTTAGGCTTGTAATCGCCTTTGCACAGGGCTTCTTCCTTGAAGTAGCCGTAGGTGCCGGATACCGAGTTACGGCCAAACAGCTGAACCGGCTTGTTCGCCAGGTCGCCGGTCACGCCCAGGTCGCCCCAGGTCTTCACGTCGGCTTTGGCGCCGCACAGGCGGGTGGACGAGAAGATCGCGTCAACCTGTTCCATGGTCAGGTGCTGGATCGGGTTGTCCTTGTGCACGAAGACAGCCAGGGCGTCCACGGCAACCGGGATAGCGGTTGGCTTGTAGCCGTATTTCTGTTCGAAGGCTGCCAGTTCGGTGTCCTTCATCTTGCGGCTCATCGGGCCCAGGTTGGAGGTGCCTTCAGTCAGCGCAGGTGGCGCGGTGGCGGAGCCAGCGGCCTGAATCTGGATGTTTACGTTCGGGTATTCTTTTTTGTAGTTCTCGGCCCAGAGGGTCATGAGGTTGGCCAGGGTATCGGAGCCGACGCTGGACAGGTTGCCCGACACACCAGTGGTCTTGGTGTAGCTCGGGATAGCAGGGTCAACAGCGGCAACCGCGTTGGCGGTCGCAACGCCAGCAGCGACAAAAGTCATTGCCGCCATCAAACGCTTCAGTTTCATGCCTTACTCCTAGCAGATAGGGTGTGTTAAGTCGGGGCCAAGTATCAGCAGGCCGTGTGAACACTCTATGGCTGAAATATGACAATTGGATGAAAGGCCAGCATCCCTGTCGGAAGGCTGGCCTTTCAGTTGTAACCGCAAGTGTGAAGTTGGCTTAGCGACCTTTGCTCCACAACCACGCGCCGACCAGGATCCCCATCCCGCACAGCACCGCCACATAGTAGGCCGGCCCCATCGCGCTTTCTTTCAGCAGCAGGCTGACGACCATCGGGGTCAGGCCGCCGAAGATCGCGTAAGCGACGTTATAAGAGAAGGACAGACCGCTGAAGCGCACCACCGGCGGGAAAGCCTTCACCATCACATAAGGCACCGCGCCGATGGTGCCGACCAGAAAACCGGTCAACGCGTACAGCGGGAACAGCCAGTTCGGGTGATCGGCGAGGCTGTGGTAGAAGGTCCAGGAGCTGGCCAGCAGAGCCGCGCAGCCGAACACAAACACGCGTCCGGCACCAAAGCGATCAGCCAGCGCGCCGGAAATGATGCAGCCAAAGCTCAGGAACACGATCGCCAGGCTGTTGGATTGCAGCGCGGTGGTCGGCGAGAAGTGATAGACCGTCTGCAGCACGGTCGGGGTCATCAGGATCACCACGACGATGCCGGCGGACAGCAACCAGGTCAGCAGCATCGACACTGCAATGGCCCCGCGATGGTCGCGCAGTACGGCGCGCAGCGGTACTTCTTCGGCCAGGGCCTTGCGCAGTTGCAGTTCGGCGAACACCGGGGTTTCGTGCAGCCAGCGACGCAGGTAAACCGAGAACAGGCCGAACACGCCCCCCAGCAGGAACGGGATCCGCCAGGCGTAATCGGAAACTTCCGTTGGCGTATAGAGGCTGTTGATCGCGGTGGCAACCAGCGATCCCAGCAGGATGCCCGCCGTCAGGCCGCTGGTCAGGGTGCCGCACGCATAGCCAATGTGCTTGCCGGGTACGTGTTCGGAAACGAAGACCCACGCCCCCGGCACCTCACCGCCAATCGCCGCGCCCTGGATGACGCGCATCAACAGCAGCAGGATCGGCGCCCACAGGCCGATCTGCGCGTAGGTCGGCAGCAGGCCCATGATCAGGGTCGGCACCGCCATCATGAAAATGCTCAGGGTGAACATCTTCTTGCGCCCCAGCAGGTCGCCGAAGTGCGCCATCACGATCCCGCCCAGCGGCCGCGCGAGGTAGCCGGCGGCGAAGATGCCGAAGGTCTGCATCAGGCGCAGCCACTCGGGCATGTCGGCCGGGAAGAACAATTTGCCGACCACGGTGGCGAAGAACACAAAAATGATGAAATCGTAGAACTCCAGCGCGCCCCCCAGGGCCGAAAGCGACAGAGTCTTGTAGTCATTGCGGGTCAACGGTCGTGCGGGTTGGTCGGGCTGCGCGAGGCTCGAGGGCGCTGTGGTCATGGCAAGGTCTTCTCTTATAGTCGGATCTGCCGCCACAACAACGCTGGCTGTGGCTCGGACAGGTTCGGCACCATAGCAAATTGTTCGAAAAAGCACATAGAGGCGCGTATTTGCCGGTCGAAATCAGAACCGGACGGTCGTCGCGGAGTCTACCGACCGATATACTCGCAACCTTGCTCCGGTTTGTAAGGGGTTGCTGTGCGAAAACGTCGTTGGCCCGACCCTTGCTCGGGATTAGCCGGTTTCGCAGAGTTTCTCCTTAGGCGCCTGATGGAAAACGTGACGAACGTAGTATGTTCGGTGCTGAATCGTTTTTCCCGAAGACGGCTACCACCAGCAATACCCAACGAAGAGTCACGGGTCAGAGGCCCCCCCGGCATGATAGAGCTCGAACAAGAAGATCCGATCCCGCAAGGCGACCTGGCCCTGCAAATCACCGCGCTACCCCGCGAAACCAACGGCTTCGGCGATATTTTCGGCGGTTGGCTGGTCGCACAGATGGACCTGGCCGGCACGGCCATGGCCAGCCGTGTTGCCGGTGGCCGTGTCGCGACCGTCGCCATCGACCGCATGGCGTTTCTGGTGCCGGTGGCTGTCGGCGCGCAATTGTCCTTTTATACCCAGACCCTGGAGATCGGCCGCAGCTCGATCCAGATGATGGTCGAGGTGTGGAGCGACGACCCGCTGTCCAGCGAGTGGCGTAAAGTGACCGAAGCGGTGTTCGTGTTCGTTGCCATCGATGGCAGCGGTCGCACCCGCTCGGTTCCGCCACGCGCACGTTAAACCTCGCGACCGTTTCACGGTCGATAGTCGTCCAAGTTGCTGATCGAGAGTTGTCCCATGAACACGCCCAACGTTGAAGCCGTGAAACTGGATGAACTGAACTGCTGGCGCATCCGCCACGGTCAGGCCGAAGTGCTGGTGGCCCAGCAAGGCGCGCACATCCTCAGTTATCAGGTGGACGGCCAGCCGCCGATCATCTGGCTGAACGACAAGGCCGTGTTCAAGACCGGCCAGAGCATCCGCGCCGGTGTGCCGGTGTGCTGGCCGTGGTTCGGCAAGTTCGAACGCAACCCGCAGAGCGTGCAGGCCATGTACACAGGTGCGCAACCGGCCGCCGCGCACGGTCTGGTGCGGGCAATGGATTGGGAGCTGGGCGGCATCGAATCAGAGGCTGACGGCGTCAAGGTCGAATTCAGGCTGCCCCACCCCGAAGGCGGACTGCCGGGCTGGCCGCATCAGGTCGACCTGACCCTGACCCTGCATTTGTCCGAGCAATTGCAGTTCAGCCTGACCAGCCACAACCGTGGCAACGACACCGTCAGCCTCAGTCAGGCGTTGCACACGTATTTTTCCGTCAGCGATGTGCGCAACGTGCACGTCGCCGGCGTCGATGGCTTGAACTACATCGAGACCTTGGACGACTGGAAGACCTACACCCAGCAAGGCGACCTGCACTTTGCCGGCGAAACCGACCGCATCTACCTCGACGCTCCGCCGCAATTGAGCATCGTCGACCCGGCCTGGGAGCGGCGCATTGTGCTGACGGCTACCGGCTCGCGCACGGCGGTAATCTGGAACCCGTGGATCGACCGCGCGGCAGCACTGGCCGACATGGACAACGACGGCTGGCAACGCATGCTGTGCATCGAGACGGCGAACGTGATGGACGACGTGGTGACTTTGGCGCCAGGTGCTAGCCATACAATGGGCGTCAGCGTCGGCAGCAAGCCGCTGTAACCAGTACCCCAAAACAAAATGTGGGAGCGAGCCTGCTCGCGAATGCGTTATGTCAGCCACCCTTTAAGTGTCTGATACACCGCTTTCGCGAGCAGGCTCGCTCCCACAGCTGTTTTGGGGTGACTATTACAGATCCGATTCCTGCACCACCCGCACCTTGTCCGCTTCCAGCGCATACGCCGCATCGGCCAGGTCGTTGCTGACCTTTTCGATCTTCAGCGTGCCGGTCACCCATAACGGCGTGTAGATATCGTCCAGCTTCAAACCCTTCGGATAGCGCACCAGCACCAGTTGATTCGGTGGCGGTGGCGGCACATGGATGCAGGCGCCCGGGTACGGCACCAGGAAGAACAGCGTGCTGCGACCCTTGGCGTCGGATTCCAGCGGCACCGGATAACCGCCGATGCGGATGTGTTTGTCATTCATCGACGCTACGGTCTTGGTCGAATACATCACCGCCGGCAAACCTTTGGCCTGCTTCATCCCGCCTTTCTGGGTGAAGGTGCCGGTGGCTTCCGGGGAGTTGTGGTCGATTTCAGGCATGGCCTCGAGGGCTTTCTGGTCCGACTTGGGCATCAGTTCCAGCCAGTCGGTTTCCGGCAGTTCGCCGGCGTGGGCCAGACCGCTGCCCAGCAAAAGGAGAGTCAACAGAAGACGGCGCATGAAGGTGCTCGGTAAAGGATGCTCGAAAAGGGAGGGGACGCTGAATCGCCGAGCATTTTAGCCCTCCCCGCCGGATTGGCGGAGAGGACTTTGTCGCTTTGAATCAGTTCTTTTTGATCAGGCCGTAGATCACCAGCAATACGATGGCGCCAACCAGCGCACCGATGAAACCTGCGCCCTGACCGGCCTGATAAATGCCCAGAGCCTGGCCGCCATAAGTGGCTGCCAGCGAACCGCCGATACCGAGCAGGATGGTCATGATCCAGCCCATGCTGTCATCGCCCGGTTTCAGGAACCGCGCCAGCAGGCCGACGATGAGGCCGATAAAGATGGTTCCGATAATTCCCATGGCATTTCCCTCTGAATGGTAGATATGCGATGAAGCCTAGCCAGACTTTCGCATCCTGCCATCAGAGAACGGCGGCCCCTTAATGGTTCCGCCGCTGCCAGATGAAACTGTCGTTACTCGGCGATCAGCGCTTCGACCTTGAGGATCTGCTGCTCGAGGGTCGCCTTGTCCTTGCAGCGCAGGTTGGCGTGACCGACCTTGCGCCCGGCCTTGAAGGCCTTGCCGTAGTGATGCAGGTGGCAATCGTCGATGGCGATGACCTTCTCGACCGGCGGCACCACACCGATGAAGTTGAGCATCGCGCTCTCGCCGACCTTGGCGGTCGAGCCCAGCGGCAGACCGGCAACGGCCCGCAGGTGGTTTTCGAACTGGCTGCACTCGGCGCCTTCGGTGGTCCAGTGCCCGGAGTTGTGCACGCGCGGGGCGATTTCGTTGGCCTTGAGGCCACCGTCGACTTCAAAGAACTCGAACGCCATCACACCGACATAATCCAGCTGCTTGAGCACGCGGCTGGAATAGTCTTCGGCCAGAGCCTGCAGCGGGTGATCGGAGCTGGCGACCGACAGCTTGAGAATGCCGCTGTCGTGGGTGTTGTGCACCAGTGGATAGAATTTCGTCTCGCCATCGCGGGCGCGCACGGCGATCAGCGACACTTCACCGGTAAATGGCACGAAGCCTTCCAGCAGGCAAGGCACGCTGCCCAGTTCGGCGAACGTACCGACCACGTCTTCCGGCTTGCGCAGGACTTTCTGGCCCTTGCCGTCGTAACCCAGGGTGCGGGTTTTCAGCACGGCCGGCAGGCCGATCGACGCAACGGCGGCGTCCAGGTCGGCTTGCGACTGGATGTCGGCGAACGCCGGGGTCGGAATCCCCAGGTCCTTGAACATGCTCTTTTCGAACCAGCGGTCGCGGGCGATGCGCAGGGCTTCGGCGCTCGGGTAGACCGGCACGAATTGCGAAAGGAACGCCACGGTTTCCGCCGGAACGCTTTCGAACTCGAAGGTCACCAGATCGACTTCATCGGCCAATTGACGCAGATGATCCTGATCGCCGTAATCGGCCCGCAGGTGTTCGCCCAGCGCAGCGGCGCAAGCGTCCGGCGCAGGGTCGAGGAAAGCGAAGTTCATGCCCAGCGGAGTACCCGCCAAGGCCAACATGCGACCCAACTGGCCGCCACCGATTACACCGATCTTCATCTCAACAACCTCAGGCAATACGTGGGTCTGGATTGTCCAGGACGCTGTCTGTCTGCTCGGCACGGAAGGTTTTCAGTACCGCGTGGAATTGTGGATGCTTGGCGCCCAGGATGCTCGCCGACAACAGCGCGGCGTTGATCGCGCCGGCCTTGCCGATGGCCAGGGTGGCGACCGGAATACCGGCCGGCATCTGCACGATCGACAGCAGCGAGTCGACGCCCGAAAGCATCGCCGACTGCACCGGCACGCCCAGCACCGGCAGGTGGGTCTTGGCCGCACACATGCCTGGCAGGTGGGCTGCGCCACCGGCACCGGCGATGATCACCTCGATGCCGCGGCCTTCAGCCTCTTCGGCGTACTGGAACAGCAGATCCGGGGTGCGGTGGGCAGAAACCACCTTGACCTCGTAAGGGATGCCGAGCTTTTCCAGCATATCGGCGGTGTGGCTAAGGGTGGACCAATCGGACTTGGAGCCCATGATCACGCCAACCAGTGCACTCATCGTCGCGCCTCTTCTCTCTGGGCGCCCGCAGGCGCGTCAAAAACAACAAGCCACGCAGGATGCGTGGCTTGTTGTAGGAAAAATGGCCGGACGAACCGGCCGAAGGCCGCGCAGTATACCGCAAAGAAAGCAATAAACAGCCCCCGTTGCGACCATCTGTCATCTGCCGCAAAAGCCCGGTTTTATTGACTTTAAGGTCAGCGACAGAACACCGCAAATCCCCTGTGGAACCGGGCAGGCTCGCTCCCGATTGGCGCTGCAGTCACTCAGGAAGCTTGTGCTGCACCACCTTCAAGCTTGCGCCACAACAACCGCACATTGGCCTTGCGCACCAGCGCGCAGCGGTACAGGCGAATCTCCAGCGGCACATGCCATTGCGCACCGCCGCAGACCACCAGTTCGCCACGGGCCAGTTCGGCCCGCACGCTCAGTTGCGGCACCCAGGCGATACCAAGGCCTTCCAGCGCCATGCTTTTCAGGCTGTCGGCCATGGCGGTTTCATAAATCGTGGTGAAGCGCAGCTGACGCTGGCGCAGCAAGCCATTCACCGAGCGCCCGAGAAACGCCCCGGCGCTGTACGCCAGCAACGGCACACTGCCCTCGCCTTCCAGATCGAACAGCGGTTTGCCATTGGCATCCGCCGCACACACCGGCAGCATCTCGGTCTGGCCCAGGTGCAGCGACGGGAAAATTTCCGGGTCCATCTGCATGGCCGCGTCCGGGTCATAGAACGCCAGCATCAAGTCGCAGCCACCTTCACGCAGCGCGTGCACCGCGTCGCCAACGTTGGTCGCGACCAGCCGGGTGGCGATGTTCAGGCCTTCGTTGCGCAGTTGAGCGATCCAGCGCGGAAAGAAGCCGAGTGCCAGCGAATGCGCCGCTGCGACTTGGATCACTTCGCCCTGCCCGCCTTCCAAGTGATGAAGGTGGCACAACACTTCACCGAGCTGTTCGACCACGGTGCGCGCGGTTACGAGGAACAATTGCCCCGCCGCCGTCAGCTCGATCGGCGTGCGCGAGCGGTTGACCAGCGTCAGCCCGAGCGCCGCTTCCAGGCTGCGGATCCGCCGGCTGAAGGCCGGCTGGGTCACGAAGCGCCGTTCGGCCGCCTGCGAGAAGCTGCGGGTGGCGGCCAGAGCACTGAAGTCCTCGAGCCATTTGCTTTCCAGATTCATCACGTCCTCCCGGACACGCACCAAAACAGGTCACACGTCTGCCGCACACGCGGCGTCACACGGGCATTATGCCGAATGTGCATAGGGCAGTGTTTAACAGCATTGGCCCAAAAACTCCCACAAGCCTAGCATTCGCAGCGTTCCGGCACAGACCGGGTCCCTATCGAGATGATTTCTATCATGTCCTCCGCTGCATCATTCCGCACAGAAAACGACCTGCTTGGCACCCTCGAAGTCCCTGCTCAAGCGTATTACGGCATCCAGACCCTGCGAGCGGTGAACAACTTCCGTCTCTCTGGCGTTCCGATTTCGCACTACCCGAAGCTGGTTGTCGGTCTGGCAATGGTCAAACAGGCCGCTGCTGACGCCAACCGCGAGCTGGGTCACCTGAGCGAAGCCAAGCACGCTGCCATCAGCGAAGCCTGTGCACGTTTGATCCGCGGCGATTTCCACGAAGAGTTCGTGGTCGACATGATTCAAGGTGGCGCCGGTACCTCCACCAACATGAACGCCAACGAAGTGATCGCCAACATTGCTCTTGAAGCGATGGGTCACCAGAAAGGCGAGTACCAGTACCTGCACCCGAACGACGACGTGAACATGGCGCAGTCGACCAACGACGCCTACCCGACCGCGATCCGCCTGGGTCTGCTGCTGGGTCACGACGCGCTGCTGGCCAGCCTCGACAGCCTGATTCAGGCATTCGCGGCCAAGGGTGAAGAATTCAACCACGTCCTGAAGATGGGTCGTACCCAGCTGCAAGACGCCGTGCCGATGACCCTGGGTCAGGAATTCCGTGCTTTCGCCACCACCATGGGCGAAGACCTGGCCCGTCTGAAGACGCTGGCCCCGGAACTGCTGACCGAAGTGAACCTGGGCGGCACCGCGATCGGTACCGGCATCAACGCCGACCCGCGCTATCAGGCCCTGGCCGTACAGCGTCTGGCGCTGATCAGCGGTCAACCGCTGGTTCCAGCCGCCGACCTGATCGAAGCCACCTCCGACATGGGCGCCTTCGTGCTGTTCTCCGGCATGCTCAAGCGCACCGCGGTCAAACTGTCGAAGATCTGCAACGACCTGCGCCTGCTGTCCAGCGGCCCGCGCACCGGCATCAACGAAATCAACCTGCCGGCGCGTCAGCCAGGCAGCTCGATCATGCCAGGCAAGGTCAACCCGGTGATTCCGGAAGCCGTGAACCAGGTGGCATTCCAGGTCATCGGTAACGATCTGGCACTGACCATGGCAGCCGAAGGCGGCCAACTGCAACTGAACGTGATGGAGCCGCTGATCGCTTTCAAGATCCTCGACTCGATCCGCCTGCTGCAACGCGCCATGGACATGCTGCGCGAGCACTGCATCGTCGGCATCACCGCCAACGAAGCGCGCTGCCGCGAACTGGTCGAGCACTCGATCGGTCTGGTCACTGCACTGAACCCGTACATCGGCTACAAAAACGCCACCCGCATCGCCCGTATCGCCCTTGAAAGCGGCCGCGGCGTGCTGGAACTGGTGCGCGAAGAAGGTCTGCTCGACGAAGCCATGCTCGCCGACATCCTGCGCCCGGAAAACATGATTGCTCCGCGTCTGGTTCCGCTCAAAGCCTGAGCCGACGCGTGACTTGTAGCACCGCTCACCAGGTCGAGGGACTAGACACCTCTCACCTTTTGAGGGCTTGGGGATGATTCCCCGAGCCCTTTTTTTTAACTGTTTGAACCTGAGAACCGTATGTATGGAAGCTGGCTGCAAACCGGCTCCCAGACAAGCCCGACGCCGGTAACGTCGGGTGTTTCAAAGCTTCGTTTCGTCGCTTGCACCACAACCGTGCAGACGGGCGCCGCACTGATCGGTATAGTGCCGCCCCTCTTCGCGTGAGCGGTCGTCGGTAACGAGGCCATAACCCATGCGAAACCCGAACTAATAACAAACCCGCGATATGGATCCGGGACGAACCCTCGCCTCGCCTGTTGTGCCGCGCGCACACCGGTGTAACGCGATGTTTCTGACCATCCAGCATTTGCTTAAACAATAAACAGCGAGGAAAAATCCATGCTCGAAGTCATCAACGACTTCCTCTCAGGGAAAGTACTGATCGTGCTCATTGTCGGGCTCGGTAGCTACTTCACGATTCGCTCGCGTTTCGTTCAATTGCGCCACTTCTTCCACATGTTCGCGGTGTTCCGCGACAGCCTCAAGGGCAGCGCCGGGCAACTCAGCTCGTTTCAGGCCCTGATGCTCAGCCTCGCCGGCCGCGTCGGTGCAGGCAACATCGCCGGTGTCGGCATTGCCGTGACCCTCGGTGGTCCGGGTGCGGTGTTCTGGATGTGGGTGACCGCACTGGTCGGCATGTCCAGCAGCTTCTTCGAATGTACGCTGGCCCAGGTCTACAAGCGTGCCGATGGCGACGGCCTGTACCGTGGCGGTCCGGCTTACTACATCCAGCACGGCCTGAAGCTCAAAGGCATGGCGGTGGTGTTCTCGATCCTGCTGCTGGTCACCTACGGCTTCGCCTTCATCGGCCTGCAGTCCTACACCGTGACCCACTCGCTGCAAAACGCCTTTGCCTTTGATCCGCAACACACCGGCATCGTCCTGGCAGTGCTGCTGGCCATCACCTTCATCGGCGGCATCAAGCGCATCGCTTCGGTGTCCGACCTGCTGGTGCCGATCAAGACCCTGGCCTACATCGGTGTGACCCTGTACGTGATCGGCACTCAGATCGAACACGTGCCAGCCATGCTGGTCACCATCTTCAAAAGCGCCTTCGGTCTTGACCCGGCTTTCGGCGGCCTGCTCGGCAGCGCGATCGTGATGGGCGTGAAGCGTGGCGTGTTCGCCAACGAAGCGGGCCTGGGCAGTGCGCCGAACGTCGCCGCCGTGGCCGCCGTGAAGCACCCGGGTGCTCAGGGCGTGGTTCAGGCGTTCAGCGTGTTCCTCGACACCTTCGTGATCTGCACCTGCACCGCGCTGCTGATTCTGTTGTCGGGCTTCTACACCCCGGGCTTCGAAGGTGACGGCATCGTCCTGACCCAGAACTCGCTGGCCGCCGTGGTCGGTGACTGGGGCCGCATGTTCGTCAGCGTCGCGCTGTCGCTGTTCGTCTTCACGTGCATCCTCTACAACTACTACCTGGGCGAAAACAGCCTGCAGTTCCTCACCCGCAACCGCGCTGCGCTGATGACATTCCGCGGCCTGGTGCTGGCGCTGGTGGTCTGGGGTTCGATGCAGGATCTGTCGACCGTGTTCGCCTTCGCCGACATCACCATGACCTGCCTGGCCTTCGTCAACCTGATGGCCCTGGCCTTGCTGTTCAAGGTCGGCATGCGTGTGATGCGCGACTACGATGCGCAGCGCCGCGCAGGCGTCGACCAGCCGGTGTTCGACTCCAGCAAGTTCAGCGACCTGGATCTGGACCTGAAAGCCTGGCCTGCCAACCCGTCGGCCGACACCCAGGCCAACGCTCAGCCGCAAGGCATCCCCGCAGCGCAACGCTGATCGGGTAAAAACCGGCGCAGATCCTGCGCTCGGCGTGACACAAGCAGCGGTCGGCGTCATGCTCGACCGCATGCTGTCCTCGTTCAGGAGAACTCCCCATGAATTCCTCGACCTACCCTGCCGCCCAGCACGTCATGGTGCTGTACACCGGTGGCACCATCGGCATGCAGGCCAGCGCCAATGGCCTGGCCCCGGCCTCCGGTTTCGAAGCGCGGATGCGCGATTACCTGCACAGCCAGCCTGAGCTGGTGGTGCCGCAGTGGCGCTTTCGCGAAATGTCGCCGCTGATCGACAGCGCCAACATGACCCCGGCCTACTGGCAGCAACTGCGTGAAGCGGTGGTCGACGCCGTCGATGTGCAAGGCTGCGACAGCGTACTGATCCTGCACGGCACCGACACCCTGGCCTACAGCGCCGCCGCCATGAGCTTCCAGTTGCTCGGCCTGCATGCCCGCGTGTGCTTCACCGGCTCGATGCTGCCGGCCGGCGTCACCGACAGCGATGCCTGGGAAAACCTCAGCGGCGCACTGGTCGCCCTCGGCCAAGGCCTGGCGCCGGGCGTGCATCTGTATTTCCACGGCGAACTGCTGGCCCCGACCCGTTGCGCGAAAGTGCGCAGCTTCGGCCGTCATCCGTTCAAACGTCTGGAGCGTCAGGGAGGCGGCGTGAAAGCCACTTCCCTGCCGGCAGCGCTGAACTACAACCAACCGAAGCAACTGGCAAAAGTTGCCGTGTTGCCGCTGTTCCCGGGCATTGGCGCCGAGATCATCGACGGCCTGCTCGACAGCGGCATTCAGGGTCTGGTGCTGGAGTGCTACGGCAGCGGCACCGGGCCGAGCGACAATCCAAAGTTCCTCGCCAGCCTCGGCCGGGCGCGGGACAGCGGCGTGGTCGTAGTTGCAGTCACGCAGTGCCATGAAGGCGGTGTGGAACTGGATGTGTATGAAGCCGGCAGCCGCTTGCGTGGTGTTGGCGTGTTGTCCGGTGGCGGCATGACCCGCGAAGCAGCGTTCGGCAAGTTGAACGGCTTGCTCGGTGCAGGCCTTGATACGGCCGAAGTGCGGCGCCTGGTCGAACTCGACCTGTGCGGTGAGTTGGTCTGAGACCACGTCATGGCCCTGTGGGAGCGGGCTTGCTTTCGAAAGCGCTATGTCAGATGCGTTGATGTCGTCTGACACAACGCATTCGCGAACCAGCCCGCTCCCACAATTGACTCTTCGTCCGGCATGTAACTTGCTGCGTTCCAGCTATCCCAAGGCTGGAAGATCTTATGCTCCACTCCCACCTCACTACGCTCAATGCGGTCTCGTTGATCCTCAACACGTTCAAGACCGAAGGCCTACCCAGTGAAGCGTTGCTCGCTGGCAGCGGCATCCGTGCAGACGATCTGGCCCGCGCCGACACCCGCATCACCACCAATCAGGAGATGCAGGTCTGCGCCAATGCGGTCGCGCTCAAGCACGACATCGGCCTGGAGCTGGGCCGGCGCATGCATGTTTCCTGCTACGGCATCCTCGGTTACGCGCTGCTGACCTGTGCCACCTTCGGTGACGCTTTGCGGCTGGCGATCCGTTATCCGGCGCTGCTGGGAACACTTTTCGAGCTGAGCCTGGAGGACGACGGCGAGCGCGTCTGGTTCGTTGCCGCCGATTACCGCGAAAGCCCGGCAATGGCGGTGTTCAATGCCGAGTTCTGTCTGGTGTCGCTGAAAGTCATCTGCGACGACCTGCTCGGCCATCCGCTGCCATTGCTGGCTGCCCGCTTCGAACACGCTGCGCCGGACTATCGCGACAGCTACGCCGAACTCTTCAAGGCGCCGCTGCACTTTGGCGCCAAGGACAATGCCTTCGCCTTCGACCGGCGCTGGCTAGACCAGCCGCTGCCACTCGCCGACATCATCACCCATCAAGCCATGGCCGAGCGGTGCCGCAAGCAGAACATCGAGTTCACTGGCCGTCAGGCGTGGCTTGGGCGGATCCGTCAGTTGCTCAGCGCACAACTCAACGCCGCGCCGGGGCTGGAAGGTCTGGCGCAGCAGATGAACTGCTCGCCGCGTACCTTGCGTCGACATCTGAAGGACATGGGTTGCAGCTACCAGGAGCTGCTCGACGAACTGCGTTTCGAGCGGGCCAAGCAGATGCTTTGCGAGGATCAGTTACCGATCTACCGCATCGCCGAAACCCTGGGTTTCAGCGAGACGGCAAGCTTCCGTCATGCCTTCGTGCGCTGGAGCGGCGTGGCACCGAGTCAGTTCCGGCCACACGGTTAAACCGTCGAGGGGCGATATCAGGTCAGTATTTTTGGCCACATCGATCCCCTTTTGGCCTCTCTGGCCGTTCTCCGATTCGGCTCACGCCGCAACACTGTGATCAACCGAATCAGCCCCTGCGGAGAACAACAAATGCTGACGATCTACTCTGACGATCACCACCTGCACCATGGCCGCTGCGAATTGATCGACGGGCAACTCAAGCCTTGCTTCGAGATGCCGTCGCGCGCCGACCACGTGCTGCAACGGGTAAAAAATCAAAACCTCGGCCCGGTCGAGGCGCCGAAGGATTTCGGCCTCGGGCCGATCGAGCGCATTCACAGCCGCGACTACCTCGACTTCTTCAAAGGCGCCTGGGCGCGCTGGACCGAATTCAACACCGACGGCGATTTGCTGCCCTACACCTGGCCGGCGCGCACTTTGCGTCAGATCAAGCCGACCAGCCTGCACGGCCAGCTCGGCTATTACAGCTTCGACGGCGGCGCACCGATTACCGCCGGCACCTGGCAAGCGGCCTACAGCGCAGCGCAAGTGGCGCTGACCGCTCAAGCGGAAATCCAGCGCGGCGCGCGGGGGGCCTTCGCCCTGTGCCGTCCACCGGGACACCACGCCGCCAGCGATTTGATGGGCGGTTATTGCTACCTCAACAACGCCGCCATCGCGGCGCAGGCGTTCCTCGATCAGGGCCACAAGAAGGTCGCGATCCTCGACGTCGACTATCACCACGGCAACGGCACTCAGTCGATTTTCTACGAGCGCAGCGACGTGCTGTTCACCTCGATCCACGGCCACCCGGAAGCGGAATTTCCGTTCTTCCTCGGCTACGAAGACGAGCGCGGTGAAGGGGCCGGCGAAGGCTTCAACTTCAACTACCCGCTGCCGGCCGGTTCCGGCTGGGATGTCTGGAGCGCCGCGCTGGATCAGGCCTGCCAGGAGATCGATAACTACGGCGCCGACATCATCGTCGTGTCGCTGGGCGTCGACACCTTCAAGGACGATCCGATCTCGCAGTTCAAGCTCGACATCCCGGATTACCTGGCGATGGGCAAGCGCATCGCCGCCCTCGGCAAACCGACCCTGTTCGTCATGGAAGGTGGCTACGCGGTAGAAGAAATCGGTATCAACGCGGTGAATGTGCTCGAAGGTTTCGAGCAATGAGCCGCTTCAAGTCCGCCACCTGATACCCCGACCCGCACACGCGGGTCTTTTTTTGCCTGCGATATTTATGTACCGCAACCGCTCCCGTCTCGCCCGCTACCTTGCTCGACCCGGCGCCGCTTCCGGCCGCCTGAGGTTCAATCAAGGAGATGGCCATGCCTGAAATCCCGACGCCCAGCGCTGTCGACGTACTGACCCAACTGGTGACCGGTCCGTCACTGTGGGAGGTCGCCACGAATACCTTGCGCCCGGCACTCAAGACCCTGTATCCGGAACTGGAGCTCGACCCGCGCCAGACCCTCGTGGTGACTCCGGTCTGGCAAATCGACGGAGATCGCGTGATTCCTGGCCGAAGCCGCTCCGAATCCCTGACCAATGTGCTGGTGCGTCTCGGACTTGGCGCGACCACCGTCACCTGGATCGATGGGGAGCATTACCTTGTCCGGCGCTCGACGAATGAGCAACCGGTCACGCTGGCGGTCAAGATCGATGCGCTCGCCCGCTTGATCAATGAACTCGCGCCACTGCTGTTCGTGGCTTATCAGGAACAACAGATCGATTACTGGAACGAACCCACAGGCCTGTCGCATCCGCGCTGGTATTCGTTGTCGGACGCCTTGCGTGCACTGTGGGACGTCAAGGATACAACCGACTGGGACGAACATCGGCTGGCCATGGCCCGGGCCGTTTTCGCCGATCCTGACAAAACGCAGCGCCTGCCCCGGGACAAGTACAAGACCCGCGCGTACCTGATCGATGTCGACGCGGGTGACGAGGTGCAACGCCGCCATCTCCACGTCCTCGACACCGCCGTGCTGGTCGGCTCGGTAGCCGGGCGCACCCTGATCCTGAGCCACTCACTGCCGCTGGGTTTCCAGCGCTTCGACTCTTTCGAGGAGCTGGGCGAGGCTATCAGGAACGCGTATCCGGCGAAGGCTGTTCCGGTCTCGCTGAACTGGCGGCTGATCGAGCCGGAGGGCAATTTTTTTGATCGCCAGGCCTGCATTCTCATCGCTCTGGAAGCAGACGCCATCGGCGCGCTCGGGTCGCCGCCCTCGACCCGGCCGGGCGTTCTACCGCATCCGGGCACGCTCGGCAGACACACCGCAGAGCTGCCACCGCAACTCCAACCCCAGGCCGAGCACTTGCGACCACTGCTGCCGTCCTGGCTGGACCAGGCCAGGGCCGATGACCAGACCTGCTACAGCCGCCACCTGCTGGATCTGGTGCTGATACAACACCAGAACGCCGGCAAGACGTTCCAGAACGAAGTCCCCGACCTGCGCACTTTCACCCTCGAAGCCCTGAGCGCACAGATCCGCAGAGAACAACCCCAGACAAACGATGTAAGGGTCGACAACCTCGAAATCAGCATTACCAGCCTGGTGGTCTGGGGCACGTTCATGTGGCCGGGCAATACCGAGACCCTCACGCTGTCCCTCACCGATCTCGCCTTGCAGAATCTGGCCGGGCTGCCGCCGGGCAACAAAGTCGTGCGCTGCAAGGACGGCACTCCGGTGCCTGACTGGATGAGTGCCGATTATCTGGAAAGGCTCGTGACCACCGTCGACATCGGGGCCCGTTACCCGGCCATGCTGAAACGCTGCCTGGTCGAGGACAGCACCCGGGCCTCCACCCTGCAGCGGCTTTACACTCGACAGTTAGCCGCCGAGCTGCCGCTGCTGGCGTTGCAACACAAGATCCGTGGCGAAATGGATATCGACGAACAAGGCTATCGGTACATTGTCGCTGCACTGGCCGACACCGCCAGCGAACGGCAAGTGGATGGACAGCAGATCGTTGTCCGCCCGCTGGCTTTCATTGTCGGCCAGCGTCCCCGTGACATCGTTGCCAATATGTTCATCATCGGTCCGCGCCAGACCGACCAAGGCCCCTGCCTGCTTTACCGGCCTCTGCTCGATCCGCCACTGATCCAATACGCCAGCCCCGCCAACCTGTTATACGCAATCAAGCATTCACGCTCGATTCGCCAGGCAGTACTGGCCTGGTTGCCTGACGACGTGCGCTTCAATTACGAGCAGTACGTATTTCCCGCCAGGCTGCCTTCGATCTGGACGATTCCCCAATCGCTGGTCGATCCGAGCGCCGCCCTCGATATGAGCGGTCCTGTTTCGTTGGCCAGCGACGTGATCGAAGACCCGATTTTGCCAGCCCTGTTCAACGCCAATGTGCAAGCCATGCTCACCCAGTCGGACCGGCAGTCGGTATCCAACGCTGAAGCACGCTGGGCTTCGCTGAAGAATGGTGGCTGGCGGATTTTCAATGCGGCGCTGCCGTTCCTGGGGCGCAGCGTGGGGACGGCGGCGTGGATCTGGCAGATCATCGATGACTTGCAGGCAATGAATGACGCCGCCAATGAGGCTCCGGCCCGACTCGACTGGAGCGCGCTGGCCGACATCCTCCTGGCACTGGGCATGGTACTGGCCCACAGGGCCGCTGTTGGCAGAAGGCCGGTCCATGAATCACCGGCGTCGCCGCAAACCGTCGTTGAAACACCTGCCCGAACGCTATCCCCGGCCATCAAGGTGCTGCGCCTGCCGGACATCGGCGACCGCGAACTGTCCGCCAGCCATGACATCTCGGTCAACGCCATCGGCGCTCTGGACCGCTCGCAACCGGGGCTTGGCTCGCTGCTCGACAGCCTCCAGGTCCCAAGGCCCGAAGGCCTGGGTGATGCCCAGGACGAGGGCCCATACCAACACCTTCATGCCCATGGGCGCGCCTGGTATGCAGCAGTCGGTCAGCGCTGGTTCGAGGTGATCGTGAATGACGACGAACGTGTCCAGATCAGCGATTCGCGCCAGCAGCCTGCGCGTACCGGGCCGCTGCTGACTCACAATGCCGACGGTCAGTGGTTCGTGGATCTTCGCCTGCGCCTTAACGGTGGCGGCCTGCGCAGCCGGCTCAGGAAACTGCAGGACGATAACCGGGCGCGGCTGATTCAGATGAAGGCAGCGCTCACCGACTTCGACGCCACCTTGCAGGCCAAACAAACCCAGCTCAAAGAGGTGCGCGAGGCCATGCTGCAGGCCACCCCCGATAACCGTTCGAGCGCCCGGGAGCAGTTTCTCGACACCCTGGAGGTGCAGATCAGGGCGTACGGTGAGCATATCCAGCAGCTCAAGGCCATGAACGTCGTCGAACCTATCCCCAATTACCGTACCGCCATGATCGAGCGGTTATCACTGCAGCTGTTTCTGGTGCAATCCTGGCTCGACGAACAATCGTCCGAATTCCGCAGCAGCCTGAGCACTACCCTGGCATTGCTTGACGAACCCTCGGCACCCCTGTCGGCAGAGCGCAACGCGCCTTTTACCAAAGCCAGTGACATGACCCAGGGCATGATCGACAAGATCGAATACGCCCGTAGCCGACTCGATGAACTGAGCCTGCTGGGCAGGGACGCCCTTGAAGTCACGCGAGACTACAAGGCGAAACTCCCCCGCTACACGATCGATGACCTCAAGCTGCTGCAAATCACGCTGGAGCAGGAGCTGTGCATCAGGCCGGACCTGACACAAGAGCCGGTCGATGCGCGGCTGGCGCTGGAAAACCTGATCGATGATGCGGCGCTGAACATTCAGAGTTCTCTGGAAGTGAGCAACGAGGAGAGTCTGCAAAATCTGAGTCAGCGGATCGAGACGATGAGCAATCTGGCCGAACAGTTCGTCGCTGTCGATCAGCGCTTTGCAGACCTGCTCGTCGAGTATCCGGAGCAACTGCTTGCCGATCGCATCGAACAGGTACGCCGGCGCGTTGCCGGATTTGCCGACAGGACGGTCGACCGGCTGGTGAACCTGCTGCGCGACCAACGACAGTTCGATCCCGTACCGGGCCCTTCTAAACCATCGACGGCGTCGGCCAAAAAGGTCATCAAGACCCGTTACAAGGGCACGGTCGTCGGTGAGCCACGCAAGGACGCCAGTGGCCGGGAAACCGATCTGGTCGACGTGCGCGCGCCCCTGACGGGCAAGATCATCGCCACCTTTCACGAAAAGAGTCCGGGTGTCTGGCTCGAAAGGGTCACACCCAAACCCGTGTCAAAAGGACCGGCACCCAGCCTGCACCGCTGTATCGAGGAAGGCCAGGCACTGATCGATGGCCTGCCTGCCTTTCACCGGCGCACGGAGGCCCACATCAACCGGGCCGCGCGCATTCCGAGCGAAATTCAGGATCTCTACTACCTGCATGCCGACCGGTTGCGCGAAGCGAGGGATGCAATCGACCGGGCCCTGACCGCGCGCAATCTCACCGATGATCGCAATGCCACGGCCAGCACCCTGAACAGAGAACTCGCCGATGCCGCCACCGCGCTTTATCAGCGCGGCCAAAGCGCACGCATCCGGATCATCAAGCAACAACCACCCACCGCGGCCCGTGTCGAATGGCTCAAGAGCAAGGGCCAGGTAGACATCTCGAAAGCCACTGCCCGGCAGCGGCTCAAGGGCTCCGGGAAGGGTTACCTGGACGAGTACGAGGTGCTTGACCACGAAACCCGCGCGGTTCTGTGGTACGCGCACTTTCACTACAGCGGAATCAATGATCCGGTGACCGCCTTCAACGCCGCGCACCTGAAAACCGTAGAGCAACGCCGACTGGGTGGACGCTTCGATCCGCGCACCACCGGCAACCAGGAACTCATCGCCATTTACCGCGGTGAAATCAATCGTGCGCAGGCCGCTGCGCTGTTCTTTTCCTGACGCCGGTGCGCCGCTGCCCGCGAAATTCGGGCATCGGCCGACGGCATATATCTATGCACCGCCCTGCCCGATGCCCGCCCGGATAACGTGCGTCGCATCAGGGCCGCCAGCCGCGCTGCCCTTTCACACGGGATCTGAACCATGACTGAAACCGCCGCCGGCACCACGCCTGCCTCTTCCCCGTTTTTGCTCGAACAGAGCCGGCTGATCGATCTGATCAGCCAGGGCCCGACGCTGAATCAGGTGGCCTCGACGCTACTGCAACAGGCGCTGGGAAAGCACTATGCACACCTGCAGATCGACCCCGATCACACCATGCTCGCCACTCCGGTTTGGCGCGACGATGAACAAGGGTTCGCGATCGAGTCTTTCCGGTTCGAATCCCTGACCCACGCGCTCATCCGACAGAGTGTCGAGAAAACCCGAGCGAACCTGATCGAAGGCGAACATTTCCTGACGGTCACGCCGGACGCCCAACCGGCCACTCACCTGGCCGTCGACATGGATGAGCTGACATCGCTGCTCAACGAGCACGCCGCATTCTTTTTCATCGCCTTCGCACAGCAACAACTCGACTACTGGAATGGAACCGGCGCACATTGCCCCCGCTGGCAGGAGCTGTCCGACACACTGAAAACCGCCGTGGACGTGCAATCCGCTGTTGGCTGGGATGCCGACGCCTGCGCCTTGGGGCGGTGGGTGGCCAACCATCCGGAAAAGCCCATGCGTCAATCGACACTAAACGGATTCAGCCAGATCCGCGCTTGCCTGCTGGATATCGACCTGGTCGAGGGCTCGAACACCACTCACTTGACCATCGCAGGCGCGATCGTGCTGACCGCGACCGTCAAACAGCGCGAACGGTTTTTGATGTACACCATCGGCGCCGGCCACGAATCGTTTTCGTCCCTTGCCGAACTGGGAGAGTCACTGCCCGGACGCCTCGACCTGGACCTGAGCGGGCGCAGCCTCGAGTGGCGACTGGTGGAGCCGCAGGAAAACATTTTCGACAGTTGTACGTGGGCATTGGTGAACATTCAGCTGGACGACATCAAGGCCCTTGATCCCGCCAACCGCCCCGTCGTTCCGACTGCCCTTTCCTCGCCATCGCACAACAGGCATTTAAGCGGCAGGGACCATGCCCGGCTCAGCCAGTTGAACCGGGCCATTCCCAAGTGGCTTTACACAGGATCGATCCGTGATTTTCAGGCTTACACACGCTACATCGCCGAACTCGGCAGGCTTCATAAGGAGGAACCGAGTGATAACGTCGGACAGCCTCTGCTTTCGATCAAGTCCTACGCCCAACAACAGATGCGCGAGGCGATTGTCGCCGACAAGGCTGCCGAAGACGCCGCCTCGCTGCCGCTCGACGATCTGCAGATAACCGTCGCTCACAGCTTCGAGGTTGCCGGCCTGACCCTGCCCAACCCTCTGGAGCAGGAACATCAGACCCTCGGTGAGTTCGCCCTTGAAAACACCACGCCGTATCTCGCCAGCGTCGCGTTCACCAATGGCCATGGCGTGCCGGCATGGTTGACCGTCGACTACCTGACGCAGATGGCAGAGCAGGTCGATATTGGAGGCCATTATCCGGCACTGATAAAAAAGGCACTGATCGACGACCCGCAACAGGCCGCCCGCCACAGGGCCCGCTACCGGCGCCAGCTGCCGACCCTGCTGCCGCTGTTGGCCCTGGAGTGCAAGCTCCGGCATCGAGGCGATGTCGACGAGCGCGGTTACACGTATATCTGTCAACTGATGGCATCCATCAGCGCGGGACAGTCCGACACCGAGCCCGGCGTGTACATCCGCCCTTTGGCCTTCAGGCCTCGATACCGCATAAGCAACGTGGCCGACACGGTGGCCAACACGTTCATCATCGGGCCGCGCGAGCCGGAGCTGGGCCCCTGTGTGCTTTACCGGCCATTGTCGGACACCCCGCTGCGGCAGTTCGCTTCCCCGCAAAACCTGCTCTACGCGATTTATCAGCCTGGAGAGTTGCGAGACTCGGTGCTGGCCTGGCTGGCCAGCCCGTCGCTGAGTTTCGAATACGCCCAGTTCGTTTTTTCCAGTGGCATTCCGTCACCCTGGATCATTCCCCGGATGGCGTTCGAGCCCTTCATCCACTTCGACTTGATCGGCCCGATCGGACTGGACGATACGCCGCTGACCGGCGATATCCTCGACGCCCTTCACACTGCCAACAGCCAGGCGCTGGCCGAACTGGCCGACCGCCAGTCAGTCTCCAACAGCGAACGTCGGCGAGCCTTGCTGGCGAACAGCGGCTGGGCGGTGTTCAGTATCGCGTCCAATTTCATGGTTGGCGCAGCAGGCACCGCCGTGTGGGTCTGGCAAACCATCGAACAGATCCAGCAGGCAATCGATGCCCGGGAACAGGGAGACACACTGGTGGAGTGGCGCTCCGTCGGAGACATCCTGCTGACCCTCGGCATCATCCTGACGCAGCACATCGCCACGCTGCGCAGTCGTACGCCCCTGGCGCTGTTCGAGACCTCGGCTGAACAGACACTGGAAGAGATACCCGCCGTTTCCGGTGCTTTCCCGCCAACGCCGCCGACCATCCGTTTCAACGCAAACGCCATGACCGACGTGATTGCCCCGAACCATCTGTCGAGCGTCGAGCCAGGCACTCTGGTACGCCCGTCGACCAGCGCCGGATTCACGGCCATGCTGGAGCGTTTCCAAATACCCGATCCGGATCTGGACGGACATTCGATTTCCCCGGTCAGCCACCTCTACACCCTCGGCGATCGGTTATGCGCACGCGTGGGAGCGCGCTGGTTTCAAGTGACGGCGCCCGACAATGAACCGGTCTGCATCGTAGACCCGGCCGACCCTTCGCATACCGGCCTGGCCATCAAATTCGATGACACGCTGGGTGAGTGGCACTGGGACCCGAAACTGCGACTGCGCGGAGGCAGCCCGACCGGGCGAATCGAGGCGCTGCGGCGCGCCAAGGCGCAAAACAAGGAAAAAGCCTGGACGGCCCTTCATCAGTTCATGGCGCAGGAAGTGACCCGCAAAAACGCAGTGAGCAGCGCCCTGCTCGAGTTGCCACGGGACGGTTCCTCGAGTGAATTCGAACCCAGGGCCCAACGCTACCTGGCGTTGGCCGAGGCGCTGGGTGACGAATACACCCAGGCGCTCGGACACCTGGAAACCTGGCGTCAGAGCGGAGGCGGTGGCGTGTTCTATCAGTCCCAACTGATGCGCCTGACCGCAGAACAACACCGATGCCTGGGCGGTGCACTGCGCCTGCAGATGCGTGTCTATGCACAAATGACCGAAAAATTCGCCAACAGTGCAAGCACAGATATCTCCCTGTCACGGGACGAACAGATCGATATCACCACCCGAGCCACGGCACTGAGCGACCAGATGATCGCCCGACGGCAGGTTCTGCGTCAGTCGCTGGACACCCTGGGACAACTGGCGGGGATTTCGAGCAAAGTGGGGCACGATCTGGAACGGCTGCTTCCGGCGTTCACCGATCTGGACCTCAAGGCCAACGAAATCAGCATGGCTTACGAATGGTGCGTGCGCGAACAGCCCGGCCCGGCCATGGAAGATGCCCGAGAAGCCATCAACCTCATCACCGGCAACGCTTCGACTGCCAGCCATGACCTGATCGAGCTGACCAGGGCTGAACCGATCGCTGGCGCGCAGCACCAACGAATCGAGCAATTGGCCCGCTTGAACGACCGCTTCGCCAGCCTCGCGCAAGAAATCGAGCAGTTGCCCGCCGCCCACCCGGGACTGTTCGTGCAGGCGCGACTGGATCGCATCCATGAGCTGATCGGTGAATTCCATGCGCTGGCCGGCGCGCGCCTGGTCGCAGAACTACCGGAGCGCACCGAGCAGCCGGTCGTGTCCGTTTCGCAGCCGGGACCGTCGACGTCGAGACCCAGGGTGAAGGTCAGCAAGAGCCGCCCTCGTCAGGGCGCCAGCGAATCGTCACGCGAGAGCGAAGAGTCCGGTGCCATTAGGGAAATCCCCTTTATCAAACTGTCGCGTTCGCGGCTCCCCAAAAAATCCGATGCCGTCGATGTCATCGCGCGGGCATTGGAACTGAATCTGAAAATCAACGAGTTCAACCGTACAACCCGGGAAGATGCCAAACGTCCCGGCCGCATTCCAGCGGACATTCGTGACATGTTCGAACAGCAATCGGTCAGGCTCACGCAAACGGCCAGCGACGTCGACGCTGCGCTCGCAGCCCAGCAAAGGGCTGGGCGCCCCCCTCTGCCGGTGGCCTCTCTCAGTCAGGAACTACGCAACGGAGCGCAACGCACCCGGACCGAAGGCATCAGCACCTATGCCGCGATGCTCAAGCAACGCAAACCCCGGGAGGCGTACTTTCACTGGCTGTATGACAACGGGCTGGTGGAGGTGGTCAAGGATGAACGCGGACGCATCCGCACCCGGCAACGCGGGGATTATTTTCAGGAATACCGGATCCTCGACAAAGCCCGCAATAATGAACCGCTCTGGGTGGCGCATTTCCATTACGACGCCCTGAAGGACCCCGACGCGAAATACACCACCGCCCACCTCAAACCCGCCGAGCCCTACTTGCAAACGCTCGACGCGGCGACGCGGCAATCCTTGAGCACGTTCGATGCGGTCGAGAATGCGCTGCGTAAAATTGTCGATCCGGTGGTTCGGGACCTGTTCCTGAAGCCGCAGCCCCGCGACCCGGTCGACGATTGACGTCACGTCGCAGGCTCACACCCGCCAGGCCCGGCGCAAACGGCCCAGCGCCGAATCGATCGCCGGCTCCGGGACGGCGGCGAAACCCAGCACCAGACCGGCTCGCCGATCGAGCGGGGTCAGCGAGTCGGGCAGCCAGTAGTTACTCAATCCGCTGATCTCAACCTCTACGCTGCGCGCCAGTTCGATCAGCTGGCGCTCGCGCTCGACGCTCTCCACCGGCACCGTCAAATGCAGGCCGGCGGAGACCGCGGGCAGCGGGCCGACACCCTCGACCTCCTGCGGCCAGCCACTCATCAAGGTGTCGCGCCGGCTCAGGGCGGCTCGGCGCATCCTGCGGATATGCCGCTGAAAATGGCCGGCGGCCATGAACTCGGCCATCACCGCCTGAGTGCTGACTTCGGAATGCCGTACGTCTACCGCGCGACGTTGCGAGAAAGCCTCGACCAGGCCCGGCGGCAACACCAGATATCCCAGGCGCAAGGCCGGAAACGCCACTTTGCCGAAAGTCCCCACATACAACACCCGTCCTTGCCGGTCGAGTGCAGCCAGAGGAGCCAGTGGCGCACCGGTGTAGCGGTACTCACCATCGTAATCATCCTCGACGATCCATCCCTGAGTGCGCTCGGCCCAGGCCAGCAGTTCGAGACGACGGGCCAGGCTCATCACCACCCCGGTCGGGTATTGATGAGACGGCGTGACATACGCCACCCGGCAGTCTTCGGCGGCGGCCAGGGCCGCGCAGTCGATACCCTCTTCGTCCACGGCAATGCCATGCAATCGGCCACCGGCCAGCGCGAACGCATGACCCGCTGCGCGATAGCCGGGATTCTCGATGCCCACCCCGGCGCCCGGCTCCACCAGCAACTGTGCACAAAGGCTGATTCCCTGTTGTGCGCCACTGGTGATCACAATTTGTTCAGCCGAGCACTGCATACCCCGCGAACTGCGCAAATAAGCGGCAATCAGACCGCGCAGGCGCGCATCGCCTGCCGGATCGCCATAACACAGCTGCTGCAAATCGGGTTTGCGCCAGAACGCCGCGTTCAGCTTGGCCCAGACGTCGAACGGGAACAGATCGAAGGCCGGAACACCGACCCGGAATGCTCGCGGCGGACCGCTCGGTGGCGTCGGTAAATGGTTCTGCTCAAGCCGCTGCAATGCACCGCTGTGGATAACTTTGCTGGATAAATCACCAGTGGAATCTAACGAAATTGTGGATAAGGCTGTGGGTAAGCCTGTTGAAAACCCTGTGGATACTTTTGTGGATAGTTTTTTCGCGGGCGCCAGCGATTGCGGTAATTGCGCCACGTAAGTGCCGTCCCCGACCCGCCCTTCGATAAAGCCTTCGGCATACAACTGATCGTAGGCACGCACCACGCTGTTGCGGGAAATCGCCAGTGCTGCCGCCAGATCACGGCTCGCCGGCAACCGCGTGCCGCTGGCCAGGCGCCCGTCGAGTACCCGCAGGCGCAAGGCCTGGTAGAGCTGACGGCTCAGGCCTTTGCGGCGGTCGAGTTCGATACCGGCAGGGTTGAACGGCAGCGACAGTGTGGTCGGATCGGGCATGACAATGGACCTATGAAATTGGTCATCAATGGCTCTTACAACAGACCAATAGCCTGCCTACGATGCAGGCATTCGCCAAGGAAGTTTTCTCCATGTACACACCCCGCGCCTTTGCCATCGACGACCTGTCCCAACTGCACGAACTGATCCTCGCCACCCGCCTCGCCATATTGGTCACCCACGGCGAGCAAGGCTTGCAGGCCAGTCATGTGCCGGTGCTGCTGCATCGTGAACAAGGTTCGAACGGTACGCTGTACGGGCATCTGGCCAAGGCCAATCCGCAGTGGAAAGACCTGCGCGACGGCGCCGAGGCCCTGCTGATCTTCCCCGGTGCCGATGCCTACGTCAGCCCGGGCTTTTACCCGAGCAAGGCCGAGCACGGCAAAGTCGTGCCGACCTGGAACTACGTTGCCGTGCACGCCTACGGTCACGCCGAAACCTTCAGCGATGGCGGTCGGCTGCTGGATATCGTCAGCACCCTCACCAATCGCCATGAGGCCGGCCGCGCCCAGCCCTGGTCGGTTGACGATGCCCCGGCCGATTACATCGACGGCATGCTCAAGGCCATCGTCGGGTTCGCCATTCCGATCGGTCGCCTCGAAGGCAAGCGCAAGCTCAGCCAGAACCGCAGCGCCGAAGACATCGCCGGCGTGCGCGAAGGCCTGGCTGCCAGCCCCGACATCAACGATCAAACCCTCGCTCACTTGATGCGTTAAGGAAATCACCATGAGTCAGATCGACATCCGTCCGGTCAGCGCCGCCGATCACGCCGCCTGGCTGCCGCTGTGGCAGACCTACCTGCGCTTCTACAACACGGAATTGCCGGACGCCGTCAGCCAAAGCACCTGGCAGCGCTTTCTCGACCCGAACGAACCGACCCACGCCGCCCTCGCCTGGGCTGACGGCAAAGCGGTGGGCATGGTGCATTTCATCTACCATCGTTCGAACTGGAGCATCGAAAACTCCTGCTACCTGCAAGACCTGCTGGTGGAGCCGCAAACCCGTGGCACCGGCGTCGGTCGCCTGTTGATCGAACACGTCTACGCCACGGCCAAGGCCGACGGTTGCTGCAAGGTGCACTGGCTGACCCACGAAACCAATGCCACGGCGATCCAGCTCTACGAGCGCATCGCCGAACGCCCGGGTTTCATCCAGTTTCGCAAAGCCATTTAAGGAGCCACGTGCATGACCATTTCTCCCGCTGACTGGAAAGGCGTGCCGCCGCCCACCACCACCCTGATTGAAGGCCGCTTCATCCGCCTGGAAAAACTCGATCCGGCACGCCACGGCGACGACCTGTTCAACGCCCTGGAAGGCCCGGGCGCCGACCCGAAGCTCTGGGATTACTTGCCCTACGGCCCGTTTCCGGAACGCAGTGCCTTCAATGACTGGCTGAACAACCACGCCGCCCACAGCGACCCGTATTTCTTCAGCGTCATCGACCGCGCCAGCGGCAAGGTGCAAGGCATCCTCAGCCTGATGTCGATCGTCCCGGCTCAGGGCCGCATCGAAATCGGCCACGTCACCTTCGGCGCCCCGATGCAGCGCTCGCCGAAAAGCACCGAGGCGGTCTACCTGCTGGCCAGGGAATCCTTCGCCCTCGGCTACCGCCGCCTGGAATGGAAATGCAACAACGGCAACGCCCGCTCCAAATACGCGGCCGAGCGCCTGGGCTTCAGCTTCGAAGGCGTGTTCCGCCAACACATGGTGGTCAAGGGCCAGAACCGCGATACCGCGTGGTACTCGATTCTGGATTCGGAATGGCCGGCGATTGCGGCCGGGTTCGAACGTTGGTTGAGCGATGAGAATCAGACGGCGGATGGGCAGGTGAAGGGGTTGGTCGAGTGCCGCGCTTGAAACTCGATCGACACTAAGCGGGTTGCGGGTTCAGCTGTTGTTTCGCCGAACCCGTACCACGCCCATTTTCAGTCCAAACGGGCGGAACACGGCATTCAGCGATTTCAGTGTCTGATTACCCTCGCCGTGTTCGATGTGCACCAGCGTGCGTACCGAAATCTTGCACATCTTCGCGAACTGGGTCTGATGCAGCCCGGTCACCTCCACGCGCAAACGGCGAACGGCTTCACCGATTTCTACGGTTCCTTCAGCCAGCGCTTCTTGAATGCTTTCGATGAGCAAGGTGCGCTCGGCGACGGTCATGCTCATTTCAGATCCCATTCTTTCAATCGTTGCTCCAGGTTTTTCAGGTGGACGCCCGGATGATTCATTGTCCGGTCAGGCAAACCGCTGGCGCTCAAAATGTCCGGCAACTCGGCTAGGCACTGCGCGTCTTCACGCAGGCGCTCGAAAGATTCCGGCGCGTCGGACAACCCTGCCAATGGGTCATCCGGATCGGAAATATCCGCCAATGCGCGACAAACCCCTCGCCAATCGACATCTCCCGCCCTCTCCAGCTCTTTTGGCCATTTGGTGGTGCGGGTCACACCTTCGTCATCCATGACCATGGGGGCCAGATCATAAATGGGGGCCAAACGATACGAGCCCTCGTCACGAATGATTGCGGTATTGCGACCGTGGTTGTCCGAGTTGCCAAGAATCTTGTTGATCAGGTCCCGGCGTAAATAGTCCGCCACCAGCGCCGGAATCTGATCCGCTTGCCCCGCATTGCGCCAGAGCTCGGCGAGCATGCGAATGACATCCATATGGTTCATCGCGCTTCCCGGCGTCGTCACTTCGGCCAGCGAATAAATCGACTCCACGGCAAAACGCTCTACCCCACGGCTCGTCACCTGGCGATCAAAACGCTGCACCCACAAGCTGGGTTTGTTCGCTTCCTCTAACGCCAGACCTTCTGCCGCGACGGTTTCGATGCCCAGTGCCTGAAGCGCCTGGTAGTAGTGGAATTCGCTGCGCAGGATGTCTTGATCGGTTTGACCTCCCTTATTCCGGGCGAACTTCACAAACCAGTGCTGATTGACGTTTTCATCATCCAGCACGGCATCGGGATACAAAAGACCGGCGTGATCCTCTGCCAGAAGAATCTTGGGAGCCTCACCTCCGGCCCCTGTCGCCCCACCAATCGCAGCTCCCATTTCATAGGCATATTCAAGGAAGCGGTGGTCACGGCTGACGACCTCCTGACGCTGAAAACCGATGGGCTTGCGCTCATCGACAGCCTCGGCCGATTCTTTTATCCGCATGTTGCCGATCGGAGCTGGAGTGCAGCGACCAAGCAGATAAAGATCGGCACTGATGCCTGCAGGTTTCTCCTGCCCCAGACGTGCAAGAAGAAACCTTTTAGCGGCGCCTGCCGGCGCGATGTCATGCACGAATGCAGGGGTGATGGATCGCCGGCCTTCCCAATCAAGGGGGAACAGCGCACTCACGGCCTTGGAAAAAGGGGAGCCGATGACCTCGATGTTCTCGACCAGATACGCCGACTCGTAGCCAAAGCTGCAGCGGCTTTCGAAGCCTTTTTCGGGCGAGTCGAAACTCAACACCATCGCGTCGTGCCATTTGCCGGCGTTGAATATCTGCAATGTCAGATTGTGCATGCGGCTCTCATCTGCAATTAAATGCATTACTGCGGTCGTTTGGTGAACTTTAAATGCAATATAGTGCATTTCAGAAGATCGGGAGTCTCGTCAACATGCAGTAAAGTGCAGATGAAGGGTTAAAACCTCGAAATAAACGCAAAATAATGCAGATGCCGCTGAGTTCGCCATGGACATCATTTTGTAAAAACCCTCCGCTATACAGGACGCCCCGCTTATAACAAAAAGGACGTTCTGCCCATGCCCTTCCCGCCCCAGCGCCTGTCGTTTGCCATTGCCCTGCTGATCGCCACCAGCGCCGCCCACGGCAAGACCGTGCAGATCGACACCGCCACCACCGCGTCGCAAACATTGGGCGGTAAAGACACACTGACGATTTCGGCGCCGGGCAGCATCACCAACAGCGGCAAGGCTGTGAGCCTCAAGGACGGCACCAGCGGCGTCGGTGTAATCATCGATAACGCCGGCAAGATCATTTCCAGCGGTGGCCGGGCGATTGATAGCAGCGGCGATCTGACCCAGGCGCGCAACTACGCCATCCATAACCGCAGCGGCGGGCAGATTCTCGGTTCCAACGATGCGATTCGCATCGACAGCAACTTTGTCAGCGGCAGCCTGTTGATCGACAACAGTGGCACCATTCGCTCGACCACCGGCCAAGGCCTGGATCTGGATGCGTTGCGCAGCGACGGGGTAAAAACCACGATCATCAACCGCGCGGGCGGGCTGATTCGTGGCGACGCCAGCGACGGCATGAAAACCGGCGCCAATGCGACCATCAGCAACTACGGCGAGATCTCCACCGGTGACTCGCACAATGCCGATCAGAAGTTCGACGGCATCGATATCGACACCGCGACCGGCGTCAGCGTGACCAACTACGGCGTGATTTCCGGCGGACGGCATGGCATTACCACTGACCTGGGAGCGACGCTGGTCAACTATGGGCAAATCACCGGGCGCAATGGCTCCGGTTTCGGCTCCGATGGCGACGGCACGGTGATCAACCACGGCACCATCACTGGCGCCTATTCCGGGCTGCAAGCCAATGGCGACGGCGACGGCGTGGACATCGACAACATCGCCCACATCGAAAACTACGGCACCATCCAGGGCGTCGGCGCCGGCGGTGTGGACAAGGGTGGTTTCGCCAATGGCAGTGAAGGCATTGCCCTGGGCGGCGGTTACATTCTCAACGCCAAGGATGCACTGATCAGCGGCGCCAACAGCGCCATTCTGGTAGATGACGGAAGCGGCGGTGCAGGGCTGGCGGCCACCACGCTGGAGAACTACGGCACCATCCAGGGTCTCGACGGTTTCGGCGTGAAATTCGTCGGAGAGTTCGCCGACAGCGTGATCAACGGCGGCACGATCAGCGGCAGCAACGGCCTGGCGCTGGACCTGGGTGGCGGCAATGACAGCCTGACCCTGCGCAGCGGCAGCCGCTTTGTCGGCGTGGTCGATGGCGGCAGCGGTTACGACCGGGTGGTGATGGACGACGCGGCGGGCGGCAGCTTCGGTGCCAGCCGCAACTTTGAATGGCTGGAAGTCAAACAAGGCGCCTGGACGCTCACCGGCAGCGGCGACTTCAGCGACGGCGGTGCCGTGCGCAACGGCGCCACTTTGGTCAACCAGGGTGGCATCGCCGGCAACCTGACCGTGGACGCCGGTGGTGTGTATGCGGGTGGTGGTTCGGTGGGCAACCTCAACGTCAATGGCACGTTGCGCACCGACACCCGCCTCGGCACCGCGACCATCGTGCACGACTTGAACATGGGCAGCGCATCTACCCTCGCCTACGGCGTCAACGCCGATGGCAGCAGCGCGCCAGTCCAGATCGGCGGCACGGCCAACCTCAACGGCGCGACGCTGGCGGTCAATCCCGGTAGCGGAACCTATCCGTGGCAGAGCCATTACACGGTGCTGCAGGCAGCGCGGGTCAACGGCACGTTCGGCGCGGTCACCAGCGACTACGCGTTCCTCACGCCGACCCTCGCCTACACACCAACGCAGGTCGACCTGACCTATACCCGCAATGACGTGGCCTTCAATGAATTCGCCGCCACCGGCAACGGCAGCAACGCCGCCAACAGCCTGGCCTCGATCGGCAAGAACAACGCGCTGTACAACGCCTTGCTCAACACCACTCAAAGCAGTGCAGGCGCGGCCATCGAGCAACTGGCCGGCGCCAGCAACGCCAACCTGACCAGCGCCACCCTTGGCGCCAGCAGCCAGGTTGGCAGCAGTATGCTCTCGGCCATGCAGCAAATGGGTGGCAGTCCCGGCTTGATGGTCGGTCTTGATCAGCGTGATACGCCGATCCTCGCGGCTAACGGCGTTCCGTCCGAAGCGCGAAACCTTAATGACCCGAATGCCCGGGGCCGGCTCTGGCTGCAGGCCATCGGCGGCTACGGCAAGCTGGATGGCGAACACGGCAGCAGCGGTCTGGAACAGCGCACCAAGGGCAGCGTGCTCGGCGCCGACTGGGCGCTGAATCCACAATGGCGACTGGGCGTGCTCGGCGGCTATTCGAAGACCGACCTTGACGCCACCGGCGTCGACGGCAATGTCGAGAGCTGGCACGCCGGCGTTTACGCGCTGCATCAAAACGGCCCGCTGGCCCTGCGCCTCGGAGCGGCGTACAGCGGCCATCAGGGCGAAAGCAAGCGCACCATCGCATTCAATGGTTTCAGCGATCGTCCCAAAGGCGATTACGACGCCGACAGCCAGCAAGCCTTCGCCGAACTCGGCTATGCCATGGGCACTGGCCGGCTCAGCGCCGAACCGTTCGCCAGCCTCGGCTACCAGCGCTATCACCGCGACCGCTATCAGGAAAAGGGCGGCGCGGCGGCCTTGCAGGTCGACAGCCAGACTCAGGACAACTTCAGCAGCACCTTCGGCGTGCGCCTGGCGCACCTCGGCTCGCTGGACAATGGCATGAGCCTGACCCCGCGCATGGCCGCTGGCTGGAAGCACACCTACGGCGATGTCAGCAGTTCGACCCGTCAGGCCTTCGTCGTGGGTGGCACGGCGTTCAACGTCGATGGCAGTTCACTGGATCGTGACAGTCTGGTGCTGGAAGCAGGGCTGGATCTGGGCATTTCCGCGCGACATACGCTGGGGCTGGGATACAGCGGCGAGATTGGCAGCAACAGTCGCAATCACGGGTTGATCGGGCAGTGGCAGATGAGTTTTTGAGATTTCGCCAATCCGGATTTCAGCGGGTGTTGTAGGTAAAAGCGTCTGGACGATTGGGTAATCATGGCGGGTTCACCTCCCGCCGGCGACCGGGCTACAAAAGCAGACGCTATCACCTGCATGTGGCTCGGAATTGCCCGGCATCGGAGGACCGGCGTCGACTTTTACAGTTTGGCCTCATTTCACCTGAGGCGAACGGAATGCCCATTCAATGCAAATACAAGCTCCAACATCTTGTCCTGGCGGTTGCGCTGGCAGTCGGTTGCGTGGAATTTTCTCTGGCGGAGCAGTCGGAGCCCGACGTGCCTGTCATGGACGAAGTGAAACCCAAGCCTGCGCGCAAGAAGAAAGAAAAACCTGCTCCGCTTGATCTCGCTAAAGAAACCGCGCGTGAGGAAAAGGCCGCTCCGACACCGGAAACAAGCCCCGTCAGCACCGAGATTCCCGTGGTAGCCGCTCATCCAGCCGACGACATTCCATCCAAAAAAGTTGCCACGACAGAGAGCGGCAAGGCGCTCGAAGAAAGCCTGGAAAAACCAGCGCCCTTACCGGAACCGGTCCTGGCCGAAACGCCCGCAGCTCAACAAGCTCCAGTGGCTGACCAGCCACCGTCAACGGACTCCCCTTCACCACCGGGCAACTCAGCCATTGCGGCCGTGCTCGCCGCCGACGAAACCACGGCCGCCCTCGCCTACTATCAACTGGCGGGCGGCAGCAATGCCAACCTCGCCAATGCAACCCTGAGCAGTGTCACGCCGGTCAGCGCCAGCCTGCTGTCAGCCATGCACCAACTCGACAATGCCCACGACTCACCGGGCAACTCACCACGCCATGCGGCCGGCAACGCAGACACCGGTAGGGTCTGGCTGCAAGCCCTTGGCCACAGCGGGAAACTCGATCGCGAATTTGAACCGATGCAACACTCCACCAAAGGACTGCTGCTCGGCGCGGACTGGCGCCTCGATGAAACATGGCACCTGGGCTTGATGGGCGGCACCTCCGACACGCGCATCGACAGCAAAGAACTGGACGGCGATCTCGACAGTTGGCACATCGGTGCCTACGCCTTGCGCCAGACTGGCCCGCTGTCACTTCGGTTAGGCGTAGCCTGGAGCCGTCATGAAGGCAATACCCGTCGCGAAGTCGCGTTCGGCCGTTTCCATGACCGGCTAAAAGGCAACTACCAGGCCAGCACCCAGCAAGCGTTCATCGAATCGGGATACAACCTGGGTCGGGCCAACGTCAGCATCGAGCCATTTGCCGGCCTTGGCTACCAGCGTTACCACCGCGATGGCTACACCGAAAAAGGCGGGGATGCGGCGCTCAAGGTTCACGCTCAATCCCAAGGCAACTTCAACACCACCGTCGGCCTGCGCATGGCGAAAGTCAGCACGCTGGATAACGGCATGCGCCTCACGCCACGACTCAGCGCGGGATGGAAACACGTTTACGGCGAGACCTATACCAGCACCCGCCAACGCCTGGCCACGGAAACTGAAGACTTCACTGTTTACGGCGCCAAACTGGATCGCGACAGCTTGAAACTCGACACAGGGCTGGATCTTGCGGTCTCGAACAGTCACACATTGGGTGTCGCACTGTCCGGAGAAATCGGTACCGACAGCCGTAGCCATGGCATCTCAGGCCAATGGCGAATGGCGTTCTGAGTACAGACGGGATTGCTGCCGCACGTTGCGGCAGCAGCTGAAAAGCAAAAAAAAGGGGAGCACATGCCCCCCCGAGGTTTAAAGCGTTGTATCGAGGCCGTTATCTCAGCCTTCGATCTCGATCAGGATTTCGCCCGGGTTCACCCGGTCGCCTTTGGCAACATGGATGGCAGTGACCTTACCGGCAATCGCAGCCTGGACTTCGGTCTCCATCTTCATCGCTTCGGTTATCAGCACAGCCTGGCCCGCCTTGACGGTGTCGCCTTCCTTGACCAGCACATCGACGATGTTGCCCGGCATGGTGGTGCTGATGTGGCCCGGGGCCGAAGCCTGCTTGCGCTTGCTGCTGCCGCCGCCGACGAATTCGTTGAGCGGCTCGAACACCACTTCTTCCGGCATGCCGTCGATGGACAGGTAGAAGTGACGCTTGCCCTCAGCCTTGACGCCGACACCGGTGATGTCCACACGGTAGGTTTCGCCGTGGACGTCGATGACGAACTCGGTCGGTACGCCTTCGCCACCAGCCGAAGCCACCTTGCCCGCTTCCGGGATCGGCAGCAGCACTTCCGGAGTGAGGGTGCCGGCGGCACGCTCTTCGAGGAACTTGCGACCGATGTCCGGGAACATGGCGAAGGTCAGCACGTCTTCTTCAGATTTGGCCAGTGCGCCGATATCGGCACGCAGTTTGGTCATTTCCGGCTTGAGCAGATCGGCCGGACGTACGTCGATCACCTCTTCGCTGCCAATGGCCTGGCGACGCAGCTTCTCGTTCACGGTGCCCGGCGCCTTGCCGTAGCCGCCTTGCAGGTAGAGCTTCACCTCGTTGGTAATGGTCTTGTAGCGCTCGCCGGCCAGCACGTTGAAGAACGCCTGGGTGCCGACGATCTGCGAAGTCGGGGTCACCAGCGGCGGGAAACCGAGGTCTTCGCGCACACGCGGGATCTCCGCCAGCACTTCGCCCATGCGGTTCAGAGCGCCCTGCTCTTTCAGCTGGTTGGCCAGGTTGGAAATCATCCCGCCTGGCACCTGGTTGACTTGAACACGGGTGTCGACGGCGGTGAATTCGCTTTCGAACTGGTGGTACTTCTTGCGCACGGCGTAGAAGTACAGGCCGATTTCCTGCAACAGCTCCAGGTTCAGACCGGTATCGAACTCGGTACCTTTGAGTGCAGCGACCATGGATTCGGTGCCTGGGTGACTGGTGCCCGAAGCGAAGCTGGAGATGGCGGTGTCGATGTGGTCGGCACCGTTTTCAATGGCCTTGAGCTGGCACATGGCTGCCAGGCCGGCGGTGTCGTGGGAGTGGATGAACACTGGCAGCGACTGCTCGGCTTTCAGTGCACGCACCAGCTCACCGGTGGCGTATGGGGTCAACAGACCGGCCATGTCCTTGATCGCCACCGAGTCGCAACCCATGGCTTCCATTTGCTTGGCCTGGGCGACGAACGCGTCGATGGTGTGCACCGGGCTGGTGGTGTAGGCGATGGTGCCTTGGGCGTGTTTGCCGGCAGCCTTCACCGCTTCGATCGCCACGCGCAGGTTACGCACGTCGTTCATTGCGTCGAAGATGCGGAACACGTCGATGCCGTTGACCGCGGCCTTGGCGACGAACGCTTTGACCACATCATCGCTGTAATGGCGATAGCCCAGCAGGTTCTGGCCGCGCAGGAGCATTTGCAGGCGGGTGTTGGGCAACGCAGCGCGCAGTTGGCGCAGACGCTCCCACGGGTCTTCTTTCAGGAAACGCACGCAGGCGTCGAAGGTCGCGCCGCCCCAGCATTCCAGCGACCAGTAGCCGACTTTGTCGAGCTTGTCGCAGATCGGCAGCATGTCTTCGGTGCGCATACGGGTGGCGAGCAGCGATTGGTGAGCGTCGCGCAGGATGGTATCGGTGACAAAGATCTTCTTGCTCATTCTTGTATTCCTCACAGGCCTGCGTGGGCGGCGATGGCGGCGGCGATGGCCAGGGCCAGCTCTTCGGGTTTGCGCTTGATCGAGTAGTTGGTCAGTTCCGGGTGGCTTTCGACGAAGCTGGTATTGAACTGGCCGCTACGGAATTCCGGGTTGCGCAGGATTTCCTGGTAGTACGCGGCGGTGGTCTTCACGCCTTGCAGACGCATGTCGTCGAGGGCGCGCAGACCACGGTCCATGGCCTCTTCCCAGGTCAGCGCCCAGACCACCAGTTTCAGGCACATCGAGTCGTAGAACGGCGGGATGGTGTAGCCGGTGTAGATCGCCGTGTCGGTACGCACGCCCGGGCCACCGGGGGCGTAGTAGCGTGTGATCTTGCCGAAGCTCGGCAGGAAGTTGTTTTTCGGGTCTTCGGCGTTGATCCGGAATTGCAGGGCAAAACCGCGATGCTGAATGTCTTCCTGCTTCACCGACAGCGGCAGGCCGGAGGCGATGCGAATCTGTTCGCGGACGATGTCGATCCCGGTGATTTCTTCGGTGATGGTGTGTTCCACCTGCACCCGGGTGTTCATCTCCATGAAGTACACCTCGCCCTCGGCGAGCAGGAACTCCACGGTGCCGGCGTTCTCGTAGCCCACGGCCTTAGCTGCACGCACCGACAGGTCGCCGATGTAGGCGCGTTGTTCCGGGGTCAGTTGCGGGCTCGGGGCGATTTCGATCAGCTTCTGGTTGCGACGCTGGATCGAGCAGTCACGCTCGAACAGATGCACGACGTTGCCGAAGCTGTCGCCGAGGATCTGCGCTTCGATGTGTTTCGGATTGACGATGCATTTTTCCAGGAACACTTCCGCCGAACCGAAAGCCTTGGTGGCTTCGGAAATGACCCGGGGGAAATTCTGTTCGAGTTCTTCGCGACTGTTGCAGCGACGGATACCGCGACCGCCACCACCGGAAGTTGCCTTGAGCATCACCGGGTAACCGATGCGGTCGCCCTCGCTCAACGCTTCCTCGATGCCCGAGACGTTGCCTTCGGTGCCCGGCGTGACCGGTACGCCGGCCTTGATCATGCTGCGGCGTGCTTCGGTCTTGTCGCCCATGCGGCGGATGACTTCCGCCGACGGGCCGATGAATTTGATCCCGCGTTCGGCGCAGATGTCTGCCAGCTCGGCGTTTTCCGAGAGGAAACCGTAGCCGGGGTGCAGCGCATCGCAGCCGGTTTCCACGGCCAGGTTCACCAGCTTGCGCGGGTTCAGGTAACCGGCCAGCGGCTCGGCACCAATGCTGTGGGCCTCGTCCGCACGCTTCACATGCAAGGCATGCCGGTCGGCGTCGGAATAGATCGCGACCGAACGGATGCCCATCTCGGCGCAGGCACGCACGATTCGTACGGCAATCTCACCACGGTTGGCGATCAGGATCTTTGTTATCACTTGGAGGTTCCCTTGAGCCGGTGGCACCACGACCTGCTAGACCCAGGTCGGCACGTGACCAAATGTTTCAATCTGGTCTCGGCCCCACACTAGCGCTGACAAGGGATTAACAAAAATGAATAAAAATTGGGTCAGGCATAAGTAAAGACTTATAGTCAGTGCATCAGCCAATGGCCAGAGTCGGTAGAAAATGCGTAAGTCCCTGATGCGTATGACATTGCGTCAATTGCAGATCTTCAACGAAGTGTGTGATTTACGTTCTTACAGCCGCGCAGCCGAGGAAATGTCGCTCACACAACCGGCCGTAAGCCTACAGATTCGTCAGCTCGAAGAGCTGATCGGCCAGCCATTATTCGATTACGTCGGCAAAAAACTCTACATGACCGAGGCCGCCGAAGCACTGCAGCGCGCCAGCCGGGACATCTTCGGCCGCCTGGAAAACCTCGACATGCAGCTGTCGGACATGCAGGGTTCGCTGCAGGGCCAGTTGAAACTGGCGGTGGAATCCAGCGCCAAATACTTCGTGCCGCACCTGTTCGCGGCGTTCAAGCGCCAGCATCCGGAAGTGAACCTGCAACTGACGGTGGTCAACCGTGGCCAGGTGATTCGTCGACTCTCCGACAACCGCGACGATCTGGTGATCATGTCGATGGTGCCGCAGGACATGGGCCTGGAATTCCTGCCGTTCCTCAACAACCCGATCGTTGCCGTGGCGCGTCCCGATCATCCGCTGGCGCACATGGGCCCGCTGCGCTTGCAGGACCTCGAGCCATACACCCTGCTGATCCGCGAACCCGGTTCGGGTACGCGGCTGGCCTGCGAGGAGTATTTCAAAGAGAAGCGCGTGCACTTCACCCAGACCCAGGAAGTGGCGTCGGCCGAAGCCCAGCGTGAATGCGTGGTGGCGGGTCTGGGCCTGGCGCTGTTGACGCGCCACGCCCTGAACCTGGAGCTGGCGACCGGCGGCCTGGTCGAGCTGCCGGTCGAAGAGTTGCCGCTGTTTCGCAGCTGGTGCCTGGTGCAAGCCAAAGCCAAACGGCTGTCACCGGTGGCGCACGCCTTCCTGGCGTTTATCCGCAGCGAACGGGTGCAGATCAGCGCGCTGGTTGAGCGCTTCGACGGGAAGCTGCCGGCGCTGCCTGCCAGTGATTGATGTCCTCGGGAAAATCGCCGATTTCGGCCTGAAGCTGGCGGAGTTCGAAGCGATCTTCGATAGCGCGGCGAAATTCCATGCGGCGCTGGTCTTCCTGCTGACGACGGGTTTTCGCGGCGCTGTTGCGTTCTTCGTAAGGCTGAGCCATTTCGAGTCTCCCAAGGCGATTACGGGAGTTTCACGATAGGCGCAGGGGATGACCATTTGGCTGCGGTGGGATGACAGTGCGATGAAACTTGCAAATGGCGAGGGTGTTTTTAAGGCCGCCATCGCGAGCAGGCTCGCTCCCACATTTGATCTCGATATGACACAGAATTTGTGTACGTAAAAGATCCCCTGTGGGAGCGAGCCTGCTCGCGATCAAGGTCGGAACGACCTTGCGATGACTTCAGTCATCCAGCGCTTTCACCGATTTTGGCGACAGCCGCAAGCTGCGCAGACTGCGCTTGACGCTCTTGAGGTGGTTGACCAGGCTCGGCCCGCGCGCCATGGCCACGCCCATCGCCAGCACGTCGATCACCACCAGGTGAGCGATACGCGAAGTCAGCGGGGTGTAGATTTCGGTGTCTTCGTGAACGTCGATCGCCAGGTTGACGGTCGACAACTCGGCCAGCGGTGTCTGGCTCGGGCACAAGGTAATGAGCGACGCACCGCTCTCGCGAACGAGGTTGGCGGTGATCAGCAAATCTTTGGAACGGCCGGACTGGGAAATGCAGATCGCCACATCGGTCGGCTTCAGCGTCACCGCTGACATCGCCTGCATGTGCGGGTCGGAATACGCCGCTGCCGTCAGCAGCAGACGGAAGAACTTGTGCTGCGCATCCGCCGCCACCGCACCCGACGCACCAAAACCGTAGAACTCGACGCGCTGGGCCTGGGACATCAACGTCACCGCCCGTTGCAGCTCAAGAGGATCGAGCTTCTCGCGAACCTCCATCAGCGTGTGCAACGTGGTGTCGAAGATTTTCAGGCTGTAGTCGGCGACGGAATCGTCTTCATGGATCGCGAACTGACCAAAACTGGCGCCGGCCGCGAGACTCTGCGCGAGCTTGAGTTTCAGATCCTGGAAACCGGAGCAACCAATGGCACGGCAGAAGCGCACGATGGTCGGCTCGCTGATGCCGACGCTGTGGGCGAGGTCGGCCATGGAACTGTGCATCACTGCCGCAGGGTCAAGCAGCACGTGGTCGGCGACCTTGAGCTCCGACTTGCGTAACAGGTGACGTGACTGGGCGATGTGTTGCAGCAGATTCAAGGGGCTGGACTCTTGTTATGGAAAGATGTGCTTTGGCCAGATGCCAGGGATGTAGCAAGCTTGTAGTTATACTACATGAATCGGCTTTTTGCCTGCTCAATGCGTAACCGGATCCCCCCGGATCAGGCGACATGCGCTGCATGTAGCCCTTACAGCGGTTTTTCCTGTTCACGCAACAACGCGGCAAGGCCAACCGCCTCCACCGGACGGCTGATCAGATAGCCCTGCACCTCGTCGCAACCTTCAGCCTTCAGAAACGCCAGCTGCTCGGATCGCTCGACTCCTTCGGCGACAACTTTCAGTGACAACCCGTGAGCCATCGCAATGATCGCCCGGGTGATCGCCGCGTCTTCGCTGCCCTCGCCCAACCCGCGAATAAAGGCCTGATCGATCTTCACGTAATCCACCGGAATCCGCTTCAGATAGCTCAGCGATGAATAGCCGGTGCCGAAATCGTCGATGGCCAGTTTCACCCCCAGATCCCGCAACTGCTGGAACGTGGCGATGATGTGTTCGACGCTGTCGAGCAACTGGCTTTCGGTCAGTTCCAGTTCGAGGAAATGCGGCGCCAGACCCGTTTCCTCCAGCACCTGCCGTACCAGACTGACCAGTTTGCCCTGGCGCAGTTGATGAACCGACAGGTTCACCGAAACCCGAATCGGCGCCAGCCCCTGACGCTGCCATTCACACGCCTGCCAGCAGGCCTGACGCAGGACGAATTCGCCGATCGGGCCGATCAGCCCCGTCTCCTCCGCCAGACCGATGAAGTCCCCCGGCGGCACCCGCCCCATGGTCGGATGATCCCAGCGCACCAGCGCTTCCGCCGCGTTGAGACGGCCGGTCCCCAGGCACAGCTTCGGTTGATAGAAGACCTTGAGCTGCTTTTCCTCGATGGCTTTGCGCAGCTGGTTTTCCAGTTGCAGGCGCTCCAGCGTGCTGGCCTGCAGACTATCGGTGTAGAACTGGAAGTTGTTGCCGCCCAGGTGCTTGGCATGTTGCATGGCCATGTTCGACTGGCTGACCAGCGCGGAAATCTCCCGGGCGTTGTCCGGCAGCATGCTGATGCCCATCGAGGCGCTGACTACCAGCTCATGCCCCTCCACGGTCAACGGCAGGCGCAGCTTGCTCGACAATCGCGTGGCGACCCGCGCCAGGCTCGACAGGTTGCCGTAGGCGTCGAACAGTACCGCGAACTCATCGCCGGACAGCCGGGCGATGGTGTCGGCTTCCGGCAGAGCATTGACCAGACGCCGGGACATCTTTTGCAGCAACTGGTCGGCAATCTCGTGGCCAAGGCTGTCGTTGAGCAGCTTGAAGCGATCCAGATTGATGTGCAGCAACGCCAGGCTCCGGCGCCCGCCCTGTCGCACGCGCTGATGGGCTTCGTGCAGGCGTTCGCGGAACAGCGAGCGATTGGCCAGGCCAGTGAGCTCGTCGTAGTGGGTCAGGTAGCGCATGCGCTCTTCGGATTCGCGGCGCGCCGACAGATCGGCGAAGAAGCCGACGATATGACTGACATTTCCCCGACTGTCGCGCACGGCATTCAATTGCAGCCACTGCGGATACAGCTCGCCGTTCTTGCGGGTTTCCACCAGTTCGCCCTGCCAGCTGCCGTGCTGCTCCAGCGCGTGGCGGATCGCGACGTAATGACGGCGGGCGTCGCGACTGCACGGCAGTTCGACAACGTTGCGTCCGAGCATGTCGTTGATGTCATACCCGGTGACCCGGCTGAAAGCCTGATTGATGGCGATCAGCGAATAATTCGGGTCAAGAATAACGATGCCTTCGCTGGCGGCTTCGAACACCGTCGCCGCCAATTGCTGTTGGGCTTCCAGGCTTTTGCTGACGCTGATGTCGCGGCGGGTGCCGACCATGCGGATGACCCGGCCGTTCTCGTCACGCTCCACTGCGCGTCCACGGTCTTCGATCCAGACCCAGTGACCGTCGCCGTGGCGCACGCGGTATTCGATCTGATAATCCTCGGTGCGCCCCTTCAAGTGCTCGATCAGCGCGCGCTTGAGCGGCGGCACATCTTCCGGGTGCAGCCTTGGTCGCAGATGCCTGAGCAGCCCGGTGACGTATTGCGGGTCAAGGCCGAACAGTTCCTGAATCTGTGTGTGGTGAACCTCGTCGGTCTGCAGGTTCCAGTCCCACAGCCCCAGCTCACTGGCCTTCAACGCCAGGGCCAGGCGCGCCTCGCTTTTGCTCAGCGCCTGGTTGGCGACGTCCAGCTCTCGGCTGCGCTGGGCGACCCGATCCTCCAGCTCGACCTGCGCCTCGCGCAGCTTGCCCTCGGCGCAACGCCGCTGCTCGATTTCCTTCGCCAGCTCCTGATTGAGCTGTTCGCTGCGGGTTTGTGTCTGTTGCAGGTGCTCGATCAGATGCTGGTTCTGGAAGCGCCGCAGCAAACCGCGATCGATCAACCGGTTGACCTGCCACGCCACCACGCTCAGCGAGCCGAGCAGAATCAGCCCGAGCCAGCCCCAGCCGCGCGCCAGTTCGTCACCGCCCCAGAACAGGTAGCCGATGGCCGGCAGCAGGCACGGCAAGGTAAAGGAAAGAAACGCCGGAATGCTCACGGCGTAGGCCACGCTGGCCGACAGGGTCGCGGCGCCGATCAGGCCGAACACCCAGGCCTGCTGCATGAAGTTGTCGGCCGGGACCAGGGCGATGCCGGCGCCGGCCAGGGTCAGGCCGGTCATGGTCGAGCCGAGCAGGAACATGCGCCCCCAGATCGGCTGGGCCTGGCGATCGGGAATCGCCGAGTCGAACGCGGCGACCTGAATCACCCGCAACGCCACCAGCGACAACAGCCACACCAGCCAGACGCTGACCACGAAGTAACGCTGCGGGCTCCAGAGCAGAGCGGCGCAGACCAGACCGTTGATCAACATGAACAGGGTGGGCAGCAGCGAACCCTGATAAAGAAGGCGCGTGCGCTCGACCGCCATCTGGGTGGCGTAAAGCTTGCGGATCACCCGAGGCTCCACGGAGGGGCCCGACAGGTCGAAGCTGAGGGTCATAGGCAGCGTTCTTGTTCTTATAAGTGTGAGCATGCGCCCGGAAACGTGGACGGAGCATACACAAGCCGAACCACTTGCCAAACTGCTCCAGATCATAATTTCACCGAAACTTTTCAGCCTCCCGACACCCGCAAAAGCCCCGGAGCGAGGCGGGCCAACGCCTGTAGCCGGTGACCGACCGGTCGTCATCGGCAGCACTTTCATCGGCTAATGCAAAGCTCGGTTTGCCCGGGCCTGCGGCGCACCCTAGAATGCCCCGATGCGCGATGATCTCTCCCTTCTGCTGAACTCCCTCAACGATGCCCAACGCCAGGCCGTAGCGGCTCCCGTTGGTCGTCAATTGGTCCTGGCCGGTGCCGGCTCCGGCAAAACCCGAGTGCTGGTGCACCGTATCGCCTGGTTGATCCAGGTCGAGAACGCCTCGCCCCACTCTATTCTGTCGGTGACCTTCACCAACAAGGCCGCTGCCGAGATGCGTCACCGCATCGAGCAATTGCTGGGCGTCAATCCGGCCGGCATGTGGGTCGGCACCTTCCACGGCCTGGCGCACCGCCTGCTGCGGGCGCACTGGCAGGAAGCCGGGCTGAGCCAGACCTTCCAGATTCTCGACAGCGACGACCAGCAACGCTTGGTCAAGCGGGTGATCCGCGAGCTGGGGCTGGACGAGCAACGCTGGCCGGCCCGTCAGGCCCAGTGGTTCATCAACGGGCAGAAAGACGAAGGTCTGCGTCCGCAACACATTCAAGCCAGCGGCGATCTGTTCCTGGCGACGATGCGCGGCATTTATGAAGCGTACGAGGCGGCATGCCAGCGGGCCGGCGTCATCGACTTCTCCGAACTGCTGCTGCGCGCCCTCGACCTGTGGCGCGACCACCCGGGCCTGCTGGCGCACTACCAGAAGCGTTTCCGACACATTCTGGTGGACGAATTCCAGGACACCAACGCCGTGCAGTACGCCTGGTTGCGTCTGCTGGGCAAGGGCGGCGACAGCCTGATGGTGGTCGGCGACGACGATCAGTCGATCTACGGCTGGCGCGGCGCGAAAATCGAGAACATCCACCAGTACTCTTCCGACTTCCCGGATTCGGTGACCATCCGTCTGGAGCAGAACTACCGCTCCACGGCCGGCATCCTGAAAGCCGCCAACGCCCTGATCGCCAACAACACCGGGCGTCTGGGCAAAGAGCTGTGGACCGATGGTGGCGACGGCGAAGCGATCAACCTCTACGCCGCGTTCAACGAACACGATGAAGCGCGCTATGTTGTCGAAACCATCGAAAGCGCGCTGAAAACCGGCCTGGCTCGCAGCGATATCGCGATTCTCTACCGCTCCAACGCCCAATCGCGCGTTCTTGAAGAAGCCTTGCTGCGTGAACGCATTCCGTACCGCATCTACGGCGGCCAGCGCTTCTTCGAGCGGGCGGAGATCAAGAACGCCATGGCCTACCTGCGTTTGCTGGAAGGTCGCGGCAACGATGCGGCGCTCGAGCGGGTAATCAACGTCCCGGCGCGTGGCATCGGCGAAAAAACCGTCGAAGCGATCCGCGACCATGCACGCCACAGCGATGTGTCGATGTGGGAAGCCATGCGCCAGCTGGTGGCCAATAAAGGTCTGACCGGTCGCGCCGCCGGTGCACTCGGTGCGTTTATCGAGCTGATCGAGAACCTCGCCGCCAAGTGCGCCGAGATGCCGTTGCACCTGATGACCCAGACCGTCATCGAGCAATCCGGACTGATCGCCTACCACGAAGCGGAAAAAGGCGAGAAAGGCCAGGCCCGGGTAGAAAACCTTGAGGAACTGGTCAGCGCCGCGCGCAACTTCGAGAACACCGAAGAAGACGAAGAGCTGACGCCACTGGCGGCATTCCTCGGCCACGCGTCGCTGGAGGCCGGCGACACCCAGGCCGACGAGCACGAAGACAGCATTCAGTTGATGACCCTGCACAGCGCCAAGGGCCTGGAATTCCCTTACGTGTTCCTGGTGGGCATGGAAGAAGGCCTGTTCCCGCACAAGATGAGCCTGGAAGAACCGGGACGCCTTGAGGAAGAGCGGCGTCTAGCCTACGTCGGCATTACCCGGGCAATGCAGAATCTGGTGATGACCTATGCTGAAACCCGGCGCCTGTACGGCAGCGAAACCTACAACAAGGTGTCGCGTTTCGTACGGGAAGTACCGAAAGGCCTGATTCAGGAAGTGCGTCTGTCCAACAGTGTCAGTCGGCCGTTCGGCGGCAACCAGTCGATGGGCGGCAGCAACCTGTTCAGCGGCAACGAGATTCCGGAAACCGGCCTGAGCCTCGGCCAGGCTGTCCGTCACTCGATCTTCGGCGACGGCGTGATCCTCAACTTCGAAGGCGCCGGCGCCCAGGCCCGGGTGCAGGTGAACTTCGCCGAAGGCAGCAAGTGGCTGATGCTCGGGTACGCGAAGCTGGAAGCCATATAAGTCAACGTTCGTTCCCGCGCCCGGCGCGGGAACGAACACTGGAGGCAACATCCATGGGCTCGGGCTTCTTTTCCTCCTGGACATTCTGGGCCCTGCTCTCGGCCACTTTCGCCGCGCTGACGGCCATCTTCGCCAAGATCGGCATCGAAAACGTCAACTCCGACTTCGCCACCCTGCTGCGCACAATCGTCGTATTGGTGAGTCTGGCCTTGATTTTGTACGCCACGGGCCAATATCAGTCCCTGGGATCGATCTCCGCCAAGAGTTACCTGTTCCTGCTGTTGTCGGGCCTGGGCACCGGCGCTTCATGGTTGTGCTACTTCCGGGCGTTGAAAGTCGGCCCGGCATCGCTGGTCGCCCCGGTGGACAAACTCAGCGTGGTCTTCGTGGCGGTGCTCGGTGTGATCCTGCTGGGCGAGAAACTCGACCTGCGCCAGTGGGGCGGTATCGGCCTGATCACTGCCGGTGTGGTGATGCTGGCCTTGCGGCGCTAATCCATTTCCTGCTGAACCTATCTCCTTTTCCTACAGACAAAAGTACATGGCCTTATTGCCCCGACCGAGCTGAACGTAACCTGTCAGGCAAAAGCCCGAAACACTCTCTCGCTAGCCAGTAACACTTCAGCTGTGCAACATGGCGCGCGTGTCTCCACAAACGGGAATTCCCTTTATGAAACGTTTTCTTAGCATCGCCATGGCGTTGTGCATCGGCCTGACGATGAGCCTCGACGCCAACGCCAAGCGCTTTGGTGGTGGCAAAAGCGCCGGCGCTGCGCCGACGCACCAGACCAGCCAGATGGCTCCTTCTTCCCCAGGCATGGGCGGCGCTGCGGCGACCGCTGGTGCTGCCGGTGCCGCGGGCGCTGCGGCCAAGGCCGGCGGCGCTTCGAAATGGCTCGGCCCTCTGGCCGGCATCGCGGCCGGTGGCCTGCTCGCTTCCATGTTCATGGGCGGCGGCTTCGAAGGCATGCAGTTCTTCGACATCCTGATCATGGCCGTGATCGCGTTCGTGATCTTCCGCTTCATCGCCGCCCGTCGTCGCAAGCAGCAGGAGCAGTTCGCTCCGGCCGGCGCACCGATGCAGCGTGAAGTGTTCGAACAGAAACCAGCAGCCATGGGTTCGATCTTCGGTGGTTCGGCGGCGCCTGCTGCCGCCCGTCCGGTGATCAACGCACCGGCCTGGTTCAACGAACAGCGCTTCCTCGAAGCCGCCCGCAGCCACTTCCAGGCGCTGCAGCAGCACTGGGACGCCAACGAAATGGACAAGATCGCCGAGTTCGTGACCCCGCAGATGCTCGAGTTCCTCAAGCGCGAGCGCGCAGAACTGGGCGATGCCTTCCAGTCCACCTTCATCGACAACCTCCAGGTACAACTGGATGGCGTGGATGACCGTGCGGACAAGACCATCGCTACCCTGACCTTCAACGGCGTGTCGAAGACTTCGCGTTTCGACCAGCAGGGCGAAGTGTTCAGCGAAAGCTGGAACATGGAACGTCCACAGGGTGACAACCAGCCTTGGCTGGTCGCCGGTATCCGCCAGAACGGCTGATTACCTCCAACGTTTTACTCGCTGCAATAAAACCCCGGCCTCGGCCGGGGTTTTCTATTTCGCGGTTGCATCTATAGCGAGCTACTGTATAAACCGGCCCATATGAACCGCGCCATTCAAGCAAGAGGATCCCGGACGTGGAAGAAATCATCGAACAACTGCGCGAAGCCAACGAACCCGTACCGGTTCCTTTGGAACTGCCCGACGAAGACCAGTTGGTGGAAATCGAAGAAGAACTCTTCATCAACATCCCGTTCGTCTTCAAAGAGTTTCTGCTGACCGTCAGCGACGTGGTTTACGGCAGCCTGGAGCCGGTGACCGTCACCGACCCGCAATCCCACACCTACCTGCCGGATGTCGCCGCCAACGCCTGGGATGCCGGCGTGCCGCGCGACCTGATCCCGATCTGCCAGGACGGTGACGACTACTACTGCGTCGAAGAAGACGGCACCGTGGTGCTGTGGTCGGGCGAAGAAGAACTGATCACCGAAGAGTCCTGGGAATCGGTCTGGCACTGGGCTCGGGACGTCTGGCTGGAAAGCTGAAATGCCCCTCCCCATTGGGTGGTCAGTGCCCCGACGGCTCCTTGTGGTTGTCGAGGGTTTCCAGCAAGGCCACCTGCATCCGCGTGTGCACCCGGATGAACCAGCGCCAGAGCAGCGCCGCCACGGCGGCCGCGACCACGGCGATCAGCATCAGCAACTTGTTGGTCGGCAAGATACTGGCCGACAAGGCTGCCAGCAGCAGGAAAATCACCAGCAGCGAGATGATCGGGATTACTTCGGCGATCACCCGGCGCACTCGCTGCGTGTGACGCCCGGCCATTTCCGGCTTCACACCCATCTCCGCCAGCAACATCGACAGCGCCTTGAGCTTGCGATAGGCCGCGATCAGGAACGGCAACGACACCAGCAACGCCCCGCCCCAGATCAACGCTTTCTGCCAGCTAGGATCACTGATCCAGTCCTGCATCCAGATCGAGAGGCGCCCGGCAAAGAAAGCCCCGGCAAAGAAGATCGCGATCACCAGCGCCAGATTGACCCCGACCTGCAGCAGGATCCGCCGGATCATAGAAGCCAGCATCGCGCCCTCACCTTGCGGCTGAATGCTGCGCAGCCACTCGCCGTACATCCCGAACACTCGACCGAGGCGTTGCGGCATGGCGGCGGACAGCTTGATCGACAGCGGATCGGCAGCCCGAATCAGGTACGGCGTCAGCAACGTGGTAATCACCGAAACCGCCACGGCCACCGGATAGAGAAAGTTGCTGGTGACCTGCAGGGTCATCCCCAGCGCCGCGATGATGAAGGAGAATTCGCCAATCTGTGAAAGTCCCATCCCGACCCGCAGTGAGGTTCGCCCGTCATTGCCGGCGATAAACGCACCGAGCCCGCACGACAGCATCTTGCCCAGCACCACGGCGACCGTGATCACCGCGATCGGCCACGCGTACTGCAGCAGGATCATCGGGTCGAGCATCAGGCCGATGGCGACGAAGAAGATTGCGCTGAAGAGGTCGCGAACCGGCTCGATCAGGCGCTCGATTTTCAGCAGTTGCCGCGACTCGGCCATGATCGCGCCGATCAGGAACGCCCCCAGCACCATGCTGTACTCAAGCTTGACCACCAACAGGCAGAAACCGAAACACAGGCCCAGCACCGTAATCAGCAGCATCTCGTTGCTTTCGAATTTGGCGACGTAAGCCAACAGACGCGGCACCAACAGGATGCCGACCACCAGGGCGACAATCATGAACAGCGAGAGCTTGCCGACCGTGGAAAACACTTCGCCGGAACTCACCGTGCCGCTGACGGCGATGCTCGACAACAAGGCGATGATGCCAATGCCGAGAATGTCCTCGACGATCAGCACGCCGAAAATCAGCTGCGCGAAGCGCTCGTTTTTCATCTTCAGGTCGTTGAGCGCCTTGACGATGATGGTGGTCGAGGAAATCGCCAGGATCGCGCCGAGGAACAGCGAATCCATGGTGTTCCAGTCAAACCAGCGGCCGATTTCGTAGCCGATCCAGATCATCAGGACAATTTCGAGGAACGCCGCGATGAATGCCGTGGCGCCGACCTTGAACAGCTTGCGCAGGCTGAACTCCAGGCCCAGGCAGAACATCAGGAAAATCACCCCCAGCTCGGCGAGGGTCTTGATGGTTTCTTCATCGTGGATCAGGCCGAACGGCGGCGTGTGAGGGCCGATGATGAAACCGGCGACGATGTAGCCGAGCACTACCGGCTGCTTGAAGCGATGGAACAGCACGGTCACCACACCTGCGACCAACATGATCACCGCCAGATCCTGAATAAAGCTGATGGCATGCATGGTGTGGGCTCCTTGAATGACGAGGCTCACGCAGGCATGGGAAATGTCTGGGCGAGCTGAGTAAAAATCCGCTTTGGGTGTAGGAATCGCCCTTGGGGAGGGGCTTTTGCAGGGTAACACCGCGACTTCCGGCTGAAAGGCGGTGCAATATATGGAAACAGATCGATTCGGGCGTGACGGCGGCCAGTTGCCTGGCGTCCCGATAACGGTGCTTTTGAAAAGCGACCAGGCACCCGCAGAGGTGTTTCTTCCAGCAACCCTGCCTTGACCCGTGAGAACGTTATGGAACCCGGAAACGCCCAGCTGTCGATGACGGTACTGATGACCCCCGACATGGCCAACTTCTCTGGCAATGTCCACGGCGGCACCCTGCTCAAATACCTCGACGAAGTGGCCTACGCCTGCGCCAGCCGTTATGCCGGCCGCTACGTGGTGACCCTGTCGGTGGATCAGGTGATTTTCCGCGAGCCGATCCACGTCGGCGAACTGGTGACCTTCCTGGCGTCGGTGAACTACACCGGCAACACCTCGATGGAAGTCGGTATCAAAGTGGTGACCGAGAACATCCGCGAGCGCTCGGTGCGTCACACCAACAGCTGCTTCTTCACCATGGTCGCGGTGGACGATCAGCGCAAACCCGCCGCCGTACCGCCGCTGCAACCGCAGAACAGCGAAGACAAGCGCCGCTACATGCAGGCGCAGCAACGCCGGCAGATCCGTCAGGAGCTGGAAAAGCGCTATCAGGAAATCAAGGGCGACGCCTGATCAGCCCTTCGATGTACGGCGCTCTGTAGATAGCTTTCGCGAGCAAGCCCGCTCCCACATTTGGAATGCGTTCCTCCTGTGGGAGCGGGCTTGCTCGCGAATGGGGACAACTCGGTCTTACAGACTGATCGGCGTGGCTTCGAACTTCACCCGCGGATGCGCAATCCGGTCCTGCGCTCGCACCAGCTGCAGCTCGTAACTGGCGCAGGCCTGGGTTTCCAGCAGCACTTCATGCACCGCTGCTGCGGTGAATTCAAACGCCGCCACCAGGCTATCCCCGAGCAGCACACGCGCCAGGAACAGACCGGACGTCAGATCGCCCACCCCCACCGGCTGACGCGGAAACGCCAGCAGCGGGCGTCGCAGATGCCAGCTGCCCTCGGCCGTCACCAGCAACATTTCAAATCCATCCGCCGGTTTGCCCGGATAATCCAGATGCTTGACCAGCACCGCTTTCGGCCCGCGTGCCAGCAGCGCCCGCGCCATCGCCAGGCAATCGAACAGCGACTGCGGCTTGCGTCCGGAGAAGCTGTCCAGCTCCAACTGGTTCGGGCACATGAAATCCGCAACGGCAGCGGCCTCCTCCAGCAGGAAGTCACTGACTTCAGCAGGAACGCTGCAGCCCTTTTCCGGATGCCCCATCACCGGGTCGCACAGATAAAGGGCTTTCGGGTTGGCCGCCTTGATCCGCTCGATGCCACTGAGAATCGCCCGCCCCTGCGCCGCACTGCCGAGATAACCTGACAGCACCGCATCACAATTGCCCAGCTCACCGATCGCGGCGATGCCCTCGACCAGCTCGGGGATCCGGTGCGGTGCCAGCACTTCACCGGCCCACTGGCCGTACTGGGTGTGGTTGGAGAACTGCACCGTATTGAGCGGCCAGACATTTACCCCGACCCGCTGCATCGGAAAAACCGCAGCGCTGTTGCCGGCGTGGCCGAACACCACATGGGACTGGATGGCGAGCAGATGAGGCGTACGTTTCATTCGGGTTTTTCCGTAAAACGATTGAAATTCAAGCCGCGCAGTATGCGACGAAACGCAGCCTGTACGACAGACCGGCGACGCAGTTAAGCTGACGCCATCATTTGGAGTTTCGTATTGATGCTCACCCTGGAAAACATTTTCGTGCTGATGCTGTTCGCCGCCGCCGGTGCGTGGCTCTGGCACAACCACGGCTTGCGCGAGCGGGCGCTGGAGCGGGTTAAACAGCATTGCGTGAATGTCGGCGTCGAGCTGCTCGACGGTAACGTGGCGCTGAAGAAGATCGGCCTGATCAAGGACGCCAGCGGTCGGCGACGTCTGGCCCGGGTCTACAATTTCGAATTTACCGTGACCGGCGAAACCCGACATAACGGCACGATCACCCAGTTCGGTGCGCACAGCGCGCAGATTGAACTGGCGCCCTACCCGGCACCGTTCGATGACACACCACCCGTGGTGGAGGTGACAAAACCGCGTGGTGAAGTGATCGAGCTGAGCCAGTGGCGTCAGGAACACACCAAGTGGAAGCCTTGAATCAGCTCGCCTGAAGCCGACACCGGGCCAGCCCGGCCTGTAATTCACCGACCGCTTGCGGCTCGTCGAAAATCAGCTCGATCCGGGAATCCTTGCGCCATTCACTGGGCAGCCAGCTGAGCTCGGCATTGTCCAGCGCATTGGCTGACTGCCAGCCGACCGGGCTGTGAATCACCAGTTTGGCCCGGCGCCAGTTCAGGCTTTTCAGCCATTGGGTTATCCCCGACACATCGAACACCTGGCTCGGATGCCAGCGCCAACCGATGCTCCAGCCACCCTCCTGCGCCTGACTCAGGCAGATCGGCAACGCCGGATCGCTCCAGATGGCCGGGATTTGTGCCAGCCCCTGAGGCACGACCAACTTATCAACACCTGCCTGCGCCTGTACGGCCAGCCCCGGCAGCTCGCTGAGCGACAACATCGCCTGTTGCGTCCAGATCAGTCTGACAGGCGGCAACTGTCGGGTGATTCGCTTACGTGTGGGCTCGTCGAGGTTTTCTGCCTTGTTCAATAGCAGCAGACCCGCACTGGACAAAGTTTCCTGCTGCGCGTCCGGCAGCGGTTTGCCCGCGGCAAGGGCCTGGGCGTCCAGCACCAGCAAGCAAGGTTGTACGGCGAGTACGCCTTGCCACGGCGCCTCGTTCAGCTGCTTCAGCAACTGCGCCGGATGCCCGAGCCCCGAGGGCTCGATGAACAAGCGATCCGGCCGTGCCTTGCGCAACAATCGCCCCAGACCGATCTGGAACGGCGCACCGTTCACGCAACACAAACAGCCCCCGGCCACTTCGCCCAGTGCGATACCATCGGCGTCGCGGGTCAACAGCGCCGCGTCGAGCCCGATCTGGCCGAACTCGTTGATCAGCACCGCCCAGCGCTCGCCCGCCGGTCGCTGGGCCATGAGCTGGCGGATCAGGCTGGTCTTGCCCGCGCCCAAGGGGCCGGCGATGACGTGGGTGGGAATGTTCTGCAACATGATCAAGATTTCTGGAGGTCGAAGATGCGGTGGATGGGATGGTCGTTGCTGCTGACGCTGGTGTCGAGCGAGGCTTTGGCCCAGGCCTGCGTGGTGCACAGCCAGGCGGAGCGGCTCGACGTGAAAGTCTGCCAGCAGAACCGCAACATCCCGGAAAAACTGTTCAACGACGGCTTCTGCCAGCCGACTCTGGCCGGGCAAAAAGTCGAGGTTCAATACGTCGACCAGTGCCCCGCTGGCGCGTTCGGCGTGTGCAGCAACGCGCAAGTCGCCAATATGCCTTATCGCCAGGATATCCACTATTACGGCATAGCCACCGATGCGGCGTATTTGCAGCCCTATTGCGAGGCCCAGAGCCAGGGGAAATGGCTCAAGCCCTGAGGCGCTATCCGAGCCAGTCGAGGGTCAGCATCAGCCGCCGCTCTCCCGGCGTCGGTTGTGGCGAGCGATGGATCAGGCCGAAACCTTCGTTGCCGTGCCATTTTTCGCCCTTGAGCAATGCCACTTCGCCCCGATTCAATTGCTGAATCCGTGACGCTTCCTGCGGCTCGGCTTGCGGCTGTCCCAGTTGCCCACGGTCCATCTGCCCTTCCCTTAACCATTCACTGCCGACACCGGCGTACGTGGTGATCAACCGCACCGGCACATGATCGACGTGAAAACGCGGACACATGGCCTTGTCCAATACCCGCAAGCGCAAGCCGATTCGCCGCGCGCCCAGCAGGCACGCGAAGGCACTGAGCAGCCATTTCAGATCAGTGATGAACCCTTCATAGCCCTCCAGGTCGCGAAAACCGCCGGCCAGTCCCCTGAGATCCGGTTCTGCGTCTTCGTCCGGCAATTCCAGGCACAGTGCCTCGGCGTAGGGTTCGTTCAGAGACAACAACAAGTCCGCAAACTCGGCAATGTGCAGCGGAAGCTGGCGTTGCCAGACCGCGAGGTTGGTCTCATCGTCAAGAATGTCCGCCAGCGCCTGCGGGGTCTGGCCGAACGATTGATGACGTGTACTGCTTGGCAGCGGTTTCAAGGCGAGCATCAGGCCACCTCTTCGTGCCAGGAGCCAAACGGATCGCGCAGTTGTAGCCAGCCTTGAGTACCGAGCGCCATTTCATCATCGGTCAGCAGGCAATCATCCAGTTCCGACGACAGCTGTGCGAAATCGATGTTCTGCCCGATAAACACCAGCTCCTGACGACAGTCGCCTACGCTGGCGATCCAGTTTTCCATGATCGCGGCGGTACTTTCCTGATCCTGCGGCCACTGTTCTTTTGGCACGAAGCGCCACCAGCGTCCGGCGAAACCGTGGCGCATCAGCCCTCCTGCCTGGGACCAGCTACCGGCGTCGGTGGGTTTGCTGGCCAGCCAGAAGAAGCCTTTGGAGCGCAGCAGTTTGCCGTTAACCCAAGGACGATCAATGAAGTCGAAGAAACGCTGCGGATGAAAGGGCCGGCGCGCCCGATAGGCCGTGGATGCGATGCCGTACTCCTCGGTTTCCGGCACATGTTCGCCACGCAATTCCTGCAACCAGCCCGGGGCCTGGGCGGCTTTTTCGAAGTCGAAACGACCGGTATTGAGAATTTTCTCCAGCGGTACCTCACCCATGACCATCGGAATGATCTCGGCCTGAGCGTTGAGGCGTCTGAGAATGGCCATCAGTTCTTCCCGCTCGCGGCTGCTGATCAGGTCGATCTTGCTGATCAACAGGACGTCGGCGAATTCGATCTGTTCGATCAGCAGATCGGTGATCGAGCGCTCATCTTCTTCACCGAGGAATTCGCCACGGGAGGCGAGATTTTCGGCGGCCTGGTAGTCCGGCAGGAAGTTCATGCCGTCGACTACAGTGACCATGGTGTCGAGGCGTGCGATGTCGGCGAGGCTTTGCCCCTGCTCATCACGGAAGGTGAATGTCTCGGCCACGGGTAACGGCTCGGAGATTCCGGTGGACTCGATCAGCAAATAGTCGAAGCGGCCTTCGCGGGCCAACTGACTGACCTCTTCCAGAAGGTCTTCACGTAACGTACAGCAGATACAGCCATTGCTCATTTCGACGAGCTTCTCTTCAGCACGGTTCAGGCTGACATCACGCTGGACTTCGCTGCCATCGATGTTGATCTCGCTCATATCGTTGACGATAACGGCGACGCGCAAATCATCTCTGTTACGTAGTACGTAATTCAAAAGTGTACTTTTTCCGGCGCCGAGAAAGCCGGACAAAACGGTCACGGGAAGTCGGGAAGACATTGGATAAACCTCATCAGACGGTCGCTAAACAGCGCTGGAGGCTCTCGGGGCGAGCGTTCTTGGGCTTCGATGGGGTCACCAAGGAAACGGACGCTTGAAATGGAAGCCACGGAAAGCCTTGTCCGATTAATGTTATAGTATAACAACAAAATCAATCCACTCTCTTCTTGCCCAAAGTGACAAAGGGCCGGAAGCTGTAATCAGGTCGTCGCCGAGTTACGTCATGAAAACCGCGTTGAAATACTCGTTTATCTGGCTGGCATTGCTGACGCTGAATGCCGAAGCACAAGTGCCGGGGCTCGCCAATTGCACGCGCAGCGCAAACCTTTTGGCGTGCATCGATGGCAACGGCAACGCCTACAGTGTCAACACCGTCGGCAGCACGATTTACCTGCGCGGATTTGAAAAAGCGGGAAACCGCTACTGGGCACAAACCAACAGCCGCTACGGGCAACTGACGTTCTTCACCGGCATCGCTTCCGATGGGGAAGCCTGGGTTGGCTACAACCGGCGCGTGGGCTGGACGACAATCAATCGGTTCTCCAGCTCCGGCGGCAGCAGCGCAAAGTTCACCTGCAGCCGGATCACCGGCTGTTAAACCCGCGATCCTTTCTGCTCTTGCTGCCAGGCCATGTAGCTGTCGACAGGTGGATTCTTCTGAAAATAGCGCTGCAAGCCCTCAAACAAACCGTCTGCTACGGCCTGCTGGTGACGCGCGGTCACCAGACGCTGACTGTCCCGCGCGTTAGAAATGAACCCGGTTTCCACCAGGATTGACGGCACATCCGGCGATTTCAGAACGGCAAATCCAGCCTGTTCCACGCGCTTTTGGTGCAGCGTAGTGATGCCAGCCAGACTGCCCAGCACTGTGCTTCCGAGTTGCAGACTGGCAGCGATGGTTGCGTTCATCGACATGTCGAGGATCACGCCAGCGAGCATCGGATCCTTGTCCTTGAGATTGAGCAGACTGGTGGCGCCAAGCAGATCCACACCGTTCTCACGCTGCGCCATGAACCGCGCGGTGGCAGAAGTTGCACCTCCTTCGGATAGGCAATATACCGACGCGCCAGAGGCGGTCAGACGCGGCGCAGCATCGGCGTGCACCGAGATGAACATGTCGGCTTTGTGCTGACGCGCGATCTCCACACGCTTGCGTAACGGGACGAAGAAATCGTCATTACGCACCAGCTTCACATCAAAGCCTTTTTCTCGTTTAAGCCGACGTGCGAGCAATTGCGCGATGGACAGCACCACATCCTTTTCGCGCTCGCCTTTGGCACCAATGGCACCCGGGTCTTTTCCGCCGTGCCCTGGGTCAACCACCACCATGATGTCGCGCTTGGGGTGAGATTTTTCCTGGGGTGTTTCACGTGGAACGCTCGCCGGGAGCCCTGCTGAAGCAGTCATCAAGTCCAAAACCAAGCGATGTCCTTGCCCATCCTGAGGCGCCAGCAAGAATGAATTGAGCTGAACCGGACTGCTTAAATCCAGCACGATCCGGGTGTTCCCTTGGCCAAAATGGCCGGAGCGAATCGAATGAATAGGTGTGCCGGATAAGGCCAACTGGCTGAAATCTCCATTCAGGCTGGCACCGCTCAAATCGATGATCAACCGTTCCGGTGCACTCAAGGTAAACGTCTTGTAGCTCACGGGACCACTCAGATCGAACACCAGCCGAAGCTTGTCATCCGAACGCCAAAGCCGCGCATTGCGTATCTGCGTGGCGGACACCGAAAAAGGCAAAACAAAGGCCGCGCTGGCCAGCATCAGGTTGAGCAAATGGCGTCTGTGCATATGAAAGCCTGTTCATGAAAAAGGCATCGTGGTTTGAATTGTTATAATGTAACATCAAATTCAATCACCATGATGGAACTGCTCATGAACGCGCTGACTTTGCCGGATGTCGCGGCTCAAGCCGCCCGCCAGGCCCTGCCTCTCGAATGGGTGGGGATGTGCGGCATCGCATTACCTGTGTTTATCGAAGGCCAACGTCTGGCTGCCAAAGCGGATGCAGGCGTCAGTCTGGATGATGGAGACGCACGAGGCATTCACATGTCGCGGCTCTATCTGGGGCTGGAAGCGCTGGAGCAGGAGAACCTTTCTCCCGCGCTTCTGCGAAAAGTTCTGCAGCGTTTTCTCGACAGCCACGAAGATCTTTCCGAAGCCGCCTATCTCAATATCCACACAGATTTATTGCTGAGAAGGTCGGCATTGGTCAGTCCTTTGGCAGGATGGAAAACCTACCCCGTCACTGTTTCAGCCCACCTGAAAAGCAAAATGTTCCACGTGGAACTGAAAATGGAGGTGGCTTACTCGTCGACTTGCCCATGTTCTGCAGCATTGGCGAGGCAACTGATCCAGCAACAATTCATCGACGACTTTGCCAACAAACCGCTGCAGCACGCCGACGTGTTGGCGTGGTTGGGTTCGACCCAAGGCATCGTGGCCACACCTCACAGCCAACGCAGTACCGCCCAGTTGCATCTGCATCTGGACGAATTCGTCGACGAACTACCGCTGACGTCCATCATCAACGACGCCGAAGCAGCCCTCGGCACCGCCGTGCAAACCGCTGTGAAACGCGCCGACGAACAGGCCTTCGCCCTCGCCAACGGCCAGAACCTGATGTTCTGCGAAGACGCTGCTCGACGCCTGAATCTGGCCCTGCGTCGTTCACCTGGTATCAGCGAGTTTCACGTCCGAGTCATCCACGCCGAAAGCCTTCATGCCCACGATGCGGTCGCCGAAAGTCACTGGCGCCGGGAGCAGCCATGATTCGTTGCCAGAACATGAGCTGGGGAGCCCCCGGCCAACCGCTTACCGCACCGCTTAACATGAAGTTGGAAAGCGGCAGCTTGACGGCAATCATCGGCGTCAACGGCAGCGGCAAAAGCAGCCTGCTCAAAGTCATCGCCGGATTACAGCGACCGCTGGCCGGCAAAGTCGAACTGGGTGTTCCACGCCAAAGCGGTTTGTCCTTCCTGCCTCAGCAACAGCATCTGGATCGACAGTTCCCGATCAGTCTTCAAGAGTTGGTGGCCGCCGGTTTCTGGGGACGACGACTGTCATCGCAACTCAGGGCCCAGCGTCTCGAATCCGCACTGGAAGACTGGCATCTGAGCGGTCTGGAGCATCGTCCCCTGATGGCTCTCTCCGGCGGAGAACTGCAACGCGCCCTGCTGGCCCGATTGAGTCTGGTCGACACTCCGTTGCTGCTGCTCGACGAACCCCATGCCGCGCTCGACGAACTGGGGCAGAAACTGTTGTGGCAACACCTGCACGCCTGGCATGAGCAGGGACGAACCCTGGTCGTGGTTTGCCATGACCTTGCCGCCGTGCGCCAACACATTCCACAGACCTTGCTGATCAAACAGAGCGGCTGCGCATTCGGCAGCAGCACCGACCTGATCCAGCAAACGCCTCAAACGCAGGTGGCCTGATGCTCACGCTGAGCCATTTATGGCAACCGTTCCACGAGTTCGTCTTCATGCGCCGGGCCCTGCTCGGCGGTCTGGTCCTGGCGTGCAGCACGGCGCCACTGGGCGTGTTTCTGATCCTGCGCCGGATGAGCCTGATTGGCGACGCCGTTGCCCACGGCATCCTCCCCGGCGCCGCGTTGGGGTTCTGGTTCGCCGGGCTGAGTCTGCCGGCGCTGACCCTCGGCGGACTCGGTGCCGGCCTGAGCATGGCCGGACTCGCCGCGTGGATCACCCGCCGCACCGGCCTGCGCGAAGACGCCAGCCTCGCGGCCATCTATCCCATCTCGCTGGCCAGCGGCGTGCTGATTCTCGGCATCGCTGGCAAGCGACTCGATTTGCTGCACCTGCTGTTCGGCTCCGCTTTGGCGGTCGATGGGCCGACCCTCAACGGCATGCTGTGGGTGTCGGCACTCAGCCTGATGGCCATGGCGCTGATCTACAAACCCTTGCTGCTCGACACCCTCGATCCGTTTTTCCTGCGCACGGTCAGCCGACTCGGCCCCGTCGCCCATGGCGTGTTCCTGACGCTGGTGGTGCTCAATCTGGTGATCGGTTTCCAGGCGATCGGCGCCTTGATGGTAGTCGGCCTGATGATGCTGCCCGCCGCCGCGTCACGCTTCTGGAGCCGACGCCTGCCGGTCCTGATTGCCATCGCCGCGCTCATCGGTTGCGCATCGGTATGGCTCGGTCTGTTGCTGTCGTTCTACTACTCGCTGCCCAGCGGCCCGGCCATCGTGCTGGTCGCCGGTGGCGGTTACCTGTTGTCCGTGGTGTTCGGACCGGTGCACGGTCTGTTGCGCCGCCCGCCTTTGCTCACATCCCAATGAGGTGTTTCCCGATGCGCGCTCTACTCGTGCTGTTCAGCCTGATGCTGTCGATGTCGTTATCGGCGGCGGAAAAACTTCCGGTGGTCACCAGTTTCAGCATCCTTGCCGACATGGTGCATCAGGTCGGCGGCGAGCATATCCAGATCACCAACATGGTCGGCCCTGACGCCGATGCCCACACTTACGAACCCACTCCGGATAACGCCGAGGCCCTGCTCAAGGCGAAACTGATCGTCAAGAACGGGCTGGGCTTCGAGCCGTGGCTGGATCGGCTGGTCGCCAGCACCGACACCAGAGCTCCGGTAATCAGCGCCAGTCGTGGCGTGATTCCGCGCTCGCTGGATGAGGACGGCGAAACCGTTCCCGACCCTCACGCCTGGCACAACCTGGCGAACGCCGAGCTGTACGTCGCCAACATCACCAAGGCGCTGATCGCTGCTGACCCGACAAACAAAGCCGACTACGAGCGCAACAGCCAGGCCTACCTGAAACAGATCTACGCCCTCCTCGCCCAGGCGAAAACCAAGCTCGGTTCATTGCCGCCGGGAAACCGCAAGATCGTCACCAGCCACGATGCCTTCGGTTATCTCGGTCAGGCCTACGGCATCGACTTCATGGCGCCACAAGGTCTGTCCACCGAACGCGAACCCTCCGCCGCCGAAGTCGCCGCGCTGATCACCCAGATTCGCCAGGCCAAGGTCAAAGCGGTGTTCATGGAAAACATCAAGGACGCACGCCTGCTCAAACAGATCGCCGACGAAAGCGGCGCACACATCGGCGGCACGCTGTACTCCGACGCCCTCGCCACTAGCGGTCCGGCCAGCACCTTCACCGGGTTGTTCGAATACAACCTCAACACTCTTTACCAAGCCCTGAGCCAACCATGATCCGTAAAAATCCTTCCGGTGATTTGCCGCAGATTGCCGAGTCTGCCTACGTCGATAAAACCGCGATCATCTGCGGCAAAGTCGTCATTGGTGAAAACGTGTTCGTCGGCCCATACGCGGTGATCCGCGCTGATGAAGTGGACGCCACGGGCGAGATGGAACCGATCACCATCGGCGCCAATTCGAACATCCAGGACGGCGTGGTGATCCACTCCAAATCCGGCGCGGCGGTGACCATCGGCGAATTCAGCTCCATCGCCCACCGCTCGATCGTGCACGGTCCATGCACGGTCGGAGACCGGGTGTTCATCGGCTTCAACAGCGTGCTGTTCAACTGCGTCGTCGGCAACGGTTGCGTGGTGCGGCACAACTCGGTGGTCGACGGCCGGGATCTGCCGGACGCGTTCTACGTGCCCTCCACCACCCGCATCGGCCCGGGCACCGACCTCTCGCAATTCCCGCCGGTGAGCGTCAGCGCTTCGGAATTTTCCGAAGACGTGGCGCGCACCAACGTCGACCTGGTGCGCGGCTACAAAGCCCTGCAGAACGAGTTCTGAATCATGAGCAGTGTGTTGATTCGCAATGCGCGGCTGGTGAACGAAGGGCGTGAGTTCGACGCCGATCTGTTGGTCAGCCACGGGCGCATCGTCAAGATCGCCGGCATCATTGAAGGGGAAAACGCGACCCGGGAAATCGACGCCAACGGTCAATGGCTGCTGCCGGGAATGATTGACGACCAGGTGCATTTCCGTGAGCCGGGTGCGCCGGCCAAGGGCAGCATCCACACCGAATCCCGTGCGGCGGTGGCCGGCGGCATCACCAGTTTCATGGACATGCCCAACACCCACCCTGCCACTCTGACTCTCGAAGCGCTGGCCGACAAAAAGCGCCGGGCGGCAATCAACTCGGTGGCCAATTACGGTTTTCACTTTGGTGTCAGTCAGGACAATCTGGACACGGTCGCGGCGCTGAATCCGAGCGAAGTGGCGGGGGTCAAAGTGTTCATGGGCGCGTCCACCGGCAACATGCTGGTGGACGACCCGCACACCCTCGAGCGCCTGTTCGCTGAAGTGCCGACGATTCTGCTGGCCCACTGCGAACACACCCCGAGCATCGAGGCGAATGCCGCGAACCTGCGCGAACGCTTCGGCAACCAACTGCCGCCCGATGCCCACGCGCAGATCCGCAATGCCGACAGCTGCTTTCGTTCATCGTCTCTGGCGGTGGATCTGGCCAAACGTCATGGCACTCGCCTGCACGTCCTGCACCTGACAACGGCCCGCGAGCTGGCGTTGCTCGAAGACAAACCGCTGTCGCAAAAACGCGTCACCGCCGAAGTCTGCCTGCATCACTTGCTGTTCGATGACCGTGACTATCCGAATCTTGGCAACCTGATCAAATGCAATCCAGCGATCAAATCCCAAGCCGATCGTGATGCCTTGCGTCAGGCACTGCTGAGCAATCGACTGGACGTGATCGGCAGCGATCACGCACCGCACACCTGGGCGGAAAAGCAGCAAGCGTATGAACAGGCACCGTCCGGTCTGCCACTGGTGCAACACGCGCTGCCGGCGTTGTTGGAGCTGGTGGCGGATGGCGTATTGCCGATCACCACGCTGGTGGCGAAGACCAGCCACCGGGTGGCTGATCTGTTTGCCATTCCGGATCGCGGTTATTTACGTGAAGGGTATTGGGCGGATCTGGTGTTGGTTCAACCGGAGCCTGGGGGTGTCGCGGTGTCCCGCCAACCGGTTCTGTCGCAATGCGGCTGGACGCCGTTCGCTCAGCGCAGCTTTCGGCATCGGGTCAGCACGACGATGGTGTCGGGGCAGATCGCGTGGCATGACCATCGGATCCATGACAACTGTCAGGGATTGCCGCTGCGGTTCATGCGCTGAAAAAAAACCGCCTCCACTCGATGTGGAGGCGGTTTGATTTACGCTCTCGGTTTGACGGTACCGCAATCCTGCCCCAGCCAGACCGCCCGGGTTTCCAGACTGCCCTTCTGGTTGATCCCGATAGCGTTGAAAGTGCCGTTGGCGACGGTGGTGAACTCACGATCACTGAGGAACGTCGCGACACCAGTGCCCTGGGCTTTCGGGCAACTGAAGCGGAATTTCCACTGGTTGCCGACGCGCTCGGTGATCTGCTGTTTGCAACCCGACTGCGGGTCCGCCAGCGGGATATCGTTGGTTGCTACCTGCTGTGGCGTCAGGCAGGCGCGGATACCCTTGCCACCGATGTTGATCCCCTGCTTCTCCAGTTGCGCCCGCTGCTGCGGGGTGATCTGGCCCTGAATCTGGCCGAGGATCGATTGCACATCCATCACCTGATCATCGACCTTCACATTGCTCGACGTCATTTCCCACAACCCCGGCTGCAGCATTTGCGCCTGAGCAACCACCGGCAAGGCCAAACCCAGGCCCAGCGCCAAACCCAGCAGACGAACGTTCATTGAAAAACTCCTGATCAGTAGTGGCCGTTAGACGCCGGCCGCCTGTTTCGGTTCATGGCGGGCGCTGGCGTCTTGAAAACAAATAGCGACAATCGCCATGGAACATGGTCTGTTAAGCATTGAATCTTCAGGAGCAAGGTTGCCCCATGGATTATTTCGGACCGCACATTTTCGGTTACCTGATCGCCCTGATACACACCCTCGGCTCGATCGCCGCGATCCATGCCGTGTTGACCGTCCGCACCGCCCAAGGCTCGATCGCCTGGGCGCTGTCGCTGATCTTCATTCCCTACCTCACCCTCATTCCTTATCTGGTGTTCGGCCGCAGCACCTTCGATGGCTACATCAAGGCCCGCCGTCAGGCCAACGAACAAATGCGCCTGGCGATTTCCGAGCTCAACTGGCGGCCCTGGGTGGAAGAAGCCCTGACCGCCCGCGCCTCGAATGCTTACGACTCGTTGCGCGCAATGCCGAAGCTGGGGCGCATGCCATGCCTGGCCAACAATGAAGTGCGATTGCTGATCAATGGCGCGGCGACCTTCGAGGCGATTTTCCACGCAATCGACCAAGCGCGGAAAGCCGTACTGATCCAGTTTTTCATCATTCACGACGATCGCCTCGGCCAGCGTTTGCGTGACCTGTTGCTGAAGAAAGCCGCCGAAGGCGTGGTGATTCATTTGCTCTACGACCGCATCGGCAGCCACGCCCTGCCCCACAGCTATGTGCAGGCGCTGCGCGATGGCGGCGTCGAGGTCAAGGCGTTCGCCACCCGCAGCGGCTGGCTCAATCGGTTCCAGGTGAATTTCCGCAACCACCGCAAGATCGTGGTGGTCGACGGGCTGATCGGATTTGTCGGCGGCCACAACGTCGGCGACGAATACATGGGTGAAAAACCACCGCTGGCGCCGTGGCGCGACACTCACGTCCAGGTGCGCGGCCCGGTGGTGGCGTGCATGCAGGAGTCATTTGCCGAAGACTGGTTCTGGGCCGCGCGGTCATTGCCGCCGCTGATCCTGCCGGACGCTTACCCGGATGACGGCGTGCTTTGCCAACTGCTCGCCAGCGGCCCGGCGGATGCCTACGAAACCTGCTCGCTGTTCTTCGTCGAAGCCATCCACGCCGCCGCCGAGCGCGTGTGGATCACCAGCCCTTACTTCATTCCCGACGAAGCCGTATTCGCAGCATTGCGCCTCGCCGTATTGCGCGGGGTCGACGTGCGCCTGTTGCTGCCTTCGCGCCCCGACCATCGCATCGTCTACGCCGCCTCCAGCCTGTATGCGTTCGAAGCGGTGCGCGCCGGCGTGCGGGTATTCCGCTACGAACCGGGTTTCCTGCATCAGAAAGTGGTGTTGATCGACAGCGAGATCAGCGCCATCGGCAGCGCCAACCTGGACAACCGCTCGTTCCGGCTGAATTTCGAGGTCATGCTGCTGACCGTCGACAGCGAATTCGCCGCGAGCGTGGAACAGATGCTCAACGATGATTTCGCCCAGGCCTACGAAGTCGCCAAAGAAGAAAGCCGGGAGATCCACCGCCTGCAACAGGTCGGTATGCGGATCGCCCGGCTGATTTCACCGATTCTCTAGGTTCAAGGGTTGTAGATGTCGTCCCTCGTCCACGGCAGTTCATGGCTGCCGTCGGCATGGGCCTTCACGGCGAGGATCTGGTGCAGGTTGATCCAGCCGCGAGCGAACGCATAAGCGCAGCCCGCCAGGTACAGACGCCAGATACGCAGCGCCTGGTCCGGCACCAGTTTCGCGGCGGCTTCAAGGTTGTCCTCCAGCCGTTCGCTCCAGTGGTCCAGGGTGCGCGCGTAGTGCAGGCGCAGACTCTCGACGTCGACGATCTCCAGACCCGCTTCGCTGATCTCGGCCGAGATCATCGCTAGGTGCGGCAGCTCGCCGTTGGGGAACACATATTTCTCGATGAAATCCCCGGCGCCGCGCCCCACAGGGCGGCCATCGGTGTGCTTGGCGGTGATGCCGTGGTTCATCACCAGACCGCCCTCTTTCACCGCGCCGAACAGGGTTTTGCAGTATTCGGCGAGGTTGGCGTGGCCGACGTGCTCGAACATGCCGACGCTGACCACTTTGTCGAAGCGCCCATCCTGGGGCAGATCGCGGTAGTCAAGCAGTTGCAGTTCGATCTGGTCTTCAAGACCTTCAGCTTTGACCCGCTCACGGGCCAGCGCCAGTTGCTCTTTGCTCAGGGTGATACCGAAGACCTTGGCGCCGAACTCTCGGGCGGCATAACGCGCCAGTCCGCCCCAACCGCAACCGACGTCCAACAGATAGTCGCCGGGCTGCAGGCGCAGCTTGCGGCACAGGTGCCGGAACTTGGCTTGCTGGGCTTGCTCCAGGGATTCGCTGCCGGTTTCGAAATACGCGCAGGAATACGCCATGTCGCTGTCCAGCCACAGCTGGTAGAACGCGTTGGAAAGGTCGTAGTGATAGGAAATGGCTTTGGCGTCGGTTTCCTTGTCATGCACGGTGCGCACCGGCTGACTGTCTTCGTCATCGTCGAGCAGCGCCGTGCTCAACTCATCGCACACCCGGATGACCTCGCTGATCGAGCCCTCCAGTTCGAGTTTGCCCTCGACGAACGCCGCCCCCAGCGCATCGAGACTTGGATGGGTCAACTGGGACACCATCAACGGGTCCTTGACCACGATGGTGACACTGGGCGCCGGGCCCAGATTGAATTCATGGCCGTCCCAGAGTCGCAGGCGTAGCGGAAGCTGCAGATTCTGTAAGGCCGGTGGAAGTTGCGCGAGCATGGAATATCCCCCTGGTTTCAGACGTCTGATCTGAGGGTAGACCATCCTTGAAAATTAGCAGGCTATCGATTTGATAGTCGCCGACTATCAGCCACAGAGGCTGCCACCGCGCTGTCATCCCTGGTTCAGTGCGCCTTCTCAAATGACTGCGAGACCGGCGCACAGTTCGAAAAATGATCAGTCCGGCGCTTTCAGCTTCAGCAGTGGCTCCTGAAATCGCAGCAGGCGTCCGGCGTTGCCCAGCACCAACAGCGTGCTCAGGTTGTGCAGCAACGCGGCGATCATCGCCCCCGCCGCACCGAGCCAGCCGAAGGCGGCGAAAACCACGATGGCCAGCGTCCAGCCCAGGCCGATGATCACGTTCACCTGCAAGGTCCGTCGGCACTGGCGGCTCAGGCGCACACAGGTGCCGAGCCGACGCAGGTCGCTGCCGATCAGCACGATATCGGCGGATGCCAGCGCAATATCCGCGCCGCCCGCGCCCATCGCCACACCCACGACACCCGCCTTCAGCGCCAGCGAATCGTTGATCCCGTCGCCGACCACCATCGGCCGGAAGCCGTTGTCGATTTCCTTGAGCACTCGGTTGAGTTTGTCTTCGGGCAACGCCTGGGCTTCGACTTCGTGCAGGCCGACATCCTTGGCCAGTGTCTGCGCGACGCTTTGCCGGTCGCCGGTCAACAGCAATTGCCGCCCCAGCCCGAGGTCACGCAGTTCACTCAGCGCAAATCGCGCTTCCGGTTTGACGGTGTCGGCCAGCAACAGCCAGGCAAGGAATTCGCCGTTCAGCGCCAGTCCGGCAATCGGGCCGTCGTGTTCGGGGATCGCCGTGGTCGGGATGCCCAACTGCGCAAACAGCTCCGGACGCCCGAGTGCGGCCTCGCCTTGCGCGGTTTTGGCCACTACGCCCAGCCCCTGCCGCTCATGAATATCGGTCAGCACCAGCGCCTCTTCTGCGCTGACCAGTCCGGCCAGCGCGCGGCTGACCGGATGGCTGCTAGCCGCACCCAGGCTTGCAGCCAGCGCCATCACCGACCCGTGATCAGCTCGCGGGCTGTTGATCGACTGTAAGCGCAGCGTGCCGTAAGTCAGGGTGCCGGTCTTGTCGACCACCAGCGAAGTGAGATCGGCCAGCTCCTCAAGGAACGCAGAACTGCGGATCAGAATCCCGTGCCGCGCCGCCACCGCCACCCCGGCAATCGCCGTGGCCGGCGCCGACAACACCAGCGCGCATGGGCATGCCGCCACCAGCACCGCGAGCATCGCCTGCGCATCGTTGGTGATAAACCAGGTCACCGCCGCGAGCAGCAACACCAGCACCATGTAGCTGCCGGCATAACGTTCGAGCAACCGGGTGATCGGTGGCTTGGAGCGTTCGGCGTTCTGCATCAGCGCGATGACCTTGCCGAGGGTGGATTCATCCCCGGTACGGGTCACTTCGATTCGCAGCAGCCCGTCGAGGTTGATCGCGCCGCCGAACACCGCCATGCCGGCACCCGCTTCCACCGGCACCGACTCACCGGTGATCGACGCTGTGTCGAGGCTGGCCTGGCCGGACAAAACCCGACCGTCCGCCGGCACTCGATCCCCGGCGCGCACTTCGACTTTGTCGCCGGCCTTGAGCGTGCCGTTGTCGACTTCGATGATCGAGCCGTCCGCCTGCACCTTGCGCGCGTGGCTGCGGGTCAATTGGCCGAGGGCATGAATCGCTTCCTGGGAACCGATCACACTGCGTTCTTCCAGCACGTGGCCGAAGATCATGATGATCGGCAACAGCGCCGCCGTGAGCAGATCGCCCGTGGCCCAGGCCCCGATCATCGCCAGGGCGATCAACTGGTCGGTGATGCCGTGCAGGCTCGGATAACGCAGGCTGAACCACGCCGAACGCATCACCGGCACCGCGACTAATAAAGAAGCGAATCCGAGCAGCAACTGACTGACGCCCGTCTGTTCCGGCATTAACCAGCGCCAGATCAGCCCCAGACCGAGCAAGCCGAGGGCGAGCATCGCCAAGGTCAACTGGCGGGCGGCGCGGCGTTGTTCGGCCGAGGACAACAGGCTCGGTGCGGTGGTGGTGGCAGTCATTTACTGGCTCCCTGAATGATCAGGCGTGAATCGTCTTTCGGATCGACCGTGGTGACCGAACCGGCCTGACCGAGAATCTTCGGCATCCGCTCGCGGTACAGACGCAAGAGCATTTGCGGGTCCGTGCCCTGCTGTTGCGCCTTGGCCAGGCTCAATACCGTCGCCGTGTCGGCGGAGGCTTTGGCCAGGCGCTCACCGGCCTGGGCGTGGGCGACTTGCAGCGTGCGGTCGGCTTGCTCGTTGGCGGACTGGGTGAGTTTCTCGGCTTCGGTGCGGGCATTGGCGACCGCTTTGTCGGCTTGCTGGCTGGCGGTGAGGACCGCGTTAAACGCGCTCACTGCCGGCTCCGGCAGGCTCGATTGCACATCGACCCGCGCCACTTCGATGCCGATGCCCTGACCGCTCGCCTTCAACTCGGCGAGACGTCGGTTGATGCCTTGCACCAGATCACCGCGCAACCGTTCGCGACGTTCGGCCGCCTGATTGTCAGCGCCGATCAACTCCGGCCGCGCCACCAGAATCGTGTCCAAGTCCCGCGCGGCCGTCAGCGCCACCGCGCTGCGCGTCACCAATCGATCCAGCGCCGGTAGCACATGTTCGCCCTGCAGTACGAAGTCATAGGGATCCGTGACCTTGTAGAACACCCGCACATCCAGCTGCACCACACCCGCATCACCGGTGAGCAAATAACCGGAGCCGGCCAGCGCGTCGCTCAGCGGCGTGGCGAAGGTTGCCACGCGATCCGCCTGCAGGGCCTGATCGCTGCGCAGCAAGTTTTCCACCCTGCGCTCGATCACCCGATCCGCCGCCGGCAACAAAACCACCTGTTCAAACGGCTGCGGCCAGGCCAACAACAACCCGGCATTCTGAATGCGATCCAGCGCTCCGAAATGCAAAACCACCGCTCGATTTTGCGGGTCGATCTGCCGGACATTGGAAAATGCCCAAGCCAATGCCGCGAGCACGGTTACCGCATACAGCGCGAAAAACGCCAGACGTCCCGCTTGAATCCACGGACTGTTCAGCGAATGTGTTCCACGTGGAACTTCATTCATGGCTGCGATCCGCTTTTGTTGTCGAGATTCGGCGGACCGTCGACCAACACCCGGAACGGCGCGGCGTCGGTGCGCAGGATCAGTTTGGTGTCTGGCGAAACGATGGTGCCAAGGGTGTCCAGCGAGCGCAGCAAGTTGTACAGCTGCGGTGAGCCGGCGTAAGCACGCCCGTAAATCTGCGCCGCTTCCACCCGCGATTGGGCTTCGATATCGGCAGCTTTCACCGTGGCATCGGCTTGCACGATTCGCGCATCGCGTTCGGCGGCGGAGCGAATTTGCGCTGCCTCTCGCTTGCCGATGGCCGTGCGCTCGGTGGCGATGGTTTCACGCTCGGCACGCATCCGGTCAACCGTTGCAGTGAGGGTCACCGATGGCAATGTCAGCCGTTCGATACCCACCTGCACCACCCGCACGCCATAAGTGGCGAGCAGTTGCTGATCAATTTGCTGGCGCAACTGCGCTTCGAAATCGGCGATGCGAACCTGACTCGCATCGGTATTCACCAGATTGGCCAGATCGAAACTGCTGGCCGTGGTTTCCAGTGCCGAGCCGACAAACGTCCGGATCTGCCGCGCCGCTTCGTCCGGCTGGTTCTGCACAGCGCGCATGAAACGCTGCACGTTGTCGGGATCGCCCTGCACCTGCCAAGCCACGTACGCCTGAACGATGATGCGCAAACCGTCGCGGGTGCCGACATCCTGCAAGCCGCTGGAGGTCGTGCGCAAACGCAGATCCACCGGAATCGCCGCTTCGAACGGTGCCGGCCAGCGCCAGCTCAGCCCCGGTTCCAGTAACACGCGGGACGGATTGCCGAACCGGGTGATGACCGTGGCTTCACCGGAGCGCACTTGCACCAGGCTCGCCGCCGCGATGGCGAACGCCACCAGCAACGCTGCCCAGCCCATACGTTTCCACGGAAAAGGCCCCGCCTCTTCCGGCGCACCGTGGTGATGGTGATGATGCCCGTGATGGTGATGACCGCCGCCATGAGCATGATCGTGGCCGCTGTGGTCATGGTGATCGTGAGTGTGCGACTGGCTCAATGGGTGGCTCCTGGCTGAGCGGTGGTGCGCGCCGGATCTGCCGGCAGCGTGAACGTACGCAGGTCGATGGTCGGTGCGTTACTGCTGCCGCCCAGGCGATGGTCGAGTACCAACAGTTTGGCTTTGCTCAAACCCTGGCTGAGTTGGCTGAGGTATTGCTCCAGCACGAAGGCCTGGCCGGCGCTGGCGTAGGCCTTTTGTTCGGCGCTGAACTTCAGATCTGCCGCCCGGGCGGTGGCATTGATTTCATGGGCATTGGCACTGGCCTGATCCCGAGCGAGGCTGGCCTGCAACTGCGCCTGGTTACTCGCTTCGGCGGCAGCGCCGCGCTCGCGGGAGATCAACGCCTGAGCGCCGATCTGCGCCGCTTGCACGCTGTGATAGGCATTGGCCGCCCCTGCCGGCGGGTGTATCGCTTCGACCACCGTGGCGAGAATTTCCACGCCGCTGTCGAGTTTCTGCAGATCGCTTTGCACGGCACGGCCGATTTCTTCGGCGAGCCCGATCCTGTCCTCGCCAAGCAATCCGTCGAGGGTACGCGAGGCAAAGTCATGCACCAGAATCCGGCTGGCGGTGCTGCGGATCAGCGTCGGCACATCGGCGCTGTTGTAGGTGGCGGCCAGTGCGGCTTGATCGCTCAGGCCGATGCGATAGACGAAGCGCACGTCCATGTTGACGATCTGAAAGCTCTGCTGATCGCCACGGCTGCTGGCGATAACCTGAGACTTGTCATTGACGTGGCTGGCGTCCCACAAACGGTTCGCGGTGAATGGCGCCGGGCCCTCTGCCGGATCCAATTGCACGGGTGCCGGGTTCTCGCCAACGCTGGTCGCCAATTCATGGACCACGCCGTTTTCAACACTCAGTACACGCCCCAAGGGCCAGGGCAAACCCGCATGCAGCCCCGGCCCGAACACCTGCACCGGTTTGCCGAAACGCTCGTAAATCCCACGGCTTTGCATCGGAATTTCGTGAAGGCCGGTGAGCAACCAGCCCAGCGTTGCCACCAGCACCAACACCGGCAAGAACGCCCGGCGCATGTAACCAAAGGCCCAGATCTGACGCAGATCGATGCCGAAGCGGTTGTGCAATTCGTGCTGCAACGCAAGCAACGGTTGTGGCGGCCAACGCAGCAGATCAGCGACAAAACTGCGCGCCAGCAGCACCGGTTCGAGTTGTTCGCGGCGCGGGCTGAACAGCGACAGCAGCGCACGCAACAGCAACTCCAGGGCAACCAGCCCCGGCAAAATGCCGATCAATACCGCCAGACGCACCGGCCAGATTGCACTGTCACTGGCGAACAACAGGCACAACGCGCCCAGCACCAAACTGATGATTGCCACGCGTGTCAGCTGCGCCAGCGCTCCGGCCTCGGGCCATTGCGCCGGATTTTCCTGGGCCAGCTGTCGCTCCAGCACCAGCAGACCGAACGCCAAAAGCAACGCGATAGCCGCACCGACCGTGGCGGACAACCCCACACCCGCCGCCGGCAGCGTCAGATTCCACGTCTGCTCGAGGCTCAGCAGCACCAGCAACGACCACCCGCCGAGCCACAACGTTGCCGCGCCGATCTGCCCGAGCAGATGCAGACTGCGCTGGCTCATCCGATCCAGCAGCCGCTCGTACCAGCCCTCCGGCGCAGGTTCTTCAGCAGCCGTCACCGGCACCACGGGATTGATCACCCGCGCCCGCCATTGCGTCACCCACCACGCCGATTGCAGCCCCGCCACCAGCACCAGCAACGCCGCGCTTTGATTGACCAGCAGCGCGGGCCACAGCGATTGCGGCGCAAACAGCCCGACAAAAAATGCCAGCACCCACCCTGCCCCGGCCAATGCACCCAGACCGATCGCCAGGCGACGCAAACGCCGGCCCTGCGTTGCCGCTTGCTGAAAGCGCGGCAACCCGGTCACCGGCGTGCCTTCATCCAGATCGACTTGCATATCCCCCCAAACTCTTTGGCTCACTGCACATATCGTTACGATATAACGAAAGTCGTGAAATATTTGTACTCATTTGCATCATTCAAAGATGGGCAACCTGTCGCTTGCCTGAAGCCTTGACCGAAATGTCTGGAAACGCACATATTACGTTCGTAATTTTTAGCACGAACTACTTTTACCGATCCGCATCCTTCAGCCAGGAGTAAGAGCATGAGCAACTATGACGTGGTGATTCTGGGCGGTGGTCCCGGCGGTTATAACGCAGCGATCCGCGCCGGCCAGCTGGGCCTCAAGGCCGCGTGCGTCGAGGGTCGCGCCACGCTGGGTGGCACCTGCCTGAACGTCGGCTGCATGCCGTCCAAGGCGCTTTTGCATGCGTCCGAGCTGTACGAAGCGGCGCTGGGAACGGAGTTCGCCAACCTCGGTATCGAAGTCAAACCCACGCTCAACCTTGCGCAAATGATGAAACAGAAAGACGAAAGCGTGAGCGGCCTGACCAAAGGCATCGAATTCCTGTTTCGCAAGAACAAGGTCGACTGGATCAAGGGCTGGGGCCATATCGACGGCCCCGGAAAAGTCAGCGTGACCGGCGATCAGGGCAGCCGGATCGAGCTGACGGCCAAGGACATCGTCATCGCCACCGGCTCCGAGCCTACTCCCCTGCCCGGCGTGGAGATCGACAACAAGCGCATCCTCGACTCCACCGGCGCGCTGTCCTTGAGCGAAGTGCCCAAGCATCTGGTGGTAATCGGTGCGGGCGTGATCGGCCTCGAACTCGGCTCGGTCTGGCGCCGACTCGGCGCGCAGGTGACGGTGGTGGAATACCTCGACCGCATCTGCCCCGGTGTCGACGGCGAAGCCGGCAAGACCCTGCAACGCTCGCTGAGCAAACAAGGCATCAGCTTCAAGCTGAGCTCGAAAGTGACCAGCGCCACCTCCTCGGCCACTGGCGTACAGCTCAGCGTCGAACCCGCCGCTGGCGGCAGCGCGGAAATCCTCGAAGCCGATTACGTGCTGGTGGCCATTGGTCGTCGCCCGTACACCCAGGGCCTGGGCCTGGAAAACGTCGGCCTGAGCACCGACAAACGCGGCATGCTCGCCAACAAACAGCATCGCACCGAAGCGCCCGGTGTGTGGGTGATCGGTGACGTGACCTCGGGGCCGATGCTCGCGCACAAGGCTGAAGACGAAGCCATGGCCTGCATCGAACAGATCGTCGGCAAGGCCGGTGAGGTCAATTACGAGCTGATTCCCAACGTGATCTACACACGGCCGGAGCTGGCCAGCGTCGGCAAGACCGAAGAGCAACTGAAGGCCGAAGGCCGGGCGTACAAGGTCGGCAAATTCCCGTTCACCGCCAACAGCCGGGCGAAGATCAATCACGAGACCGAAGGCTTTGCCAAAGTCATCGCCGATGAACGCACCGACGAAGTCCTCGGCGTGCACCTGGTCGGCCCGAGCGTCAGCGAAATGATCGGCGAGTTCTGCGTGGCCATGGAATTCAGCGCCTCGGCCGAAGACATCGCGCTGACCTGTCACCCGCATCCAACCCGCTCCGAAGCGTTGCGTCAGGCGGCAATGAATGTCGAAGGGATGGCGACGCAGATGTAAGCACTGTGCGAATACTTCCCGCGCAATGCGGGAAGTATCAGGACGGCAGATGCCCCAGCGGCAATGCGCCGGGCGTTTTCACCGTGTGGATCGCAAAATTGCTGCGGATATCGCTCACCCCCGGCAGCTTCAACAGGCAACCGGTGAGAAAGCGGTCGTAGGCGCGCAGATCCGGCACCACCACTTGCAGCAGAAAGTCCGATTCCCCGGACACCAGAAATGCCGAAATCACCTCCGGCAACGCCGTCACCGCCTGGTGAAACGCCTCGGCCTGTTCATCGTTGTGCCGCTCGACCTTGACCCCGACAAACACCGTCAGCCCCAACCCCACTTCATCACGGTCCAGATTGGCCTGATATCCGCGAATCACCCCGGCCTCTTCGAGCATCCGCACCCGGCGCAGGCACGGCGATGCCGACAGGCCGATTTCGTCGGCCAGTTGTACGTTGCTCAGGCGTCCGTCCCGTTGCAGTGCGGCAAGAATCTTGCGGTCGAAGGCATCCAGTTTCATGGTTGGCAGATCCTGATGGTTTTCGCGGTGAAAGAGCGCAGATTATGCCAATCCAGAGGCCTTTAGAAGCTGACTACGCAACCACCTGCCCTGCCCTTCGGCCCTAGACTGAGGCGACTGAATCGACAACGAAAGGGGTGCGACATGGCAAGTCTCTGGCTGTTTTTCCTGGCGCTGGCAGTGGTCTTTCTGTTGCCCGGCCCGGACATGATCCTGCTGTTGCAGACCGGCGCTCGTCAGGGGCGCGGCGCAGCGCTGGCCACGGCGGTGGGTCTGGCCATCGCCCGAGGCTGTCATGTAGCGCTCGCGGCGTTGGGGCTGGCGGCGCTCTTCAAGGCGGCGCCGTGGACGTTCGATGCTGTGCGGATCGCCGGGGCGGCGTATTTGCTGTGGATCGGCATTCAATGCCTGCGCACCACGCTGTTGCCGGATCTGAACGCCGGCACCGTGACGGACAGTCATGCGCAGTGGTACGCGGCCATCCGTCGCGGCCTGCTGACCAATCTGCTCAATCCGAAAGCGTTGCTGTTCTGTTCGGTGCTGCTGCCGCAGTTCATCGTGGCAAATGGCGCACCGGTGCTGACCCAATTCGCCGTGCTCGGTGCGATGCTGGTGGGCGCAGGTCTGCTGTTCGACAGCGCTTACGCCCTGACCGGCGCCGCGCTGGGCCGCTGGCTGAAACACAGCCCGACGGCCCAGCGGGTGCAGCAGTGGCTGTTCGGCAGCCTGTTGATCGGCTTCGCCGTGCGCCTGACGTTCGCCCAGCAGGCTTAGGCTTTGCGGGCCTTGCGCCGGCGGCGAGTGATCAGCAGCAACGCCACAGCGCTGAAGGCCACGATCGCTCCGATCTGCACCGGCCACTTGTACGGCCGCAGTGTCGAACGCACCGAATCGGTCACCTGAGTGACGTAGCGCTTGTCAGCGTTTTCAAAATCCGGATAAGGGCATTGATGGCCGAAATCCACGGCCCACGGGACGTACGGCCCTTCATCGACATAGCGTTTGTACAACGCACTCTGCTCTTCCAGGCTGCTGTTCCAGCCCGCCGCCGAACACAACACAGCGGCGAACGCCTGGCTGGTGTGCGGCAGATTGTCTGCCGCACGGCTGGCCAGCGCCGTGGCGACAAAACGATAGTGATAACGCTCATCCGGTTGCGCTTCACTGGCCTTCTGACGTTGCACTTCGGCCTCGCTGACCAGCGGCCCGACTTTCAGCTCGGTGTTTTCCAGGCTGTAGTTGCCGCCGAAGGTCGCGTAATCCGGGGCCATTTCGTAGCCCAGGATGTCCATGCCCCACTCACGGGCTGTCCACGCAGCATTGAACAGTGCGCTGGCACGTTTGGTCGGCCACCACGCTGAGTCGGCCTTCAGGCGTTGCTCGCCATAGAGCCGGGCCTTGTTCTGCAGATCGGCATTGTCGAAATAACCGACCGCTTCTTCGTAGTGCCCCTCACGCAACAACCGCCGCCCCAGCAGATTGCGCAGGCTGGCGGCCACCGGCAGCGGCACGTAATTGTCGCGATCCTGCTGGCTCAGCGCGGGCGGTGCCGGCACGTTGGTATCGACATAGTTTTTCAGCTCCTCGACCGTCAGCACTCGCTCAGCCACGGTCGCAGCGTCGAACCAGTAAAGGTGCTGGCTGCGATACAACTGGTCGAAGGCTTGCAGGTACTCGCCACGTTGCAGCGCAAGGATCGCGCTCTCGCCCTCGACCCGGCATTTGGGCTGCACGGTTTCGAGATTCCAGTCGGCGGTACGCCGCTCGCCCCAGGACTCCTCCTGCGGGAACGCTTGCGCAGCTTTCGCATAGGCCGCAGCCGCTGCGTTCCGATCGCCATCGCGCACCGCCAGTTTTGCCCGCAGCCACCACGCCAGACCGCTGTCGCCCGCGTGTTCGAGGAACGCCTTGGCGCTGGCGTAATCGCCTTGCTGATAATTCATCGCCGCCAGGCGATCAGCGTTGTCGAGGCTGCCTCGGGTACTCGCTTGCAGCGCTTTGACCAGCTTCTTCTCGTTCGGCGGTTCATCGCCGAACGACCAGCCAATGCGGCTAATCAGCGAGGCGGTCACCAGTTGCTGCACCGCTTCGCCGCGCAGCAATTTCGCCAGCCGATCTTCGGGCTCCTCGGCCAGTTCGTTCATCAACTGCTTCAGCGAGGTGTAACCGACGTTCGAGCCGTGCAGGTTCTGCGCGGCATAGAGCTTGATGGCGTTGTTCCAGTCACCCGCCATGCGCAGCGCCCGCGCCTCTTCGCCAAGGCTGGCCACGCCGAGTTCCAGCGGATCGCTGAAACCGTCGATGCTCAGCTGCCGCGTCTGACGGAAGGCGTCGATGGCGTTTTCCAAGGCTTCGAGCGCATCGCCCGCTTCGCTGCTCATGGCAAAGAACGCCCGGCCCAGCGAATACGCGGCCCAGGTGCTGCGCAACCCACGCTGATCGGCCGGCAGCGCCAGCAACTGGCGGAAATACTCGACCGCCAATTGATGGTCACCGGCGCCGAACGCCACGGCGCCCGCCACATACAGGCGCAGTTCCGCCGGCAGGCTCGCGCCCTGCACGTCGACCTGACGCGCGTCGGTCAGGCTGCGCAGGCGTTTGACCAGCGTTTGCTGTTCAGGGGTCAGGCCGATCTGCTCGGCCTTGTCGCGCACCTCGGCGGGCTCTGGCGTCTCGGCGTAGATGTCATCCGGATTGTGGGTGGCGGCGGTGACGTTCTTCAGCCCGGCGATGGTTTTGCCGAGGCGACTGATCTCGAACCTGAAGTTGCCCTCCGGCATTTGCGCCAGCGATTGCCCGCGATCGTCGAGCAGGCGCATCGGGAAGTCCGGGCCACAGGCCAGCGCCGAGCCCAGCGGCAGGCTGAGGCTCAGGCAAAGCAGATGGCGGGGCCAGTTACGGGTCAACATGCGAACCTCCTTGATCAATATTTGCGCAACGTGCCCAACCGATCGCACGCTGCCCGCCTGCCGGCAATCGGCCGTCGCGCAGGCGGGTGAAGGTAAGCAGATCCGCCGTCTGTTGCAACGCATAACCGGCGAGCGCGTCAGCGCCTTCGCAGCCCCGGGCCTTGACGGTGATGCGGGCGGGCCAGGCGCTGTCGAGGTTACCGACGTTACGCAGGGCAATGTCTTGCAGGCCATTCTGTTCGGTAAACACCACGCCGAGATGGCTGCTCAACGCATCGCCTCGGGCGACCGCACGCAGCGTGCTCAGGCTCCAGGCTCGGCGGTCGTTAGCCAACGGCAGACGAAACCAGATCAGGCCGGCCAGATGCGCCGGTCGATCCTCGCGTAACTCATTTGCCAGCCGGCTCAGTTGTTGTGGATCGGCAAGCAATTCGCGGCGCTGGCCACCCCGTTCGAGCGGTACTTCGCTTTCCACCACCGGAGCGCCATCGACATCCGCCAACAGCGCCACGCCATAGGCCGGCAGCGCCAGATAAAACGGTTTGTCGGTCACTCGCCCCCAGGCCTTGGCCCAGCGCCGCGCCTGTTCGGAGTCGAACAGACCGCGACGCGGATCGCTGACGGCATGCACCTGCAACACACTGCTGTCGACGGTCGCCAGCAACGCCGGCAATTGCGGACTGTCGAGCCAGGCAGGTAACGCAGTGATGCTCAGGGGCAGATTGGCCGGCAATGCCGTACGCAAGTGAGCAAGGAATCCGATGTAAGCAGGCAGGCGGGCATTGCCGGCGTCATGGTCGATCTCGATCCCGGCCAGGGTAAGTCCCTGACCTTGCCAGTCAGCAAGCACTTGGAGGATCTGCGCCGTGACCGCTTGCGGGTCGAGCGCCTTGAGCTGGCCGTCGAGGCGAATCACCGCGATCAACGGCCGGGCATCGCGTCTCAGCAACGCAGAATCGACGCGTGCCCGACTCCATCCGGCATTCGGGAACGCCTGCAACGCCAAGACCCGCAACGTCGAAAAGTCGTTGCGACTGTCATTCAGGGCAAGCTCATGGGCCGGCGTCCATTGCCGTTGCCAGACGTAAAGTTGCTGATCGAGTGGCACTGCGTCCTGTCGCTCACAAGCACACAGCAACAACACAGCCACCAGGGCGGACCACCCGATGATAAAGCGCATACCTTGCAGATCCCTGAGACATCAGGCTGCAAGGTTACACAAAAGCGTTCAGGGCTTGCGGGCAATGATGACCTGACTTTTCGCCACCACCGCATCCAGCGCCTGCTTGATCTGCGCGCCGCGCGGCGAGTCGAGCACCGCTTGCCAGGTATCGGCCCAATGATTGAGCAGCGGATGATCCGGGTTGCTGAACTCGACCTTCGCTTCCCAGAACAGCATCATCCACATCGACCAGTAAAAGCCGTACTGGCTATGGCTGATGATCTCGAGTCCCGCCTCGCTGACCATCGCCTTGAACTGCTCTTCGCTGATGATGCGAATGTGGTTGGGCTTCTGGAAATACTCCGGCGCGGCGATGTCTTTTTGCAGGTCTTCGGAGCTGGGGTGCGGCACGCTCAGCAAATACAGCGCGCCCGACTGACCGACGCGCACCAGTTCGGCAAGGAACTGCGCCGGGTCGTCGACGTGCTCGATGACTTCAGTGGACACCACGCGAGTGGCCGTTCCATCGGCGATCGGCAGCGGATTGCAGTCGGTCACATGGCATTCGACGCCACGCGCCGGCGTATCGCTCAGGCGCTGGCGAGTCGCTTCGACCTTGGCGCCGTCGATGTCGGCAATGATGATCTTCGCCCCGCGCATGCCGCAGAAATGCACGTTGCCACCGTCGCCACAGCCAACGTCGAGCAAGGTGTCATCGGCGGTCACGGGGAAGCCTTTGAACAGCTCACCGGTTTGCTGGTTGAACCAGCCGCTGAGCATCGCGTCGTGCAGGCCGAGCATGTAAGGGTCGACCTTGTCGGCGACCGGTGCGACAGCGTGTGCGGGGGCCGGAGCCGCCGTGAGTTTTTTCAGAAGGCTCAGCATGAGGTGGCTCCAGGGGACGAGACGACGGTTCGCGAAGTGGCGAGGCGTTTCACCAGCGTGGCGCCTCGATTGCGCATGGGCATTTCGATCAAGCGGTAATTGAGTTCGCTGAGCAGCACGATCAGGCCACCGGCAATCAGCAGTGTCAGGATCGGATGTCCCGCCGGGCTCGGTAGGCCGGCGCCCTGCAAACGAAAGATCAGTTCTCGCACCAGTTGATAGGCCGGGATGTGAATCAGATAAATGCCGTAGGAGCGGCTGCCGATCCAGGCCATCAGTCGTTGCAGCCTGCCGGCCGGCAGCAGGTAATCGCGGTCGTACGAAGCAATCCACACCAGCACGGCGCTGAGCACGGCGATCGACCCGATGCGGTAACCGGCGAAGGTGAAACGGTCGGTGGCCATGAAGCTCAGCAGCGCTCCGAGGCCGATCAGCGCGAACACTCCGGCCCATGGCCGCCGCAGGAATACCGGCTCCCAACGGCGATAACCCGGCTGCACGCTCCACATGGCCAACAGCACACCCAGCGCCAGCGCATCGGTACGAATCACCATCAGCAGCGGCGTGCGCACCGTGAACAATTGCACCGCCACCAGCGCCAGCAATGCCCACACCAGATACTTGCGGCACAGCATGATCACAAGCGGGAACAACAGGTAGAACTGCTCCTCCAGCGCCAGGCTCCAGTAGACAAAACTGCTGCCGTATTCGTAATGAAAGAACGCATCGGCAAAGCGGAAGTTGGCGTACTGCAGTACCCCGGCCAACGTGGCCTGGACGTTGGCAGACCACGTCCCGAACGCGCCTGATCGATTCAGAAACACGCACGCCAGCAGCATCAACGCCAGCCACAGCCAGGCCGAGGGCAACAGACGAAACGCCCGACGCAGCCAGAAATTGCGCGTCTGCTCCCAGTATTCCTGGCGATTGCTGCAACCGCGCAGCGCCGGGATCAGGCTGCGGGCAATGACAAACCCCGAGATCGCAAAAAACAGGTCAACGCCCCACCATGGCTGCGCCCAGGTATGGATCCTTTCAAGCAGCGGCACCGGGTCGGTGAACAGGCTGCCCTGCAGGTGATGAAACAGCACGCCGAGTACAGCGACAGCGCGCAGCACTTCGATGTCCATGATCCGCTTGCCGCTCATGACACAGGTCCTGCATCGAGCGGTTTGCGGGCGATGATCACCTGACTCTTGGGCATGAACCGGTCGAGCATCTGCTTGATCGCCAATCCATCGGGCTGCGCCAGCAAGTCCTGCCAGGTTCTGGCCCAACTCTCCATCAACGGTGGATACGGCGCCTGGATCCGGTCGCGCACGGCACCGCCCAGGTCACGTCCTGCAGCCCGTTCGCTGGCCCAGAAAAAGATCATGCTCATGACCCAGAAAAATCCCGTGGCCTGACGATGCTCAATCACCAGACCGGCATCCTCAACCAATGCCGCGAAGCGCTCCGGGGTGAAGATCTGCACATGATTGGGTGACTGGTAATAACCCGCCGGGGCAATGCCCTGCTGCAAATGCTCGCCCACCGGCGCCGGCACACTGAGCAGGTACAGCGCACCGGGACGGCCCATGCGTACCAGCTCGGCCATGAACGGCTCGGGATGATCGATGTGTTCCAGCACTTCCATGCACACGACCTTGCTCGCACAGCCGTCGCTCAGCGGCAATGGCAGGCTGTTGCTGACCAGACCGAGACTGGCCTTGCGGCTCTGCGCTTCGACTTGTCGGGCGAGGTCGCGCACCTTGTCGTGTTCGCTGTCGGTGAAGATCACCGAGGCGCCCTGGCGCACGGCGAACAATGTTGCCACGCCCTCGCCACACCCCACGTCGAGCAGGGTGTCGTCCGCGTTAATGACAAAGCCCTTGAGCAACTGACCACTGTCGCCGTGAAACCAGCCGTCGAGCATGGCGTCATGCAGACCCACATCCCTGGGCGACACGCCCGCGGCAACCGGTTCAGGCACGGATACCGGCGCCGGATGCGCAACCGGACGCAAACGCCTCAGCCATGCGCGGATCATGTGCCCGTGGCTTCCGTTGCAGCGGCACCACGGTGCTCGTGTACCTGAGCGAGAAAATCGCGCAACCGCTGCTCGGCCACCGCCTGACTGCAGAACGCCTGCAGGCTGGCAACGGCCTGCGCCGACATCTGCGCATAGCGCCCGGGATCGTTCTTCGCCACCTCATAGCTGTCGCGATAGGCCACACAGACCGACGCCCAGTTGGTCATGTAGCGCAACGTGCGGAACGCCTTGCGCGGATCGTGAGGCCAGGCGGTGAGTTCATCGGTGGACTCGACCAGGAACGCGTTGTCGGTGCTCAGATAATCGATCATCGCCGTGGTCCGCGGCGCCACGGCCGGCTTGCCGCAGGACATGAATTCCATCAGCGGCAGGCACTGGCCCTCGCCGTAGGACGTGTTGACCACGTACCGGGTGGCCTGCACCAGACGCTCGTAGTCCGCGTCCGCGAGGTAGCCATAAATCAGCACGATGCGGCAGCGGTAGGACTGGTTTTTGTACAGGTGATGAAGAATGTCGCCGAGCGCTTCTTCGGCATCGTGGTGCGTGAGCTTGAGCACCAGCGTCGCGTCTTCGACCTCGCGAAACGTCACGCAGAATGCGCTGAGCATGTCTTCCCAGTTCTTGCGTCCGTCACCGGGATTGAACACCGATGTGTAGACGACACCGTCCAGCAGCAGCTCCTGCTCGCGCGCCGGCGCCTGGAAATCGATGCCCTTGCCACGGCGCAGGTGTTTCGGGCCGAACGCGTCGAGATCGAGCTGACGACTGTCGGCGACCAGCCCTTTGATCGTCAGGCGCACCGGCCCTGTCGAGGGCTGCCCCTGAAGCTGCGAGCCCCGGGCTGCAAAGCGATCCCACACCGGCGCGGGCACCGCGACAATCGGGTAATGGGCGCCCATGGCCTCGCGCACCGCATTGACCGTGTAGGTGGAATGGGTGATCGCCGCGCCGCAGGCCCGGAGCACCGTGCGCCAGTCATTGCGCGGCTCGTTGTCGAAGGGTTCGTTGGGGATGGTGCTGAATTCCCAGGCGAACACCGGCAGCGTCGGACACGCCAGGTGGATCGGCGTGCGGTGCGGCGGCGAGAACGACAGGAACACGCACGGCTCGCCACGGGCCAGGCATTCCAGATACAGCGCATCGACTTCGCGCGCCGGGTCGACGACCTCCAACACACGACCAAGGCGTTCGAGCACCGGCCGGTATTCCTTGAGGACGAAGTAATAGCTGTACTCCGAACGCCCGAGGTTTTGCGCGATGGTGTGCTGGTTGGTTTCCGAATGAATGATGATCAGCATGAGGCGTTGTCCGTCACGGGGGCGGCATCGGCAGCCAGCGGAACCAGGCCGAAAAAGTCCGCCATGCGCCGCTGCACCGGAGCAAACGCGCAGTAGTCGTGCATGCGTTCGACAGCGGCGGCAGACATGCGCGCGTACTCCTGCGGCTGCGCCTTGGCCATCCGGTAGCTGTGCTCATAGGCGCTTTTGAGCGAAGCCCAGTCCGGCCGGTAGCGCAGGGTGCGGTAAATGATGCGGGTGTCCTGGGGCCAGATCGTCAGCTCTTCGCTGGACCGGACGACGAAGGCCACGGTGTCGTCGATGTAGTCTTCCATGGCCGTGTGATCCGGGGCGATCACCGGTTTGCCGCTGGACATGAACTCCATCAGCGGCAGGCACAGCCCCTCGCAGCGTGAAGCGTTGACGTAAAAACTGGCCGCCTGGTAGAGCCGCGCGTATTGCGCATCGTCCAGATAACCGTGCATTACCAGCACCCGGCAGGCGAACGGTGTCAGTTGTGCGAGCAGGGTCATCAGTTCGCTGTAGTAGGACGCCAGATCGTTCTGGGTGATCTTCAGCACCAGCGTCGCGTCAGGCGTTTCGCGAAAGGCCCAGCAGAAGGCGGTAACCAGATGATGCCAGTTCTTGCGGCCGTCCCTTGGGTTGAACACCGTCACGTAGATCACGCCTTCCACCGTGGTCTCGACCACCGAGGACGTGTCCGGCAGATCCAGCGGCGGTGGCTCGGCCACGGCCACCGCATGCGGAGCGGCAATGGCCGGCAGGCGTTTCTCGAGCCAGGCGTGTGTGCGATCCGACAGCAGATCCTGCACACCTTCCCAGTACCAGTGGTGCAGGTATTTCACCCGTTCTTCACCCGCCCCCAGCCTCCACAGGCGCAGATAATGACGGGCAATGACCAGGCGGCGTTTGAACGTCAGCGGTGGCGGGCGCAGTGCCTCGATTTCAGCCAGTTGTTCGGCGGTCAGCGGTTTGGGCAGCAAATCGTCGGCAGACAGTCCCAGCGTGCGGCTGTCGAAAATGCAGCCCTTGATGGCCAGGGTCGCGCCGGGATTGATCGGCGCACTGACATGCTGCTCACGAATGGCGGCGAAGTTTTCCCACAAGGGCGTCGGCAGCACGAGTACCGGAAAGTTCTCGCCCATGGCGCGGCGAATCGCGCGGGCGGTGTGGCTCGACAGCGTGATGACCCGTCCCTGTCGGGCGAGCATCTGCGTCCAGTCGTGGCGCGGATCATCGTCCCATGACTCATCGGGGATCGAGTCGAACTCCCATGCGATCACGCAGATCGTCGGGCATTCAAGATCGGTCGGGGTATTTTGTGGCGGCGTGAAGGACAGGAAAACGCTGCTTTCACCGGCGGCGAGCAGTTGTCGGTAGAGTGGATCAACCTCGGCGCTGGTGGACACCACATGCACTCGCCCCAGGCTTTCCAGCACCGGGCGATAGGCCTTGAGCACAAAGTAGTAGCTGTATTCGGGACGCCCAAGACTCTGGCTGATGGAGCGGTCGTTGACGTCCGAGTAGAGAATGAAATTCATGGCATCCCACGGTGCAACCGCCATCCCGGCAGCTTCACGCTATGACGGCCGGGCGTCGGATCGAACCGGCATCAGCGCGGTTCGTCCTGCATCATCGGGCACGTCTCTGTTCTTGTTTTAATGGTCGGTTTTACCCTGTCGCACGATCCTTGCGAGCAGCCGCCGGGGATCGCGACGAGGGGCATTCTAAACACATCCGCCGCGCATTCGGGAACCGCCGGGCGAGAAAAAACCGACTACGCTGACGAGAACTGACCGGTCACGATTTGCCCTGTTGAAATTGCTGTGCAATTGGCACAGATTGGCAACCAAACAACTACAACAACGACTTCACCCTTTGTCTGGGCCGGGTTTTCTCTCGGTCTGACAGACATCCCCTTACAGCCTGTGGGAAGAGGTGAAAGTTAAAGACCAAGGGGTCGCTGTTTGAAAAAAAGTCTGTTCATCACGGGCCTCAGTGGGTTCGTAGGACAACACATCCAGTCACGCCTCCAGGGGGAAGACGCGTCGTGGGAGCTGCTGCCTGCCGCCTCACCCTACGACCTGACAAACCCGGACAGCCTCATCGATCTGTGGCCGCAACTGCCCGATGCGGTCATTCATCTCGCCGGCCAGACCTTTGTTCCTGAAGCGTTCCGCGATCCGGCACGAACCTTCGACATCAACCTGCTCGGCACCCTGAACCTGTTGCAGGCCCTCAAGGCCCGCGGCTTCAAGGGCACGTTCCTGTATGTCAGCTCGGGCGATGTCTACGGTCAGGTCGAAGAACCCGCGCTGCCGATCACCGAACAACAAGCACCCTGCCCGCGCAATCCTTACGCCGTGAGCAAACTGTCGGCGGAATTTCTCAGCCTGCAATGGGGGTTGAGCGAAGGCTGGCCGGTGCTGGTGGCGCGTCCGTTCAATCACATCGGCACCGGGCAGAAGGACAGCTTCGTCATCGCCAGCGCCGCACGGCAGATCAACCGCATCAAGCAGGGGCTGCAAGCGCCGCAACTGGAAGTCGGCGATATCGATGTCACCCGCGATTTCCTCGACGTCGGCGACGTGATCTCGGCCTATTTTGCGCTGCTGGAAAAAGGCACGCCGGGACAGGTCTACAACATTTGCTCAGGTCATGAGCAAAGCATCCGCAGCCTCATCGAACAGATGGGCGACCTGGCCCAGGTCAAGCTGCAACTGGTTCAGGATCCGGCACGCATGCGCCGCGCGGATCAGCGTCGCGTCTGCGGCAGCCACCAACGGCTGGCCCGGACCACAGGATGGACGCCGCAAATCACTACACAACAATCCCTGCGGGCGATCCTGTCCGACTGGGAGAAGCGAGTACAACAACAATGACAAAAAGTGCATTGATCACCGGGATCACCGGCCAGGACGGCGCGTATCTGGCCAAGCTGCTGCTCGACAAGGGTTACAAGGTTCACGGCCTTGTCGCACGGCGCAGCAGCGATTCACGCTGGCGCCTGCGGGAGATGGGCGTCGAAGCGGACATCGTCTACCTGGATGGCGACATGGCCGATGCCTGCTCGGTGCAGCGCGCGGTGATCAAGTCGGCGCCGGACGAGGTGTATAACCTGGCAGCCCAGAGCTTCGTCGCGGCCTCCTGGGACCAACCGGTGACGACCGGCATCGTCGATGGCCTGGGCGTGACCCACCTGCTCGAAGCGATCCGGCAGTTCAGCCCGCACACGCGTTTCTATCAGGCGTCCACCAGCGAAATGTTCGGTCTGATCCAGGCCGAGCAACAGGACGAGAACACCCCGTTCTACCCGCGCAGTCCTTACGGTGTAGCCAAACTCTATGGCCACTGGATCACCGTCAACTACCGCGAAAGCTTCAACCTGCACGCCAGCAGCGGCATTTTGTTCAATCATGAATCGCCCCTGCGCGGCATCGAATTCGTGACCCGCAAGGTCACCGACGCCGCCGCCCGGATCAAACAGGGCAAACAGCAGGAGCTGGCCCTGGGCAACATCGACGCCAAGCGCGACTGGGGCTTTGCCGGTGATTACGTCGAGGCCATGTGGCTTATGCTGCAACAGGACAAGCCCGACGATTTCGTGGTCGCCACCGGCGTCACCACCACCGTGCGCGAGATGTGCCGCATCGCCTTCGATCACGTCGGCCTGAACTACCGGGATTACGTGAAGATCGACCCGGCGTTTTTCCGCCCGGCGGAAGTCGAAGTGCTGCTCGGCAACCCGGCCAAGGCCCAGCGCGTGCTCGGCTGGAAACCCAGGACCGACCTCGACACCCTGATTCGCATGATGATGGATGCGGACATGAAGCGCGTCGCCAAGGAGTAGGCCATGCTGATCCCCGTGATTCTGTCCGGCGGTGCCGGCACCCGTTTGTGGCCGGTGTCCCGCGAGGGCCATCCGAAGCCGTTCATGACCCTGCCCGACGGCCAGTCGCTGCTGGGCAAGACCTACCGGCGCGCCGCCGCGCTGCTGGACGGTTGGGGCGACATTGTCACGGTGACCAACCGCGAGTACTACTTCCAGAGCAAGGATCACTATCAGGCCGCGCGCCTGTCCCGGCATCGCGGGCACTTCCTGCTCGAGCCTACCGGACGCAACACCGCACCGGCCATCGCGGCGGCGGCACTGTCGCTGCAAGCCCTGCACGGCGATGCGGCAATCATGGTGGTGATGCCCGCCGACCATTTGATCGTCAATGAAGAGGCGCTCAAAAGCGCGGTCGAGCACGCGGTCAATCTGGCGAAGGACGGTTATCTGGTGACCTTTGGCGTGGTGCCGACCGCCCCGGAAACCGGCTTCGGTTACATCGAGACCGGCGCACCGCTCAACGACCGGGGCGCGGCCAAGGTCCAGCGATTCGTGGAAAAACCCGACCTGCAGACCGCCACCCATTATCTGGAGAGCGGCAACTTCCTGTGGAATTCGGGAATGTTCTGTTTCTCCACCGCAACGGTGATCGCCGAGCTGGCGCTGCACGCCCCCGAGCTGCTGGAACAGGCCCGCGCCTGCATGGCCGCCAGCGAACCGGTGGAAACCGCTGGTTGCCTGCAACAGGAATTGTCCGCGCAGCTGTTCGCCGAAATCACCGACATTTCCATCGACTACGCACTGATGGAGCGCTCGGAAAAGGTTGTGGTGGTGCCGGCGGGTTTCGACTGGAGCGACATTGGGTCCTGGGGTGCAGTGGCCGCGCTGGTGCCGGCCGACGCTGATAACAACCGTGCGAGCGGCGAGGCGATCTTCATCGACAGCCGCAACAACTTCGTTCAAAGCGATGGCCGGCTGGTGGCCGCCGTCGGTGTGGAAGACCTGATCGTCATCGACACCGCCGACGCCGTGCTGGTAGCCCATGCCGACCGTGCGCAGGATGTGCGGCGGGTGGCCAAGCAGCTCAAGGACAAGTCCCACGAAGCCTATCGCCTGCATCGTACGGTCAGCCGTCCGTGGGGCACCTACACGGTGCTCGAGGAAGGCCCGCGCTTCAAGATCAAGCGCATCGTGGTCAAACCCGGCGGCAAGCTCTCGTTGCAGATGCACCATCACCGCAATGAACACTGGGTGGTGGTCGAAGGCATGGCCAAGGTCACCAACAACGGCAGCGGCACGACCCTGGTGGCGAAGAACGAATCGACGTTCATCGCCGCCGGCCACAAGCACCGTCTGGAGAACCCCGGCGTGATCGACCTGGTGATCATCGAAGTGCAAAGCGGCGAATACCTGGGAGAGGACGACATCGTCCGCTTCGAAGACCAATACGGCAGGACGGTGTGAATGCTGCTTTCCCTGTACCGCTCGCTGCACGACTATCGAGGTTTCATCCTCGGTAGCGTCAAGCGGGAGTTTCAAGCGCGGTATCGCAATTCGCTGTTCGGCGCGCTGTGGACGGTACTCAACCCGCTGTCGATGATCGTTGTGTACACGGTGATCTTTTCCCACATCATGCGCGCCCGCCTGCCCGGCGTGGACGACGGCATGGCCTACAGCGTCTACCTGTGCGCCGGGCTGCTGACCTGGGGCCTGTTCTCGGAAATCACCCTGCGCAGCCAGAACATGTTTCTGGAAAACGCCAACCTGCTGAAAAAAATCAGCTTCCCGCGCCTGTGCCTGCCGGTGATCGTGCTGCTCAATGCGGGAATCAACTTCGCGATCATCATCGGCCTGTTCCTCGGGTTTCTGTTGATCAGCGGGCGCTGGCCGGGCATGGCCCTGCTGGCACTGGTGCCGCTGCTGGCGCTGCAAGTGCTGTTCTGCGCCGGACTGGGGATGATCCTCGGCGTGCTCAACGTGTTCTTTCGCGATGTCGGGCAATTGTTCGCCATCTGCCTGCAATTCTGGTTCTGGCTGACGCCGATCGTGTATCCGCTGAGCATCCTGCCCGAGTGGGTGCAGCGCCTGCTGCAACTCAATCCGCTGACCAACCTGATCGGCAGTTACCAGAACCTGTTTCTCTACGGTCAGTGGCCGGTGTGGAGTTCGCTGCTGCCGATCTTCGTGATCGGCCTGCTGTTGTGCGCGGTCGGCCTGCGCCTGTTTCGTCGGCGGGTCGGCGAAATGGTGGATGAACTCTGATGGGGCACATACGCGTCACAGGCCTGGGCAAGGCCTACAAGCAGTACCCCACCCGCTGGAGTCGCCTGGCCGAATGGCTGATTCCTTTTTCGCCGATGCGCCATCGCCAGCACTGGGTGCTGCAGGACGTGAATTTCGAGATCACCCCCGGTGAAGCGGTGGGCATTGTCGGGGTTAACGGCGCCGGCAAAAGCACCCTGCTGAAAATGATCACCGGCACCACTCAACCGACCTGCGGCCAGATTCAACTCGAGGGCCGGGTCGCGGCGCTGCTGGAACTGGGCATGGGTTTTCATCCGGACTTCACCGGCCGGCAGAATGCAGTGATGGCCGGGCAACTGCTGGGCATGCAGGTCGAAGACATCGAAGCACTGATGCCGGACATCGAACGCTTCGCGGAAATCGGCGAAGCCATCGATCACCCGGTGCGCACCTACTCCAGCGGCATGCAGATGCGCCTGGCCTTCAGCGTCGCCACCGCGCGCCGCCCGGACATTCTGATCGTCGACGAAGCGCTGTCGGTGGGCGATGCCTACTTCCAGCACAAGAGCTTCGACCGCATCCGCAGCTTCCGCAAGGCCGGCACCACGCTGTTGATCGTGTCCCACGACCGCTCGGCGATCCAGTCGATCTGCGACTCGGCGATCCTGCTCGAAGGCGGCCACATGGTGATGCACGACAAGCCCGAAGCGGTCATGGATTACTACAACGCCCTGCTCGCCGAACGCGAAGGCCAGACCGTGCGCCAGGAACTGCTCGACGGCGGCCAGGTACGTACCGTGTCCGGCACCGGCGAGGCCGGGATCCTCAGCGTGCGCCTGCTCGATGAACGCGGACGCTCCATCGACGCCGCCGAAGTCGGTCAGCCGGTGACACTGGAAGTCGAGGTGGAGATTCGCCAGGACATCGAACGGCTGGTGCTCGGCTTCATGATCAAGGATCGCCTGGGCCAAGCCATGTACGGCATCAATACCCACCGTCAGAACCAGGCGCTGGAAGACCTGCGTGCGGGTGAACGCATCACCTATCGCTTCGCCTTCGTCATGGGCCTGGGCAAGGGCAATTACTCCGTGGCCCTGAGCCTGTCGCGACTGGACTCGCACCTGGACCGCAACTTCGAATGGCGTGACTACGGCCTGGTGTTCCACGTGATCAACAACCGTCAGGAAGATTTCGTCGGCTGTTCCTGGCTGGGCGCCAGCACCTCGATCACCCGCCACGCGCACAGCCTCGCGGAGCGCGCGCCATGACCCGCCTGCTGGTTGAATGCACCCACGTGTTCAAACACCCGAAGGTCAATTCGGGGATTCAGCGGGTGGTGCGCAACGTCATCAAACAGCTGCCGCCGAGCGCCGAAGGCGTCGAATGCGTGCCGGTGGTTCTGCTCAAGGGCCAGTTGTACCGAGTGAAGCGTCTGGCGCCGCTGGATTCGCCGCTGTTCAATGCCATCGTCACGTTTGGCGAACGCCTGGAGCGGCTGGCCCATCGTTTCTGGCAACTGCATCAGCGGCTGGATACCGGTTGCCGCACAAAACTGGTACGACGCCTGTTGTACGTCGGCTATCGCCTGACCTCGTTCGGTGCATTCGGAATACCGCTGCGGCTGGTCGAGCAGGTCAATCGCTATCAATTGCCTCAACGCTGCGAACCACTGCAACACCAGACTGGCGATCATCTGGTGCTGCTGGATTCGTCCTGGCATTCAGACTTTTTCCTGCATGCCGAGCGCCTCAAACAGGAAGGTCTGGGCATCGTTGCGGTGATCTACGACCTGATTCCCTTGTCCCACCCGCAGTTCTACGACACGCGGCTGGTCGAGGTGTACAGCGAGTGGTTCGACTGGATCGCCCGCAATGCCGACGGCTTCATGGCGATTTCCGCCACGGTGCGCGATCAGGTGCGTGCAGAACTGCAACGTCGTCTTGGATCGGGCCAGGCTGACAAACGCTGGTTCGACTACTTTCACCTCGGTTCGGAGCTGGATCTGCAGAGCATCGAAGCCGCCGTCGAACCGCGTCTGCAAAAGCTGTTCGCAACAAAGGAGCCGGTGTTCCTGATGGTCAGCACCATCGAGCCGCGCAAGAACCACGGCTATCTGCTGGATGCCTTCGACCATGCCTGGGCGAACGGCTCGAACGCCCGGTTATGCATCGCCGGGCGCATCGGCTGGAAGTGCGACGCGCTGCTGGCCCGGATTCGCCATCATCCGGAGCTGAACCGGCGCCTGTTCATGTTCAACGACTTGAGCGACACCAGCCTCGAACACGCCTACGCCCATGCCAGTGCGCTGGTGTTTCCGTCGTTCGTCGAAGGCTTTGGTCTGCCGCTGGTGGAAGCCATGCAACGCGGGCTGCCGGCGATGGGCAGCGATATCCCGGTGTTTCGCGAAATCGGCGGTGAGTTCATGGCGTATTTCGATCTGCAGTCGCCGCAAAGCCTCGCCGATCTGGTGCAGAGCTTTGAGCGCAGCGGTCGATTCCCCGCCGCTCGCGATGTCAGCAACTGGCAATGGATCGGCTGGCGGGAAGCCAGCGCGCAACTGACCGAGCGCACCGCGCGCCATGTGCTGGAGGCGCCTCAGGTGCCAGCGAGGCAACATGCGCATAGCCCTTAACGCCCGCATTCTCCAGGCACCGCGCACCGGTATCGGTCACTACGTGGCTGAACTGGTGAATGCCTTGCACGCTGAAACCGATATTGAAGTGGCGCTGTTCCACGGCTGGGGCTGGAGTGCGCAACTGCCGGAAGCGGCGATGCCCGGTTATTCGCGCCTGACGCCGCTGCTGCGGCAGATCCCCGGGGCCTATCAGGCCCGCCGCTGGCTTGAACAGAAACGCTTCGATCAGGGCCCGGCGCAACCGGTCGATCTGTACCACGAACCGAGCCTGTGGCCGCTGGCCTTCGATGGCCCGACCGTGATTACCCTGCACGATCTCACGCACCTGCATTTCCCCGAGACCCAGCCACCGGCGCGGCTGCGGGAAATCGAGCGCCGGCTCGCCGAAGGCGTACGCCAGGCGCGGATCATTCTGACCGACTCGCAAGCCATCGCTGACGAGGCCCGGGAGTATTTCGGACTGCCTGCCGAGCGCTTTGTGGTCGCGCCGCTGGGTGTCGCCGAGCGTTTCCATCCGCGCGAGCCGCAGGACATCGATGCGGTGCTCAAGGCACATGCGGTCGAGTACCGGGAGTACTTCCTCTGCGTCGGCACCCTGGAGCCGCGCAAGAACCTGAATCTGGCCCTGCGTGCCCACGCGCTGCTGCCGGATCGGGTGCGCCAGCGTTTCCCGCTGTTGATCGTCGGCATGGCCGGCTGGCAGCGCGACCAGTTCAGTGATGAATTGAATCAGGCGCTGGCTTGCGGGCACGTGTGCCTGCTCGGCTACCTGCCCGATGAGCAAGTCGCGCAATTGCTGGCCGGCGCCCGGGCGCTGATTTTTCCGTCGCTGTATGAAGGTTTCGGCCTGCCGGTGCTGGAAGCGATGGCCAGCGGCACGCCAGTGGTAATCACCCGCTCTTCGGCCATGCCGGAAGTGGCGGGCGACGCCGGCAACTATATTGAAGCTGACGATGCAGACGGCTTGCGTGATGCGATGAGCCGACTGATCGATGATCAAGCGCACTGGCAGGCATGCCGGGAAGCCGGATTGCAGCGGGCACGGCTTTTTTCCTGGAAGCGTTGCGCGCAGGCCACGGCCGGCGCCTACCACCAGGCCATGGGAGGTTGAATGCGAGTTCTTCATTTCTTCAAGACGTACCTGCCTGACTCGGTCGGCGGTATCGAGCAAGTGATCTTTCAACTCTGCGAAAGTGGCGCCCAACACGACATCGAAGGCCAGGTGCTGACCCTCAGCGCCAATCCAGAACCTGCGGTGGTGCGTCTCGGCCAGCATGAAGTGCATCGGGCCAAACTGGATATCCAGTTCGCCTCCACGGGTTTTTCCTGGAGCGTGTTCAAGCAGTTTCGTGAACTGGCCGCCGAAGCCGACGTAATCAACTACCACTTCCCGTGGCCGTTCATGGATCTCGTGCATTTTGCCAGCGGCGTGAACAAACCGACGGTGGTGACCTATCATTCGGACATCATTCGCCAGAAGCACCTGCTCAAACTCTATCGCCCGCTGATGAACCGCTTTCTCGCCAGCGCCGACCGGATTGTCGCGGCTTCGCCAAACTATCTGCACACCAGTGATGTGTTGCAGCAATTCCAGGACAAGACTCGCGTCATCCCCTATGGCTTGAACAAGGCCGGTTATCCACAGCCCGATATCGAGCGCATGAACCGCTGGCGTCAGCAGCTTGGGGACAAGTTTTTCCTGTTCGTCGGGGTAATGCGCTATTACAAAGGCCTGCACATCCTGCTCGAAGCCTTGAAAGACGTGGACTATCCGGTAGTGATCGTCGGCGCCGGCCCGCTGGAGCAGGAACTGCACGCCCAGGCCGCGGCCCTGGGTCTGCGCAACATTCATTTCCTCGGGCGGCTGAGCGATGAAGACAAGGTCGCTCTGCTGCAACTGAGCTACGCCATCGTCTTCCCATCGCACCTGCGCTCGGAAGCGTTCGGCATTTCGCTGCTCGAAGGCGCGATGTACGGCAAACCGATGATCTCCAGCGAAATCGGCACCGGCACCAGCTACATCAACATCCACAACGAAACCGGACTGGTGGTGCCACCGAGTCATCCATCGGCATTTCGCGAAGCGATGCGCACCCTGTGGGAAAACCCGGCCCGCGCCGCCGAAATGGGCCTCAAGGCGGAGGCCCGCTATCGGCAGTTATTCACAGCCGATGAAATGGGCCGCAAGTGGACCGAGTTGTATCAGGAGCTGCTGGAGGAAAAGGCGTTGTCCTACGCCTGATCCGTTACAGATCCAGCACCAGCGGCTGGGCACTCTGCGCCGGCACCGCGCAGCAAATCAGCACCTGCCCCTCCTCCGGCACTTCTGCCGGAGGCTGTGGATAATTCACCGCGCCGCTGATCAGCCGCGTCCTGCAGGTGCCGCACGAACCCCCGCGACAACTGAATTCCGGACGCAAGCCGCGACTTTCCGCCAGCTCCAGCAAACTGCCGCCATCGGGCTGCCAGCGCGCTTCCTTGGCTGAACGTTCGAACACCACCGGCACCGACGTGGTCGCAGCCGGCGGTTGTTCCATCACGATCGCGTCCGGATCGGCCTGGCGCTTGAGGGTCGAAGGGCCGAAGGTTTCGGCATGGATCTGCCCGTCCCGCACATCCAGTTCGCGCAAGATGTCATAAATACCCTGGGTAAAACCGCCGGGACCGCAGAGCACGAAGTCGACCTGATCGAAGTCCTCGTCGGTCAGCAGATTGCGTAACAACTCGCCATCGATGCGGCCGCGCAGGTCGAAGTCTTTTCCTTCGACCAGATCGTCCTCCGGCTGGCTGAGCACCCGCAACACTTTCACGGCATCACCGGCATCCTCCAGCAACCGATCCACCTCTGCTCGGAACGGCTGGTCGGCGAGGCTGCGGGAACTCTGAACAAACAGGGTCGGACGAATCCGCCGGGTCCGCAGGCCCTGATACACCACCTCACGCAGCATCGACAGCAGCGGCGTAATGCCGACGCCGGCCGCCAACAGCACCAGTGGACGACGCTCCAGCGCCGCGACCGTGAAATGCCCTTGAGGCAAGCGCGCCTCCAGCACATCGCCCACGCGAATCTGCTCATGCAGGTGCGTCGACACCCGGCCTTCGCGTTTCACGCTGATCCGGAAGAAATCATCCGACGGCGCGCCGGACAGGCTGTAGGTACGGATGTGCACCTCGCCATCGAGGGTGAACCGCAGCGGCAGATGCTGACCGGCGAGAAACACCGGCAGTCCTGCGCCATCGTCCGGCTCCAGATAAATCGAGCGGATGTGACGGCTTTCCATTTCGACTTTTGCCACGCGCAATGGCCGCCAGCTGTCCCCCAATGCCTTGGCCTGCAATCGTGCATCGGCCTGGGCCCAGTTGCCGGTCAGCAGGCTGGTGGGTGACATGCCGTCGAAGCGCCAGCGAAGAGCCAGCGCTGCAGGACGCCGAACCAGTTTTTCCACCTCGAAAGTCCACAGGCGTTCGGCGCCCTGAAAGGCCTCGATCTGCGGCGCCTCGAGAATGATCTCGGTGCGACCGCTGAGCTGCAACACATCGCCTGTGGAAAAGTCGATGAACAGCAAGCCGGCCAAGGGATTGAGCAGCAGATTGCCCAGCGTGTTGAAGTGCAGGTTGCCGGCAAAATCAGGGATCGTCAGGCGATTACCCTCGATCCGCACAAAACCGGGCTGACCGCCGCGGTGGGAAACATCCACCGAACGCTCGCCGTCGACGTCGACGTAACTGGCGACGAAGAAAGTATCGGCGCTTTCGATCAGCGCAATGGCGGCGTCGTCGAGGCTGTCACGATGTTCGGCTTTGCGGGTCTGCGGATCGGTCAGCGGCACCCGCTGAAACTGACGCAATTGAATGTATTGCGGGCAATTGCCGAACGATTGATCGACCGTCAGCCCGAAGCCGTTCGCATCGAGATTATCGATGTGGCCATTGAGCCGATTGCGCCGGCGGGTGTGCAGTTCGATACCAAGCAGACCGATGGCGGCGCCGGCTTGTAACTGCGCCGGGTCATCGGCAGCCGGCAGACTGGCGAACTGCAGTTGCGTCGGCTCGGGAGAGTGAGCAAAGCCCGGCTCCCCCTCCAGCACACTGGCCCAGGGGCGACCTTCGGCATCCACCGCGCCGTACAGCATGAAAGGCAATTGCTGATAGAACTGGCGGTGTTGATCCGGCATCCAGGTGCGAATCACCTTACGCCCGAATTCCGCCATGCGCTCGGCAACGCCGACATGGGCCTGCAACTGTTGCTCGCCAGCGTGCCACGGTGAACGTTCCATCACGGTCTCTCCCCTGCGCCGTTGGCGCAGATTGAATGTCAGACGGTGGTTTGCAGGCCGGCAACGGTGCGCGGCATGCCGACAAAACCGGGCAGCGCCTCAATGCGCGAAAGCCAGGCGCGAACGTTAGCGTAGTCGTCCAGCGACACATTGCCTTCCGGTGCGTGGGCGATGTAGCTGTAGGCCGCCACGTCAGCGATGGTCGGCTCAGTACCTGCCAAATACGGGGTTTTGCCCAGTTCCAGGTCCATCACCTTGAGAAAATTATGCGCGCGGGTGATGACTTCCTCGGCGTTGAACTTCGCCCCGAACACCGTGATCAGGCGGGCGGCGGCAGGGCCGAAAGCAATCGGCCCGGCGGCTGCCGACAACCAGCGCTGCACATGCGCGGCGCCGACCGGATCGCTTGGCAGCCAGCGGCCATTACCGTATTTCTGTGCCAGATAGACGAGGATCGCGTTGGAGTCGGCCAGCACCACGCCGTTGTCATCAATGGCCGGTACTTGCCCGAAGCTGTTGATCGCCAGGTAGCCGGGCTGTTTGTGCTCGCCTTTGGCCAGATCGACAAAGATCAGCTCGGTCGGCAGTTGCAACAGTGACAACATCAGTTCGACGCGATGGGCGTGGCCGGAACGCGGGAAGTTGTAGAGTTTGATCGCTTGCATGGTCGACTCCGCTGGATGATGGCGCCGTTCAGGGTGGACGGCGGCCGTGGGAGCCATATTCCCTTGATCGCGAAAGCAATAGAATCACCAGAAAACGCAATCCATTATTTCTCTGGATGAAATAAAGCGGCATTTTTCAAGGCGGGATGCTCACGCAATGCGTTCACCATGAAGTCGACAAAACTGCGCACCCGCGCCGGCGCCTTGCGCCCGCCCTGATACACCACATGGATCGGCAAAGCAGGCAGTTCAAACTCGGCGAGCACGATTTCCAGTTCACCGGAGGCGACCTTGCTGGCCACCTGATAAGACAGCACCCGGGTCAGACCCAGGCCCAGCGACGCCGCCGTGATCGCAGCCTGATTGGCGGTGACCACCAGACGCGGTTCCGGTTTTACGCCGATGAGTTCACCGTGTTCCATGAATGGCCAACTGCGCTGTTGACCGATGGCCGATGTCGCCACCACCGGCGCCCCGGCCAAGGCCTGTGGATGATTCGGCCGGCCATGAATCGCAAAGTACTCCGGCGAACCACAAATCACCCGCCGTACCTCACCGACCCGGATCGCATGCTGATTGCTGTCCGGCAACTCGCCGATACGCACCGCGACGTCGATGCCCTCCTCGACCATGCTTACTACCCGGTCGAGCAACAGGGCGTTGATGGAAACGTCCGGGTATTGCGTCAGATAACGCGCCATCACTGGCGTCACAAACAACTCGCCGAATAAAACAGGCGCCGTCACCGTCAACTGCCCACGCGGCTGGGTATGACTGCCGGCAGCGGAATCCTCCGCTTCCTGCACCTCGGCGAGAATTCTCCGACAGTCTTCCAGGAAACGCAGACCGGCTTCGCTCAAATGCACGCTGCGGGTTGTACGGATCAACAACTGCGTGCCGATCCGCTGCTCCAGCGCCGCCACCGCCCTGGTCACGCTCGCCGCCGACAGACCCAGACGCCGCGCCGCAGCGGAAAAACCCTGTTCCTGGGCGACGATGGCGAAAACCTGCATTTCCTGGAAGCGATCCACTGTTCAACTCCTAAACCGCGGCGTTTATCCGCTGATACAAGTCCGATCCAAGCAGAATCACGGATTTTTCTGCGGATTCAAGGCTACGCTCGAAGCCTTTATTCACCTAGCTTTGAGTGCCATAAGGAATTCAGTTATCAGGTGTCGTTCGCGGATTTTTATGAGGACCGTTGAAGACCAAACGACTCTGCGATACGACTGATAATGGTCGAAAGATCGCCCCGCATCTTCAGTGCTTTGAGGTCGATGTTTTCAGCTGCCAAAAGCTCAAGGAACTGCGCCATATCTGCGGTGAGGCTTTCGGGCAACTCGAACACTTCGCCGGTCAGTAGGCCGGAAAGGCGAAGGACGTCGTTACGGTGCTTTTTGATGTTCCCGCTATCGATCCCACTTTCTCCGTTTGCTTTGCGCTGAGACAGGTCGAGCCAGGCTTTGGCCTTGAAAGGTATGAGTCGATCCGCGCTGATGTAGGTAAGCTCCTCACTCTGCTGGCGGCCCGCTAGAAGGAAACTGTAGTAGTCCTGATTTAGAAGGATGGCACTCAAGCTCGAAACTGACTCGCCTGTGGGGATAGGGGTCAGCGTCGCGTTCTCCTCATGCTCCAAACCTTCAGGTGCACGCGAAAAGAGTTCGATCATGACCGGGTACGCTTCGTCTTTCGGGCCCTGAAATCGATAGAAAACAGGGTTAGGACGCTCGCCACCTCTCTGCCTGATCTCATACCCGCCCGCTTTGATGAAGTCCCAGAAATGCGCGACGAATTCAGCATCCAGGGCTTCGATCACCAGGACGATGTCCAAGTCCTTGGTGGCCCTGAAGCTTTCACCCGCATCTTCCATTGCCAGAGCGGAGGCAACGCCACCGATCAGAACGTAGCGATCGCGGTATTCGCGAAAATGCCGCCCGAATACGTCTAGACCTTTCACGCTAACCATTCAACTTGCTCCTTGAGTTCATCCAACGCAATCTGAATGCGTTCGTCAGGATTATCTTCCAAGCTCAGAAACAGCGACGCTGTATCTGCTATGTAGTGTCTTTCAGTGAGCGACGGATACGCCCAAATCTCCACCCATTCCTTGATCGCGTCCACCGACTCGACTACCTCGAACGCATCAAGCGCCAGCATGTCGTCAAACACTTTCTTGGTCATTCCCCATACGGCCTGCTCGGGCTCTGCCAGCATCGTGCACTTGGCCAGAGCAGTTTCTCCTGCGAGACACACACCGGGCGCCATGGGAATAGTGTTGCGAGTGATGCCAACTCTCTTTTTGACGGGTGAGCGCAGGTATTGCTTGGCTTTTTGGAATACCTCAGAAGGAGATCCGCTGAAAGCGTAGGTTCTCCAGTGCAGTTGGCTTTTCACTGGGATAATCACCTCCAGCGAGGTCAGTTGCTCCACTGCTTTCGATAAGGTCACACGGCTGTATCCCAGATCACCCAGCAAAGCGTTGGTCGTGAAGTAGGTTTTTTCGGGTATGCCGGCATAAAGGCACGAGAGAAGCATGGCTTGGGCGGCGGGAAGGAGGGCAGTAACCTCGCTTCGCTCTCGCCGCTGGCGGAAACTTTCGCGTAGGTCTAGCGCTATCTCCGGTATGAACATCTGGAAGGCGGGCTGGATAAAATTGATCTGATGCGTGATCAGGCTGCGGCGGTCTTGAATCGTCAGAGATCTGCAGACGAAGGCTATTACCTGGTTTGTAGCTTTGCGCACAAGTTCGACGTGCTTTTGCAGCTTCACGATGCCTGGGTAATCAACGTCGTCACGGGTGACTAGCAGCATCATGGTAAGCGCTGAGAAATGCCCCATCGGGATGCTCAGTTCGTAGGTTTTGTAGTTATCCCGGATGTTGAAAGGAACTCTAGGGTGCGCCAGCTCAAGTCGCGCAGGCACGCCGAACACGGACTCGATGTAGGCCTTGGCTTCGTCTTCTAAATTCGGCATATCCTGACTTCGTGTTAACCATATTTTCTCACTGTAAACCGCAGTGATTTACACGTCAAAAAAAAGGTTAACAGTCCCGTGTTTATCGGGAGAACATAGACTATTTGCCATCTATAGGGAATTCGAGGCAGCGTGCATCTCAGCGTGCGCGCTGGGTGCACGGCCCCCTACAAGAGGCCGTGGTCACGCATGACAACTTTTATTGTCGCAATACCGCTTGTTTCGGAAACCCAAATCAACCGCAGTACAATCTCGATTACTCCACCGTCACCGACTTCGCCAGGTTACGCGGCTGATCCACGTCCGTGCCCTTGAGCACCGCAACGTAGTACGACAGCAGTTGCAGCGGAATGGTGTAGAGGATTGGCGACAGGATGTCGTGGATGTGCGGCATCTGCACTACGTGTGTGCCTTCGCCGTTGGTCATCCCGGCCTTTTCGTCGGCGAACACGACCAGTTCGCCACCGCGGGCGCGGACTTCCTGCAGGTTGGACTTCAGTTTCTCCAGCAGTTCGTTGTTCGGCGCGACGGTCACCACCGGCATGTCGTTATCCACAAGCGCCAGCGGGCCATGCTTCAGTTCGCCGGCCGGATAAGCTTCAGCGTGGATGTACGAGATTTCCTTGAGCTTCAAGGCCCCTTCCATCGCCACCGGGAATTGCGCGCCACGGCCCAGGAACAGGGTGTGGTTCTTCTCGGCGAACAGCTCTGCGATTTTTTCCACGGTGCTGTCCATCGCCAGGGCTTCGCCCAGACGGGTTGGCAGGCGACGCAGTTCTTCGACCAGCGTGGCTTCAACGCCTTTGCCCAAAGTACCGCGCACCTGACCCAGAGACAGGGTCAGCAGCAGCAGACCGACCAACTGCGTAGTGAAGGCCTTGGTCGAGGCCACGCCGATTTCACGACCAGCCTGGGTCAGCAGGGTCAGGTCGGACTCGCGCACCAGCGAACTGATGCCGACGTTGCAGATCGCCAGACTGGCGAGGAAGCCCAGTTCCTTGGCGTTGCGCAGGGCGGCCAGGGTGTCGGCGGTTTCGCCGGACTGGGAGATGGTGACGAACAGGGTGTCCGGCTGCACCACCACCTTGCGGTAGCGGAACTCGCTGGCGACTTCGACCTGGCACGGAATGCCGGCCAGCTCTTCGAGCCAGTAACGGGCAACCATGCCGGCGTGATAGCTGGTGCCACACGCCACGATCTGCACGTTGCGCACTTTGGCGAACAATTCGGCCGCTTGTGGACCGAAAGCCTGCACCAGCACCTGATCCGCACTCAATCGACCTTCCAGAGTGCGCTGCACCACGGACGGCTGCTCGTGGATTTCCTTGAGCATGTAGTGACGGAACTCGCCTTTGTCGGCGGCTTCGGCGCCATCGGTGTACTGGACGGTCTGGCGCTCGACGGCTTTGCCGGTCACGTCCCAGATCTGCACCTTGTCGCGCTGGATTTCGGCGATATCGCCCTCTTCCAGGTACATGAAACGGTCGGTGACCTGACGCAGGGCCAGTTGATCGGAAGCGAGGAAGTTTTCGCCCAGGCCCAGACCGATCACCAGCGGGCTGCCGCTGCGAGCAGCAACGAGTCGATCCGGTTGCTTTGCGTGGATAACCGCCAGACCGTAAGCGCCATGCAGCTCCTTGACCGCAGCCTTCAGCGCGTCGGCGAGGTCTGGCAACGACTTGAGTTTTTCGGTCAGCAGGTGAGCGATGACTTCGGTGTCGGTGTCCGAGGTGAACACGTAGCCCAGTGCCTTCAGCTGTTCACGCAGCGCCTCATGGTTTTCGATGATGCCGTTGTGCACGACAGCGACGTCACCGGAGAAATGCGGGTGGGCATTGCGCTCGCTCGGCGCACCGTGGGTAGCCCAGCGGGTGTGGGCAATACCGAGACGGCCAACCAGCGGGTGTTCGGCCAGCGCCGCGTCGAGTTCGCTGACCTTGCCCACACGACGAGTGCGTTCCAGAATGCCGTCATTGGTGTACACCGCCACACCGGCACTGTCATAGCCCCGGTATTCGAGGCGTTTGAGGCCTTCGACCAGAATGGCGGTGATGTTACGTTCAGCTACCGCGCCGACGATTCCACACATGCTTATTTCTCCTGACTGACAGTCGCGCAAATCAAGTTGATACCGCGAGCCTGAATCTGATCGCGCGCATCCAGGGACAGGCGATCATCGGTAATTAGGGTATGGACGCTGCTCCATGGCAGCTCCAGGTTGGGAATCTTGCGGCCGATCTTGTCGGCCTCGACCATCACGATCACTTCCCGCGCCACTTCCGCCATCACCCGGCTCAGGCCGAGCAATTCATTGAAGGTGGTGGTGCCACGCACCAGGTCGATGCCATCGGCACCGATAAACAATTGGTCGAAGTCGTAAGAGCGTAGTACCTGCTCGGCGACCTGGCCCTGAAAGGATTCCGAGTGCGGATCCCAGGTGCCGCCGGTCATCAGCAGCACAGGCTCGTGTTCAAGTTCGCTCAGGGCGTTGGCTACGTGCAGGGAGTTGGTCATCACCACCAGGCCTGGCTGCTGGCCGAGTTCGGGAATCATCGCGGCGGTGGTGCTGCCGCTGTCGATGATGATGCGGGCGTGCTCGCGGATGCGTGTGACGGCGGCGCGGGCAATCGCCTGTTTGTATTTGGAAACGTTCTGACTGACGTCCGCCACCAGTTCCTGGGGCATGGTGATCGCGCCACCATAGCGACGCAGCAGCAAGCCATGACTTTCCAGAGCGGCGAGATCCTTGCGAATCGTAACTTCCGAAGTTTCGAAGCGCTTGGCCAGTTCATCCACACTCACCTCGCCCCGCTCATTGAGCAAAGCCAGAATGTTGTGACGGCGCTGAGGTGTGTTGCGTTTCGACATGGCTGATTAAGTTTCGATTCGAAAGATAACGGAAGCAATCAAAACCTATCAGCTGCGAATCGTCAAGCCGGCGCCCAAAAAAAAAGACCGCTGGCAGCGGTCCTTTTTTAATTTGAGCATTGTGGATAACTCAGCTCTTCTTGATCTTCTCAGGCCGCTTCCAGCCATCGATGTTCTTCTGCCGCGCCCGGCCAACAGCCAATTGCGCGTTATCCACATTCTGAGTGATAGTCGAGCCGGCTGCAGTAGTTGCACCGGCAGAGATATCCACAGGCGCCACCAGCGAGTTGTTAGAACCGATGAACACATCCTCGCCCAGCACGGTTTTCCACTTGTTGGCGCCGTCGTAGTTGCAAGTGATGGTGCCGGCGCCGATGTTGGTGCGCGCACCGATCTCGGCGTCGCCCAGGTAAGTCAGGTGCCCGGCCTTGGCGCCCTCGCCCATGCGGGCGTTTTTCAACTCGACGAAGTTACCCACATGGGCGCGGGCTTCCAGCACAGTGCCCGGACGCAGACGGGCAAACGGGCCGGCATCGCTGCCTTCGCCCAGCACCGCGCCTTCGATGTGACTGTTGGCCTTGACCACTACGCCTTTGCGCAGGGTGCTGTCCTTGATCACGCAGTTCGGGCCGATGACCACATCGTCCTCTATGACAACCTTGCCTTCGAGAATCACGTTGATGTCGATCAGCACATCGCGACCGACGGTCACTTCGCCTCGCACATCGAAACGGGCCGGGTCGCGCAGGGTGACACCCTGAGCCATCAGGCGACGACCGGCGCGCAGCTGGTAATGACGCTCCAGCTCGGAGAGCTGTTTGCGATCATTGGCGCCCTGCACTTCCATCGGATCGTGAGGTTGTTCGGTGGCGACGGTCAGGCCATCGCTGACCGCCATCTCGATCACGTCGGTCAGGTAGTACTCGCCCTGAGCGTTGTTGTTCGACAGGCGACTCATCCAGTCCGCCAGACGATTGGCCGGCACTGCCAGGATGCCGGTGTTGCCTTCAGTGATCGCCCGTTGCGCTTCGCTGGCGTCCTTGTGTTCGACGATGGCGGCAACCTTGCCGTCGGCATCGCGCACGATGCGGCCATAACCGGTCGGATCGTCCAGCTCGACGGTGAGCAAGCCCATCTGCCCGGGTACAACGTGCTTGAGCAGACGTTGCAGGGTCTCGACTTCGATCAACGGCACATCGCCGTAGAGAATCAGTACGGTATCGGCGGTGATGAAAGGAACAGCCTGGGCCGTGGCGTGGCCGGTGCCCAGCTGCTTGTCCTGCAATACGAAATTCAGATCGTCAGCGGCCAGACGCTCGCGCACTACATCGGCGCCGTGGCCGATGACGACATGAATGCGCTGTGGATCAAGTTGACGGGCGCTGTGGATAACATGGCCAAGCATGGAATCGCCGGCAATCGGATGCAGCACTTTTGGCAGCGCGGAACGCATGCGGGTGCCTTGACCGGCCGCGAGGATAACGATTTCAAGAGACATGACTGGCTACCAATCCTGGGTGGTCAGCAACTGCGACCGGGTTTGTAGAATTCTGAAAAGAAAAAAGGGTAGCCGAGGCTACCCTTTTTTATCAATCGCACAACAAGTGGCTGACGGATCAACCGCCAAACTTCTTGCGGATCTGCTGGACGGTGCGCAGCTGAGCTGCAGCCTCGGCCAGACGTGCGGACGCAGCTCCGTAGTCGAAATCTGCGCTCTTCTCATGCAGAGCAGCTTCGGCAGCCTTGAGAGCTGCTTGAGCTTGAGCTTCATCCAGGTCGGCGGCACGTTGCACGGTATCGGCAAGCACCTTGACCATGTTCGGCTGAACCTCGAGGAAACCACCGGAGATGTAGAACACCTCGGCTTCCCCGCCTTGCTTGATCAGGCGGATCGGACCTGGCTTCAGATTAGTGATCAGCGGCGCGTGGCCCAGAGCGATACCAAGATCACCCAGAGCACCGTGCGCAATCACCATCTCGACCAGGCCGGAAAAGATTTCTCCTTCCGCGCTGACGATGTCGCAATGGACTGTCATAGCCATCTGATTGCCTCAACCTAAATTAGCGCCCGTTGCCGGGCGCCTGGATTACAGTTTCTTGGCTTTCTCGATCGCTTCTTCGATGCCGCCGACCATGTAGAACGCTTGTTCTGGCAGGTGGTCGTAGTCACCGTTGAGGATGCCTTTGAAGCCAGCAATGGTGTCTTTCAGGGAAACGTATTTACCCGAAGCACCGGTGAAGACTTCAGCCACGAAGAACGGCTGCGACAAGAAGCGCTGGATCTTACGAGCACGGTTTACCAACTGCTTGTCGGCTTCCGACAGCTCGTCCATACCCAGGATTGCGATGATGTCCTTCAGCTCTTTGTAACGCTGCAGCACGTACTGAACACCACGAGCGGTCTCGTAGTGATCGTTGCCGATCACGTTCGGGTCCAGCTGACGCGAAGTCGAGTCCAGTGGGTCTACCGCCGGGTAGATACCCAGGGAAGCGATGTCACGGGACAGAACGACGGTGGCGTCCAGGTGAGCAAACGTGGTCGCTGGCGACGGGTCAGTCAAGTCGTCCGCTGGTACGTATACGGCCTGGATCGAAGTAATCGAACCTTGCTTGGTCGAAGTGATGCGCTCTTGCAGCACGCCCATCTCTTCAGCCAGGGTCGGCTGGTAACCTACTGCCGAAGGCATACGGCCCAGCAGTGCGGATACTTCGGTACCGGCCAGGGTGTAACGATAGATGTTGTCGACGAACAGCAGAACGTCGTTACCTTCGTCACGGAACTTCTCGGCCATGGTCAGACCGGTCAGCGCTACGCGCAGACGGTTTCCCGGTGGCTCGTTCATCTGACCGTAGACCAGGGCTACCTTGTCGAGAACGTTGGAGTCCTTCATCTCGTGGTAGAAGTCGTTACCCTCACGAGTACGCTCACCCACACCGGCGAACACGGAATAACCGCTGTGCTCGATGGCGATGTTACGGATCAGTTCCATCATGTTTACGGTCTTGCCTACACCGGCACCACCGAACAGACCGACTTTACCGCCCTTGGCGAACGGGCAAACCAGGTCGATAACCTTGATGCCTGTTTCCAGCAGCTCGTTGCCACCGGCTTGTTCAGCGAAGGAAGGAGCGGCGCGGTGGATACCCCAGCGCTCTTCTTCGCCGATCGGGCCAGCTTCGTCGATCGGGTTGCCCAGTACGTCCATGATCCGGCCCAGAGTCGCTTTACCGACCGGTACGGAGATGGCTGCGCCAGTGTTGTTGACGTCCAGACCGCGCTTCAAGCCTTCGGTGGAGCCCATCGCAATGGTACGAACCACGCCGTCGCCCAGCTGCTGCTGAACTTCCAGAGTGGTTTCGGCGCCTTGAACCTTCAAGGCGTCGTAGATGCTCGGTACGCTGTCGCGTGGAAATTCCACGTCGATAACGGCGCCGATGATTTGAACGATACGTCCGCTACTCATAGCTGGATCCTCTGAATATTTGAACCGTTAAACCGCGGCAGCGCCGCCGACGATTTCCGAGATCTCTTGGGTGATCGCAGCCTGACGCGCCTTGTTGTAGATCAGCTGCAAATCGCTGATCAAATCACCGGCGTTGTCGGTAGCGTTCTTCATCGCGATCATCCGCGCAGCCTGTTCAGCCGCGTTGTTCTCGACCACCGCCTGGTACACCTGCGACTCCACGTAACGCACCATCAAGCCGTCAAGCAGCTCTTTGGCGTCTGGTTCGTAGAGGTAGTCCCAGTGGTGCTTGAGTTCTTGATCCGGGGTCGCCACCAATGGAATCAACTGCTCCACGGTAGGCTGTTGCGTCATGGTGTTGATGAACTTGTTGGATACCACGGACAGGCGGTCAATACGGCCGTCCAGGTAGGCATCCAGCATCACCTTGACGCTGCCGATCAGATCATTGATCGACGGCTCTTCACCCAGGTGGCTGATAGCTGCAACGACGTTACCGCCGAAGTTGCGGAAAAAGGCCGCACCCTTGCTACCAACGACACACAGATCGATCTCGACGCCGTTTTCGCGGTTTACCGCCATGTCCTTGACCAGGGCCTTGAACAGGTTGGTGTTCAAGCCGCCGCACAGACCACGGTCACTGCTCACCACGACATAACCGACGCGCTTTACTTCGCGATCGATCATGAACGGGTGGCGGTATTCCGGGTTGGCGTTGGCCAGATGCCCAATTACCTGGCGGATACGCTCCGCATAAGGACGGCTAGCAGCCATGCGCATTTGTGCCTTGCGCATTTTGCTGACCGCCACTTTTTCCATGGCGCTGGTAATTTTTTGCGTGCTTTTGATGCTCGCAATCTTACTGCGAATCTCTTTTGCGCCTGCCATGTAACACCTATCAGGTTAGCAAGCGGGAGCCTTGCGGCTCCCGCTGCGGCTTACCAGGTTTGGGTGGCCTTGAACTTCTCGATACCAGCCTTCAGGCCAGCGTCGATTTCGTCATTGAAGTCACCTTTAACGTTGATCTTGGCCATCAAATCGGCGTGATCGCGGTTGAAGAAAGCGATCAGCGCTTGTTCGAAGCTGCCGATCTTGGCGATTTCAATGTCAGTCAGGAACCCACGCTCAGCGGCATACAGCGACAGCGCCATGTCAGCGATCGACATCGGTGCGTATTGCTTCTGCTTCATCAGCTCGGTAACGCGCTGACCATGCTCAAGTTGCTTGCGGGTCGCTTCGTCCAGGTCAGAAGCGAACTGGGCGAATGCCGCCAGTTCACGGTACTGAGCCAGAGCGGTACGGATACCACCGGACAGCTTCTTGATGATCTTGGTCTGAGCGGCACCACCCACACGGGATACCGAAACACCGGCGTTCACTGCAGGGCGGATGCCCGAGTTGAACATGGCCGATTCCAGGAAGATCTGACCGTCGGTGATGGAAATCACGTTGGTCGGAACGAACGCGGAAACGTCGCCAGCCTGGGTTTCGATGATCGGCAGTGCGGTCAGGGAACCGGTTTTGCCGGTCACTGCGCCGTTGGTGAACTTCTCTACGTACTCTTCCGAAACGCGGGATGCACGCTCCAGCAGACGGGAGTGGAGATAGAACACGTCGCCTGGGTAAGCTTCACGGCCTGGTGGACGGCGCAGCAGCAGGGAAATCTGGCGGTAAGCCACTGCTTGCTTGGACAGATCGTCATAAACGATCAGCGCGTCTTCACCGCGGTCGCGGAAGAATTCACCCATGGTGCAACCGGAGTACGGAGCCAGGAATTGCAGTGCTGCAGATTCCGAAGCGCTCGCTGCAACGATGATGGTGTTAGCCAGTGCACCGTTTTCTTCCAGCTTGCGAACCACGTTGGCGATGGTCGATTGCTTCTGACCGATTGCCACGTAGACGCAGAAAATGCCGCTGTCTTTCTGGTTGATGATCGCGTCGATCGCCAGAGCGGTTTTACCGATCTGACGGTCACCGATGATCAGCTCACGCTGGCCACGGCCGACAGGGATCATGGCATCGACAGCCTTGTAGCCAGTCTGTACAGGCTGGTCTACCGACTTACGCCAGATCACGCCCGGAGCAACTTTCTCGACCGCGTCGGTCTCGGTGTTGCCCAGTGGACCTTTGCCGTCAACAGGGTTACCCAGTGCGTCGACAACGCGACCCAGCAGTTCCTTACCAACCGGAACTTCGAGGATGCGGCCGGTGCACTTGGCGCTCATGCCTTCAGCCAGACTGGTGTATGCGCCCAGTACAACGGCACCTACGGAGTCTTGCTCCAGGTTGAGGGCCATACCGTAGACGCCGCCCGGAAACTCGATCATCTCGCCGTACATGACGTCGGCCAGACCGTGAATCCGCACGATGCCGTCAGATACGCTGACGACAGTGCCTTCGTTACGGGCTTGGGAGGTCACATCGAGCTTTTCGATGCGGCCCTTGATAATTTCACTTATTTCGGAAGGATTGAGTTGCTGCATTGCTCTGCTGCCCCTTCAAACTCAAGATTTCAATGCTTCGGCAAGTTTCGCGATTTTGCCGCGAATCGAGCCATCGATAACCAGGTCGCCGGCGCGGATAACGACACCACCTATAAGGGCAGCATCCTCCGCAACTTGCAGGCGCACTTCCCGGTTGAGTCGTGCACTGAGAACCTTGGCGAGTTTGTCTTGCTGTTCTTGGTTCAATGCAAAAGCACTGGTCACTTCAACGTCTACCGATTTCTCTTGCTCGGCCTTGTACAGGTCGAAAAGAGCGGCGATCTCCGGCAGAAGCGGGAGACGGTCGTTTTCGGCAACGACATTGATGAAGTTCTGTGCCTTGGCATCAAACTTGTCGCCGCACACGTCAATGAACGTGGCGGCCTTTTCTGCGCTCGTCAGTCGCGGGGCCTTGAGCACGCGCTGCATGGTGTCGTCTTGCGACACCGCTGCTGCCAGGCCGAGCATGGCTGACCAATTGGCCAGTTGCTGGTGGGCCTGAGCGTGCTCGAAGGCCGCCTTAGCGTAAGGTCGGGCCAACGTGGTCAGTTCTGCCATGATCGCCCTCGCTTAGATTTCAGCAGCCAGTTGGTTAACCAGCTCTGCGTGCGCGTTTTGATCGATTGTGGCACCCAGGATCTTCTCGGCGCCGCCGACAGCCAGCAAGCCCACTTGGGCGCGCAGCTTGTCTTTGACACTGTTCAGTTCCTGTTCGATCTCGGCTTGAGCCTGAACCTTCACACGGTCAGCGTCGACGCGGGCCTTTTCAACGGCCTCTTCGACAATCTGGTTACCGCGTTTCTTGGCTTGCTCGATGATTTCAGCTGCCTGAGCTTTCGCTTCGCGCAGTTGCTGACCCGCTTTCTCTTGGGCCAACTCCAGGTCGCGAGCTGCACGGCTGGCAGCGTCCAGACCATCAGCGATCTTCTTTTGACGTTCGTGCAGAGCCGCGATGACCGGAGGCCATACGAACTTCATGCAGAACAGTACAAAAATCAGGAACGCAACGGACTGGCCAATCAGGGTCGCATTAATGTTCACGCCAACACCTCGCAGTTACGTTGTCCATCACACCAAATCACTCGGAGATCCGAATGATTAGCCAGCGATCTGACCAACGAACGGGTTCGCAAAGGTGAAGAACAGAGCGATACCAACACCGATCATGGTTACGGCGTCGAGCAGACCGGCAACGATGAACATTTTAACTTGCAGCATTGGAACCATTTCTGGCTGACGCGCTGCGCCTTCCAGGAACTTGCCGCCCAGCAGGCCGAAACCAATTGCGGTACCCAGTGCGCCCAGGCCGATCAACAGTGCAACAGCGATAGCGGTTAGACCAACTACAGTTTCCATCTTTCCTCCCGACTTTTACGTCGTATGGTTTAGGTTTTTTAGATTAAAGCGGTAAAACAAATCGTTTCATGGTGCCCCGTGAGGAGCCCCTTCCCGTTTGACCGGGAAGGACATCAGACTAGTCGAGACTGGTCTTAATGGTTTTCTTCGTGCGCCATCGACAGGTAGACGATGGTCAGCATCATGAAGATGAACGCCTGCAGGGTAATGATCAGGATGTGGAACACAGCCCACGCCCACTGCAGGACAACGCCCAGGCCGCTGAGCCAGAGCAGGCCGCTGCCGAACATCACAGCGATCAGGATGAACACCAGCTCGCCGGCATACATGTTGCCGAACAGACGCAGAGCCAGAGAGATCGGTTTGGCGATCAGGGTCACGAATTCCAGCAGGAAGTTCACCGGGATCAGCAAGGCCTGAACGAAGATGTTCTTGCTGCCGAACGGGTGCAGGGTCAGTTCGCCGATGAAACCGCCGATGCCCTTGACCTTGATGCTATAGAAAATGATCAGTGCGAAAACCGAGAACGCCATGCCCAGGGTCGCGTTCGGGTCGGTAGTCGACACGGCGCGGAACGGGATGTGGTGGTCGCCAGAGATCAGGATGGCCAGCTGAGGAATCCAGTCGACCGGTACCAGGTCGACGGCGTTCATCAGGAACACCCAGACGAAGATGGTCAGTGCCAGCGGTGCAATCACCGGGCTACGGCCATGGAAGCTGTCTTTCACGCTGCCATCGACGAATTCGACCAGGACTTCAACGAAGTTCTGCAGTGCACCCGGCTGACCGGAAGTCGCCTTCTTGGCCGCCATGCGGAAAAGAATGACGAAGATCAGACCCAGCGCGACCGACCAGCCGAGGGTATCGACGTGGAAAGCCCAGAAGCCCATTTCCTTGGCTTCTGCTGCGGTGTGGGCAAAGCCCCAGCCGCCGTTGGGTAGCTGACCGAAGGTCAGGTTCTGCAAGTGGTGCTGGATATAGCCCGAAGCGGTTGTTTCTGCCATGGTTGCCTCAAACGCCCTAAGGTCTCGAAAGTCTTGTTCTCATCAGCAGGGGAGCGAACCAGCTGACCGACTGAGTCAGCACGAAGGCGCCGAATACAGCGATCGGCGCCAGTGGCTTCACACCTGCAAACACCAGTGCAAACAGCACTGCCGTCAAAATCAGTTTGCCTGCCTCGCCGGCATAGAAAGACCGGACGATGGACTGGGCTGCTCGGGCGCCGGAAAACCGAAATGCCTTGTGAGCGAAATAAACATTGGGCAGCAAGGCTATCAGGCCTCCGCAAAGTCCCGAGTATCCGGCAACGACTCCGTGCCATTGCCAGAGCGCCAAAGCGGCAATGAGCAAAATGACAAATTGAGCCATTAACACCGGAAAAACCGCCAGGCGATGGAACGGCAGGCGGTTTGGCTTGCGGGTTTCCATCACTATTGCTCTCCAATGGCCGGCTGCCGAAATTCAATAACTTGGCATAATTTGTGCCGACAAAATGCGCGCAGAGTATAGGGGCGGTTCTGCCCCTATTCAACTGTCAGGTAGTGATTTCCGACTGCGCGCTACAAGAGGAATTGTTTCAGCGGATGTGTGCGAGCACACCTTGAAGCTCATCGAGGGAGTTGTAACCGATCACCAGCTGCCCCTTGCCCTTCTTCCCGTGGCGGATCTGCACCGCAGAGCCCAGGCGCTCGGCCAGACGCTGTTCGAGGCGGGCGATATCCGGGTCGGGTTTGGACGGTTCGACCGGCTCCGGTTTGCCACTCAACCATTGGCGAACCAGTGCCTCAGTTTGGCGCACGGTGAGACCGCGTGCGACAACATGTCGCGCCCCTTCCACCTGCTGATTGTCCGGCAGACCAAGCAATGCACGGGCATGACCCATCTCCAGGTCGCCATGGGACAGCATGGTCTTGATCACTTCCGGCAGCGCAATCAGGCGCAACAGATTGGCCACGGTGACGCGGGACTTACCCACAGCCTCGGCAACCTGTTGCTGAGTGAGCTGGAATTCCTGCTGCAAGCGCTGCAGGGCTACCGCCTCTTCAATCGGGTTCAGGTCTTCGCGCTGGATGTTCTCGATCAGCGCAATGGCGATTGCCGTTTCATCCGGCACATCACGCACCATCGCCGGGATGGTTTCCTGCCCGGCTTGTTGACTCGCGCGCCAGCGACGTTCGCCGGCAATGATTTCAAAACGACCACCACCAATCGGGCGAACCACGATCGGTTGCATCACGCCCTGGGCCTTGATCGACTGCGCCAGCTCTTCCAGCGCCTGCGGATCCATGTCCCGGCGTGGCTGATACTTGCCGCGCTGCAGCAGGTCCAGCGGCAGGTGCTGCAACTCGCGGCTGTCAGCCTGCGCCGCTTGTTCTTCCAGCGAGCTGACAGTCGGACCGCTCAACAGCGCATCCAGTCCTCGTCCGAGACCTCGTTTCTTGACGGCCATGGGGATTCCTTAAGTTGGCTGGGCAGCGGCGGTGCGTGAATTTTTGCGCTGACGGCGAACCATCTCGCCCGCCAAGGCCAGATAGGCCAGCGCGCCACGCGATTGCTTGTCGTAGGCCAGCGCCGGCATGCCGTAGCTCGGAGCTTCGGCCAGACGAATGTTGCGCGGGATCACCGTGTCGTACAGTTGATCGCCGAAGTGTTCCTTGAGCTGGGCTGAAACGTCGTTCATCAGGCTCAGGCGCGGGTCGTACATGGTCCGCAACAGGCCTTCGACTTTCAGGTTCGGGTTCAGCAGTTCAGCGATGCGCTTGATGTTATCCACAAGGTCGCTCAGACCTTCGAGCGCAAAGTACTCGCACTGCATGGGGATAATGACCCCGTCAGCGGCGACCAGTGCGTTCAGTGTGAGCATCGACAGTGACGGCGGGCAGTCGATCAGAATGTAATCGTAGTTCTCGCGGATCGGCGCCAGCGCGCTGCGCAGACGGCTTTCCTTCATCTGCATTTCCAGCAGCACCACTTCGGCCGCCGTCAGGTCACGGTTGGCCGGCAGCAGTTGATAACCGCCATGTTCGGAGTAGTGCATCGCCTGGGCCAGATCGCATTCGCCGATCAGCAGGTCGTAGACCGAATTTTCCAGGCCATGCTTATCCACGCCGCTACCCATGGTGGCGTTGCCCTGTGGATCGAGATCGATCAACAGCACCCGGCGCTTGGTCGCGACCAGGGATGCTGCGAGGTTGATGCAGGTGGTGGTCTTGCCCACACCACCCTTCTGGTTCGCTATCGCGAATACCTTAGCCATTCTTGCTTGTGTTCCCAATCATGCCGTGCGGCGCAGTATCAGCAGATGGCGTTGGCCTTGGCAACCGGGTACGGCCAGGGCGTGTTCGCTATCGAGTTTGAAGTCTGCCGGCAATGCTACCAGCTCATCCGCCGGATGGACGCCCTTCATTGCCAGCCAGCGCGTATCGGCGTCGCCGAGGTGGCGAGTCCAGTTGGTGAAGTTCTCCATGCTGCTGAACGCCCGGGAAATGATCCCGTTGAACGGCTGTGCAGGCTGGAAGGCTTCGACGCGACTGTGGATAACTTGCAGGTTATCCAGTTTGAGTTCGAGTTTGACCTGGGTCAGGAAGCGGGTTTTCTTGCCGTTGCTGTCCAGACAGGTCACCTGCGAGTCCGGATACAGGATCGCCAGAGGGATCCCCGGCATTCCGCCGCCGCTGCCGACATCCAGCCAGCGCCCATTTTCGATGAACGACATCACGCTCAGGCTATCGAGCAAATGACGGGAAACCATTTCGTCCGGATCGCGAACGGCAGTCAGGTTGTAGGCCTGGTTCCATTTGATCAACAGGGCCAGATAACCCAGCAGCAGTTCGTGCTGGGTTTCAGTGAGATTGACACCGAGCTCGCGGGCTCCTGTGGATAACTCTTCGGCGTGTTGCGAAGTGACCTTAGAACTCAAGCGCTTTGCTCCAACTGACGGCCCGCGCCGCGTTTTTTCAAATGAATCATCAACAGCGAGATCGCTGCCGGGGTCACACCGGGGATCCGCGAAGCCTGGCCCAGCGTCTCGGGACGCGTGGCACCCAGCTTGCTCTGGATCTCCTTGGAGAGACCGGAAATGTTGGTGTAATCGATATCCACAGGCAGTTTCGTGTCTTCACTGGCACGCAGACGGGCGATTTCGTCCTGTTGGCGATCGATGTAACCGGCGTACTTGGTCTTGATCTCGACCTGTTCGGCGACCTGTGGATCTTCGGCGCCCTGCCCGGTCACTTCGACCAGACCAGCGTAGTCGATTTCCGGACGGCTCAAGAGATTGAGCAAGTTGTATTCGTGAGTCAGCGGAGTGCCGAATTTGTCGGCAATCGCATCGCCCTGCGGGGTGCCCGGGCGAACCCAGGTGCTTTTCAGGCGTTGCTCTTCGATTTCGATGCTTTCGCGTTTCTTGCAGAACGCTGCCCAGCGCTCGTCATCGACCAGGCCCAGTTCGCGACCTTTTTCGGTCAGACGCAGGTCGGCGTTGTCCTCACGCAGGATCAGACGGTACTCGGCACGGGAAGTGAACATGCGGTACGGCTCTTGGGTACCGAGGGTGATCAGGTCGTCGACCAATACCCCAATGTAGGCTTCGTCGCGACGCGGGCACCAGGCTTCTTTGCCTTTCGCACGCAATGCAGCGTTGGCACCGGCGAGCAAACCCTGCGCACCGGCTTCTTCGTAACCGGTGGTGCCGTTGATCTGGCCAGCGAAGAACAGACCGCCGATCACCTTGGTTTCCAGGCTGTACTTCAGGTCGCGCGGATCGAAGTAGTCGTACTCGATCGCATAACCCGGACGCACGATGTGCGCGTTTTCCATGCCGCGGATCGATTGCACGATCTGCAATTGCACGTCGAACGGCAGGCTTGTGGATATCCCGTTCGGATAAAGCTCATGGGTGGTCAGGCCTTCCGGCTCGATGAACACCTGATGGCTTTCCTTGTCGGCAAATCGGTGAATCTTGTCTTCGATCGACGGGCAATAACGCGGACCAATGCCTTCGATTTCGCCTGCAGCGGAATACATCGGCGAGCGATCGAGGTTCGCGGCAATGATTTCGTGGGTGCGGGCGTTGGTGTGGGTAATCCAGCAACTGACTTGCCGTGGATGCTGTTCCTTGTTGCCCATGAACGACATCACCGGGATCGGCGTATCACCTGGCTGCTCGGTCATCACCGAGAAATCCACAGACTTGCCGTCGATACGCGGAGGTGTGCCGGTCTTCAGGCGACCGACTCGCAGCGGCAGTTCACGCAGACGATGCGCCAGGGCGATCGACGGTGGATCACCGGCGCGACCGCCGGAAAAATTCTGCAAGCCTATGTGGATAAGTCCGCCGAGGAACGTACCAGTGGTCAACACCACGGAATCGGCGAAGAAACGCAGACCCATTTGCGTGACAACACCGCGTACCTGTTCCTGCTCGACGATCAGGTCGTCAGCGGCTTGTTGAAATATCCACAGGTTCGGCTGGTTTTCCAGTATTTCGCGGACAGCGGCTTTGTACAAAATCCGGTCGGCTTGCGCGCGGGTCGCCCGTACGGCCGGGCCTTTGCGGCTGTTTAACACGCGAAACTGGATGCCGCCCTTATCGGTAGCCATGGCCATCGCGCCGCCGAGGGCGTCGATTTCCTTGACCAGATGGCTTTTGCCAATGCCGCCGATGGCCGGGTTGCAACTCATGGCACCGAGGGTTTCCACGTTGTGCGTCAGCAGAAGGGTTTTTGCACCCATGCGTGCTGAGGCCAGTGCTGCCTCGGTACCGGCATGACCGCCGCCGATGACGATCACTTCAAAACGGGAAGGGAAATCCACCACGCACCTCGTGCCTGCTTAAGTAGGTAATTCAGGAATAGTTTGAGATCAGGTTTCTGGACCTGGTCGGCAAGTATAGGGACTTCGCCCTTCCTAAAGAACCCTTTGCACAAAATTTAACCAGCTGTGGAGAACTTGCGGTTAAAAGAATAAAAAAGAGAGAAATTTATAAAACCTTTGTTTTAAAGCTTATTCTTACTGCCCATGATATCTGTGGATAGATTTCTACAGGCCTTTATTTTCAATGTGTACAGAGATTCAAAACCCTGTGGCCATGTCGCCATGAGGCCCTTGGATAACCGGTGTAAGCCTGTGGATGAATGGGGTGGTTATCCACAGAGGCAGTTATGTTCAGCTTTCAGGTCCTGTTATCAACTGCCCTCAGTGGCAGTTATTCACAGGGCTTAATCCACAGAAAATCGACGAAACGGCTTTTCCAGGGCGCCATAAAAGCGCCTGTCCGGGGGCAGGTGACGGTGGAGACGCTGATGGAGGGAAGTGACGGGGCTATTGTGAGAGAACGTAACAGAGGCTAATAATAGCCATTATCATTAACTCACCAGTTGCTCCCATGTCCCTACCCGCCCATAACGCTGCGATCGAGCAAATCTACGAGCAACACCATTCGTGGCTATATGGTTGGCTGAAGGGAAAATTGCATGACGCCTGCGATGCGGCCGATGTCGCGCATGACACGTTTGTGCGGATCCTGGCCGCCCGCAATGCGGCTCAGATTCGCGAACCTCGGGATTATCTGGCCACCGTTGCACGCGGCCTGGTCATTGACCGGTATAGAAGACGCGCGATCGAGGCCGCGTATTTGCAGACCCTCGCCGCCAGATCTGAAGCCACGGCCATCAGCGAAGAAGACAAGGCGCTGATCATCGAAACTCTGGTTGATGTGGATAAAGCCTTGGCCGGTCTTGGCGCACGAACCCAGCGGATCTTCATGCTTTCGCAGATCGATGGGCTGACTTATCAACAGATCGCCGTGCAGTTGAAGGTGTCGCTGACAACAGTGAAGAAGCACATGATCCGCGCTTTGACGGAATGTGCCCTGATCATGGCGCAGCGTTGATGGCCATCGCACCCAGCCGCAAGATTTTCGAAACCGCCGCCAGTTGGTACGTGCAGTTTCAAGCCGACCCGCCGACCCTCACCGAACAGAAAGCCTGGCAACTGTGGATAGATAGTGATCCAGCGCATCTGGCGGCGTGGAATCAGATGGAACAACTACAGCGTCACCTCGGCACCCTGCCGCAGGATTTGAAACGTCGTGCGCTGAATACCGGCCAGCAACGGCGCCAGGTACTGAAGTTGTTGTTGCTCGCCGCAGGAACTGGTTTCGTTGGCTGGAATGTTCAGCAGCGTACCTCCCTTGGCGATGTCTGGGCCGACTATAAAACCGGCGTCGGTCAGCGCCGCAACATTACATTGGCCGATGGCAGCCAGATTCAGCTCAATACCGGTACAGCGATTGATGTGTCTTTTGACGCAGCCCAGCGACTGATCCGTTTACGCTCTGGAGAGATCCTGATTCAAACCGGCAAGCTCGGTGATCAACGGCCTTTTTTCGTCGAAACCCGCAATGGCCGGATTCAAGCGCTGGGTACCCGATTCTCTGTACATCAGTTGTCGGTTTCTACCCGTGTGGGTGTGCTGGAAGACCGGGTCAGCGTCCAGCCCGCCGACCTGTCGACAACCGCAATCATCCTGAAGGCGGGCGAAGGCGCCGACTTCGATGGTCGGCACATCGGGTTGATTCATCCTTTCAAATCCTCGGAAGTAGCGTGGACCAACGGTCAGTTGATTGTGCTCAATGCCCGGTTGGGCGAGGTGATCGACGAGTTGGGGCGCTATCGCAGCGGTGTTTTGCATTGCGATACCCGCGCACGGGATCTTCGGGTTTCCGGCACCTTTCGTCTCGACTCCACCGACGCAGTGCTGGCCAATCTTCAGGCGTCCCTGCCGATAAAGGTCCGCTACTTCACCCGTTACTGGGTTTCGATCAGTCACGACGCCTGAGCGAAAAAATACCTGGGGAAAAATAATTGAACACAAGGGTTATCTTTTTTTGCCCTGACCCGGCCCTACAGGTAATCGCGATAAACGCGGCTCTTTGCCACTTTCAGGGCTTATCCACACATGCGTCTTCCCACGTTCCGTCAGCGTTTTTCCCACCACTGCATTGCCTACAGCTTACTGATCACCAGTGCTGCGTCCTGCCTGGTCATCACCGATGACGCCTTCGCTGCGACAGCAGCTCAGCGGTACGCCATTGCTGCGGGACCGCTCGATACCGCCCTGAGCCAGTTCGCCTCGGCCGCGAATGTGATTCTGTCGTTCTCGCCGCAACAGACCAGCCGTTTGCGCAGCGCCGGGCTGAACGGCAACTTCAGCGTGAAACAAGGGTTTGCCCAACTGCTGCAGGGGTCGGGATTGCAAGCCGTGCCACAGGCGCCGGGCAGCTACATTCTGCAGGCACTGCCAAACGGCGATTCGCTGGAGCTGGCACCGACCAATATCAATGGTCAGTTGGCCAACCCGATGAACCTGGATTACGCCGACGACGTCGGTTACAAGGCACAGAACAGTCGGGTCGGTACGAAAACCAGTACGCCGTTGTCGCAAACACCACGTTCGGTGTCAGTCGTAACCGCCCAACGCATGAAGGATCAGAAATCTCAGACACTCACCGAAGTACTTGGCTACGTACCGGGGATCTTTGCGCCACCGTTTGCCGCCGGCGACAGTCTGGCGGGGGATCTGTTCTACATTCGCGGTTTCAACGCCACCGATTACGGCTACGGTCTGTTGCGTGATGGACTACGCGTACAGGGCAACCGGTATGACACCAGCACCGAGCCTTATGGCCTTGAGCGAGTGGAGATTTTCCGCGGCCCTTCTTCGCTGCTTTATGGGGAGAACGCACCGGGCGGGCTGGTGAATCTGGTGAGCAAACGTCCTACCGCTGTACCCCGGGGTGAAGTGCAACTGGGCTATGGCTCGAACAATCGCCGGCAGGTCGGCGTCGATGTCTCCGGTCCGCTCAACGACAGCGGCAACATTCTCGGGCGGGTGGTGATGCTCGGACGTAAATCGGACACCCAGACCGATCATGTCCCCGATGACCGGATCTACGTTGCACCATCCCTGACCCTGAATTTTGACGACTTCAATACCCTGACCCTGCTGGCCAACTACCAGAAGGATCACACCAACATGGAACTTGGCCTGCCGGCCGCCGGGACTCTGCTGACAAACCCTAACGGCAAGTTATCCAAAGGCACCATGCTCGGTGACCCGGACTGGAACACGTTCGAAAGGGAAACGTGGAGCACTGGCTATGAATTCAGCCACTCGTTCAACGATGACTGGCAGTTCCGTCAGAACTCTCGCTACATGCAGTCGCGCATCACCCGACATGAGACCTGGCCGGGCAACCTTAACAACGCCGGGTTCGGCACGCGTCTGAACATGACCGCCTACGATCGCTTCAATAAGTCGATGGTGTACTCGCTGGATAACCAACTGGAGGGCAAATTCCAGGTCGGTGGCCTGGAGAATACGGTGCTGGTCGGCGCCAGCTATGATCGTACCTCCTTCAATCAGGACTGGAATGCAGGGCTGGTCGGGTCGATTGATGTGTATAACCCCGTCTACCTGCGCGATCCGACCACGCCGATCGCGGTGCAAAACACCTTGCTCGAACAACAGATGAAAGGTGTTTATGCACAGATCCAGAGCAAATACGACCGCTGGCTGTTCCTGCTCGGTGGTCGTCAGGACTGGGTCGACAGTGATTTCCGCGACAAGGTGGCCCGCTCCAGCGACATCAGTTCCGAGGACAAGAAGTTCACCTATCAGGGCGGAGTGATGTACCAGTTCGACAACGGTATGACGCCGTATGTCAGCTATTCCACCTCGTTCGTGCCGGTGCAACAGATCTCCAACGCCGGCGCGCCTCTCGATCCGATCACCAGCAGCCAGTACGAAGTGGGTCTCAAGTACGAACCGATCGGCTGGGACACCGCATTCACGGCGTCGGTGTATGACCTGCGCAAAAAGGACGACACCTACTTCGATGCCACGACGTCGAGTTACCGTCAGGTGGGCGAAAGCCGTTCCAAAGGTGTAGAACTTGAACTCAACAGCAATCTGACACAGAACCTGAATGTCACTGCGGCCTACACCTATACCGACGCCCGAATCACCAAAGACGCGACGACGTCATTGGTCAAAGGCCACCAGATGACGGGCGTGCCGCGTAATCAGGCCTCGGTCTGGGCCAAATACCGCTTCCTTGATGGCGATCTGAAAGGATTGTACGTAGGGGGTGGTGTGCGTTACTTCGACAGTGCGTTCGCCTACACCTCGCCTTCGCTATACGGAAAGCTGGACGCCGGCGATGTGACGTTGGTGGATGCGGCGATCGGTTATCAGATCGACACGCACTGGAGCGTCGACCTGAATGCGAAGAACCTGTTCGACAAGGAATATGTGTCGGGATGCAACGATGCCGGCCGCTGCTACTGGGGCGAGGACCGCACCTTGCTCGGTACGGTTTCTTATAACTGGTAATACAAAAAGGGGCTGTGGATAAAATGTCCACAGCCCATTTTGTCATTTGCCGATGCAGAAGCTGGAAAAGATCCTTCCCAGCAGATCATCGGAACTGAAGGCCCCGGTGATTTCACCCAGAGAATGCTGGGCCTGACGCAAATCCTCAGCGAGCAATTCGCCAGCGCCCGCCAGCGTCAGCTGGGCGCGACCGTGTTCCAACGCCGCACTGGCGTGACGCAAGGCCTCCAGATGCCGGCGCCGCGCACTGAAGCTGCTTTCCGAGGTTTGCTCGTAACCCATACAGGCCTTGAGGTGATCACGCAGCAGATCCAGCCCCTCTCCCGCAGATTTGGCGCTCAGGCTGATCGTCACGTGGCCATCGTCACTGACTTCCAGGGCAATGGCTTCGCCAGTCAGATCGGCTTTGTTCCGGATCAATGTGACCTTCGCCGGATCCGGCCGGGTTTCGAGGAATTCCGGCCACAAGGCGAACGGATCGGCGGCCTCTGGCGCAGTGGCGTCGACTACCAGCAGCACTCGGTCAGCCTCGCCAATGGCTTTCAATGCTCGTTCAACGCCGATTTTTTCCACATGGTCATCGGTATCGCGCAGACCGGCGGTGTCCACAACGTGCAGCGGCATGCCATCGATGTGGATATGTTCACGCAGGATATCCCGAGTGGTACCGGCGATTTCGGTCACGATCGCGGCTTCACGACCGGCCAGAGCGTTGAGCAGGCTGGATTTGCCGGCATTCGGACGACCGGCGATCACCACGGTCATGCCGTCCCGCAGCAACGCGCCCTGCCCGGCTTCGCGCAATACGGTGGATAACTCGTCGCGCACCTTGTCGAGCATGCTCAGGACATGGCCATCGGCAAGGAAGTCGATTTCTTCTTCCGGAAAGTCGATGGCCGCTTCGACATAGATCCGCAGACCGATCAGCTGTTCGGTGAGGTTATGCACACGTTGGGAAAATGCCCCCTGCAGAGAGCGCAGGGCATTGCGCGCAGCCTGTGCAGAACTGGCTTCGATCAGGTCGGCGATCGCCTCGGCCTGAGCCAGGTCGAGTTTGTCATTGAGGAATGCTCTTTCGCTGAACTCTCCAGGACGGGCCAGACGGCAGCCCAGTTCCAGGCAACGCTTGAGCAACATGTCGAGGACGATCGGGCCGCCGTGGCCCTGCAGTTCCAGTACGTCCTCGCCGGTGAACGAGTTCGGCCCGGGGAAATACAGCGCCAGACCTTCATCCAGCACCTGTTGATCGTCAGTTAAGAACGGGCCGTAGTGGGCAAATCGTGGTTTCAGTTCACGGCCGCTGATGGCTTTGGCAGCAACGCTGGCCAGCGGCCCGGAAATTCGAACGATGCCCACACCACCACGGCCCTGGGCGGTGGCGACAGCTGCGATGGTTTCACGAGGTGCGCTCATAAACCGGTATCCAGACAAAAATGGCAGATAGCAAAACGCCCCACTAGGGGGCGTTTTGAGTGGTGTTATCCACAGAGTAAGTTACGCCTCGGCTTTTTTCGTCGCCGCTTCGATCTTACGCGTGATGTACCACTGTTGGGCAATCGACAGGCAGTTGTTCACAACCCAGTACAGCACCAGACCTGCCGGGAACCACAGGAAGAAGAAGGTGAAGATGATCGGCATCATTTTCATCACCTTGGCCTGCATCGGATCCGGAGGTGTAGGGTTCAGACGCTGCTGGATGAACATGGTCGCGCCCATGATGATCGGCAGGATGAAGAACGGATCCTTGATCGACAGGTCGGTAATCCACAGCATGAATGGCGCCTGGCGCATTTCCACGCTTTCCAGCAGAACCCAGTACAGGGAAAGGAAAACCGGCATCTGCACCAGGATCGGCAAGCAGCCACCCAGCGGATTGATCTTCTCTTTCTTGTACAGCTCCATCATGGCTTGCGACATTTTCTGCCGGTCATCGCCATGTTGCTCTTTCAGTGCTGCCAGTTTCGGAGCCACGGCGCGCATGCGGGCCATCGACTTGTAGCTGGCGGCCGACAGAGGGAAGAAGATCCCTTTGATCAGCATGGTCAGGAAGATGATCGACCAGCCCCAGTTGCCGACGATGCTGTGGATATGTTGCAGCAGCCAGAAGATTGGCTGGGCAATGAACCACAGAATGCCGTAGTCGACAGTCAGTTCCAGACCTGGGGACAACTCTTTCAGCACCGCCTGGCTTTTCGGACCGGCGTAAAGAACAGCGCTGGTCTCGACTTTCGCACCCGGTGCAGCGGTCAACGAAGGACCGGTGTAACCGATGATGTAGTTGCCTTTGCTGTCTTTACGGGTCTGGACGATGTTGTTTTCGCCCTTCGGAGCAACCCATGCAGTCACGAAGTAGTGTTGCAGCCAGGCTACCCAGCCACCGGTGACGGTTTCCTTGAGCTGAGCTTTGTCCATGTCCTTCATGGACACTTTCTTGTACGGCTCGGAACTTGTCCACAGGGCGGCGCCCAGATAAGTCGCGGTACCGGTAGCAGTGGTCGACGAAGGATCGGCGCTGGCGTCGCGTTTCAGCTGGGCGAACATCGAACCGGACCAGGGCTGAGCGCTCTGGTTGTCGATCAGATAGGTCACGGTCACGTCATACAGGCCACGTTTCAGAGTGAAACGCTTGATGTAATTGACGCCGTCCTTGCTGAATTTCAGGTCGACGACCAGTTGGTCCTGACCGTCAGCCAGTTGATAAGTCTTCTTCTCCGAAGAGTAGATCGGGCGACCGGCCGGGTTTGCATCCGGACCATTGGTACCAATCAGACCGCTCTGTGCCAGATAGGTACGTTCGCCACCGTTGTCGAACAGCTGGAACGGAACGTCCGGACGATCCTGACGACGTGGATACAGCGGCAAGGTCAACTGAGCAACATCACCACCTTGTGGATCGATCGACAGATCGAGCACGTCGGTCTTGATCTGGATCAGATCCTTGCTGACGGCGACCGGCGTTTCGGCAGGTGCGCTGGTATCGCTTGCGGCGCGCGGAATATCGTCACTGGCAGCAACATTATTGCCAGTGGCGGTGTCCGGCAAACCGGATGTAGTCGTACTGGAAGCAACATTCTGAGTCGGCAGGGCAGCCTGGCCATAGTCCTGGTTCCATTTAAGGACCATGACGTAGGACACGATTGCCAGGGCGACGATCAGGATCGTGCGTTTGATATCCATGATTACTCGGCCATCGAAGAAGAACGGGAGGTAGGGATAGGTGGAACCGGGTCATAACCACCGGGATTCCACGGATGACAGCGACCTAAACGACGAAAGGTCAGCCAGCCACCGCGCAGAAGGCCATGATTTTCGATGGCTTCATACGCGTAGCAAGAACAGCTGGGGTAGAAACGACAGTGACTGGCCATCAGGGGACTAATGGCGTAGCGATAAAACTGGATCGGAACGAGTGCCAGTTTACGCATCTGGACTGTCTACCCCTACAGTTTCGGTTTTGACTGCTGGTACCGGCTTGTTGCGTGCCAGACGTTTCCAGAGTTTGCCGAAATGCTGAATCAATTCGGGGTTTTCTACGTCACCCAAACCCTTGCGCGCGACGATAACGATGTCCCAGCCGACCAGTGAATCCTGGTGCAGGCGAAACGATTCGCGCATAAGACGTTTGAGGCGATTGCGCTCGACGGAGAGCTTGACGCTCTTTTTCCCGATAACCAGCCCGAGACGGGGGTGATCGAGATCGTTGTTGCGCGCAAGGAGCAGGAGATTTTTCCCCGGAACCTTGCCGGTAGGGGAGTCAAAGACTGCCTTGAAATGCCGGGGTGTAAGCAGACGCTTTTCCCGACTGAAGTCCTGACTCACCTCCAGTGCCGGATTATCAAACTGCCAGACGTGCGCGGCCTTTGGCGCGACGACGCGACAGTACGGCACGACCGTTCTTGGTAGCCATGCGAGCACGGAAACCGTGGGTACGAGCGCGTTTGATAGTGCTTGGTTGGAAAGTACGTTTCATGTCGTGTTACCTGGTTCGTCCACAACGGGCCGGAATGGCCCCCGTTTTAAGAGACCGGGGATTCTAGAGAAAGCAAGCCAATAGGTCAATTTCCAACCAACGTTTCCTTATAAATAGATCTTCAGAGCGTCCAGGACCTGATTACCCGTTTGCCAGAGATAAAAATAAAGAAGGGAATTATTTAAAGCTTTTCTGTAAAGCTTGTAAAAGCTAGGAACCCCACTGTCTGTGGATAACTGGCTCAAGGCCTTGTTTCAAGCGATGTACAGAGAATGACAACTACAGTGGAAAACCGTGTTCAGCCTGTGCTGCGCTGTCGGATAACCTGTGTGTGGAATGGGTTGTTATCCACAGGCTGGTTATCCACCGAGTTTCGCCCCCAATTGTCCAGTGTGCTCAGATAGGGTTATCCACAGAGCTTATGCACACACCGTCGGTCGCCTTTTTCTCGTTTAACGCATTGATAAATCATGTCCACCGGGCAACCTGCATGTGGATAAGTGGACGACTGGCCGCTACAATGGCCGCTTGTTTTTGCCTCACCGGCTTTCAACTTAGGGGATATCCGTGTCAGTGGAACTTTGGCAGCAGTGCGTGGAGCTTTTGCGCGAAGAGCTGCCTGCCCAACAATTCAACACCTGGATCCGTCCACTACAGGTCGAAGCCGAAGGCGACGAGTTGCGCGTCTACGCACCGAACCGTTTTGTTCTGGACTGGGTCAACGAAAAGTACCTGGGGCGCGTCCTTGAACTGCTGGATGAGCATGGCAACGGTCTGGCACCGTCGCTCTCCTTATTAATAGGCAGCAAACGCAGTTCAGCGCCGCGTGCCGCACCGAATGCGCCATTGGCTGCTGCGCAAGTGTCCCAGGCTCAGGCCAATGCCGCGCCGGCCAGCGTTCCAGCGCCAGCTCCCACGCCTGCACCGACCAAGCGCTCGACGCAGAAAACCGAAGAAATCAGTGAAGAGCCGTCCCGCGACAGCTTCGATCCGATGGCTGGTGCCGCTTCGCAACAGGCCCCGGTTCGTGCCGAACAGCGCACTGTGCAGGTCGAAGGCGCGCTCAAGCACACCAGCTACCTGAACCGCACTTTCACCTTCGAGAACTTCGTCGAAGGTAAATCCAACCAGCTCGCCCGAGCAGCGGCCTGGCAAGTGGCAGACAATCCCAAGCACGGCTATAACCCGCTCTTTCTTTATGGCGGCGTAGGTCTGGGTAAAACGCACTTGATGCACGCGGTGGGTAACCATCTATTAAAGAAGAACCCGAATGCCAAGGTCGTGTACCTGCATTCCGAGCGTTTCGTGGCCGACATGGTCAAGGCGCTGCAACTGAACGCGATCAACGAGTTCAAGCGTTTCTACCGTTCGGTGGACGCCCTGCTGATCGACGACATTCAGTTCTTCGCCCGCAAGGAACGTTCCCAGGAAGAGTTTTTCCACACCTTCAACGCCCTGCTTGAAGGTGGCCAGCAGGTCATTCTCACCAGTGACCGCTACCCGAAAGAAATCGAAGGCCTTGAAGAGCGCCTTAAATCCCGCTTCGGCTGGGGCCTGACGGTTGCCGTCGAGCCGCCGGAGCTGGAAACCCGCGTAGCGATCTTGATGAAGAAGGCCGACCAGGCCAAAGTCGAGTTGCCACACGATGCGGCGTTCTTCATTGCCCAGCGCATTCGCTCCAACGTCCGTGAGCTGGAAGGCGCGCTGAAACGCGTGATCGCCCACTCGCACTTCATGGGCCGCGACATCACCATCGAGTTGATTCGCGAATCCCTGAAAGACCTGTTGGCGTTGCAGGACAAACTGGTCTCTGTGGATAACATTCAGCGCACCGTCGCCGAGTACTACAAGATCAAGATCTCCGACTTGCTGTCCAAACGCCGCTCGCGTTCGGTCGCTCGTCCGCGTCAGGTCGCCATGGCATTGTCCAAGGAACTGACCAACCACAGCCTGCCGGAAATCGGCGATGTGTTTGGCGGTCGCGACCACACGACCGTGTTGCACGCCTGCCGCAAGATCAATGAACTTAAGGAATCCGACGCGGACATCCGCGAGGACTACAAGAACCTGCTGCGTACACTGACCACTTGATGAACACCAGCGCAGCTTATTAAGGCAAGGGACTAGACCATGCATTTCACCATTCAACGCGAAGCCCTGTTGAAACCCCTGCAACTGGTCGCAGGCGTCGTCGAGCGCCGACAGACCTTGCCGGTACTGTCCAACGTGCTGCTGGTTGTCGATGGCCAGCAACTGTCGCTGACCGGTACCGACCTGGAAGTCGAGCTGGTTGGTCGCGTGCAACTCGAGGAGCCGGCTGAAACAGGTTCCATCACCGTGCCGGCGCGCAAGCTGATGGACATCTGCAAGAGCCTGCCGAACGATGCGCTGATCGACATCAAGGTCGACGAGCAGAAGCTGGTGGTGAAAGCCGGCCGTAGCCGTTTCACCCTGTCGACCCTGCCGGCCAACGATTTCCCGACTGTGGAAGAAGGCCCGGGTTCGCTGACCACCAGCCTGGAACAGAGCAAGCTGCGTCGCCTGATCGAACGCACCAGTTTCGCCATGGCTCAACAGGACGTGCGTTACTACCTCAACGGTATGTTGCTGGAAGTGTCGACCGGTGTGATCCGTGCCGTGGCCACCGACGGTCACCGTCTGGCCATGTGCTCGATGCAGGCCGACATCGGTCAGCAGGATCGCCATCAGGTGATTGTGCCGCGTAAAGGTATTCTCGAACTGGCACGTCTGCTCACCGAGCCGGATGGCAATGTCAGCATCGTGCTGGGCCAGCACCACATCCGCGCGACCACCGGCGAATTCACCTTCACCTCCAAGCTGGTCGACGGCAAGTTCCCGGACTACGAGCGTGTTCTGCCGAAAGGCGGCGACAAATTGGTACTGGGCGATCGTCAGGCGCTGCGTGAAGCGTTCAGCCGTACCGCGATTCTGTCCAACGAGAAGTACCGCGGTATCCGTCTGCAACTGGCCAGCGGTCAGTTGAAGATCCAGGCCAACAACCCGGAGCAGGAAGAAGCGGAAGAAGAAGTAGGCGTGGAATACAACGGCGGCTCCCTGGAAATCGGCTTCAACGTCAGCTATCTGCTCGACGTGCTGGGCGTGATGACCACCGAGCAGGTTCGTCTGATCCTGTCCGACTCCAACAGCAGTGCGCTGGTGCAAGAGTCCGACAACGACGATTCGGCTTACGTTGTTATGCCGATGCGTCTGTAATCAGCTGACTCTGGATGTCGCTAAGTCGCGTCTCGGTCACCGCGGTGCGCAATCTGCACCCGGTGACCTTCTCCCCTTCCCCCCGAATCAACATTCTTTACGGCGCCAACGGCAGCGGCAAAACCAGTGTTCTGGAAGCCATTCACCTGCTGGGGCTTGCCCGTTCGTTTCGTAGCACGCGGCTGTTGCCGGTCATCCAGTATGAGCAACTCGCCTGCACTGTATTCGGCCAAGTCGAACTTGCCGAGGGTGGCCATAGTGCATTGGGGATATCTCGCGATCGTCAGGGCGAGTTCCAGATTCGCATTGACGGTCAGAATGCCCGCAGTGCGGCACAACTGGCGGAGATCCTGCCGCTGCAGTTGATCAACCCCGACAGCTTCCGCCTGCTGGAAGGCGCGCCGAAGATTCGCCGGCAGTTTCTCGACTGGGGCGTGTTCCACGTTGAACCGCGGTTCATGGCCACTTGGCAGCGTTTGCAGAAGGCCTTGCGCCAGAGAAACTCCTGGCTGCGGCATGGTACACTTGACGCCGTTTCGCAAGCGGTTTGGGACAGGGAACTGTGCCAGGCCAGCGCTGAAATCGATGAATACCGCCGCGCTTACATCAAAGCCTTGAAACCAGTCTTTGAACAAACCTTGAGCGAACTGGTTGAGCTCGAAGGTTTGACGCTCAGCTATTACCGAGGCTGGGACAAAGACCGGGAATTGAGCGCTGTACTCGCTGGATCCTTGCAACGGGACCAGCAGATGGGTCACACCCAGGCTGGGCCACAACGGGCTGACTTGCGTCTTAGGTTGGGCGCACACAACGCCGCGGACATCTTGTCCCGGGGTCAGCAGAAGTTGGTGGTCTGTGCGTTGCGGATTGCCCAGGGGCATCTGGTGAGCCAGGCCCGACGCGGCCAGTGTATTTATCTGGTGGATGACTTGCCGTCCGAGCTGGACGAGAGCCACCGTCGCGCGCTGTGCCGTTTGCTGGAAGACTTACGCTGCCAGGTCTTTATCACCTGTGTAGATCACGAATTATTGAGGGAAGGCTGGCAGACGGAAACGCCAGTCGCTCTGTTCCACGTGGAACAGGGCCGTATCACCCAGACCCACGACCATCGGGAGTGAAGGCATTGAGCGAAGAAAATACGTACGACTCATCAAGCATTAAAGTGCTGAAAGGCCTGGATGCCGTGCGCAAACGTCCCGGTATGTACATTGGTGACACCGACGATGGCAGCGGTCTGCACCACATGGTGTTCGAGGTGGTCGACAACTCGATCGACGAAGCCCTCGCCGGCCATTGCGACGACATCAGCATCATCATCCACCCGGATGAGTCCATCACCGTTAAAGACAACGGCCGTGGCATCCCGGTAGACGTGCACAAAGAGGAAGGCGTTTCCGCCGCCGAGGTCATCATGACCGTCCTCCACGCCGGCGGTAAGTTCGACGACAACTCCTACAAGGTATCCGGCGGTCTGCACGGTGTAGGCGTTTCGGTTGTGAACGCGCTGTCCGAAGAGCTGGTCCTGACCGTTCGCCGCAGCGGCAAGATCTGGGAACAGACCTACGTCCACGGCGTACCTCAGGCACCGATGGCGATCGTTGGCGACAGCGAAACCACCGGTACCCAGATCCACTTCAAGGCTTCCAGCGAAACCTTCAAAAACATTCACTTCAGCTGGGACATCCTGGCCAAGCGCATTCGTGAACTGTCCTTCCTCAACTCCGGTGTCGGCATCGTCCTCAAGGATGAGCGCAGCGGCAAGGAAGAGCTGTTCAAGTACGAAGGCGGCCTGCGTGCGTTCGTTGAATACCTGAACACCAACAAGACTGCGGTCAACCAGGTGTTCCACTTCAACATCCAGCGTGAAGACGGCATCGGCGTGGAAATCGCCCTGCAGTGGAACGACAGCTTCAACGAGAACCTGTTGTGCTTCACCAACAACATTCCGCAGCGCGACGGCGGCACCCATCTGGTGGGCTTCCGTTCCGCGCTGACGCGTAACCTGAACAACTACATCGAGCAGGAAGGTCTGGCGAAAAAGCACAAAGTCGCCACCACCGGTGACGATGCCCGTGAAGGCCTGACCGCGATCATCTCGGTGAAGGTGCCGGATCCGAAGTTCAGCTCCCAGACCAAAGACAAGCTGGTGTCTTCCGAAGTGAAGACCGCGGTTGAACAGGAAATGGGCAAGTACTTCTCCGACTTCCTGCTGGAAAACCCGAACGAAGCCAAACTGGTCGTCGGCAAGATGATCGACGCTGCCCGTGCCCGTGAAGCGGCGCGCAAGGCCCGTGAGATGACCCGCCGCAAAGGCGCGCTGGACATCGCCGGTCTGCCGGGCAAGCTCGCTGACTGTCAGGAAAAAGACCCGGCGCTGTCCGAACTGTACCTCGTGGAAGGTGACTCCGCGGGCGGCTCTGCCAAGCAGGGACGTAACCGCAAGACCCAGGCCATCCTGCCGCTGAAGGGCAAGATCCTCAACGTCGAGAAAGCCCGTTTCGACAAGATGATCTCGTCCCAGGAAGTGGGCACCCTGATCACAGCGCTGGGCTGCGGCATCGGTCGCGAAGAGTACAACATCGACAAGCTGCGCTATCACAACATCATCATCATGACCGATGCTGACGTCGACGGTTCGCACATCCGTACCCTGCTGCTGACCTTCTTCTTCCGTCAGTTGCCTGAGCTGATCGAGCGCGGCTACATCTACATCGCCCAGCCGCCGCTGTACAAAGTCAAGAAAGGCAAGCAAGAGCAATACATCAAAGACGACGACGCCATGGAAGAGTACATGACGCAGTCGGCCCTGGAAGATGCGAGCCTGCACCTGAACGAAGACGCCCCGGGCATTTCCGGCGAAGCGCTGGAACGTCTGGTGAATGACTTCCGCATGGTGATGAAGACCCTCAAGCGTCTGTCGCGCCTGTACCCGCAGGAGCTGACCGAGCACTTCATCTACCTGCCGGCCGTCAGCCTGGAAATGCTCGGCGATCACGCCAAGATGCAGGACTGGCTGGCCCAGTACGAAGTCCGTCTGCGCACCGTCGAGAAGTCGGGCCTGGTCTACAAGGCCAGCCTGCGTGAAGACCGCGAGCGTGGCGTGTGGCTGCCAGAGGTCGAACTGATCTCCCACGGCCTGTCGAACTACGTCACCTTCAACCGCGATTTCTTCGGCAGCAACGACTACAAGACCGTCGTCACCCTCGGCGCTCAACTGAGCACCCTGCTCGACGAAGGCGCGTACATCCAGCGTGGCGAGCGCAAGAAAGCGGTCACCGAGTTCAAGGAAGCCCTGGACTGGCTGATGGCCGAAAGCACCAAGCGCCACACCATCCAGCGATACAAAGGTCTGGGTGAAATGAACCCGGATCAGCTGTGGGAAACCACCATGGACCCAAGCGTGCGCCGCATGCTGAAAGTCACCATCGAAGACGCCATTGGCGCAGACCAGATCTTCAACACCCTGATGGGTGATGCGGTCGAACCTCGCCGTGACTTCATCGAGAGCAATGCTCTGGCGGTGTCCAACCTGGATTTCTGATCCTGGTCAGTACCAACGAAAAGGCCAACGCACCAGCGTTGGCCTTTTTTTATTGCCTGCGATTCACTCCCCTGCCGCCACACTCTCCAACCGATACCCATACCCATAAATCGTCAGCAATTGCCAACCCCGATCCGCCGTCAGCCCGAGCTTGTTGCGCAGGCGATAGATATGCGTGTCCAGCGGTCGCGAGGTGGACATCTCTTCGTGGGGCCAGAATCGTTCGTACAGGTAATCCCGTGACAGTGGTCGGCCGAGGTTGCTGAACAGACAATGGGCGAGGCGATACTCACGTTCAGTCATAACAATCGGTTTCCCGTCGCGGGTAACGGTGAGTTCGGCGTCGTCGAACACCAAGTCGTTGAAACGCAGAACCTCGGCCGGTGCGCTTCGTTGCAGGCTGTGCCGGCGCAATACCGCCGCCACGCGCGCCTTCAGTTCATTGGGCCGAAACGGCTTGCTGACATAATCGTCGGCACCCGCATTCAGGGCCTGGACGATATCGCTCTCGCCATCGCGGCTGGTGAGCATGATGGCCGCCGGCGGGGCTTCCATGTGTTCGCGGGTCCAGCGCAGCAGCGCCAGGCCGGTGAGGTCGGGCAGTTGCCAGTCGAGGATCAGCAGGTCGAAGGTTTCCCGGCGCAACTGTCGCAGCAGGTCTTCACCGCTTTCGAAGCTGTGCAGTGACCAGGGCTGTCCTCCGGCCTCGGCCATTTGTTGCAGGGTCTGCTCGACCCGGCGCAGTTCGGCGGGTTCATCGTCCAGTATCGCAACGCGCATACGCGGTGGTTCCTTGTCGCTCGGGCAATGGGTGCCGACCGGATCGGCTCACTCCATGCAGTGAAAGTAAGCGGCACGCCGAGGGGGGAGCCGCTATGATTCTTCGGGTCTACGTCCTCAGACCGGCCGCCTATGAAACCATTCAACCCGCCCTGCCCTGTTCCCCATGAATAACCACCGCCGACGCGAAAGCCGCGTACCCAGCCAGGTTCAGCGTTTGTTCCGGCAACTGGTGCGCGAGTGGGTGTGGATAAGTCTAGTGCTGTTGCCGCTGACTGCACTGCTTTCCTGGCGTGCGCAGATCAATTTGCATGATCCGGCGCCGTTGATGGGCGCGGGACTTTCAGTTGCCTTGGTCGCGTGCGTACTTGGGTTGCTGCTGTGGCGCCCGCGTCTGGCACTCTGGCTAACATTGGGCGGGATGGCCTGTGTGCTGCTGACCAGTGCAGGCCTGGCTGAAATGCGGCGTTGGTGGTCACCCACGCCGGCGGTGCTGGGCATGTTATTCGGTTATCTGATCTGGAACTGGCGACGCCTGAGTGTGGTGCTGACCTACTTCGGCTGGGAGCTGGCGCGGCTGGACAGTGAACCGAAAGTCTTCCCTGAACGACGTCGGGCGCAGTTTCCCAGCGCCGATCGCTTGCAGGGGCAGATCATGGCGCTTGAGCAAGCCATGAGCCGTACCCGCGATACCCGCCGATTCATTGCCGACGGGCTGGAGTATCTGCCGGTCGCGTCGCTGATCAGCGATCCACGGGGGCAAGTCTTGTTGGGCAATCGCAAGGCCCGGAGCCTGTTCGACCACAATCTGGTGGGCGAGGATGTGCTCGATCAACTGGCGAGCCTGGGCTATCCGGAGTTGTCCACAGAGTCGCGCCCACCGCTCTCCGAGCTGCCTCTGCTGGAGTTTCGTGACCACAAGGAACGTAGCCTGCGCCTGGAGCGCGCCGCGCTGTTGCCAGTCGATGGCGACCTGCCGATCGGCTGGCTCTTGAGTCTCACTGATCTGAGCGCCGAACGCGCCGCCGAGGAACAGCGCGGTGTGTTGCTGCGCTTCCTGTCCCATGACCTGCGCGCGCCCCATTCGGCGATTCTTGCCTTGCTCGAGGTACACCGACATCAGACGGGAACGGATTCACCGCTGTTCGAACAGATTGAGCGCCAGGTACGCCGGGCGCTGGAACTCACCGACGGCTTTGTTCTGCTGGCCCGTGCGGAATCCGAGGCGTACCAGTTTCAACCGAGCCTGTTCGGGATGCTGGTCATGGACGTTCTGGATCAGGCGTTGCCCATCGCTCAGCAAAAACGCATCGAGCTCTTGAGCGACATGGACGAACAATCACAGGAGCGTCTGATTCTGGCCGATCAAGGCTTGTTGACCCGCGCCCTGTTCAACCTGCTGGAAAATGCGATCAAGTACAGCCCGGCCGGATCCACAGTGAATCTGCATGTCAGTTGCGACAACGACTGGCTGCGTTGTGAGCTGTCCGATCAAGGCAAAGGCATCGCTGCAGAAGAACTGCCTGACCTGTTCAGCCAGTACCGGCGGTTTTCCTCTGCGCAGGGTATCGATGGCGTGGGGCTTGGACTGTCGATGGTCAAAGCCGTTGTGGATCACCATGGCGGCCGAATCGAATGCCTGAGCGTGGTCGATCAAGGCACGACGTTCCGTCTGGAACTGCCACTGATTCCTGAAGAGCAGGCATAAAAAAACCGGCTATATCAGCCGGTTTCCTTACTTCCGAAAAAAACTTATGCACCTTTTACGGTGTTTTATCAGCTTCGGAAATATATAAGTAAATCAGTAAGTTAATTCGATAATTCGGGATTTTGCGAACAAACCGTACACAGGTTATCCACAAATCTCAGACAGCGATCTGATCGTTCGCAGCCGGTGCCTGAGGGGCCGGAGGCAGCGAGCCCATTTCTCGTTGCGTTTTCTCGTTCCACGCCTGCACCCGGTCATTCAGATCGGCGATGGCGCGCGGGCCACTGCCCTCGGCGTACATCGGCTCACCGATGACCACGGTGATCACACCCTGCTTTTTACCCCAACCGATTTTCGGCCAGAACTTGCCGGCATTGTGTGCAATCGGCAGTACCGGAAGCGCCGCATTCACCGCCAATGCGCTGCCACTGCGGGAGAACTTGCCGATGGTGCCATGGGGAACGCGAGTGCCTTCAGGGAAAATCAGCACCCAGACATCGTCCTTGAGCAGCTCGTCACCTTTCGCCGCCACCTGCTTGAGGGCGGCTTTCGGGTTGTCGCGGTCAATCGCGATCGGCCGCAGCATGGCCATGGCCCAGCCGAAGAACGGCACATACAGCAATTCGCGTTTGAGCACTTGGCTCAAGGGCGAGAAATAAGCGGAGAGAAAAAACGTCTCCCAGGTGCTCTGGTGGTTCGATTGAATCACGCAGGGCCGGTCAGGCACGTTTTCCGCGCCTTTGACTTCGTAACGGATACCGAGGAACACCTTGGTCAACCACAAGGCGCAACGGCACCAGTACACGTTGATGAAACGATAGCGCGCCTTGAACGGCAGAAAGGGCGCGATAAAAAAGCTCAGGCTGCACCACAGCAGAGCGGTGGTACCCAGCAGCAGGTAAAAGAGGAAGATTCTGATGGCCTGCAGTATCGACATGGCGACGTTTACCGTTACGGGCAATGCCCGACTGTTCAAGCGCACTCCCGATCAATCCCTGGTCAGGAACATCAGAAGCACTCTAGTTGTGGATAAGTTCTGCGGCAATCGCCGCGAGATCGTCAAAAATCAGGGTGCCCACCGGCAAGGTCTTGGCCTGAGTCTTTTCGCCTTTCCCGGTCTTTACCAAAACGGGCTGTGAATCGACGGCTTTGGCGGCCTCCAGGTCACCAAGGCTGTCGCCGACGAACCAGACATTCGTCAGCGCGACGTTGTAATGCTGTGCGATGATTTTCAACATCCCCGGTTTCGGCTTGCGGCAGTCGCAACCCTCATCCGGCCCATGCGGGCAATACACGATCAGCCCGACTTCACCGCCCTGCTCCGCCACCAGTTCGCGCAGGCGCGCGTGCATGGCATCGAGGGTGGCGAGGTCGTAGTAGCCGCGAGCAATGCCCGACTGGTTGGTGGCGACCGCCACCGTCCAGCCGGCCTTGCTCAACTGCGCAATCGCTTCGATCGAGCCGGGGAGCGGAATCCACTCCTCCACCGACTTGATGTAAGCGTCGGAGTCGTAATTGATCACTCCGTCCCGATCGAGAATCAGCAGTTTCAACAGCAATCCCCTCAACCCAGCAGCGAAATGTCGGCAACGCCCAGGAACAGGCCACGCAGACGCGCCAGCAGCGCGTAACGGTTGGCCCGCACATTGGCGTCGTCGGCATTGACCATCACCGCGTCGAAGAACGCGTCCACCGGCTCGCGCAGTGCAGCCAGGCGTGCCAGCGATTCGTTGTACTGACGCGCCGCGGCCATTGGCTGTACAGCCTGGTCCGCTTGCTGGATCGCCGAGTACAGCGAGAACTCGTTGGCATTGTCGAAGTACTTGGCCTGGACTTCGGTCGGCACCGAGCCTTCTACCTTGCTCAACAGGTTCGATACGCGCTTGTTCACCGCCGCCAGTGCTGCCGCTTCCGGCAGTTTGCGGAAGGCCTGAACCGCTTGCACACGCTGGTCGAAGTCCAGCGCCGAACCCGGCTTCAGGGCACGCACCGACAGGTAGGTGGCGACATCCACGCCTTCGTCTTCGTAACGCGCACGCAGACGGTCGAAGATGAATTCCAGCACCGCGTCGTTCAGGCCGGCAGCCTTGACCTTGGCACCGAAGGCATTCACGGCGAATGCCACGGCGTCGTTCAGGTCCAGATCCAGTTGTTTCTCGATCAGGATCCGCAGCACGCCCAGTGCCGCACGGCGCAGGGCATACGGGTCTTTGCTGCCGGTCGGCAGCATGCCGATGCCGAAGATGCCGACCAGGGTGTCGAGCTTGTCGGCGATGGCCACGGCCGCACCGGTCAGGGTGGCAGGCAGTTCAGCGCCGGCGCCGCGCGGCATGTACTGCTCGTTCAGCGCCAGGGCGACGTCTTCCGGCTCGCCGTCATTGAGGGCGTAGTAGTAGCCGGCGACACCTTGCATCTCCGGGAACTCGCCGACCATTTCGGTCGCCAGGTCGCACTTGGACAGCAGGCCAGCACGGGCAGCCCACGAAGCGTTGCCGCCGATGCGTGCGGCGATGTACGCCGCCAGTTTCGACACGCGCTCGGCCTTGTCGTAGACGCTGCCGAGTTTTTCCTGGAACACCACGTTCTGCAGGCGATCGTTGAACGCTTCGAGCTTCTGCTTCTTGTCCTGCTTGAAGAAGAACTCGGCGTCGGTGAGGCGTGGGCGAACCACCTTCTCGTTACCGGCGATGATCTGCTGCGGGTCTTTGGATTCGATGTTGGCCACAGTGATGAAACGTGGCAGCAACTTGCCGTCGGCATCCAGCAGGCAGAAATACTTCTGGTTGTCCTGCATGGTGGTGATCAGCGCTTCCTGCGGCACGTCGAGGAAGCGTTCCTCGAACGAGCACACCAGCGGCACCGGCCACTCGACCAGCGCGGTCACTTCGTCGAGCAACGCAGGAGGCACGATCGCGGTGCCTTCCTGACGGGTCGCCAGTTCTTCGGTGCGCTTGCTGATGATTTCGCGACGCTCGTTGGCGTCGGCCAGCACGTAGGCGGCACGCAGGTCGGCCAGGTAGCTCGACGGCGAACCGATGCGCACGCTTTGCGGGTGGTGGAAACGGTGGCCACGGGATTCACGGCCAGCCTTCTGCGCGAGGATCGTGCAGTCGATGACCTGATCGCCGAGCAGCATCACCAGCCACTGGGTCGGACGCACGAACTCTTCCTTGCGCGCCCCCCAACGCATGCGTTTCGGGATCGGCAGGTCGTTCAGCGAGTCTTCGACGATGGTCGGCAGCAGGCTGGCGGTCGGCTTGCCGGCGATGTTCTGGCTGTAGCGCAGTTTCGGACCGCTCTGGTCGATTTCGCTCAACTCGACGCCGCACTTCTTGGCAAAACCCAGTGCCGCTTGAGTCGGATTGCCGTCGGCATCGAACGCGGCCTGACGCGGCGGGCCGTCGAGGTTGATGCTGCGATCCGGCTGCTGGGTGGCCAGCGCAGTGATCAGCACAGCCAGACGACGCGGCGCGGCGTAGACGGTTTTGCTCTCGTAATTCAGGCCAGCGGCTTGCAGGCCCTTGTCGATACCGGCCAGGAACGCTTCGGCCAGGGTGTTCAGGGCTTTGGGTGGCAGTTCTTCGGTGCCCAGTTCAACCAGAAAATCTTGAGCACTCATTGTGCAGCCTCCAGCTTGGCCAGTACTTCGTCACGCAGGTCCGGGGTTGCCATCGGGAAGCCCAGCTTGGCGCGGGCCAGCAGGTAGGCTTGAGCGACGGAACGCGCCAGGGTGCGCACGCGCAGAATGTATTGCTGACGCGCGGTCACCGAGATCGCTCGGCGCGCATCCAGTAGGTTGAAGGTGTGCGAGGCCTTCAGGACCATTTCGTAACTTGGCAACGGCAGCGGCTGGTCGAGTTCGATCAGGCGCTTGGCTTCGCTTTCATAGAAGTCGAACAGTTCGAACAGCTTGTCGACGTTGGCGTGTTCGAAGTTGTAGGTGGACTGCTCCACTTCGTTCTGGTGGAACACGTCGCCGTAGGTCACTTTGCCGAACGGACCGTCAGCCCAGACCAGGTCGTAGACCGAATCCACGCCTTGCAGGTACATGGCCAGACGCTCGAGACCGTAGGTGATCTCGCCGGTCACCGGGTAGCACTCAATGCCGCCCGCTTGCTGGAAGTAGGTGAACTGAGTCACTTCCATGCCGTTCAGCCAGACTTCCCAGCCCAGACCCCAGGCGCCGAGGGTCGGCGATTCCCAGTTGTCTTCGACGAAGCGGATGTCGTGGACCAGCGGGTCCAGGCCGACATGCTTGAGGGAGCCCAGGTACAGTTCCTGGAAGTTGTCCGGGTTCGGTTTCAGAACCACCTGGAACTGATAGTAGTGCTGCAGACGGTTCGGGTTTTCGCCGTAACGGCCGTCAGTCGGACGGCGGCTTGGCTGCACGTAGGCGGCGTTCCAGGTTTCCGGGCCGATGGCGCGCAGGAATGTCGCGGTGTGGAAAGTGCCGGCGCCTACTTCCATATCGTAGGGCTGAAGTACCACACAACCTTGCTCGGCCCAGTACTGCTGGAGCGCGAGGATCAAGTCTTGGAAGGTACGCACGGCTGGCGTAGGCTGGCTCACGAAATTCACCTGTTTCTTGGGCTGCGATTTAAAGAGCGGGAGTATACCCGATTCAGTCGCACCTCCACCCCCTGGAGCCTTATGCCACGCTGCTTTTGGTGCAACGAAGATCCGCTGTACATGGCTTACCACGATCAGGAGTGGGGTACGCCGCTACGCGATGCGCAGGGTTTGTTCGAGTTGCTTTTGCTCGAAGGGTTCCAGGCCGGGCTGTCGTGGATCACCGTGCTGCGCAAGCGCGAGCGATATCGCGAGGTGTTGTTCGGCTTCGACGTACAGCGCGTGGCGCAAATGAGCGACGCGGAAATCGATGAATTGATGCTCGATCCGGGAATCATCCGCAATCGCCTCAAACTCAACGCCGCCCGACGCAACGCCCAGGCCTGGCTGGCGCTCGAGGATCCGGTGGACTTCCTCTGGTCGTTTGTGGATAACCGCCCGGTGATCAATCATTTCAAGGATCGCAGCGAAGTCCCGGCCATCACCCCGCAAGCCGTGGCCATGAGCAAAGGCCTGAAAAAGGCCGGTTTCACCTTCGTCGGCCCGACCATCTGCTACGCGCTGATGCAGGCCTCGGGCATGGTCATGGATCACACTCAGGACTGCGACCGCTACGCGCAGCTCGTCAACGGCGGTTAGAATGGCCGCCTCGCGCACAGCACAAGATCAGGAGTGACCTGTGGAAAAGTTTAAAGGCGCCATGCTGGTTGGCGCTCTGCGGCTGTTTGCCCTGCTGCCGTGGCGGGCCGTGCAGGCCGTGGGTTCGGCAATCGGCTGGATCATGTGGAAAACCCCCAACCGTTCCCGCGATGTGGTGCGGATCAACCTCGCCAAATGTTTTCCCCAGATGGACCCGGCCGAACGCGAGCGTCTGGTCGGCCAGAGCCTCAAGGACATCGGCAAGTCCCTGACCGAAAGCGCCTGCGCCTGGATCTGGCCGGCCCAGCGTTCCATCGACCTGGTGCGCGAAGTCGAAGGCCTCGAGGTGCTGAAAGAAGCGCTGGCCTCGGGCAAGGGCGTGGTTGGCATCACCAGTCACCTGGGCAACTGGGAAGTGCTCAACCACTTCTATTGCAGCCAGTGCAAACCGATCATTTTCTATCGGCCGCCGAAGCTCAAGGCTGTGGATGAATTGCTGCGCAAGCAGCGGGTGCAACTGGGCAACAAAGTCGCCGCGTCGACCAAGGAAGGCATCCTCAGTGTCATCAAGGAAGTGCGCAAGGGCGGTCAGGTGGGGATTCCAGCGGACCCGGAGCCGGCCGAATCCGCCGGGATCTTCGTGCCGTTCTTCGCCACCCAGGCCCTGACCAGCAAGTTCGTGCCGAACATGCTCGCCGGTGGCAAAGCTGTCGGCGTGTTCCTGCATGCCCTGCGTCTACCGGACGGTTCCGGCTACAAGGTGATCCTGGAAGCAGCCCCAGAAGCCATGTACAGCACCGACACCGAAACGTCCTGCGCGGCGATGAGTCAGGTAGTCGAGCGTTATGTGGCGGCTTATCCGAGCCAGTACATGTGGAGCATGAAACGCTTCAAGAAGCGTCCGCCGGGCGAGGCGCGCTGGTACTGATCGGCAATGGGCGTTTGTGGATAACCTGAACAAACGGGTTATCCACAGCCGTCATGGCTTCCGCCGATCCAGCTTCTTCAGAAACACCGTCATCTCCTTCTCGGCCTGCTTGTCGCCATGGGCCCGGGCGGCTTCCAGCCCCTGCTCCCACGCCTGGCGAGCAGCCGCCAGATCACCCAGCGCCAGTTGCGCCTTGCCCAACAGCTTCCACGCCGCCGAATACTTCGGATCAAAGCCGACGCAATGCTGGAAATGCTCGGCCGCCTTCGCGTTCTCTCCCAGATCCAGATAACCCTTGCCCAAGCCGAAGCGCAGCAGCGAGTTATCCACACCCTTGGCGAGCATTTTTTCCAGGGATTCGATCATCGGTCTCGCCTCTTGGTCGGTCAGAAGAAACTCAGGCCCACGTGGAACAGCTTCTCCACATCGCGAATATGCTTTTTATCCACAAGGAACAGAATCACATGGTCGCCGGCGGCAATCACCGTGTCGCCATGGGCGATGATCACTTCTTCATCGCGGATGATCGCGCCAATGGTAGTTCCCGGCGGCAGCGCAATGTTGTCGATGGTCTTGCCGATGACCTTGCTCGACTTCGAATCTCCGTGGGCCACCGCTTCGATGGCTTCCGCCGCGCCACGGCGCAATGAGTGCACGCTGACGATATCGCCGCGCCGCACATGCGCCAGCAAGGTGCCGATGGTTGCCAGTTGCGGGCTGATGGCGATGTCGATGTCACCGCCCTGGATCAGGTCGACGTAGGCCGGGTTGTTGATGATCGTCATCACCTTCTTCGCGCCCAGGCGCTTGGCCAGCAGCGACGACATGATGTTGGCTTCGTCGTCGTTGGTCAGGGCGAGGAAGATGTCCGCGTCGGCGATGTTCTCTTCCAGCAGCAGGTCGCGATCCGACGCGCTGCCCTGCAGCACCACGGTGCTGTCGAGGGTGTCGGAGAGATAACGACAGCGCGCCGGGTTCATCTCGATGATCTTCACTTGGTAGCGGCTTTCGATGGCCTCGGCCAGCCGCTCGCCGATCTGCCCGCCGCCGGCAATCACGATGCGTTTGTAGCTTTCATCGAGCCGGCGCATTTCGCTCATGACTGCGCGAATGTTCGCACGGGCGGCGATGAAGAAGACTTCGTCGTCGGCCTCGATCACCGTGTCGCCCTGGGGAAGGATCGGTCGGTCACGGCGGAAAATCGCGGCGACCCGGGTTTCCACATTCGGCATGTGTTCGCGCAACTGGCGCAGCTGCTGGCCTACCAGCGGCCCGCCGTAGTAGGCGCGCACCGCGACCAGTTGTGCCTGGCCTTCGGCGAAATCGATCACCTGCAAGGCGCCGGGATGCTGGATCAGACGCTTGATGTAGTTGGTGACGACCTGCTCGGGACTGATCAGCACGTCGACCGGAATCGCCTCGTTCTGGAACAGCTGCTCCTCGCGGGTCAGATAAGACGCTTCGCGCACCCGGGCAATCTTGGTCGGGGTGTGGAACAGGGTGTGAGCGACCTGGCAGGCAACCATGTTGGTTTCGTCGCTGTTGGTCACCGCGACCAGCATGTCGGCGTCGTCGGCACCGGCCTGACGCAGAATGTTCGGCAGCGAGCCTCGGCCCTGCACGGTGCGGATGTCGAGGCGATCGCCAAGATCACGCAGACGGTCGCCGTCAGTGTCGACCACCGTGATGTCATTGGCCTCGCTGGCCAGATGTTCAGCCAGCGAACCGCCGACCTGTCCCGCACCGAGGATGATGATTTTCATCCAGTCACTCCATTGAATCCGTTTAGCCGCGCGCGGCAGCGATCTTGATCAGCTTGGCGTAGTAGAACCCGTCATGCCCGCCCTGCTGGGCCAGCAATTGGCGACCATGGGGCTGCTTGATCCCGGCGGCGGTGGCCAGATCCAGCTCCCGCGCGCCCGGCGTACGCTCAAGGAACGCAGCGATGACTTCGGTGTTTTCGGTCGGCAAGGTCGAGCAGGTGGCGTAGAGCAGGATGCCGCCCACTTCGAGGGTTTTCCACATCGCGTCGAGCAACTCGCCTTGCAGGTGCGCGAGGGCGGCGATGTCGTCGGCCTGACGGGTCAGCTTGATGTCCGGATGACGGCGAATCACCCCGGTGGCCGAGCATGGCGCGTCGAGCAGGATGCGCTGGAACGGTTTGCCGTCCCACCACGCTGCCGTGTCGCGACCGTCGGCGGCGATCAGTTCGGCGCTCAAGCCGAGACGTTCGAGGTTTTCCTTCACTCGCACCAGCCGCTTGGCTTCCAGGTCCACCGCCACCACGCCGGCCAGTGCCGGTTCGGCTTCGAGGATGTGGCACGTCTTGCCGCCCGGCGCGCAGCAGGCGTCCAGCACTCGCTGGCCCGGCGCGAGGTCGAGCAGGTCGGCGGCCAGTTGCGCGGCTTCGTCCTGTACGCTGATCCAGCCTTCGGCGAAGCCCGGCAGGCTGCGTACGTCGGCGGCAGTGTCGAGGATGATGCCGTCGCGGCTGAAGGTGCATGGCTGTGCGGCGATACCCGCTTCAGTCAGCAGACTCAGGTAGGCATCGCGGCTGTGATGACGGCGATTGACCCGCAGGATCATCGGCGGATGCGCGTTGTTGGCTTCGCAGATCGCTTCCCATTGCTCAGGCCAGAAGGCCTTCAGGGATTTTTGCAGCCAGCGCGGGTGAGCGGTGCGCACCACCGGATCGCGTTCCAGCTCGGCGAAGATCGCCTCATGTTCGCGCTGCGCATTGCGCAGTACGGCGTTGAGCAGGCCTTTCGCCCAAGGCTTTTTCAGCTTGTCGGCGCAACCGACGGTTTCGCCGATGGCGGCGTGCGGCGGGACGCGGGTGTAGAGCAACTGATAGAGACCGACCAGCAGCAGCGCCTCGACATCGGCGTCCGCCGCCTTGAACGGTTTCTGCAGCAGTTTCTCCGCAAGCGCCGACAAGCGTGGCTGCCAACGGGCGGTGCCGAACGCCAGGTCCTGGGTGAAACCGCGATCGCGATCGTCGACCTTGTCCAGTTGTGTCGGCAGGGAGCTGTTGAGCGAAGCCTTGCCGCTGAGGACAGCGGCGAGTGCCTTGGCGGCGGCCAGACGCGGGTTCATTGCGCGTCCACCGCTGCGCCCAGCACGGTGCCGGTGGCGAATTTCTCACGACGGCTGTTGAACAGATCGCTGAAGTTCAGCGCCTTGCCGCCGGGCAATTGCAGGCGGGTCAGGCACAGCGCCTGTTCGCCGCAAGCGACGAGCAGACCGTCCTTGCTGGCGCCGAGGATGGTGCCCGGTGCGCCTTTGCCTTCGGCCAGTGTCGCCGCCAGCACTTTCAGCGCTTCTCCATTGAGCGTGCTGTGGGTGATCGGCCATGGATTGAAGGCACGGACCAGACGTTCCAGCTCAACGGCCGGTCGGCTCCAGTCGAGGCGTGCTTCGTCCTTGTTCAGTTTGTGCGCGTAGGTGGCGAGCTCATCGTTCTGCACTTCGCCTTCCAGGGTGCCAGTGGCCAGACCGGCAATCGCCTGCACCACGGCAGGCGGGCCCATTTCAGCGAGGCGATCGTGGAGGCTGCCGCCGGTGTCTTCGGCGCTGATCGGGGTCACGACTTTGAGCAGCATCGGCCCGGTATCGAGGCCTGCTTCCATGCGCATGACGGTCACGCCGCTCTCGGCGTCGCCCGCTTCCACGGCGCGCTGGATCGGCGCCGCTCCGCGCCAGCGTGGCAGCAGGGAGGCGTGGCTGTTGATGCAGCCCAGGCGCGGAATATCCAGCACCGCTTGCGGCAGGATCAGGCCGTAGGCGACCACCACCATCAAGTCAGGCTTGAGCGCCGCGAGCTCAGCTTGAGCGTCAGCGTTGCGCAGGGTCGGCGGCTGCAACACCTGGATATTGTTTTCCAGGGCGAGCTGTTTGACCGGGCTCGGCATCAGTTTTTGCCCACGACCGGCCGGACGATCCGGTTGGGTGTAGACCGCAACGATCTCGTAAGGGCTGTCCAGCAGGGCCTTGAGGTGTTCGGCGGCGAATTCCGGGGTGCCGGCAAAAACGATGCGCAGTGGCTCAGTCATGGGGGAGTCTCATAAAAAGAAAAAGGCTTGCCGCAGCAAGCCTTTGGAGAGGGGCATCAAGCGTTCTGGCGGTGCTGCTTTTCCAGTTTCTTCTTGATCCGGTCGCGTTTGAGCGTGGACAGGTAATCGACGAACAACTTGCCGTTGAGGTGGTCGCATTCATGCTGGATGCATACTGCGAGCAGGCCTTCGGCGATCAGTTCGTAAGGCTTGCCATCACGGTCCAGAGCCTTGATTTTGACCTTCTGCGGGCGGTCAACGTTTTCGTAGAAACCCGGCACCGAGAGGCAGCCTTCCTGGTATTGCTCCATTTCGTCGGTCAGCGATTCGAACTCGGGGTTGATGAACACCCGCGGTTCGGTGCGGTCTTCGGAAAGGTCCATCACGACGATACGTTTGTGCACGTTGACCTGGGTCGCGGCAAGGCCGATGCCCGGCGCTTCATACATTGTTTCAAACATGTCATCGACCAGCTGACGCACTTCGTCGTCCACTACAGCCACAGGTTTGGCGATAGTGCGCAGACGCGGGTCCGGAAATTCGAGGATGTTCAAAATGGCCATAAGCTTGATTGCTGCACGTGTGAGGTAAAGTCGGGCGATGGCCTGGCGGGTCCGAAGATGCAGGCTACCGTTGTGAAACGTAGCTCCTTGATTTTCAGCATAGAGCAGGGAGCGAGCCACGGGGGCTCTGGCGTTTCACGCGAACGCACATAATAAAGGGATTCACCGCATGAGGAAATCACTACTCGCCCTGCTGTTTCTGGCCTCGGCCAGTACCGCGCACGGGCAAGTGCAACTCAAGGAAGGTTTTCCACAGCAATACACGGTGGTTTCGGGGGATACGCTCTGGGACATCTCCGGTAAATATTTGCGCGAACCCTGGCAGTGGCCGCAGTTGTGGCGGGCCAATCCGCAGATCGAAAACCCCAACCTGATCTATCCGGGCGACACGCTGACGCTCAGTTACGTCAACGGCCAGCCGCGCCTGACCGTCAATCGCGGCGAGTCACGCGGCACCATCAAGCTGTCGCCGCGCATCCGCACCAGTCTGGTGGCCGATGCGATTCCGAGCATTCCGCTCAAATCGATCAACAGCTTTCTGCTGAGCAACCGCATCGTCGACAAGGTCGAGGACTTCGACAAGGCGCCGTACATCGTCGCCGGCGATGCCGAACGGGTGCTCAGCGGCACCGGTGACCGGATCTTCGCCCGTGGCCATTTCGATCCGAACCAGCCGGTCTACGGCATCTTCCGCCAGGGCAAGGTCTACACCGATCCGCAGAGCAAGGAGTTTCTGGGGATCAACGCCGACGACATCGGCGGTGGTGAGATCGTCGCCACCGAAGGCGACGTCGCCACCCTCGCCCTGCAACGCACGACCCAGGAAGTGCGCCTCGGCGACCGCTTGTTCAGCGGCGAAGAGCGTTCGATCAACTCGACCTTCATGCCCAGCGCGCCCTCCACCGACATCAACGGCCTGATCATCGATGTGCCGCGCGGCGTCACGCAGATCGGCGCGATGGACGTGGTGACCCTGAACAAAGGCAAACGCGACGGTCTGGCCGAAGGCAACGTGCTGGTGGTGATGAAAACCGGGGAAACCGTGCGCGACCGGATCACCGGCCAGCCGCTGAAAATCCCGGATGAACGTGCCGGATTGCTGATGGTGTTCCGCACCTACGACAAACTCAGTTACGGCCTCGTGCTGAACGCATCGCGCTCGCTGGCGGTGCTGGACAAGGTGCGAAATCCTTAGCTGGCTTCACAAGTTACCAACAGAGTTATCCACAGCTTGTTCCGAAAGGTTCGGGCCTTATAACGATCAAGGATGATCCATGATGATGCCTGTCTCCCCGTCGGTTTCGCCGGCAGAACTGGAAGCGCGCCTGCGCCTGCACCGCTTGCCGGAAATCGGTCCCAAGCGTTTCACCAAATTGCTCGAAGCCTTCGGCTGCGCCTCGAAGGCGATCGGCGCGCCGGCCAGCGCCTGGCGCTCGCTGGGTTTGCCGGCGGCTTGCGCCGAGGCCCGACGCTGTTCTGAAGTTCGCGACGGCGCCAGCCACGCATTGCGCTGGCTAGAGCGTCCGGATCAACATTTACTGATGTGGGACCAAGCGGATTACCCGGCCTTGCTGGCGCAGATTCCTGACCCTCCGCCCCTGCTGTTCGTCGCTGGCGACCCGCAGATTCTGGAAAAGCCGCAACTGGCGATGGTCGGCAGTCGCCGCGCTTCCCGCCCGGGCATGGACACTGCCGCTGCGTTTTCCCGCAGTCTCGCGGGGGGCGGATTTGTCATCACCAGTGGCCTGGCGCTGGGCATCGATGCGGCGGCGCATCAAGCCGCTGTGGATGTCGGTGGGCAAACGGTCGGCGTGCTCGGTACCGGCCTGGAAAACTTTTATCCACAGCGCAACCGTCGGCTGGCGGACGCGATGATTGCGTCCGGCAGTGCGGTGCTTTCGGAATTTCCTCTGGACACCGGGCCGACGGCGAGCAACTTCCCGAGACGCAACCGCATCATCAGCGGCTTGTCCCTCGGCGTGCTGGTGGTTGAGGCCAGTGTCGCCAGCGGTTCCTTGATCACCGCACGGCTGGCGGCGGAACAGGGGCGCGAGGTGTACGCCATTCCGGGTTCGATCCATCACCCCGGCGCTCGGGGCTGTCATCAACTGATACGCGACGGAGCCGTGTTGGTGGAAACCATCGAGCATATTCTCGAAGCCCTGCGCGGCTGGCAGCAGTTGCCGCTGTCCGCCTCGGCGCCGGATCCCGATCATCCTCTACTGGATCTGTTGCACGCCGCACCGCACACCAGCGAGGGTCTGGCCGACAGCAGTGGCTGGGCGTTGCCCAAAGTGCTGGCGGCATTGACCGAACTGGAGATGGATGGCCGCGCCGTGTGCGAAAACGGCCGCTGGTTTGCGCGCGTAAGCTAGGTTTTACATTGAAGATCGGTAAACTGCGCGAAACCTGTTTGCGGAGAGTTTTTCATGGTCAACAGTTGGCGTGTGCAACAAGCCGCACGAGAGGTTCGCGCCGGGGCGGTGATTGCCTATCCAACCGAAGCCGTCTGGGGGCTGGGGTGCGATCCTTGGAATGAAGAAGCGGTGGATCGCCTGCTGGCGATCAAGAACCGTTCGGTGGACAAGGGCTTGATCCTCGTCGCCGACAACATTCGTCAGTTCGATTTTCTGTTCGAGGATTTCCCGCAGGACTGGATCGACCGCATGGCCAGCACCTGGCCGGGCCCGAACACCTGGCTGGTGCCGCACCAGAACCTGTTGCCAGAGTGGGTGACCGGGGTGCATGACACCGTGGCGCTGCGGGTCAGCGATCATCCGCAGGTGCGGGATCTGTGCTCGCTGGTAGGGCCGTTGATTTCGACGTCGGCCAATCCGCAGGGGCGGCCGGCAGCGCGCACGCGCTTGCGGGTCGAGCAGTATTTCCGTGGTCAGGTCGATCTGGTGCTTGGCGGAGCGCTTGGCGGTCGCAAGAATCCGAGTCTGATTCGGGATCTGGCCACCGGCAAGATCGTGCGCCCGGCCTGATATCACCCTTGGTTGATTCTGTGAGTACTCCTCGGCTTCCATGGCGAGGAGTACTACGCGCATCTACGATTTTTCCTTCATATGGCTGAAGTTACAGCCCGGTTTTTGCTTTGAATTTCTCCTTTCTACGTCAGATGAATCTTTAAGTATTCAATTGTTGTAATTTTTCCGACGTTATTCTCAGAAGCCACACAGTGGCGATTTTTCTAAAACCATTCATTATTTCAATGCGCTCAGAAAACTTCGAAAAGTTAACGGCTGCGGAGAAGAAATGGATATCAGGGATTCGCAATTAACGGATTATCTGCAGGAGATTCAGACGACCTTTAAAAGGCGTCATGAAAACTATCGCATCGTTATTCTTGAAGCAGGATCAGACACACGAGAGTTTGAACGGTTTGTTTCCCGTCATTTTCGATTGCGATTGCAACACTACATGTTGACACCCAGAGCCAGGTCACTTGAAACACGCCTGGCGATTATTTCGCGCAGTACCCACTTTCTGTTGTACCAGCACGACAGGCCCACGGCCGTATTGAGAGTGACCCCTGCGCCGTTCGAATGGGCCTCACTGGCGCAGCAACAACTGTCTCCCGCCACGACGCTGTCGCGCCATGTCGAGTTCAGTCGCTTGATCAGTCACTCGCAAACTCAGTTCCCCATGTCGATCAACGGCCTGCTGGCCGCTGCCACGGAATGGGCGGTCACGCGGGGTTATGAGGGCGTTACCGCGCTCTGCCGATCACCGCAGCGGCGACTGTTCCAGCGCTTCGGCCTGACGCCCATCACCACCGACGCCCTTCGCATCGAACAGCGCCAACGCGGCGATTACTGGCTGCTCTCGGCTCAATGGCAGCAAATCCTCACGGCACTTCAACAGTCTGCCCACCTGCTCGCCAACCCATTGGAGACCCCCATTGATGAATACGCCTCTCAGTTTTGAACAACAATTAAGCCTGCTCGATGAGCGAATCGAAAAGTCATGGACCGATATTCTGGAAAGTTCGCGGCTGGTGAAAGCCATCCGTGAGGGCAGCGTTTCCAAAGCCTTGTACGCGATCTATATGATTCAGACTTTTCACTACACGGCGCACAATGCGCGAAATCAAGGATTGGTCGGTGTCCGACATGCGGATAATCCGGTGTATGCCAAGTTCTGTTTTGAACATGCGGCACAAGAAGTCGGCCATGAAAAAATGGCACTGCACGATGTCATGAGTCTTGGTTTGAAGAATGAAGTGTTTGATATTCCGCCTGCACTTCCGGCCACTGATGTGCTGATCGCTTATTTATATTGGATCTCCTTTACCGGTAACCCGTTACAACGGCTTGGTTATAGTTATTGGGCAGAAAATGCCTACCAGTTCATTACTCCGCTCATCGATAGCCTGAGTGAAACACTGTCGCTAAAACCCGCTCAACTTACATTCTTCATTGCACATTCCGACATTGATATCGAGCACTTCAACGAAATCAAACTGATGCTGCAGCGCACCTGCAAGCGTCAGGAGGACTGGGATGCGATAGCCACTGTGATGGAAACCAGCCTGCGTCTGACCGGCAACATGCTCGAGGCGGTTTATGAGCAGTTCGAGGCCTGGCAAAACGGGCTGGCGCCCCGTTATGAATTCCTCCACGCCCTGGCCAACCAATGAAGGCCGCCCGCCGATGTTCCGATCAGATGGCTGGAGGCAGACATGGCTGATTATTTCGACCGGCTCAACTACACGCTCGGCGATGAGGACACCGCGCTTGAGTACGCGATCCTGCCCAGACATGCCAGTCACGTGCTGGGTATCGCCGGATGCGGCGGCCGGCTCTTGCCGTTATTGGCCGCCGCCCCGGCACGCATGACCTGTACCGATATCAGCGCGCCGCAACTGGCGTTTACCCGATTGCGTTTTGCCCTGCTGGAACAGACTGATCACGAGTCGTTCATGGCGTTCATGGGCTATCGAATGGAAAGTATGAGGGCGCGACGCCGCTCCATCTTCCAGCAACTGGTTTTACCGCCGGCGGATCGTCGCTGGCTGTCCGTGTTTTTTCAGTCCCGAAGTTGGGAAGCGCCGATCTACATGGGCGCATTCGAGCAGACCCTGAAGCGCTTGGCGAAGATCACCGGACTGTTCACCGGCAAGGCCGGCCGGGGCATTTTTCAGTTCAGTCAGCTTGACGAACAAACGGAATATTACCGAAACCGCTTTCCGCTCAAGCGCTGGAAAGCCGTGATCGCGTTGCTGGGAAACGCAGCAGTCCTCAATTCGCTGCTGTACAAGGGCGCGTTTCCACCCAACAACCTGGGGATCAGTTCCCGCGCGGCGTATCTGGAAATTTTCCATACGTTGTTCACCACTCAGGTGGTCCGCGAGAGCTTTTTCCTGCAAATGCTGTTTTTCGGTGAGCTGCGTTATCCACAAGGCTTTCCGCTGGAGTGCGATCCGCAGATTTTCCAGCGGGCCCGCGAGGGGCTTCAGCAGTGCGAGTTACGCGTCGTGCAGGCCGACATCCTCGACTGCGTTGCCGGGGAAACAGCCATCGATTTCGTATCGCTGTCGGACGTGCCTTCCTTCATGCCCGAAGCGGCCGGCAAGAACCTTTTGCAGCGCCTGGCACCGGCCCTGGCAGGAAACGCACAGGTGGTCATGCGCGGGCATTTGCATGTGGTGCGACCCGATTGCGCAGGTTTCTGCGATATCACCCAGCAATACCAGGCAGACATTGCGCGAGAAAAAACCCAGCTCTGGCATGTCCAGGTCTATCGCCGCACACCCTCTTTGCAGGTATCCCGATGAACACTTTTCAACCGACCGTCAATTGGGTCAAAAACCGTGTCCGGCAAGCGCGAGACGATCAGCAGCAGCTGTTCGATGCAGGGCTGAATGGCCTGAAGCTGGCTAAACGTGAAGGCAAAGAGATCGAACTCGAAAGCGGCGAGCGGCTGACCGAGTTTCTCTCGTGTTCTTATCTGGGGCTGGAGTGTGATCCTCGCTTGATTCAGGGGGCGATGCACTCCGTCGAGTCCTTCGGCGTGCAATTCGCCGCCGCACGGACCCGAGCGCTGTTGCCACCCATGCGTGAGCTGGATGAACTGCTGAACCGGATATTTCAGGGGCATTCAGTCACCTTCAACTCGGTGGGCAGTGCACATCTTGGCTGTCTGCCGCTGCTTGGTTCCGGTGAGATGCCCTCCTATCCCATGCGTCGTGGCCCGTGCTGGATTGTCGACCGTGCCGCTCATGCTTCGATGCAAGTGCTGCAAGGCATTCTCTGGCAATTCGGCCCGATACAGCGCCGCGATTGCAGCGATGTAGAGCAGGTCGAAGAAGCGTGTTCAACGGCAGTCGCGGCGGGTAATACGCCCATCATCCTGACCGACAGCATTGGCTCGATGCGCGGTGTTTACCCGATCAATCGCCTGTTGCAACTGGCGGAGCGTTTCGACGGTTATCTCTATGCGGATGACGCCCACGGTACCTCGATCCATGGCGTGGCCGGAGGTGGTTACGCGCTGGACGCGGCGGAAGAACGACAGCGTGGCCGGCTGATCCTCCTGTCATCGCTGTCCAAGGCGTTCGGCGCAACCGGTGGGGCAATCACTGTGCGTACCGAAGCCGATGCCGAGATGATTCGGCGCCATGCATCGACCTATACGTTTGGCGGACCATTATCCGTTGGCGGGGTGGGCGCGGCAGTCGCTTCGGGGAAAATCCATTTGTCGCCGGAGCTGGGTCATTTGCAGGTAGCGCTGTGGCGAAACATCGCCACGGTCGACAGGTTGCTGGGGCCAGTGCTGGGCAATCATCACGTCGCGTCTCCCATTCGTTTTATCCGTGTCGGGGCCGAGAGAGATGCGATAAGCCTGGCGCAGCATTTGCGCCGGCAGGGCATGGCGGTCACCACCGCGGTGTTTCCGGTGGTGGCCAAGGGCGAGGCCATTTTGCGTCTGGCCATCAGCGCGAGCCACAGTCAGCTCCAGTTGGAGTCTCTGGCGAACGCCGTCCGTAGCGGATTCGATGAGTTGGGCATTCGTCAGGGAGGGCGCGGTAATGAGCAATGAACCGATCACCGATGTTTTGGCCGAGGCGTTTGCGAATAAATTGGCTCACGCACGCTCACTGTCGTGGTTCCGTGCGCTGTATCCGCGAATCCTGGAAGTGCGGGGATTGGCCGATCTCCATCGATTGCCGGTTCTGGCGGTGGAAGACGAGTCCGGCGGCGTATTGTTTTCCACCCTCGGTGAAGCCTCCCATCGAGCACCGGGCGGCGGGCTGACCCTGACCTCGGGAGGCAGCACCGGCAATCGCAAACAGATCACCCATTCCTGGGCGTTCAACGCTGCAATCGTGCCTTTGGGGGCACGGATGTTCGGTTCGACGGACGAACGCCCCGAGGTGGTCGTCAACTGCCTGACAGCCGGGGAAATGCAGGGTGCCTTTCAATACGCGGCAGCTATCGTCCAGCACATTGGCGCACGCCTGCTGCCTGCCGGTTCACAGATGGGCGTGCAGCGCGTTGCCGAGCTTATTGAGGCACACAAGGCTGATGCGTTGATATGCACTCCCTCCTTCGCCGCCGCGTTGTTCAATCATGAGAAAGTCGGCGCTGTGCAATTGTGCAGCCTGAAGTGGCTTTACTACATTGGAGAACCTTGCAGTCAAACGCTGCGCGACCAGTTGGCCCGGGACTGGCCGATGCTGAAGATCCGCTCGCTGGGCTACAGCTCGACGGAGACCGGTCCCATCGGTTTTCAGTGTGCCCATCTGGAGCACGGTTTTTTTCACCTGCATGCGGACGCCATGCTGCTCGAGGTGGTTGATTCTCTGACCCTGCAAGCTGTAACTGAAGAGGAAGCCGGTGAGTTTCTGCTGACGCCATTGCTTCCTGATCATGTGCCGTTGTTGCGTTACCGGATCGGCGATCGTGGGCGAATCCTGCGCACAGTGACGAAGTGCGACTGTGGCAGTTCCATGCCGGTACTGGCGCTTGAGGGGCGGGTGGAAACATCGATCAAACTGGGGGGCGCGATCATCACTCAGTCACAGGTGTTGCACGTACTCCGACAGCTTTTGCCGCAGCTGCAGAACACCGATGTCCAGGTGCAGATTGATCGACAGCCCGAGGGGGCACGCATGCGTCTGGTCATAGCCGAGGACGGACTGACAGCCAACACACAGAGCGTCATTGAAGATGCGTTGCAAGTCGAAGGACAGGCCAGTGCATTGCTCAGGCTGCCGGGCGTTTTGGGGTTGGAGGTGAAGCGTCTTGCCCGTCAGGAATTCGAAACTACCCTGGCCGGCAAGACGCCGTTTTTCGTGACGACGGAAAAGACCCCGGTACCGTCATGAAGATGCGCCGAGGTCATTGGTGGTCAGGGCAGCAGAACAGTGGAGCCCGTGGTGCGCCGCGCCGACAGCTCGGTCTGCGCTTTCGCCGCGTCAGCCAATGGATAACGCTGGCTGATATCCACTTTCAGCTTGCCGCTGGTAATCATCCCGAACAGCTCGTCGGCCATGCGCTGCAGGTTTTCGGCGTTATTGGCGTAGGTCGCCAGGGTCGGACGGGTGACGTAAAGCGAACCTTTTGCCGCCAGAATCCCCAGGTTCACCCCGTCCACCGCGCCCGACGCATTGCCGAAGCTCACCAGCAGGCCACGGGGCGCCACGCTGTCCAGCGAAGCCGGCCAGGTGTCCTTGCCAACGCCGTCGTAGACCACCGGGACTTTTTTCCCATCGGTCAATTCCAGCACTCGTTGGGCGACGTTTTCGTGGCTGTAATCGATGGTTTCCCAGGCGCCATGGGCCTTGGCCAGATCGGCTTTGGCTTTCGAGCTGACGGTGCCGATCAGCTTCACGCCCAAGGCCTTGGCCCATTGACAGGCGAGCAAACCGACGCCGCCGGCCGCTGCGTGAAACAGAATGGTTTCGCCACCCTTGAGTTCGTAGGTCTGGCGCAGCAGGTACTGCACGGTCAGGCCCTTGAGCATCACGCCGGCGGCGGTTTCGAAGCTGATGGCGTCCGGCAGTTGCACCACATTCGCTTCCGGCAGAACGTGAACGTCGCTGTACGCGCCCAACGGGCCGCTGCCGTACGCCACACGGTCACCGACCTTGAACCGGGTGACCTCGCTGCCCACGGCCTCGACAATGCCGGCGCCCTCCGCACCCACGCCCGACGGCAACGCCGGTGGCGCGTAAAGACCGCTGCGGTAGTAGGTGTCGATGAAGTTCAGGCCGATGGCCTTGTTGCTCACGCGAACCTGCTGCGGACCGGGCTCGGCCGGTTGATAGTCAACGTACTCGAGCACTTCGGGGCCGCCGTGGGCGCGGAACTGGATTCGCTTGGCCATCTGCCTACTCCTTGGGTCATTTGGGAAGGTCCCTATCGAACGCTCATGCTTGATCTTCGTCAACTGCGGCGTGCCGGTTTGCGATGGTATGCTACGCGCCCATTTGCGCGGGGCGCCGCGCAGTTCCGCCCGATCCAAGGTGAAGCCATGACGACCCGCACCGACGCCGTAAAGGCCTATCTGCTCGACCTGCAAGACCGCATCTGCGCCGCGCTGGAGACCGAAGACGGTGGCACGCGCTTCGTCGAAGACGCATGGACCCGTCCGGCCGGCGGTGGCGGTCGGACCCGGGTGATCGAGAATGGTACGGTGATCGAAAAGGGCGGCGTCAACTTTTCCCACGTCTTCGGCAGTGGCCTGCCACCGTCCGCCAGTGCCCATCGGCCGGAGCTGGCCGGGCGTGGCTTCGAAGCCCTCGGCGTGTCGCTGGTGATCCACCCGCACAATCCGCATGTACCGACGTCCCACGCCAACGTGCGCTTTTTCATTGCCGAGAAGGAAGGTGAAGAACCGGTCTGGTGGTTCGGCGGTGGCTTCGACCTGACCCCGTACTACGGCAACGAAGAAGACTGCATCCACTGGCACCGCGTCGCCGAGCAGGCCTGCGCGCCGTTCGGCCCGGACGTCTACCCGCGCTACAAGGCCTGGTGCGACACCTACTTCCACATCAAGCATCGCCACGAACCGCGCGGCATCGGCGGGTTGTTCTTCGATGACCTGAACGAGTGGGACTTCGACACCAGTTTCGCCTTCATGCGCGCCATCGGCGATGCGTACATCGACGCTTACCTGCCAATCGTGCAACGGCGCAAGAACGACGCTTTCACCGCCAAACAGCGCGAGTTCCAGGAATTCCGCCGTGGCCGCTACGTCGAATTCAACCTGGTTTACGACCGTGGCACCCTGTTCGGCCTGCAATCGGGCGGGCGCACCGAGTCGATCCTGATGTCGCTGCCACCGCAAGTGCGCTGGGCCTACGACTGGAAAGCCGAGCCGGGCAGCGAAGAAGCGCGCCTGACCGAGTACTTCCTGCAAGACCGCGACTGGCTGGCTCAGGCCTGAGGACTTCTGATGGATCGTTACGTCGTTTTCGGTAACCCGATCGGCCACAGCAAGTCGCCGATGATTCACAAACTGTTCGCCGAACAGACCGGGCAGCGTCTCGACTACAGCACCCTGCTGGCGCCGCTTGAGGACTTTTCCGGCTGCGCCACGGCGTTTTTCCAGGAAGGTCGCGGCGCCAACGTGACCGTGCCGTTCAAGGAAGACGCCTATCGCCTGGCCGACAGCCTGACTGCCCGCGCCAAACGCGCGGGTGCGGTGAATACTTTGAGCAAGCTCGACGACGGCAGCCTGCTCGGCGATAACACCGACGGCGCCGGTCTGGTGCGCGATCTGACGGTCAACGCCGGGATCAGCCTCGCCGGCAAACGCATTCTGCTGCTCGGCGCCGGTGGCGCCGTGCGTGGTGCGCTGGAGCCGTTGCTGGCGGAAAAGCCGGCCTCGGTGATCATCGCCAATCGCACAGTGGACAAGGCCGAGCTGCTGGCCGAACTGTTCTGTGATCTGGGGCCGGTGTCGGCCAGTGGTTACGACTGGTTGCGCGAGCCGGTGGACGTGATCATCAACGCCACCTCCGCCAGCCTCACCGGCGATGTACCGCCGATTGCCCCAAGCCTGATCGAGCCCGGCAAGACCCTGTGCTACGACATGATGTACGGCAAGGAACCGACCGCGTTCTGCCGCTGGGCCAGCGAGCATGGCGCGGGCGTGGTGATGGACGGGTTGGGCATGTTGGCGGAACAGGCTGCGGAAGCCTTTTTCCTTTGGCGCGGTGTGCGTCCGGACACTGCGCCGGTCCTGGCGGAATTGCGTCGGCAATTGGCGCAGTAACCCCTGTAGGAGCGAGCCTGCTCGCGATGACGTCGCCAGATCCAGCATCAATCTGACAGACAGATCGCCATCGCGAGCAAGCTCGCTCCCACAACGGGTTCTTCTTCAATCTTCAAAGCGGATCGGGCATTTCTCCGGCCCTTCGAGTTTGCGCAACTCCTCCACCACCTGCGGTCGCGCCTGACGCAAGGTCAGGCTGCGATCCTGGCGCAGCAGGCGCCGGGCTTCCTGATGGAGCATTTCCACGCCGGAATAGTCGATGAAGTTGATCTGTTGCGCCTCGATCACCACCCGCGCGCCGTGCATCCGTTGCAGGCGCACTTGCAGGTAGTGGCTGGCGCCGAAAAAGATCGAGCCGCCGACCCGCAGTACATCATCTTCGCCATCACGCCAGTGCTGTACTCTCGGCTGCGAAGTGCGCTTGAGGTAGAAAAACAGCGAGGCGAGCACGCCGGCATAGATTGCCGTCTGCAATTCCAGCAGCAACGTGGCAATGCAGGTCAGGCCCATCACCACGAATTCCGCCCGGCTGACCCGCAGCAGCGCACGAATGCCGCGATGATCCACCAGTCCCCAGGCGATCAGCAGAATGCTGCCGGCCATGGCCGGGATCGGAATATGCGCGATCAGCCCCGCACCGAAAATCGCGAACAGTGCCACCCACAACGCTGAAAACACCCCGGCCAGTGGCGAACACGCCCCGGCCTCATAGCTCAGCCCGGAACGGGTGAACGAGCCGGCGGACAACGATCCCGAAAAGAACGCCCCGACGATGTTCGAAAGCCCTTGCGCGCGGACTTCCTGATTGGCATCGAGCAGCTGTTGCGAGCGCGCGGAAATCGAACGGGCAATCGACAGGCTGGTGACCAGCCCGAGCATGCCCACCGCCACGGCACTGGGCAGCAGGCGCAGGATCAGATCCATATCCAGCGGCAGTCCACTGAACGGCGGCAAGCGCCCGACAAACGCGCTGACCAACTGAACGTGGCCGAACATCGCCGGCCACAGCCACACCACCAGACTGCCGAGCACCAAGGTCATCAACAGCGTTGGCCAGCGTGGCAGCCATTGTTTGAGCAGCGCACCGACCACCACCGTGGCGACACCGAGGACCAGCGACGGTTTATCCACAGCCCCGAGATGGCGTAGCAGATCCATCAGGCTGGCCAGCGCCGTGGCCTTGGCCGGCAGATCCAGTCCCAGCAGGTTCGGCAATTGACCGATGGCAATCACCACCGCCGCGCCGAGGGTGAAACCCAGCACCACGGAATGCGAGACGAAATTCACCAGCGCGCCGAAGCGCAACAGGCCAAGCAGCCACTGGAAAATCCCGGCGAGAAAGGTCAGCAGCAGGATAAGGGTGATGTAGTCCTGTGATGCAGGCACCGCCAGTGGGCTGACACTGGCGAACAGCACAATCGAAATGGCCGCTGTCGGGCCGCAGATCAAGTGCCACGACGAGCCCCACAGACAGGCGATCAACACCGGAACGATGGCGGCGTAGAGCCCGTACTCCGGTGGGAGACCGGCGATCAGGGCGTAGGCAATCGACTGGGGCAACGCGAGAATCGCCCCGCTGAGGCCGACGACCAGGTCCCGCCCGACGCTGGCGCGGGTCTGCCGGGGCAGCCAGGTCAGGAAGGGGAAAAGTGAGCGACGGCTGGGGAGGGCCATGGATCCTCTCGGTTTGGGATGGGTGGTGTGTGAAGGGTATCAGGGTGTCAATCAGGAACAGCCCCCTCACCCTAACCCTCCCGAAACGTCGGACCGCCCGGAGGGAGAGGGAACTTACCGAGGTGTCTTTTCGAAATCCATCGACCTGAAAGTCTTCAGTCGAACTCAGGTTCTGAAACCAACGACGGTCAGCTCCCTTTCCCCCTCGCCCCCCTTGGGGGGAGAGGGTTGGGGTGAGGGGGGAAAAGATCTAAAGCGAACTCAGACCTTCAGCACACCGCGATCAAAGCTTCGCTTTAACCGCCGCCAACGCATCTTTGCCATCCACCGTCTTCACACCATCAAGCCACTTATCCAACACCGCCGGATTCGCCTTGATCCAGCCCTTCGCCGCCTCCGCATTGCTGACTTTCTTGTTCACCACCTCGGCCATGATGCTGTTCTCCATCTCTTGAGTGAACGAAAGATTGGTCAGCAATTTACCCACATTCGGACAGGCCTCGGCGTAGCCCTTGCGGGTCAGGGTGTAGACGCTGCCGGTGTCGCCAAAGTACTTCTCGCCGCCCTTGAGGTAGTGCATTTTCAGCTGCACGTTCATCGGGTGCGGGGTCCAGCCGAGGAAGGTGACGAATTTCTGTTTCTTCACCGCCCGCGAGACTTCAGCCAGCATCGCCTGTTCGCTGGACTCGATCAGCTTCCACTGGCCCAGGTCGAAGTCGTTTTTCTTGATGATCTCTTGCAGCGAGATGTTCGCTGGCGCGCCGGAGCCGATGCCGTAAATCTTCTTCTCGAATTTATCGGCGTATTTATTCAGGTCGGCAAAGTTATGCACACCCGCATCCCACACGTAATCCGGCACGGCCAGGGTGAATTCGGTGCCGTCGAGGTTCTTCGCCAGTTGGGTGACGTCACCGGTGGCGACGAACTTGTCGTAGAAACCCTGCTGCGCCGGCATCCAGTTGCCGAGGAACACGTCGACCTGGCCATCCTTCAAGCCGCCGAAGGTGATCGGCACCGCGAGGGTGTCGACCTTGGCCTTGTAGCCCATGCCATCCAGCAGAAACCCGGTGATGGCATTGGTCGCGGCGATGTCGCTCCAGCCGGGGTCGGCCATTTTCACCGTGTCGCAGCTCTCGGCGAACGCGGATGCGCTGCCCAGTGCCAGCAGGCTGACCGTCAGGACTGTGGATAACTTGACCATGAACTTCCCCTTAACGTTATTGGTTTTGGCAGGGTTGTGGATAACGGGCCTTGCGCTCCAGGTCATCGAGGTCGATGTGGTTGCGCATGTATTGCTGACTGGCGTCTACCAGCGGCTGGTGATCCCAGCTCTTCAGCTTGCCGATTGTCAGTGCCTCGGCGACGAAACGCCGGCGACGCTGGCTTTCGAGGACTTCGCGGTGGATCGCCGGGATGTCCCACCTGGCCCGTGCTTCGGCGAGAAAATCGTCGAACAGCCGGCGATGTTGCGGTGATTGGCTGAGTTCTTCCTGCTCGCGTGGGTCGTTATCCACATCGAAGAGTAGGCAAGGGTCGGATTCGCTGTAGATAAATTTGTAGGCGCCACGACGGATCATCATCAGCGGGCTGACGGTGCCTTCGGCCATGTATTCGCCGAACACTTCGTCGTGACCGCCCTGCCCTTGCAGGTGCGGAACCAGCGAACGGCCGTCCAGCGGCAGGTCAGGCTCCAGGCTGCCGCCGGCCAGTTCGACGAAGGTCGGCAACAGATCGGCGGTGGACACCGCGGCGCTGACACGGCCTGATTGGAACTGGCCAGGTGCACTTATCAACAGGGGCACCCGCGCGGCCATTTCGTACCAGTGCATTTTGTACCAGAGGCCCTTCTCGCCGAGCATGTCGCCATGGTCACCGGAAAACACGATGACGGTGTCATCCATCAGCCCACAATCTTCGAGGGTTTGCAGAAGTTTGCCGACGTTGGCGTCGATATAACTGCAAGCACCGAAGTAGGCACGGCGGGCATCGCGAATTTTATCCACAGGCAGAGGCTTGTCCCACAGGTCGTAGACCTTGAGCAATCGCTGGGAGTGCGGATCGAGTGAACGCTGATCCGGCGTCGTCGGAAGCGGGATATCCGCATCGTCGTACAAATCCCAGAACGCCTTGGGAATCGTGTACGGATCGTGGGGGTGAGTCATCGACACGGTCAGGCAAAACGGCTGATCGCCATCCTCGCGGATGTGGTCGAACAGGTATTGCTGAGCCTTGAACACCACCTCTTCGTCGAAGTCGAGCTGGTTGGTGCGTACGCACGGGCCGGCCTGCAACACCGACGACATGTTGTGATACCAGCTCGGCCGCACATCAGGCTCGTCCCAGTTCACCGCCCAGCCGTAGTCGGCTGGATAGATGTCGCTGGTCAGGCGCTCTTCGTAACCGTGCAGTTGATCGGGGCCGCAGAAATGCATCTTGCCCGACAGCGCGGTGCGATAGCCGAGGCGGCGCAGGTAATGGGCGTAGGTGGGAATGTCGGCGGGGAAATCGGCGGCGTTGTCGTAGGCGCCGATCTTGCTCGGCAACTGGCCGCTGACCAGGGTGAAACGCGACGGTGCGCACAGCGGGCTGTTGCAGTAAGCGGCATCGAATACCACGCCTTGTTCGGCGAGGCGGCTGAGATTCGGCAGTTTGATCGGCGACGGGCCGTAGAACGGCAACATTGGCGCGGCCATTTGATCGGCCATGATGAAAAGAATGTTCTTGCGCTTCATGTGATCGCGGCATTCCATAGTGAATATTTATGCGACATTGCTGCGATCGAGCATGGATTCCACGCAATATCCGGTAAAGCCCGCGCCGGACAATGACTAGGATAAGCACAGCTTATGTATGAAGCCCTCGGTGATCTGTCGCTGGACCTGCTGCGCGCCTTCGAGGCGGCGGCCCGTCATCGCAGTTTTACCGCTGCCGCTGTTGAACTGGGTACGACGCAACCAGCAATCAGCCAACAAATCAAACGGCTGGAAGAACAGCTCGGCACGCGGCTGTTCGATCGTATCTACCGGGGCATCGAACTGACTGAGGTCGGCTCAATCCTGTTCGAGCAAGTTACCCTTGGTTTGCAGAATATCGACGCGGGATTAAGCGCAATCAGCACGCAGCAGCAACATGAAGTGCTGCAGGTTGCCACCGATTTCGCCTTCGCCGCGTATTGGCTGATGCCGCGTCTGCACCGCTTCCATGAAGCTTATCCACAGGTGGACGTGAGCCTGGTCACCAGCGAGCGCAATCACAACATGCTGCGTCCGGATATCGACGTTGCCGTGCTGTTCGGCGACGGTCGCTTCAAACAGGGCGAAAGTCACTGGTTGTTCAGTGAAGAAGTGTTTCCGGTGTGCAGCCCGCAATTGCTCAAGGATCGCCCCCTGCCCTTGCCGGCCCAGGCATTGATGGAGTTTCCGCTGCTGCACCTGCGCGGGGAAAACAGCAGTAACTGGTTCGACTGGAGCGGTCTGTTCCGCGCGCTGAACATCAGCGCGCCGCCAGCGCCGGGCCAACTGCGCTTCGACAATTACACCCTGCTGATTCAAGCGGCGATTGGCGGTCAGGGCGTGGCGATTGGCTGGCGGCACCTTGTGGATAACTTGCTCACTCAAGGTCTATTGTGCCGGCCGATCGCCGAAACCACCCTGTCGCGTCTCGGTTATTACGTGGTGCTGCCACAGCGCAAGCGCCGGGGCGCGTTGATCCAGACGTTCGTGGATTGGCTGATGACCGAACAAGCCAGCAGCGCCGAGTCCTTGGCCGGGCTGCCGCTGCCGTCAATTGCGGTATAACGATCAGGAGGCGGCAACAAAATCCACGTGTTGATGGATATGCAGATTCAGTCGCAGCTCATCGGCAATCCCCACCGCCACCCGGTTCAGGCGTTCCAGCGGTTCAGCCAGTCCCGGTTCCAGCGTACGGCCGACCTGACTGAAGTGCTCGATCGTCAGCCCGGCGACGCTGCGCGGTGCGTTCACCAGCGTCCAGTGCAACGGGCTGCTTTGCAGGGCTTCGTGTACTTCCAGAGCGGCGTGGCGTTGCAGCGGGTCGGCGTTTTCCGGATCATCCAGTGCTTCGAATTCGCCGATGACAAACAGCCGCGAGACGTTTGCCGCCTGTAGCCCATCGATAAGCGCATCCACCGCCAGCACCTGTTCCACCGGCCCCAGCACCACGGATTTTTCGACATGATCGCTGCTCAGCGGCAAGCCCGGCGCATTCAGCAGGCAGATCACTGCCGAGCTGCCGGCCACGCTCTGATTGACCCGCTCGGCATCGAGCAGATCGCCGCTTTTGGTGCGCAGCCCCGGCCGTGGGGCGAGCGCCGTCAAATCGTCGAGGATCGCGATTACTTCGTGCTGGCGACGCAGCAGTTCAGCCATCAACGCGCTGCCCAGGCTACTCATGGCACCATAGAGCACCACTTTCACCGCCGGGGTTTCGGCATTTTTCATGGCTGAGGTTCCTTTTGTTTTCCCTTGTATGGCGTGTGACATACGGGCAGCGCCGAGGGTTCGAACCGATTCAGAGGGTTTGCGATGCAGACGATCAAGGGTTATCACGCCCACGTTTATTACGACGCCAGCACCATTGAACAGGCGCGGGCGCTGTGTGAACAGGCGGCAGCGCTGTTTCCATTGAAGATGGGCCGCGTGCATGAACGTCCGGTCGGCCCGCACCCGGACTGGAGCTGCCAGCTGGCCTTCGGCCCGGAGCTGATCGGCGATGTGCTGCCGTGGCTGGCACTCAATCGCAAGGGATTGGTGGTGTTCCTGCACCCGGACACCGGCGATGACTTGCTCGATCACACCGAGCACGCGATCTGGATGGGCGCGATGCGGCCGCTGGATCTGTCTGTTTTTTAATCAGATGGTTTCTTCGGGTTCGCCAGGTAAATGCTCGTCCAGGTGCAGCCATGGCAACTGGCTGTCGGTCCAGATATGCCACTCGGCGGCGGCCTGCTCCGGATGATCCAGTGTGGCGACCGTCAGATCGATGCTCTCGGGGCTGAGCAGCGTCACCAGCGCCAGTTGTGCGCCGCAGTTCGGGCAGAAGAACCGTGCGCAGCTGTCTGAAGAGTCGTAGCGCGAAGGTGTTCCGGCCAGCCACTGGAAGTTCGCTGCCGGCAGCGTGATCCAGGTGGTGACGATGCCACCGCTGACTTTTCGGCAAATCGAACAATGACAGTGGGCGATGTCGTGCAATGCTCCGCTGAACTGATAGCGGATATGTCCGCAGTGGCAACCACCGCCGTGCAAATCAGTCATCGCCCTGCCCTCCGCTTCCCGTGTTCATTGACTCTAGCCCGCATCCGACGGCCGGTTGGCCGTTCGCCCAAAGCTTTCTTGCGCGAAAGGTAGCTGAAAGGTTCCCCGATTAGGATCGCCCCCACTGCCGGCAACAGACCGGTTGGCCAACGCGTGTGATTGCTCGCACGACAGGCCCAATTAACAACAACAATGGTGATTCTGATGTCCTCTGCAACCCGCCTCCTCCCACGCCTTTTTTCTGACACTCCGCTCGTACGCCTTGTGCTTCCCGTTCTGCGCTGATCCAACCCGATCCGCTCACTTACCTAGCCGCGCTACGCCTGGAGTATTCCCATGCTGACTTTCCTTGGCTTCGCCATGGTCATCACGTTCATGTTCCTGATCATGACCAAGCGCCTGTCTGCGCTGATCGCTCTGATCATCATCCCGATCCTGTTCGCCCTGTTCGGTGGCTTTGCTCCGAAGATCGGCCCGATGATGCTCGAAGGTATTACCAAGCTTGCGCCGACCGGCGTGATGCTGATGTTCGCGATTCTGTATTTCGCCCTGATGATCGACTCCGGCCTGTTCGACCCGGCCGTGCGCAAGATCCTCAAACTGGTCAAGGGCGACCCGCTGAAAGTTTCGGTCGGCACCGCCGTTCTGGCGCTCGTCGTTTCCCTCGATGGTGACGGCGCGACCACTTATATGATCTGCGTGGCCGCCATGCTGCCGCTGTACAGCCGCATCGGCATGAGCCCGCGGATCATGGCCGGTCTGATCATCCTCGCCGGTGGCGTGATGAACATGACCCCATGGGGTGGCCCGACCGCCCGTGCCGCCAGTGCGCTGCACGTGGACCCGTCGGACATCTTCGTACCGATGATCCCGGCGATGGCTGCCGGTGTGGTGGCGATCCTGATCATTGCCTACTTCTACGGCAAACGTGAGCGTGCGCGTCTGGGTGAGCTGCACCTGATCGGCGACGAAATCGATCACAGCGAAATCAGCGTTTCGCAATTCCCGGACGCCCGCCGTCCGAAACTGATCTGGTTCAACGGCCTGCTGACCCTGGCCCTGATGTGCACGTTGATTGCCGGCCTGTTGCCGCTGCCGGTGCTGTTCATGGTGGCGTTCAGTATTGCCATGATCGTCAACTACCCTTGCCTGCAAATGCAGAAGGATCGCGTCGCCGCCCACGCCGGCAGCGTGCTGTCGGTGGTCAGTCTGATCTTCGCGGCGGGCATTTTCACCGGTATCCTGTCGGGCACCGGCATGGTCGATGCGATGTCGAAAAGCCTGCTGGCGGTGATCCCTGATTTCCTCGGCCCGTACCTGGCGGTGATCACGGCGCTGGTGAGCATGCCGTTCACGTTCTTCATGTCGAACGACGCGTTCTACTACGGTGTGTTGCCGGTGTTGTCCGAAGCGGCCAGCCATTACGGCATCACCGCGGTGGAAATGGCCCGTGCCTCGATCGTCGGTCAGCCGGTTCACCTGCTGAGCCCACTGGTGCCGTCGACATACCTGCTGGTGGCACTGGCGGGGATCGAGTTCGGCGATCACCAGCGTTTCACCCTGAAGTGGGCAGTGCTGGTCTGCCTGTGCATACTGGTCGCCGCCTTGCTGTTGGGGACTTTCCCGCTGTTCAGCACGTTGTAACGGCACCAAACTCACCCGGACGCCAGCTGATTGCTGGCGTCCTGGTTTAACACTCGCTCAAAGGAATACACATGGAATGGCTGACCAACCCTGAGATCTGGGTTGCCTTCTTCACCCTGACCGCCCTGGAAATCGTTCTGGGCATCGATAACATCATCATGATTTCGATCCTGGTCAGCCGCATGCCCAAACACATGCAGCAGCGCACCCGGATCTTCGGTCTTGGCCTGGCCATGATCACGCGGATCCTGTTGCTGCTGTCGATCACTTGGGTCATGCGCCTCACCGCCGACCTGTTCGAAGTGTTTGGCCAGGGCATTTCCGGTCGCGACCTGATCCTGTTCTTCGGTGGCCTGTTCCTGCTGTGGAAAAGCTCCCAGGAGATGTACCACGCACTGGAAGGTGAAGATGAAAGCGACGACGAGCCTTCGGGCAAGGGCGGCAACTTCCTCTACACCATCATCCAGATCGCAATCATCGACATCGTGTTCTCGCTGGACTCGGTGATCACCGCCGTCGGCATGGTGTCCCACGTTCCGGTCATGGTCGCGGCGATCATCGTGGCCGTGCTGGTGATGATGCTGGCCTCGGGCAAGATCAGCGAATTCATCGACAAGCACCCGTCGCTGAAAATGCTCGCGCTGTCGTTCCTGCTGGTGGTCGGCACCGTGCTGATTGCCGAATCGTTCGACGTGCACGTACCGAAAGGCTACGTCTACTTCGCCATGGCGTTCTCGCTGGCGGTCGAAGCGATCAACATCAAGATGCGCACCGCCATCGCGAAAAAACGCAAACAGCAGGATCCGGTGAAACTGCGCAAGGATATTCCGGGTCAGTAACCCGAACGCAGTGAACATGACAAAGGGCCTTCGGGCCCTTTTTTCATGGCCGCATGAACCTGTTTTCATGACACTTTTGTTTCAATCCCCGCTTTAGCTGTGCAATGCTGGCGCCCAGACCGTTAGCCAACTACAGCTTAAGTATCAGAACGTAGAAATTGCGCGGTACCGTCAACTTGCCCCTCTGGGGCGCTGCCATTACAGGGGGTCTGCATGCTAACCCTGCTCAATTTGCTGTCTGCCGTGGCCCTGCTGATCTGGGGCACGCACATCGTTCGAACCGGCATCCTGCGGGTGTACGGCACCAATCTGCGCCACGTGATCGGCCAGAACATGTCCAAACGCTGGCTGGCCTTTGTCGCCGGCATCGTTGTCACTGCGATGGTGCAGAGCAGCAACGCCACCGCCATGCTCGTGACGTCGTTTGTCGGTCAGGGCCTGATGGCGTTGACCCCGGCCCTGGCGACCATGCTCGGTGCCGACGTCGGTACGGCGCTGATGGCGCGGGTGCTGACGTTCGACCTGTCGTGGCTGTCGCCGCTGCTGATTTTTATCGGGGTAATTTTCTTTCTGTCGCGCAAACAGACGCGGCTCGGGCAGATGGGCCGCGTGTCCATTGGGCTGGGGCTGATCATTCTGGCGCTGCAATTGATCGTCGAGGCCGCTGCGCCGATCACCCATGCCCAAGGGGTGAAGGTGATTTTCGCCTCGTTGACCGGCGATATCCTGCTCGACGCCTTGGTCGGCGCGCTGTTCGCGATGATTTCCTACTCCAGCCTGGCGGCCGTGCTGCTGACCGCTACCCTCGCCGGCGCTGCGGTGATCAGCCTGCCGGTGGCGATCGGTCTGGTGATCGGCGCCAACATCGGCAGCGGCGTGCTGGCGTTCATGAGCACCAGCATGCAGAACGCCGCCGGCCGGCAGGTGGCGCTGGGCAGCCTGCTGTACAAGCTGATCGGGCTGCTGCTGATCATTCCGGTGCTCGACCCGCTGGTGCACTGGATCGACAGCCTGGATTTCAGCCCGCAGGAAATGGTCATCGGCTTCCACCTGCTCTACAACACTGCGCGCTGCCTGATCCTGCTGCCGAGCGTCGGGCCGATGGCGCGGCTGTGCGCCTGGCTGCTGCCGGAGCGGCCGGAGGTCAACGGCACCGCCAAGCCCCGCCACCTTGATCCCACTGCGCTGGTCACGCCGAGCCTGGCACTGGCCAACGCCGCCCGGGAAACCCTGCGCATGGGCGACCTGATCGACAACATGCTCGACGCGACCCTCGACGTGCTGCGCGGCAAGCAGACCGCCATCACTCAGGAGATGCGCAAGCTGACCGATGACGTCGAAGCGCTGTACAGCGCGATCAAGCTGTACCTGGCGCAGATGCCCCGCGAAGATCTTGGCGAACAGGACAGTCGGCGCTGGGCGGAGATCATCGAGCTGGCGATCAACCTCAAACTGGCCAGCGACCTGATCGAACGCATGCTGCGCAAAGTGCAGCAGCAGAAGACTTCGCAACGCCGGTCGTTTTCCGAAGACGGACTGGAAGAACTGGCCGGCCTGCACCAGCAATTGATCGCCAACCTGCGGCTCGGGCTGTCGGTGTTCCTCAGCGGCGACAAGGAAAGCGCCCGCCAGTTGCTGCGCGAGAAACGTCGCTTTCGCGCCCAGGAGCGGCGTCTGGCCCACGCCCATGTCAGCCGGTTGCAACGCAAGATCGTGCAGAGTATCGAGACCAGTTCGTTGCACCTGGAGCTGATTGCTGACATGAAACGTTTGAACTCGCTGTTCTGCAGCAGCGCCTATGTGGTGCTGGAAACTTCCGATACCGGCGCGCTGGCGGCGGACGATATGGCGGACATCACGCATTCGCCTTGAACGTCTGGGGTTGTGGTCAGTCAGTAACATTGATTCAGCCTTCAGGTCGCCATCGCCAGCAGGCTGGCTCCCACAGGGAATGCGTTTCAAATGTGGGAGCCAGCCTGCTGGCGATGAGGGCCGGACTGACGACACGGATCTCCAATTCAGCCGTATGGAAGCTCGTTATGCGTTGCCTGTTGTTCGCTTGTCTGCTGCTCGGTTCCCTGCCCGCCTTCGCCCTGGATCGTTTTCAGGTCGAAGGCTATGCGCTGCCCAACGGTTTGCAATTGCTGCTCAAGCCCGGCACCGAGCGTGGGCACGTGGCGATCCGGCTGGTGATCGGTGTCGGTCTCGACGATTTCGACTGCAATGAAAAGGAGCTGCCGCACCTGCTCGAACACTTGCTGTTCAGCGGCATCGACGCCACCGGCGAAGGTGGCCTCGAAGAGCGCATGCAGGCCCTCGGCGGCGACTGGAACGCTTTCACCAGCAACGCCGACACCACGTTCGTCATCGAAGCCCCGGCGAGAAACCAGCGCAAGGTTCTCGACCTGCTGCTGGATCTGCTGACCCAGACCCGTTTCGACGACAACGCGATCAACGCCGCCAAACGGGTGGTCGAGCGCGAGGACGGCGGCCATTACACCCGCCTGCAACGCTTCCTCGACCGGCAGGACCTGGGCCACACCGCGAGCAATCAACTGGCGGTTGAACTGGGCCTGAAATGCCCGCAGCGGGCCGAAGTCGATGGCCTGACTCGCGAGCAGCTGGAGAAGGTGCGCAAGGCCTGGTACGCGCCGAACAACATGACCCTGATTGTCGTCGGTGACCTCGACAAACTGCTGCCGGCCTATCTGGAACGGGCGTGGGGCGCGCTGGAAGCGGTCGAGCCGAGCGAACACCGCCCGTTGCCGGACATCCGCGCCAGCGCCGCTCACGAACGCACGATCACTCGCGGTTTCATCGGCAACAGCGCCAAGCTGCACTGGCTGGTGCCGGAGCCGGTGCTGGACGATCAGTACGACGAAACCTTCGACCTGCTCAAGGAATACCTGGAGTGGGCGCTGTACCGCCAGTTGCGCCTGAACCACGGTTTGTCCTACGGGCCGTGGGCCGAGCGCGAGGTGTTCGGCGGCGTCGGTTTCATGAGCCTCAACGCCGACCTGGATCGCGGCGATATCGCCGAAGCCGAGCAGGTGCTGGAAGACCTCAAGGCCGACCTGCTGAAAAACGGCCTCGACGCCGACACCTTCAATCGCTTGAAACAAGCCGCCATCGCCCACCAGGCCTGGGCCGTGCAAGGCACCAGCGCCATGGCCGACTATTACTGGAGCGCGCTGGGCGACTACGAGGATGGCCGCTTCGCCGATCCTGCGCGGGAGCTGCAAGGCGTGACGCTGGAGGCGGCGAACAAGGCCATGCGCGAATTGTTGCTGCAACCGGGTTATCTGCGGATCGAGAAACCGCTGCTCAGCGACGATCAGGTGTTGTGGCTGCTGGCGGGCGGATTGGGCGTGCTGGTGCTGATTCTGCTCGGCTGGCGCCTGCATCGGCGCAAGTCCGTGCATCCGGAATGACCGGCAGCCTCGCCACACGGCCCGGCGGGCGGTACTCTGTCGGGGTTTTTTCCTCGACTGTCGTGAACCGCCCAAATGTCTAAATTGACCCTCCTGATCCAGCGCATTCTCGAACTGATGAAGCGCTATCCCGGGGTCATTGCGCTCGGCGGTTTCATCTCCGGGGTCGGCAGCTTCATTCTGGTCGACCGGCAACAGGGGCTGGCGAGCTGGATCACCACGATCATGCTGCTGAGCTGGATCTGGCTGATGCTGGAAAACAGCCTGACCAAACTGTTCACGCGAATCTTCAAACGGGAAATCCCCCAGCCGCTGCTGCGTTACGCGACGCAGATGATCCACCAGGAAAGCCTGTTTTTCGTCCTGCCGTTCTTCTTCATCACCACCACCTGGAACAGCGGCCAGCTGTTTTTCACCGGGCTGCTGTGCATCGCGGCGCTGATCTCGATCGTCGACCCGCTCTACTACAAGTGGCTGGCGCCACGGCGCTGGGCGTTCCTCGCGCTGCACACCCTGACCCTGTTCGCCGCCCTGCTCACCGCGCTGCCGGTGATCATGCACCTGACCACCTCGCAGAGCTTCAAATGGGCGCTGGGGATTGCGGTGGTGTTGTCGTTCCCGAGCCTGGCGTCGATCTTCCCGATCCGCACCGTGCGCAATGCCTTGGCGATCCTGTGTATTACGGTCGGGATCGGCGGCGTGGGCTGGGTTCTGCGGTCGTGGGTGCCGCCGGCGACGCTGTGGATGACCGACGTGGCGATCAGCACTCAGGTGCAGGACCGGGTGCCGGGGGCCAGCCTCAAGGAAGTCAGCGCCGAGCAGATCCGTGGCGGCGGGCTCTACGCCTACACCGCGATCAACGCGCCGCGCGGGCTCGACGAGCGGATTTATCACGTCTGGCAGTTCAACGGCAAAGAGGTCGACCGCATCGCCCTCGACATCCACGGTGGGCGCAAGGAAGGCTACCGGGCCTGGACCCACAAGCAGAACTTCCCCGGCAACCCGGCAGGCAAATGGCAGGTGCGGGTGTTGACCGAAGACGGTCAGGTGATTGGCGTGCTGCGCTTCGAGGTCACGGACAGCACACCGACCAAAGAAAAGTAACCGGGTTCGTGCTATTACGTAGGTTCGTCTCAAAAGCCGAACAAGCACGGAGCTTATGACCAGCAGCCCAACGACCGGCAGTGCCCGCCTGGACACCTCGATCACCCCTGCCCGCCTGCGGGTGACCGGGGACTGGACGCTTGCCCATTACGCCGACCTCAAGCAACTGAGCGAAACGCTCCACGGCCAGTACGACGCCAACACCCCCATCGACCTCAACGGCCTCGGAGCCCTCGACACCGCCGGTGCGTCGCTGCTGGTGGAGCTGCTCGGCTCGGAGCGGCTGGGCAAGTCCGCCGAACACCCCGACTGCACGATTTCCAGCGCCGACCGCGCCCTGCTGCAGACCGTGTATCGCTCGCTGACCGATTTCTGCGTGCCGATCAAGGAACCGGAAATCAGCGTCAGCGTGCAACTGCTGACGCGCATCGGTCGGGCCGTCGACACGGTCTGGCGAGACACCCTGCAATTGCTCGGCTTCGTCGGCCTGATTCTCGAAACCATCGCCCGCAGCCTGTTCCGGCCCAAGCGCTGGCGGATCACGCCGATGATCGCCCACATCGAACAGACCGGCCTCGACGCTGCGCCCATCGTGGCGTTGCTGACCTTTCTGGTGGGCGCGGTGGTGGCGTTCCTCGGGGCGACGGTGCTGGCCAGTTTCGGTGCCAGCGTATTCACCGTGGATCTGGTGGGCTTCGCCTTCCTGCGCGAGTTCGGCGTGTTGCTCACGGCGATCCTGATGGCCGGCCGCACCGCCAGTGCCTTCACCGCGCAGATCGGCTCGATGAAGGCCAACGAGGAAATCGACGCGATTCGCACCCTCGGCCTCGACCCCATGGAGTTGCTGGTGGTGCCCAGGGTGCTGGCGCTGCTGGTGGCGCTGCCGATGCTGACCTTTCTGGCGATGATCTGCGGGATCGTCGGCGGCGCAGTGGTTTGCGCGGTGTCGCTGGATATCTCGCCGGCGATGTTCCTGTCGCTGCTGCAAAGCGACATAGGGATTCAACATTTCCTGGTGGGTCTGGTCAAAGCCCCGATCTTCGCGTTCCTGATCGCCGCTATCGGTTGTCTGGAAGGCTTCAAGGTCAGCGGCAGCGCCGAATCGGTCGGCGCCCACACCACCTCCAGCGTGGTGCAATCGATTTTCGTGGTGATCGTGCTTGATGCGGTCGCCGCGCTGTTCTTCATGGAGATGGGCTGGTGAGTCGTCTACCCCGCGCGCCCTCCGAGGCGGTGATCGAAGTTCGTGGCCTGTGTAATCGCTTCGGCCGCCAGAGCGTGCACGAGAACCTCGATCTCGACTTGTACAAAGGCGAAATCCTGGCCGTGGTCGGCGGTTCCGGCAGCGGTAAATCGGTGTTGCTGCGCAGCATCGTCGGCTTGCGCCAGCCCAGTGAAGGCATGGTCAAGGTGTTCGGCCAGAACCTGCCGAGCCTGCCGGAGCATGAGCGCTCGCTGATCGAACGGCGCTTTGGTGTGTTGTTCCAGAAAGGCGCGCTGTTTTCGTCGCTGACCGTCACCGAGAACGTCGCCCTGCCCCTGATCGAACACGCCGGTCTGAGCCGCGACGACGCCGAGCATCTGGCGGCGGTGAAGCTGGCGCTGGCCGGTCTTCCGCTGTCGGCAGCGGACAAGTACCCGGCTTCGCTGTCCGGCGGCATGATCAAGCGCGCGGCACTGGCCCGAGCGCTGGCGCTGGACCCGGACATCCTGTTTCTCGACGAACCCACCGCCGGCCTCGATCCGATTGGCGCCGCGCAGTTCGACCAATTGATCCTGACCCTGCGCGATGCCCTGGGCCTGAGCGTATTTCTGGTGACCCACGACCTCGACACGCTCTACACCATCACCGACCGCGTCGCGGTATTGGCGCAGAAGAAGGTGCTGGTGGCCGGTCCCATCGACGTGGTCTCGGAAACCGACGACGCGTGGATTCACGAATACTTCCACGGCCCTCGCGGCCGCTCGGCGCTGGACGCCGCCAAACAGCTCAACGAGGTCTGACATGGAAACCCGAGCCCATCATGTGTTGATCGGCCTGTTCACGGTGATTGTGGTGGCAGGCGCCCTGCTCTTCGGTCTGTGGCTGGCCAAGTCCAGTGTCGACACCGAGTTCAAGGATTACGAAGTCGTGTTCAACGAGGCGGTCAGCGGCCTGTCCCGGGGCAGCCCGGTGCAGTACAGCGGGATCAAGGTCGGCGACGTGGTCAGCCTGCGCCTCGACCCGCAGGACCCACGTCGGGTGCTGGCACGCATTCGTCTGGCCGGCGACACGCCGGTCAAGGAAGACACCGAAGCCAAACTGGCCCTGGCCGGGATCACCGGCACCTCGATCATCCAGCTCAGTGGAGGCACGCCGCAAAGTCCGAAACTCAAGGGCCATGACGGCAACCTGCCGACCATCGTCGCATCGCCCTCGCCCATCTCGCGGCTGCTCAGCGACAGCAACGATTTGATGAGCGGGGTCACGACGTTGCTCAGTAATGCCAATCAGATGTTCTCTGCCGACAACATCGAGCGCGTGAGCAAGACCCTCGAGCATCTGGAGCAGACCACCGGTTCGATCAACGATCAGCGCGGCGACCTGCGTCAGGCCATGCAGCAACTGGCGACGGTCGGCAAACAGGCCGGCAACATGCTCGAACAGACGTCCGCGCTGATGCGCAACGCCAACGGCCTGCTCAACGATCAGGGCAAACAGGCGCTCGGCAGTGCCGAACAGGCGATGAAATCCCTGGAGCAAAGCAGCGTCACCATCAACGGCCTGCTCAGCAAGAATCAGAATTCCCTCGACAGCGGCATGCAGGGCCTCAACGGCCTGGCCCCGGCGATTCGCGAACTGAGGGAGACTCTGAATTCGCTGCGCGCCATTTCCCAACGCCTGGAGGCCAACCCCAGCGGTTACCTGCTGGGCAGTGACAAGAACAAGGAGTTCACGCCATGAAGCTGACTCGCCTCGCCCTCCTCGCCGGCTTCACGCTGATCAGCGCGTGCTCGATCCTGCCCAAGTCCGAACCGTCGGATGTCTATCGCCTGCCGGCGGCACAGGCACCCGCCTCGGCCGGTTCGGCGGCTGCTCAGCACTGGTCGCTGCGCCTGAACAAACTGCAGGCCAGCGAAGCGCTGAACCGGCCGAGCATTGCGGTGATTCCTCAGGGAGATGTGATCAGCAGCTACAAGGCCTCGCGCTGGAGCGATCCGGCACCGGTGCTGATGCGTAATCGGTTGCTTGATGGATTCCAGCGCGATGGCCGGGTATCGCTGTTGAGCACCGACGACAGCAACTTCCAGGCGGACCTGGAACTGGGCGGCAGCCTGCAGGCGTTTCAGACCGAGTATCAGGGCACGCAGGCCAGCGTGGTGGTGCGGGTCGATGCGTTGCTGGTGCGCGGTTATGACCAGCGGATTCTCGCCAGTCGCCGCTTCGAAGAACGTCAGCCGCTCAGTGATGTGAAGGTTCCGGCGGTGGTGGCCGGATTCGGGCAGGCCAGTGATCGTCTCACCGCGAAAGTCGTGGCGTGGGCGGTGGAGCAAGGGCAGAAAGTTGCCCCACCTGCCCGGCCTTGAGCCTTAACCGAAGAACCAGTAGCAGACGCCGATTGCGCCGAGCACACCCGCCAGCTCGGCCAGCAGCGCACAACCTACGGCATGCCGGGCGCGCTGGATGCCCACCGCGCCGAAGTACACCGCCAGCACGTAGAACGTGGTTTCGGTGCTGCCCTGAATCGTTGCGGCCACCAGCGCCGGGAAGCTGTCCACGCCCGAGGTCTTCATCGTTTCGATCAGCATCGCCCGGGCGGCGCTGCCGGAGAACGGTTTGACCATGGCGGTCGGCAGCGCATCGACGAAGCGCGTGTCCCACCCTGCCCACTCCACCAGATGGCGAATGCCGTCGAGGCCGAAGTCCAGCGCGCCCGATGCGCGCAATACGCCGATCGCGCAGAGCATCGCCACCAGATACGGCAGCAGGTTCTTGGCAACGTCGAAACCTTCCTTCGCACCTTCGACAAAGGCCTCGTAGACCTTCACCTTGCGCAAGGCGCCGATCACCAGGAACAGCATGATCAGGCCGAACAGCGTCAGGTTGCCGAGAATCGACGAAAGCCCCGCCAGTGCGGTGGCCGACATCGTCGCGAGCAACGCCATGAAGCCGCCGAGAATCAGCGCGCCGGGAATCAGGTAGGCCAGCACCACCGGGTCCCAGACTCGCAGGCGCTGCATGAACGCCACCGACAGGAAGCCGACGATGGTCGAGCAACTGGTGGCCAGCAGGATCGGCAGGAACACCAGCGTCGGGTCCGGCGCGCCTTGCTGGGCGCGATACATGAAGATCGTCACCGGCAGCAGAGTCAGGGACGAGGCATTCAGTACGAGGAACAGGATTTGCGCGTTGCTGGCGATGGTCGAGCTGGGATTGAGCTCTTGCAGCGCCTTCATGGCTTTGAGGCCGATCGGCGTGGCGGCGTTATCCAGGCCCAGGCCGTTGGCGGCGAAGTTCAGGGTGATCAGGCCCAGCGCGGGATGTCCGGCTGGAACTTCCGGCATCAGCCGCAGGAACAGTGGCCCGAGCACTTTGGCCAGCCATTCAACGATGCCAGCCTTCTCGGCGATGCGCAGGAAACCCAGCCACAGGGTCAGCGTGCCGAACAGCAGCACCATGACTTCGACCGACAGCTTGGCCATGGCAAAAATGCTTTCCACCATCGCCGCGAAGATCCCGGCATTGCCGCCGATCAGCCATTGCCCCAGCGCCGAAACGGCTGCCACGATGAAGAAGCCAAGCCACAGGCCATTAAGCATCAGTCAAATCCCCCGGAAGATGCGGCGAATGATAGCGGGGTCGCCAGAAACGACAAACCCCGGATTTCTCCGGGGTTTGTCAGGGTGCCTTGCGGGCGGGGATCAGTTGTTCGAAACGTCACCGGCCGGCAGTTTTTCCTTGCTGCGCCAGTGCGGCAGCGAGTTCCAGTAGCGCTGGCCCTTGGCGTCGTCGTACATGCCTTCCCAACGAGCGATGACCAGTACGGCGAGGGCGTTGCCGATCACGTTCAGGGCGGTACGCGCCATGTCCATCACACGGTCGACACCGGCGATGAAGGCCAGGCCTTCCAGCGGAATACCCACGCTGCCCAGGGTGGCCAGCAGCACCACGAAGGACACGCCCGGCACGCCGGCGATGCCTTTGGAGGTAACCATCAGGGTCAGGACCAGCAGCAGTTGCTGGCTGATCGACAGGTCGATGCCGTACAACTGGGCAATGAAGATCGCCGCGATGGACTGGTACAGGGTCGAGCCGTCGAGGTTGAACGAGTAACCGGTCGGCACTACGAAACTGCAGATGGCTTTTGGTGCGCCGTAGGCTTCCATCTTCTCGATCACCCGTGGCAGCACGGTTTCCGAGGAGGCGGTGGAGTAGGCCAGGACCAACTCATCCTTGAAGATGCGCATCAGCTTGATCACCGAGAAACCGAACATCTTGGCGATCAGGCCCAACACCACAAAGGCGAAGAAGGCGATGGCGACGTAAACCAGGATCACCAGCTTGGCCAGCGGCAGCAGCGAGGCGAAACCGAAGTTGGCCACGGTCACCGCGATCAGGGCGAACACGCCGATTGGCGCGTAGTTCATGATCATGTGGGTGACTTTGAACATGCTTTCCGATACGCCCTGGAACATCTTCACCAGCGGCTCGCGCAGGTCCGACTGCAGGCTCGACAGACCGAGACCGAACAGCACGGAGAAGAAGATGATCGGCAGCATTTCGCCGCGAGCCATGGCCGCGAAGATGTTCGACGGGATCAGGTTGAGGATGGTCTCGATGAACGCGTGTTCATGCTGCACTTCGGCGGCGGTCGCCTGGTACTTGGAGATGTCCACAGTGCCCAGGGTGCTCATGTCGATGCCGGCACCCGGATGGAACAGGTTGGCCAGCAGCAGGCCGACGACGATGGCGATGGTGGTGACGATTTCGAAGTAGATGATGGTTTTCAGGCCGATGCGCCCGAGTTTCTTGGCGTCGCCCACGCCGGCGATGCCGACGATCAGGGAAGAGATGACGATCGGGATCACGATCATCTTGATCAGACGGATAAAGATATCGCCTGCCGGTTGCAGGACGTTGCTGATCCACCAGGCCTTTTCGGCGCTGAAATGGTTAAGCAACGCGCCGATTGCAATCCCCAATACCAGACCGATGAGGATCTGCCAGGCGAGGCTAAGCTTTGCCTTCTTCATTATCTTTACCCTTACTTGCGTTTGACTCAGGCACATGCAGGAACTGGAACGCTCATCAGCGGAAAAGTCTGTGCATCTGCCTCCGTATAAGGTGCCCCGAAGCGCGTATTTACGGCTCTCCGGCAGGCGAAAAAAGGCGCAACTATTCCGATGCAAGGTTGCGCCGTCTAATGCCGTAAACGCCTACCCTATGCCGAATCGGCATGAGCTTTTTTTTATGAAACTGGCGTCCCAACCGGTTCGAATACGACATTTCGGCAGGCATAAGTGCCGTGAACCGGCCATTACAGCGTAGGTTGGTTATTTTTTGAACGAGTGATTTCGACGAAAAATTTAGGAAAAAGCCTACGTTCGGAAACTAAATGTCCGACTTACTCGATCGACTCTTTCTCGATATACGGTCGCCAGGAAACACCGCGAAATGCTTTCGCATGCAGTGTGAGCGATAAAAAAGTTGAGCAGAACGCTCTGGATCAACGTTTTGTCACGTTGAAAGCTCAGCGCAAGTCCGTCGAACCACTCCGGTTGGCGAACTTGCGTCGCAGCTTTTACCCTGACCCGGCCCTCATCGCAGGCACTCCCTGTACCCGTAGGTCACTCCGACCCTGCAACAGTCAGAACGTCCCGGCCCCCTGGTCATGCACCGGCCTTCCTCGGGCCGACGCAATGGAGGACAGCCTTTCGGCTGCCCTCGTGTTCAATACCAGTTCGGATCTTTCTTCAACGTTTCCATCAGAAGGTTTTGCATGCCCTGATCGGGTTTGCCGAGGAAGCGGTAGGTGGCATGTCGCGTTGGCGACTTGTCTGCCGGCAGTCCTTCAGGCACATCCACAAGCATGGCGTAAGCGTCTTTCTTGTCGAAACTGAACGCGACGATCAAGCGATGGTTCATGCATTTGTCTGCGGATTCGCAGAGCGGACCGACCAGATACTTGTCGCCATCTTCGGTCACGGCATTCATCTGCTGGTCAGGCGTGCCGGACAGGTTCATCACCCATTCCGGCAGGCGCTCTTCCTTCTTCACCACGCCTTCCCAGGTTTCCCTGTATTGCGGGTCGGAACTCAACAGTTCGTTGACCCGCGCCTGGCCGTCATTGGCCGCGATTGCCATGGCACTACCGCCCAGAAGCAGGGCGGCTGCCAGTGTCTTTAACCCCTTCATGTTCAACCTCGACCGCGACGGCCAAAGAAGAAGGAAGCGATGAACATCACCAGGAACACGACAAACAGAATCTTGGCGATACCCGTGGCGGTGCCCGCGATACCACCGAAGCCCAGTACTGCGGCGATGATGGCAATGATCAGGAATGTGATTGCCCAGCTCAACATGGTGATTCTCCTTGCTTCTATTTAGGGATGTTGCCGGTCTCGGCGCGGGGGCGCCCAGATTCGTTGATCAGAAAACCCAGCGTTCTTCACGGGGCATGTCGCCCAGCGGTTGTGGCTGGTCGACGTCCATCATGCGCATCGCGCCGTTATCGGCCTGGCTGCTGCTGACGGCGCTGAAGTGCGTCTGCGTCGCGTGTTGCATGGAAATCAGGGGCTCAGGCTGCTGGCTCTGCTCCCAGCGCAGATATTGCTGGCAGGCGATCAGAGTGATCAGCAGCGCAAGTGCGCCAAACAGGGCCTGCTGCAGATGCAGTGGCGAAATACGCATTTGGGCGGCACGTTGGCGAGTCATCCTGGGTTCCTCACTCTTGTTCGGTGGGGGCAGTGCATTTCTGCCCGGGCTGAATGATGTATTGCAGCCCGCATGCCAGCTTTTTTGTTTAAAAAAATCTAATAAAATCAGATAGTTATAGATGCGGTAAAAGTTACTGACGACGCATCCTGCACGATGACCCTCGCAGCGTCGTGCGTAATGCACGATTATTTCGTAGGAGAAATCATTCTTTTTGAATTGAGAGCAGGGTGCGGATGTCAGAAAAGGAGGCAGGAAACCGTCCTGAAACTGTGCGATGTTTAAAAAACCAACAAAATCAGTGGATTAGGCGTGAGGGCAGGAGAGAGCTACCCTGCTATGACTGGAATCGATCAGAATCAACCATGCAACTTGCCCGATTTTTCCGGGACTAACCCAAGACATTCACTTATGGAGCGTAGGAAAAATGGAATCAGCCACTGAGCACCAAGGCCGCATTCTGCTGGTGGATGATGAATCTGCCATCCTGCGAACCTTTCGTTATTGCCTCGAAGACGAAGGTTATTCTGTCGCCACTGCCAACAGTGCGGCCCAGGCTGACGCGCTGCTGCAACGTCAGGTTTTCGATCTGTGCTTCCTCGACTTGCGTCTGGGCGAAGACAACGGCCTGGATGTTTTGGCGCAGATGCGCATTCAGGCGCCGTGGATGCGGGTGGTGATCGTCACCGCTCATTCGGCCGTCGACACCGCGGTGGACGCCATTCAGGCCGGCGCTGCCGATTATCTGGTCAAACCCTGCAGCCCGGATCAATTGCGCCTGGCGACCGCCAAGCAACTGGAAGTACGTCAGCTGTCGGCGCGTCTGGAAGCCCTCGAAGGCGAGATCCGCAAACCCAAGGACGGTCTCGATTCCCACAGCCCGGCGATGAAAGTCGTCCTGGAAACGGCGCGGCAAGTGGCGGGCACCGATGCCAACATCCTGATCCTTGGTGAGTCGGGCACAGGTAAAGGTGAGCTGGCCCGAGCCATCCACGGCTGGAGCAAGCGCGAGAAGAAATCCTGCGTCACCATCAACTGCCCGTCGCTGACCGCCGAACTGATGGAAAGCGAGCTGTTCGGTCACAGTCGCGGCGCGTTCACCGGGGCCAGTGAAAGCACGCTGGGTCGAGTCAATCAGGCCGATGGCGGTACGCTGTTTCTCGACGAGATCGGCGATTTTCCGCTGACATTGCAACCCAAGTTGCTGCGTTTCATCCAAGACAAGGAATACGAGCGGGTAGGCGATCCGGTCACCCGTCGCGCCGATGTGCGTATTCTCGCCGCCACCAACCTGAACCTTGAGGACATGGTGCGCGACGGACGTTTCCGCGAAGACCTGCTCTACCGTCTGAACGTCATCACCCTGCATTTGCCGCCGCTGCGCGAGCGGGCCGAAGACATCCTGACCCTGGCCGACCGGTTCCTCGCCCGCTTCGTGAAGGAATACGCGCGTCCGGCCCGGGGCTTCAGTGACGAAGCTCGCGAAGCACTGCTGGGCTATCGCTGGCCGGGCAACATCCGCGAGCTGCGTAACGTGGTCGAGCGGGCCAGCATCATCTGCCCGCAGGAACGTGTGGAAATCAGCCACCTCGGCATGGCGGAGCAACCGGCCAACAACGCGCCACGGGTCGGCGCTGCGTTGAGCCTCGACGAGTTGGAGAAAGCCCACATCGGCGCGGTACTGGCGACCGCCGGAACTCTCGATCAGGCCGCCAAGACCTTGGGGATCGACGCTTCGACCCTGTATCGCAAGCGCAAGCAGTACAACCTGTGAGCACCCGCCGATGAAACTGGCGATGAAGTTGCGGACTCGCTTGTTCCTGAGCATTTCCGCGCTGATCACCGTGGCCTTGCTCGGGCTGATGCTCGGGCTGGTCAGCGTGATGCAGATGGCCGGCACTCAGGAGGCGCTGATCCGCAACAACTTCGTCACCCTCGATCTGGGGCTCAAGCTGCGCCAGACCCTCGGCGATCAACTGATCATGATGCTCGCCGAAAAACCCGACCCTGTTGCGTTCGAGGCGTCCAAACAGCATTACTTCCAGTTGCTCGACGAGGGCATCGCCCAGGAGCAGAAAGACGACGATCGCCAGTATGGATTCAGTCAGGCCAAAACCGATTACCTGAGCTTCCTCCAGGCGTTCGACATCTCCCGCGACCCGGCTGCTGCCCTGAGTGGCGGTGGCGACTTGCGTGAGCGCTTCAACACGCTGCGCAACGGATTGATTACCGAGCACAAGCACGCACTGGACAACATCAATTCAGTCCAGCATGCCGCCCGCGACCGCGCGTTGCTGATCGCTGGCCTGTTGGGACTGGTGGGGCTGGCGGTGCTGATCATTGGCTTCGTTACCGCCCAGGGCATTGCCCGGCGTTTTGGTGCGCCGATCGAAGCGCTGGCCAAAGCGGCGGACAATATCGGCCAAGGCAATTTCGAGGTGACCCTGCCGGTGTCCTCGGCCATGGAAATCAACCTGCTGACCCGGCGCTTCGGGCTGATGGCCGAAGCCCTGCGCGAACATCAGGCGACCAATGTCGACGAATTGCTCGCCGGCCAGCAGCGCCTGCAAGCGGTGCTCGACAGCATCGATGACGGTTTGCTGATGATCGACCGTCAGGGTCGTCTGGAACACTTGAACCCGGTGGCCCAGCGACAACTGGGCTGGGACAGCGACCGTTTCGGCGAAGGCCTCGGCACGGCGCTTCAGCGACCGGAGCTGGATGCACAGCTGCAACTGGTGTTGCGCGGCGGCAACCTTGAGCGGGCGCCGGAAGATTTGAGCATTGAGGTCGACGGCGAAACGCGCCTGCTGACCTACAGCCTGACGCCGGTCAGCCATACCCAGGGGCATATACTCGGCGCCGTGATGGTCCTGCACGACGTCACCGAGCAGCGCGCCTTCGAACGGGTGCGCAGCGAGTTCGTGTTGCGCGCGTCCCACGAACTGCGCACGCCGGTCACGGGCATGCACATGGCGTTCGGACTGTTCCGCGAGCGGGCGAAGTTTCCTCCGGAGTCGCGCGAATCCGATCTGCTCGACACGGTCAATGAAGAAATGCAGCGCCTGATGCAGTTGATCAACGATCTGCTCAACTTTTCGCGTTATCAGAGCGGTTTGCAGAAACTCACACTGGCGCCGTGCTCCATCGAGGATCTGCTGGAGCAGGCGCGTTTGCGTTTCGCCGATTCCGCAGCGCAGAAGGGCGTTACCTTGACCGTCGAAGCGCAGAGCCCGCTGCCACGCTTGCAGGCGGATCAGGCGCAGCTCGATCGAGTCCTCGACAACCTGATCGACAACGCCTTGCGCCACACGGCGCGCGACGGGCTGATCCGCTTGCAGGCCCGTCGCCATGGCGAACGGGTGATCATCAGCGTCGAAGACAACGGCGAAGGGATTGCCTACGGTCAGCAAGGGCGGATTTTCGAACCTTTCGTTCAGGTGGGCCGCAAGAAGGGTGGGGCCGGGCTGGGTCTGGCGCTGTGCAAGGAAATCGTCCAGTTGCACGGTGGGCGGATGGGCGTTTACTCGCGGCCGGGGCAGGGCACGCAGTTCTATATGGCGCTGGCGGTTTAGGCTTCGTCGTCGATCCGGCGGCCGGCGAGTCGCCGTCCACGGGTAATCAGTTCGATGAACTGCACCGCGCTCAAGGCGTGGGCGAACAACCAGCCCTGACCGAACTTCACCCCTTCGCTGCTCAGCAGCGCCGCTTGTGACTCGAATTCGATCCCTTCGGCAATCACCTTCAGGTCCAGCGCCTGGGCCATATGAATGATGTGTGGCGCGACGCCGCTGCTGGCGGCGTCATGGCCGAGGGCGTCGATGAAGGCCTTGTCGATCTTCAGGCAGTCCACCGGCAAGGTTTGCAGGTACGCCAGACTGCAATAGCCGGTGCCGAAATCGTCGATCAGCACCTGATGACCGACATCGCGCAGCGCCTGCAGGTTTTCCCGGGCTACCACCACATCGATCAGGCCGCGCTCGGTCACCTCGAAAGCGATCTGCCGCGCCGCCACCCGATGCAGGGTCAGCAGCCGCGCCATGACCTGGCCGATGCGCGGCACCATCACGTCGCAGGCGGCCAGATTCACCGAGATGTACAGCTGCGGATTGGCCCGCAGCAACTGACCCAACTGCTCGAGCAGGCGTTGCAGGACGAAGTCGGTCATCTGGCGAATCTGTCCGGTGTTCTCGGCCATCGGGATGAACAGGTCGGGGCTGGTCAGCGTGCCGTCCGGCCGGCGCCAGCGCAGCAGGGCTTCGGCACCGACGCAGTTGCGGCTGTCGAGATCGAAGATCGGCTGATAAAGCACCTGCAACTCGCCGCGGCGGATGGCGCCGTGCAGCTCGGCGTCGAGCGACTGGCGCTGGCGCACGACCCAGAACACCAGAACGCCCACCAGCGCACCGAGCACCAGACAGAAAGGCACCATCCACCACCAGAGCTCCGGAATGTGCATGCCCGTGCGCGGGCTGATCAGCACCAGTTGGTATTCCGGGTTGTCAGTGGGCATGCGGTAGATCAGGTGTGACTGGGTGACTTGCAGCGCGTTCGGGGTTTTCGGCGGCCAGGGTTCGGTGGGCGGCCAGACCTGTGGAACGCCGAGCACCGGAATCGCCCGGGTCCCGTGATCCAGCACTACCAACAGGCTGCTGCCGGGCAACAGGTCGACCATGTCGGTGAGATGTCCGCGCGAGGTGGCTACGCGAAAGTTGCCGCGCCCGAGCATCAGCGCTGCGCGGTTTTCATCGGGTTCGGTGGTGGTGTTCAGCCAGTAGCTGTAGGTCGGGCCCTTGATGTCCGGAGGACGGATCACCGACAGGCCTTCCTGGCGCGGACGGTTGGAGCAAATCCGGGTGGCGTCCATGTAGGCGGCTTCATAGACGAAGCGGTAGTTGAACGTCACTTGCTGCAACGTGGCGATCATTTCGTCGTCGCAGCTGCGCAAGGGCTGGGCTTCGAGGTCGTCGAGGCTTTCGCGCAACTGGCCGAAGAGTTGCTCCAGACGTGCCAGGAACCGCTCGCCCTGGGCGTTCATTTCCTGGCTTTCGCTTTGCTCGACCTGCCGAACGGCCACGAACAGCCCGCCGGTGATCAGCAGGCTCGCACTGAGGACAGCCGCGATCATCGCCAGAAACCAGGGGCGATAAAACCAGCTACGCAGCGTCTCTCGGGTAGCAACCATCATGGATATCCGAAGAATTACCAATGAGTTATAGCTGCTGATTGCGATTTCGCCCTGACCGTCGGGCGGGCGTCATTATTTTGTCTGATTCAGCACCAGCAGCAACGCTGCCGTTTGCGCATCCGGCGTGCCGTCAAAGCGCGCAGGGCGGTAGTGCATCTGGAAGGCCGCGAGCACATGGCGGGTCGCTACATCCAGCTCACCGGTTTGCGGCGTCGAGTAGCCCAGGCGTGCCAGTTGGCTCTGGAACCAGGTGATGCTCGGCAGCTCGGCGTCGAACTGCGCTTGCTGGCGTGCCACGGCTTGCTCGTCGGGCCAGAGCCCAAGCCCCTCGGCCGCCAGCCGCTTCCAGGGGAACAGCGGCCCCGGGTCGAGCTTGCGCAACGGGGCGATGTCACTGTGGCCGATGATGTGGCGCGGGCTGATGCCCTGGCGTTTGCTGATGTCCTTGAGCAGGACGATCAACGATTGCACCTGGGCTTCGCTGTAGGGATACCAGAGGCGACCGGTCGGTGTGTCCTTGAAGCCCGGATTGACGATTTCGATGCCGATCGAGCTGGAGTTGAGCCAGGTACGGCCTTGCCATTCGCTTTCGCCGGCGTGCCAGGCACGCAGGTTTTCGTCCATCAGCTTGTAGATGGTGGCGTTCTTGTCATCGCCGATCAGGTAATGGCTGCTGACTTCGCCGTGGGTCAGCAATTGCAGTGAGCGTTCGAGCGAGGCGGAGGTGTAGTGCACGATCACGAACTGCACACGGCTGTCGTGATTGACCGAAGGATGGCTGGTGTCGAAACGCGGGCCGCTGGCACAACCGGCCAATAAGAGGAGCGACGCGAGGAGGGTGAAAAATTTCATGGCAGAGGGCAGTACACGCAAGACGATAATGCAACAGTGTAACGTATCGCCTTGCGCTTCGACGCTTAAAGGGCTGATTTAAACAATATGGAACAATTGCCTCAGCCCAGCTCTACCCGGTTACGCCCTGCGTTTTTTGCCCGGTAAAGCGCCTGATCGGCTCTTTTGAGCACCAGATCGCTGTGTTCTCCCGGCCGGAAAGCCGCCAGCCCCATGGAAACGGTAATCGTGACGCGCTCGCCCTTGAAGTGAAACGGGCAGGCTTCGATGGCGGCGCGCAGGGTTTCCAGGAGTTTGGCGCCGACCGCCGGCGGGGTGGCCGGGAGCAGAAGGACAAACTCTTCCCCGCCGAAACGGGCGATGAAATCACTGCCGCGCAGACGCTTGCGCAGCACCGTGGCGATGATTTTCAAGACCTTGTCGCCGGCCAGATGCCCGTAGTTGTCGTTGATTCGTTTGAAGTGATCGAGGTCGAGCATGGCCAGGCTCAAGGTATTGCCGTGCTGCTGCCATTGGGTGATTTCATATTCGAGCCGTTCGGTCCAGGCGGCGCGGTTGGGCAGGCCGGTGAGCGGATCGATCAGGGCTTTCTGGCGTTGCTCTTCGAGGTGTTCGCGATAACCCTGCGCTTCCTGCTCCATGTGTGCGACGCGTTCGGCCAGGCTTTTCAGGCGTCCAGCCACTTCCTGTTCCCGGGCGTCGCGCTGCTTCTGGTGCTGATCCATGGTGCCGAGCAGACCTTCGAGGTGGTTTTCCAGCACTTGCTTCAGATCATCCAGATCGGCCGCTTCCTGCACGCTGTTCTGCAGGCCGTCGACCTGTTCGCGAATCTGCGTGTCCATCGCTCGCGCCGCAGAGCTGTTGTCGGCGTGGCCTTCGCTGGCGGCCTGCAAGTTGCTCTGGAACGCTTCGAGGCGCTCGTTGAGTTGCTGCAGGTAGGCTTCGAATTCGTGCTGGCCGCTGTCGGTAATGGCCAGCATCAAGGTCGCGAGATCGTCGAGGATCGGCAGCAATTCGTACCAGTTCAGGCCGTTTTTCAATCGATCGCGCATGGCCTCGGCTTGCGGGCGATGGCGCTCCGGCAAGGTCAGGTCATCCAGCAGCCCGATCAGCGTGTCTTCGATGTGTTTGGCGACCGAGCTGTAGGACGGCTCCGGCGAGTCCGGCAGGGCGTAGAGGATGTCGTGCTCGGATTGTTCCGGATCGATGGCGGCCAATGCCTGGGCGATGGGCTCGGGCAGGGGCAGGCTGTCGAGGATCACGGGCGGCGGGGTATCGCCGGGGTGGATCAGTTCGTCGGGGTTGATGGCTGTTGGCACTGCCGGCGCGAAAACCGGAGGAGGTGTGAAGGTCTGCGGCTCCGGTTCTGGCTCGACGGGTTCTGGTTCGCTGGGGGCGGTGGCGGCTTCGGTGAGAATTCTGGCAGGCTCAAAGGCCGCCACCTCCGGTTCCGCAAGATATTCGGGGATTGGCTCTGGCGCTATGAAGGGCTCGGCCACGGGGGCGGCGATCGGCGCTTGGCTGACGCTCGCAGTGGCGACCGGTTCGGCGCTTGTAACTGGCGCTTCCGGCGCTGGCGCAGCTTCATGTGTGACGGGCGCTTGCTGTGGCTGCACTGGTGGTGCGACCGCAGCGGCTTGAGCCACTGGAGCAGGCGTTTCCTCGCTGTCGCGACTGCCGAACAGGCGCTGCAACAAGCCCGGGCGTCCCGGTTCCGCCGGCGTTGCCAGCTGGCTCAAGGCCTTGCCCTGCAGGCCGCTGAGTTCGCTGAGCAGCAGCGGCATCTCTCTGGCCTGACTCACCCGGCCATCCAGCTGCTTGGCGAATTTCTTCAACGGCTGAGCCACATCGCGAGGCAGGGGCAGAGATTGCAGTTGGGTGACCAGCGCCGTCAGTGCGGTGCTGACCTGTTCGATCCGGGTTTCCCGACGCTGCTCGGAATCGAGCACGGCTTTTTCCAGGCGCGGCAGCAGGGCGGCGAGGCCGGCGTCCATGTCGTCGGTGCGCACTACGTCGCGCATTTCTTTCATGCACTGGTCGACCACGCGGTCGGTGCCTTCCGCTGCCAGGGTGCTGCGCACCAGGCCGCGGCGCAGCAAGTCGAGTCGGGCGTCCCATCGACGTTCGAGCTTTTCCTGTTGTTCGATGCTTTTGAGGTATTTCTCTTTCCAGCGCTGGGCTTCGTCGCTCATTCAGGGGTTCCGCGAAGGGCAGTGCTCAACGCGGGCAATGCATCGGCCGTGAGCGAACCCGGCAGACGAATCTCTACCGCGACCGGCAGGTGATCGGAAATCGGTTGTGCCAGCACTTCGACTTTTTCCAGGGTCAGGGTCGGGCTGAGCAGAATATGGTCCAGGCAGCGCTGCGGGCGCCAGCTGGGGAATGTCGCTTCGAGTTGCGGGGCCAGCAGGCCGAGGTCGCGCAACGGCGAATGTTGCAGCAGATCGCTGGCGTGGGTGTTCATGTCACCCATCAGCACCTGATGCTTGTAGCCGCCGATCAGCTCGCGGATGTAAGCCAGTTGCATGCTGCGCACCCGGGCGCCGAGCGCCAGGTGCATCATCACCACCACCAGCGCTTCCGGGCCTTCGCCGAAGCGCACCAGAATCGCCCCGCGTCCCTTTGGACCCGGCAGCGGGTGGTCTTCAATCGCCCACGGCCGCAGGCGACTGAGCACGCCATTGCTGTGCTGGGCCAGTCGGCCAAGGTTGCGATTGAGTTGTTGATACCAGTAGGGGAAGGCGCCGAGCTGGGCCAGGTGTTCGACCTGATTGACGTAGCCTGAACGCAGGCTGCCGCCATCGGCTTCCTGCAGGGCGACCAGATCGAAGTCGCCGAGCAGATTGCCGATCTTTTGCAGATTGCTGGAGCGCCCGGGGTGCGGCAGCAGATGCTGCCAGCTGCGGGTCAGGTAGTGCCGATAGCGCTCTGTGCTGATGCCGACCTGAATATTGAAGCTGAGCAAGCGCAGACGGCTGTCTGCGGGCAGGCCCGTCGATTCCAGGTGATGCTCGTTGACCTGCGGATCATGCAGGCCAACGACGCGTTCGGTTCCCCAGCGGCGCATGGCGATTGCCGCGCTTAGTTGGCGGCTGCCTTGTTGGTCGCTCGCTCTTTGGCTACCAGTTGGTCAGCCAGTTTCAGTGCCTGTTCGGCGCCGCCGGCGGAGCCGATGTCGAAGCGGTACTTACCGTTGACGATCATGGTTGGAACACCGGAGATTTCATACTTCTTGGCCAGTTCGCGGGCTTTCACGATCTGCCCCTTGATGGCGAACGAATCGAAAGTCGCCAGGAACTTGTCCTTGTCCACGCCTTGAGTGGCGAGGAAGTCGGCCATGTCGTTCTTGTCGGTCAGTTTCTTGTGTTCTTTCTGGATCGCGTTGAATACGGCAGCGTGCACGTTGTGCTCGACGCCCATGGCTTCCAGGGTCAGGAACATCTGGCCGTGAGCGTCCCACGGGCCACCGAACATCGCAGGAATGCGTACGAAGTTGACGTCGGACGGCAGTTTTTCAACCCATGGATTGATCACCGGCTCGAACGCGTAGCAATGCGGGCAGCCATACCAGAACAGCTCGACCACTTCGATCTTGCCAGGCACGGCGACAGGCACCGGGTTGCTCAGTTCGACGTAAGGGGCAGCAGGGGCTTCGGCGGCCTGGGCGGTCACGCCGAACAGGCTGGCAGCGACGAGGGCGGCGCTGATGATCAGATTACGCATGCTTTACTCCTGGACAATTTTGGTCGCCTCGCGCGACCTGTTTTCAGACAGATCCTGGCGGGCATGAGTTCTGTAGTGTAACGGCAGCGGCCACAAAAAAGGGCGGCCAAAGCCACCCTTTTTATACTTGCTGCGACGGATTAATCGAGCGTTAACGTAGCAGGCGTTGGCCATCGCACGTAACGCTCGAATCGCGCGTCTTAGTGCAGGCCCTGAATGTAGCTGGAGACTGCCGCGATGTCTTCGTCGCTCAGCTTGCGGGCGATGGTGCGCATGGTCATCGCGTCGCCGTCGTTGCTGCGGCCGGCTTCTTCCTTGCGGAAATCGGTCAGTTGCTTGGCGATGTACTGAGCGTGTTGGCCACCCAGGTGCGGGAAGCCGGCGGCTGCGTTGCCGGCGCCGTTCGGCGAGTGGCAACCGGTGCAGGCTGGCAGGCCTTTCTCGATATTGCCGCCACGGAACAGGGCTTCACCGCGAGCGACGATCTTCGGATCGGCGGCGCCGACGCTGCCTTTCTGGCTGGCGAAGTAGGCGGCGATATCGGCCAGGTCCTGATCGCTCAGGTTGGTCAGCAGGCCCGTCATTTCCAGAACGGTGCGCTTGCCCGACTTGATGTCGTGCAATTGCTTGGTCAGGTAGCGTTCACCCTGTCCGGCCAGCTTTGGAAAGTTTGGCGCCATGCTGTTGCCATCCGGGCCATGGCAGGCGCCGCATACGGCGGCTTTTGCCTGGCCTGCGGCTGCATCACCGGCAGCATGGGCGAAGCCTGAGATTCCCACGGTCAACAGCAGACTCACGATCAGTTTGTTCATCAGCTAATCCAACTACGGCTAAGGGTTAAGAGTTATGGACCGGGCTTACTCTCGCTCATCCAGAGGATGAGGGCCTGGTAATCCTCGGCACTGCAGTCCATGCACAAACCACGCGGCGGCATCGCCTTGAAACCCTGGGTCACGTGTTGCACCAGCGTCTCCATACCTTTCGCCAACCTCGGCGTCCAAGCTGCCTGATCGCCTCTTTTGGGCGCCATGGGTAGTTGGCCGGAATGACAGGCTCCACAAACACGGTTGTACACGGCTTCCGGATCCTGTGTAGCCTGTGCGCTGTAAAGCGGCATCAAGACTCCGGCAGCCAGCAGCCATTTCGTCATAAAACGACCTTTTCAGGGTTGAGAGCGTTCTGCGTTCTAATGCGCAATCAAGGTCTGTCGCTCTCGTGAACTTCATCCTTCGCTGGGACAAAGCACACACAAAATCTGCGGCATTATATACTGGCGTCACTGAAACGGAAGCGACACCGCGTTCCGCGCCTAATCCCGGCGCCGCCCACATCGGAAATCCCATGCAACCCAAGAATCCCATCCTCGGCCTGTGCCAACAGTCCACGTTCATGCTCAGTGCCGCCAAAGTCGATCAGTGCCCCGACGACGAAGGCTTCGAAGTGGCGTTTGCCGGTCGTTCCAACGCCGGTAAGTCCAGCGCGCTGAACACTCTGACTCACGCCAGCCTGGCGCGCACCTCGAAAACCCCGGGTCGCACACAGCTGTTGAACTTCTTCAAGCTAGACGATGAACGGCGTCTGGTCGACCTCCCGGGCTACGGTTATGCAAAAGTACCGATCCCGCTCAAGCAACACTGGCAGCGTCACCTTGAGGCTTACCTCGGTGGCCGCGAGAGTTTGAAGGGTTTGATTCTGATGATGGACATCCGTCATCCAATGACCGACTTCGACCTGCTGATGCTCGACTGGGCCGTTGCGGCCGGCATGCCGATGCACATCCTGTTGACCAAGGCCGACAAACTGACCTACGGCGCAGCCAAGAACACGCTGCTCAAGGTGCAGTCGGAAATCCGTAAGGGTTGGGGCGATCAAGTGACGATCCAGCTGTTTTCCGCCCCTAAACGTATGGGCCTGGAAGAGGCCTACACTGTGTTGGCAGGCTGGATGGAACTGGCCGATAAAGGCGCGGACGCAGCGGCTGAATAATAAGGATATGGAAAATTGGCTGTAGTGCGGTCAGGCAAGGCGAAAGTGTTAGTAAAAAGCGGAGTTTAGGGGACCTAAATGAGCATTTTTACTAACGCTTTTAACGCAGCATGACCGCGCTACAGCCAATTTTGAGGCAAAAAAAAGCCCCGGACTTCATATGGGGAGGGAGAAGTTCCGGGGTTTAAGTTCCGAACCGCTAGGGCGGGGTTCAGATATCTGCCAACACTTAACACAACATAGGAGCATCGAAGGGCTTCACCAGCCATTCAGTATCTCTGAGTGCCCTGTCGCAAGATTAGTTCAGAATCTTTTCAAAAAACTTTGGAATAAACTCAAGAACGATCAGGCCTAAGCGGTTTCCGGTGCTTTTGCCGCGACGCTCGGTCGCAGCAAAGCCCCGTCCCAGAGGCCTCAGTGCGCCTCGTCCCAGTTGTTGCCAACTCCCACTTCCACCAGCAACGGCACGTTCAGTTTTGCCGCTTCGCTCATGTGCACGCGAATTTCTTCGCGAACCTGATCGACCAGATCCTCGCGAACCTCCAGCACCAGTTCGTCGTGCACCTGCAGGATGACTCTGGCGTCCAGCCCGGAAGTGCTCAGCCAGTTATCCACCGCCACCATGGCTTTCTTGATGATGTCTGCTGCGGTGCCCTGCATCGGCGCGTTGATCGCCGTGCGTTCGGCGGCCGCGCGATCCTGCGGCTTGTTCGAATTGATTTCCGGCAGATACAGACGACGACCGAAGATCGTTTCCACGAAGCCTTGGTCTGCTGCCTGGGCGCGGGTGCGATCCATGTATTCACGAACGCCCGGGTAACGCGCGAAGTAGGTGTCGATGTAGGCCTTGGCAGTCTTGGTGTCGACGCCGATGTCCTTGCCCAGCTTCTGCGCGCCCATGCCGTAGATCAGACCGAAGTTGATCGCCTTGGCGCTGCGGCGCTGGTCGGACGTCACTTCATTGAGCTCGACCTTGAATACTTCGGCCGCGGTGGCGGTGTGCACGTCCAGATTGTTGCGGAAGGCGTTCATCAGCCCTTCGTCGCGGGACAGGTGCGCCATGATTCGCAGTTCAATTTGCGAGTAGTCCGCCGCCAGCAGTTTATAGCCTTTCGGCGCGACGAACGCCTGACGGATGCGTCGGCCTTCGGCGGTGCGCACCGGGATGTTCTGCAGATTCGGATCGCTCGACGACAGGCGTCCGGTCGACGCGACGGCCTGATGGTACGAGGTGTGGATACGCCCGGTACGCGGGTTGATCTGCTCCGGCAGGCGATCGGTGTAGGTGCTTTTCAGCTTGCTCATGGAACGGTGTTCCATGAGCACTTTCGGCAAGCGGTGATCGTCTTCGGCCAGTTTCGCCAGCACTTCTTCGGCGGTGGACGGCTGGCCCTTGGCGGTCTTCTTCAGCACCGGCAGGCCAAGTTTTTCGTAGAGGATCACGCCCAGTTGCTTTGGCGAGCCGAGATTGAATTCTTCACCGGCGATCTCGAAGGCTTCACGTTCCAGCGCGACCATCTTGTTGCCCAGCTCAATGCTCTGGATGCCGAGCAGGTCAGCATCGACGAACGCGCCCTGGCGCTCGATGCGAGCGAGCACCGGCACCAGCGGGATCTCGATGTCGGTCAGCACGCTGGCCAGGCTCGGGATGGCGCTGAGTTTTTCGAACAGGGTCTGGTGCAGGCGCAGGGTCACGTCGGCATCTTCGGCGGCATAGGGCCCGGCCTGTTCCAAAGCGATCTGATCGAAGGTCAGCTGCTTGGCGCCTTTGCCGGCGATGTCCTGGAAGCTCACGGTGGTGTGGTCCAGGTATTTCTGCGCCAGGCTGTCCATGTCGTGACGGGTGGCGGTGGAGTTGAGCACGTAGGACTCAAGCATCGTGTCGAAGGCAATCCCGCGCACAGTGATGCCTTCATTCTGATCGCCGCCAATGGCGCAGTTGGCCAGGATGTTCATGTCGAACTTGGCGTGCTGGCCGACCTTGAGCTTGTTCGGGTCTTCGAGGATCGGCTTGAGCGCGCGCAGCACGGTGTCGCGATCCAGCTGCTCCGGCACGCCGATGTAGGAATGGGTCAGCGGGATGTACGCCGCTTCGTTGGCCTGTACCGCGAAGGAAAGCCCGACCAGTTGCGCCTGCTGCGCGTCGATGCCGGTGGTTTCGGTGTCGAAGGCGAACAGCTTGGCGTTCTTCAGTTTTTCCAGCCAGACGTCGAATCGCGCCTGGTCGAGGATGGTTTCGTAAGCGGCTTCAGCGGATGTTGCAGGCGCTTCGGCTTCTGGCGCGCTGAACAGATCGCCGGCCGGCGCAGGCTCGGCAGCAGCGCTCAGTTCCTGGCGCTTGGCATCGCGATCCAGGTCATTCAGCCAGCTCTTGAACTCCAGCAGGGTGTATAGCTCGTAAAGTTTGGCCGGGTCCTCCGGACCCATTTGCAGGTCGTCGAGGCCGATGTCCAGCGGCACGTCGACCTTGATGGTCGCCAGTTGATAGGAGAGGAATGCCATCTCCTTGTGCTCTTCGAGCTTGGCCGGCAGGGTCTTGGCGCCACGGATCGGCAGGGTCGGCACGATGTCGAGTTGCGCGTACAGCTCGGTCAGGCCGCCGTTGACGCCCACCAGCAGGCCGGACGCGGTCTTCGGACCGATGCCCGGAACGCCGGGGATGTTGTCGGAAGAATCGCCCATCAGGGCCAGATAATCGATGATCTGCTCCGGAGCGACGCCGAATTTCTCCTTCACGCCCTCCACATCCATCGAACTACCGGACATGGTGTTGACCAAGGTAATGTGGCCGTCGACCAGTTGCGCCATGTCCTTGTCGCCAGTGGAGATGATCACCGGGCGATCGGCGGCCGCGCTGCTGCGGGCCAGGGTGCCGATCACGTCGTCGGCCTCGACGCCATCGACACACAGCAGCGGGAAACCGAGGGCGATCACGCTCTGGTGCAGCGGCTCGATCTGCACGCGCATGTCGTCGGGCATGCTTGGGCGGTTGGCCTTGTATTCGGCGTACATCTCATCGCGAAATGTCCCACCCTTGGCGTCGAACACCACGGCGAACGGGCTGTCCGGATACTGCTTGCGCAGGCTCTTGAGCATGTTCAGCACGCCTTTGACCGCACCGGTCGGCAGGCCTTTGGAGGTGGTCAGCGGTGGCAGCGCGTGAAAGGCGCGGTACAGGTAAGACGAACCGTCCACCAGGACGAGGGGGGCTTGGCTCATGAGCAGAATCAACCTTTTCGGCGGGCCCGGCGCTAGAATAGCGGGACCGTTGACGACAAAGGGACAAGGTTATCATGCGTACGTTAAATCGCTTGCTGCTGGTCAGTCTGATTGCTGTCTCACCGCTGGCCGCGATCGCGGCGGATGATGCGCCATCATCGGAGCCGGAAGTTACCATCAGCACGCACACGGAAGGTGACAAGGTCATTCAGGAATACAGCCGGAGTGGATTCGTGTACGCGATCAAGGTCACACCGAAGGGCGGCAAACCCTATTTCCTGGTGCGCGCCGATGGTACGGACGCGAACTATATCCGGTCCGACCAGCCGGATATGCTGATTCCGTCGTGGGAAATCTTTACCTGGAAGTAAATTTCCTGATTTTTAATCGGCGCCGCGCAAAAGCGGCGCCAGAACTGAGCAGTTTTTAACCATGTCTGTGTTCACCCCCCTGGCTCGGCCCGAGCTGGAAACCTTTCTCGCCCCTTACGGGCTCGGCCGTCTGCTCGATTTCCAGGGGATCGCCGCCGGCAGCGAAAACACCAACTTCTTCATCAGCATGGAAAAGGGCGAGTTCGTCCTGACCCTGGTCGAACGTGGCCCGGTGCAGGAAATGCCGTTCTTCATCGATCTGCTCGACGTGCTGCACGAAGCCGATCTGCCGGTGCCTTACGCGCTGCGCACCACCGACGGCGTTGCCCTGCGCGAGCTGAAAGGCAAACCGGCGCTGCTGCAACCGCGCCTGGCCGGCAAGCACATCAAGCAGGCCAATGCCCAGCATTGCGCGCAGGTCGGTGACTTGCAGGCGCATCTGCACCTGGCGACCCAGGGCGACAACATGATCAAGCGCAAGACCGATCGTGGCCTGGACTGGATGCTGGAAGAGGGCACGCAGTTCCTTTCGCACCTGAACGAGCAGCCGCGCGCATTGCTGCAAAAATCTCTGGATGAAATCACCCAACAGAAAGAGAAAATTCTCGCGCTGCCTCGGGCAAACATCCACGCCGACCTGTTTCGCGACAACGCGATGTTCGAAGGCACGCACCTGACCGGGCTGATCGACTTCTACAACGCCTGCTCCGGGCCGATGCTCTATGACGTGGCGATTGCCCTGAACGACTGGTGTTCCGATGACGAAGGCCTGATCGACGGCCCGCGTGCACGGGCCTTCCTCGGTGCCTACGCGGCATTGCGACCTTTCACGGCGGCCGAGGCAGAACTGTGGCCGACCATGCTGCGAGTGGCGTGTGTGCGGTTCTGGCTGTCGCGGTTGATCGCGGCGGAATCGTTCGCCGGGCAGGACGTGCTGATTCACGATCCGAAAGAGTTCGAGCAGCGGCTGGCGCAGCGTCAGACGGTCAGTACGCCGCTACCTTTCGCCCTGTAAAAAAACCGCAGCCTGTACAGGCTGCGGTTTTTTTGTATCAGAGCGATTCCAGGCAACCCGCCAGATCATTCCCCAGCTTCTCCAGCACTTGCTCATAACCCTGAGCCGTCGCTGGCGTGTATCCGCCCAGCGCATCCAACTCCGCCAGCTTCACCGGCAGGCCCGCCACCAAGGTCTCGGCCAGACGTGGACGCAGCGGCGGCTCACTGAACACGCACGTCTTGCCGACTTCCTGCAAACGCGTACGCATCGCCGCCACATGCTGGGCCCCCGGCTGCACTTCCGCCGCAACGCTGAACACGCCGGCGTGTTTCAAACCGTAGGCCTCTTCGAAGTAGTCGAAGGCTTCGTGGAAGACGAAGTAGGGTTTGCCTTCAACACTGGCCAGGCGTTTCTTCAAACGCTGATCCAGTGCATCCAGACGCTCGTCGAACGCCTTGGCGTTGCTCTGATAGCGCTCGGCATTGGCCGGGTCGGCGGCACTCAGGTCAGCGGCCATTTTGTCGGCAATAACCCGCGCGTTCACCGGCGATAGCCACAAATGCGCATCGAGACTGCCCGGGCGATGGTCGTGGTCATGTTCGTCGGCTTCTTCAGGGTGGGAATGGTTGTCCGCAGCGAAGCGGCGCAGCTTCATGCCCGGCAAGTCCTGCACGGCTACGCTCGGCAGCGTACGACCATTCAGCACGCGTGGCAGGAAACCTTCCATGTCCGGGCCGATCCAGTACAGCAGGTCCACCGATTGCACCTTGCGCACGTCGGACGGTCGCAATGCGTAGTTATGCGGCGAAGCGCCCGGTGGCAGCAGCACTTCCGGAATCGCCACGCCGTCCTGCACTGCAGCGGCAATCAGTTGCAGGGGCTTGATGCTGGTGAGAACTCTGACCTCGGCCTGAGCCGGACCGATCAGCAGAAAACCGGTGATGAATACGACAAAAACAGAAAAAAGTCGGGACACGATGACCACTCAATGAGGCGAGAACGGGTAACATAATAACGTCTCTAACCAAACTCGTCGCCGCTCATGCCTATTACACCGATTGCCAGCCGTCCCCACGACCACTCGCACTGCGTTCACAGCGCGCTGTCCGAGGCCGATGCCCTGTGTGCACAGAAAGGCCTGCGCCTGACCGCGTTGCGCCGGCGGGTACTGGAACTGGTCTGGCAGAGCCACAAGCCGCTGGGCGCCTACGACATTCTGGCCGTGCTCAGCGAGCAGGACGGCCGCCGCGCCGCGCCGCCAACCGTGTACCGGGCGCTGGATTTCCTGCTGGAAAACGGTCTGGTGCACCGCATTTCCTCGCTCAACGCCTTCGTTGGCTGTGTTCACCCGAAACATTCGCACCAGGGCCAGTTCCTGATTTGCCGCGAATGCCATGCCGCCATCGAACTTGAGCAAAAAACCATCAGCGATGCGATTGTCCACAGCGCCAAGGACGTCGGCTTCATCGTCGAGGCCCAGACCGTCGAAGTGGTCGGCCTCTGCTCCGGCTGCCGGGGGGCTTGATGAGCGATGCGCTGATCCGTCTGGAGCAGGTAGCGGTCCGGTTTGCCGGGCAGAACGTGCTGGACAACATTCACCTGAGCGTCGAACCGGGGCAGATCGTCACCCTGATCGGCCCCAACGGCGCCGGCAAGACCACGCTGGTCCGCGCCGTGCTCGGGCTGCTGAAACCGGACAGCGGCAGCGTCTGGCGCAAGCCGAAGCTGCGCGTCGGTTACATGCCGCAAAAACTTCACGTCGATCCGACCTTGCCGCTGTCAGTGCTGCGCTTCCTGCGGCTGGTGCCGGGCGTCGATCGCCCGCGTGCGCTGGCGGCACTCAAGGAAGTCGGCGCCGAGCACGTCATCGACAGCCCGGTGCAAAGTGTTTCCGGCGGTGAAATGCAGCGCGTGCTGCTGGCCCGTGCCTTGTTGCGCGAGCCGGAGCTGCTGGTGCTCGACGAGCCGGTGCAAGGCGTCGATGTCGCCGGGCAAGCCGAGCTGTACAGCCTGATCACCCGTCTGCGCGACCGTCACGGCTGCGGCGTGCTGATGGTGTCCCACGATCTGCATCTGGTCATGAGCACCACCGATCAGGTGGTATGCCTCAACCGTCACGTCTGCTGCTCCGGGCATCCCGAGCAAGTCAGTGGCGATCCGGCCTTCGTCGAGCTGTTCGGCAACAACGCGCCGAGCCTGGCGATCTATCACCACCATCATGACCACGCCCACGACCTGCACGGTTCGGTGGTCAAAGGGCCTTTGACGGGCCAACCTCACGTTCACGGAGATAGCTGCAAGCATGGCTGATTTTCTGTTCTACGCCCTGCTTGCAGGTCTGGCGCTGGCGGTGGTCGCGGGGCCGCTGGGCTCGTTCGTGGTCTGGCGGCGCATGGCCTATTTTGGCGACACGCTGTCCCACGCCGCACTGCTCGGCGTGGCGCTGGGCTTTCTGCTGGATGTCAGCCCGACCGTCGCGGTGACTGTGGGCTGCCTGCTGCTGGCGGTGTTGCTGGTGACCTTGCAGCAGCGCCAGCCGCTGGCCTCCGACACGCTGTTGGGCATTCTTGCGCCGAGCACGCTCTCTCTCGGGCTGGTGGTACTAAGCTTCATGCATGAAGTGCGGATCGACCTGATGGCCTACCTGTTTGGCGACCTGCTGGCGATCAGCCCGACCGATCTGGCGTGGATCCTCGGCGGCAGCGCAGCGGTGCTGGTGTTGCTGGTGACGCTGTGGCGGCCGCTGCTGGCGATCACCGTGCACGAAGAACTGGCCCGGGTCGAAGGCCTGCCGGTGGCCGGTTTGCGCATGGCGCTGATGCTGTTGATCGCAGTCGTGATCGCGGTAGCGATGAAAATCGTCGGTGTGTTGCTGATCACGTCGCTGTTGATCATCCCGGCGGCTGCGGCACAACGTCACGCCCGTTCGCCGGAGCAGATGGCACTGGGCGCGAGTGTGCTGGGCATGCTCGCCGTGTGTGGCGGGCTGGCGCTGTCCTGGTTCAAGGACACCCCGGCGGGCCCGTCAATCGTTGTGACGGCGGCCGCACTGTTTCTGCTGAGTTTTGTTCTGCCCCGTCGAGGGGTGTAGACTTGCTCGTTTTTTGCGCAAATAGAGAGTCGCAGGAATGAAGCCGTTCGCCTCCCGTTATCTGCTCCTTGTGGCCTTTTCAGTGCTGCTGGGCGCCTGCCAAAGCACGCCGCCGGTGGCCGAAGTCCCCGATGCGCGGGCCACGGCCATCGCACAGCTGGAGCAAAGCCTGGCCAGCAGCGAACTGGCCACTGCCGAAGACCAATTGGCAGCCTTGCAGGCCGAAACACCCAACGATCAATCCCTTGAGCAATACCAGCGTCAGTTGGCCGAAGCCTATCTGCGTCGCAGCCAGATCGTCCTGCAGAAGGGCGATGTGAATGCGGCCGCAACCGCTTTGGCCCGTGCCCGTGTGCTGATGCCCAAGGCCCCGGCACTGACCGGTGGCGTCAATGGCGCGATCACCGAAGCGCGCAAGGCCGAGCTGGAGAAAGCCGAAGCAGCGCTGCAGGCCGCTGAAGCCAAGCCGAAAGCCAAGGTGATCGATCCGACCGCCGAGAGCACCACGGTTGCGCTGAACATCACCGATAGCCGCAAACTTCGCCGCCAACTTGATGCGATCGCCGCCGATGTGGTGAATTACGACTGTGCGGTGAGCATTCAGGCCCCGCGCACCAATGATTACCCGTGGCTGGCGACGTTGATCACCAAGCGCGTGAAGAAGCTCGATCCGGATTTCGATCTGCAAATCAAAAAGCAGATCCTACGCAGCGTTCCCGCTCAAGTGGTTTTGAGTCCTCGTAAACCATAAAAAATCGCGAGCAGGCTCGCTCCCACAGGTACAACATGATTCCTGTGGGAGCGGGCTTGCTCGCGAAGGCGTCCTTTCAGTTAACCAACAACCTTAAGCTGGAATGGCCTTGGCCTTAGGCTCCCGATCCCAGACCCGATGCTGCCCGATCGCCGCAAAGAACGGCTGGGTCAACGCCTTCACATCCTTGCCTTCGATCAACCCCGCATCCGTTTCCAGCTTCAACACGTCCAGCAACTGTTTGGCCTCGCCATGCAGCGCAATCGCCTTCAGGTGTTTGTACGCCTCCAGCAGGTAATGCAACGCCACGCCGTCACCGCTCAACGCTTTGACCGACGCCGCGCCACCCGGCACGAACACCGCATCGAACGCAATCGAAGGCAAACCTTCCATCGACGCATCCACCGCCAGGGTTTTGCCATCGGCGGTCTTCACTGGCGCCGAAGTCGGGCCAAGCAGCTTGGCATGCGCACCCTCTGCCGCCAGCGCCTGCTTCATCGCATCAATCGCCGCACCATCGACGCCGTTGGCCGCCAGGATCGCGACTTTTCGGGTCTTGATGTTCTCCGGCAGCAGGTTGGCCTGACTCAGCGCCGGCGAGCGATCCAGTGATGTTTTCGGCACGTCCACGGTACCTTTGCCTGGCGCTGGCAGACCCAGGTTGGCCGCCACGCGTTTGGCCAGCTCCAGATCGATGTTGGCGAGAATCTCGTTCACTTCTCGCGCCCGGATGAACTCACGCTCAACCTTGCCCAGTTCGAAACTGTAGGCGGCGATGATGTGCTCCTTTTCGTGCGGGCTCATGCTGTTGAAGAACAGCCGCGCCTGGGAGAAGTGGTCACTGAACGACTCGCTGCGCTGACGGATCTTGTTGGCGTCGATACGCTCCGGGTAGCTCTCGAAGCCGCCGTCCTGCGCGGCCGGTGGCGTCTCTTTCGGCCAACCGCCATCGATGGAATTGGGTTCATACGAGGCACGGCCCCTGTCGATCACTGTACGGTGCTGGGCATCGCGCTGGCCATTGTGGAACGGTGCGACCGGGCGGTTGATCGGCAGCTCATGAAAGTTCGGCCCGCCGAGTCGGCTGATCTGCGTGTCGGTGTAGGAAAAAAGCCGGCCTTGAAGCAGCGGGTCATTGGAGAAGTCGATGCCCGGCACGATATGGCCGGGGCAGAACGCGACCTGCTCGGTCTCGGCGAAGAAGTTGTCCGGGTTGCGGTTGAGGGTCATCTTGCCCAGCGGCGTGATCGGAACGATTTCCTCGGGAATCAGCTTGGTCGGGTCGAGGATGTCGAAATCGAAGTCGTGCTCGTTTTCCTCTTCGATGACCTGAACGCCGAGTTCCCATTCCGGGTAGTCACCCATCTCGATGGCTTCCCACAGATCGCGCCGATGGAAGTCGGTGTCTTTACCCGCGAGTTTTTGCGCCTCGTCCCATACCAGCGAACAAGTGCCGGCAGTAGGGCGCCAGTGGAATTTGACGAAGCGCGATTTGCCCTCGGCATTGATCAGCCGGAAGGTGTGCACGCCGAAGCCCTGCATGCTGCGCAGGCTTTTCGGGATGGCCCGGTCGGACATGGCCCAGATCACCATGTGCGCCGATTCCGGCACCAAGGACACAAAATCCCAGAACGTGTCGTGAGCCGAGCCGCCGGTGGGGATCTCGTTATGCGGTTCGGGTTTCACCGCGTGGACGAAGTCAGGAAACTTGATCGCGTCCTGAATGAAGAACACCGGCATGTTATTGCCGACCAGATCGAAGTTGCCTTCGTCGGTGAAGAACTTCACGGCAAAACCGCGCACGTCACGGACGGTGTCGCCGGAGCCGCGCGGCCCCTGGACCGTGGAAAAGCGCACGAATACCGGAGTTTTCTTCCCCGGATCCTGCAGGAAACCGGCCTTGGTCAGCGCCGCATGGTTCTCGTAGCTTTGAAAGAATCCATGGGCGCCGGTGCCGCGGGCGTGAACGATGCGCTCGGGAATCCGTTCATGGTCAAAGTGCGTGATCTTCTCACGCATGATGAAGTCTTCCAGCAGCGACGGCCCGCGAGCCCCGGCCTTGAGGGTGTTCTGGTTATCAGCAATTTTCACGCCCTGGTTGGTGCGCAGGGCCTGACCGGTAGCGTCGGAGCGAAACTTTTCCAGGCTGTCGAGTTTGGCGTTGGTATTGGCGCGATCCGGGGTATCGGTGCCGGCCAGTTGGCTTTTGTCATCGGCAGGTTTCTTGGTACTCATCAGTCATGAACTCCTGTTTGTCCCGGGATTGCTCCGGGACGCTTGAGTGTTTCCCAGGCACGGCACCCAGGGTTTTCAAGTCGCTTAAGTAGTGACTGACGAGGGTTTCGGGCGTTCCTTTTTTATGACCTTTGATCCTGTTATTGCCAAATCGAAGGTTATTTGCGAAATAAATGCTAAGAACCTCTATACGGACAGGCTAAAATGCGCGCCCGGCTAACCGCTGATCCTTTTCCAACGCGCCCCACAAGGTTCGCTACGTGATCGAGTTTCAAAACGTCCATAAGACTTACCGCGTCGCCGGTAAGGACATCACCGCGCTGCACCCGACCAGCTTCTCCATCGAGAACGGTCAGGTGTTCGGCCTGATTGGCCATTCCGGCGCGGGAAAAAGTACCCTGCTGCGTCTGATCAATCGCCTGGAGCAATCCAGTGGCGGCAAGATCATCGTCGACGGCGAAGAAGTCACCGCGTTGGACGCCAACGGCCTGCGCCGTTTCCGTCAGCAGGTCGGGATGATCTTCCAGCACTTCAACCTGCTGGCATCCAAGACCGTGGCCGACAACGTCGCGCTGCCACTGACCCTGGCCGGTGAACTGTCCCGCGCCGAGATCGACCAGCGTGTGGCCGAGTTGCTGGCGCGGGTCGGCTTGTCCGATCACGCCAAAAAGTACCCGGCGCAGCTGTCCGGCGGTCAGAAGCAGCGTGTCGGCATCGCCCGCGCCCTGGCGACCAAGCCGAAAATCCTGCTGTGCGACGAAGCCACCAGCGCCCTCGACCCGCAGACCACGGCATCGGTCCTGCAACTGCTGGCCGAGATCAACCGCGAGCTGAAGCTGACCATCGTCCTGATCACCCACGAGATGGATGTGATCCGCCGCGTGTGCGATCAGGTCGGCGTGATGGACGCCGGTGTGATCGTCGAGCAAGGTTCGGTGGCCGATGTGTTCCTGCATCCGAAGCACCCGACCACCAAGCGCTTTGTTCAGGAAAGCGAGCAGATCGACGAAAGCGAGCAGCGCGATGACTTCGCTCACGTGCCGGGCCGCATCGTGCGTCTGACCTTCCAGGGCGAAGCGACCTACGCGCCGTTGCTGGGTACCGTCGCCCGGGAAACCGGTGTGGACTACAGCATCCTGGCCGGTCGCATCGACCGCATCAAAGACATTCCTTACGGGCAATTGACCCTCGCCGTCACCGGTGGCGACATGGAAGCGGCGTTCGCCCGCTTCACCGCCGCTGACGTTCATATGGAGGTGTTGCGCTAATGGAAGACCTGATGAGTTTCTTCACCAATATCGACTGGTACGAAATCTGGCTCGCCACCGGCGACACCCTGATGATGCTCGGTGGTTCGCTGCTGTTCACCGTGCTGCTCGGCCTGCCGCTGGGCGTGCTGCTTTTCCTGTGCAGCCCGCGTCAGTTGCTCGAAGCCAAAGGCGTGTACGCCTTGCTGTCGCTGGTGGTGAACATCCTGCGTTCGCTGCCGTTCATTATTCTGTTGATCGTGATGATCCCGTTCACCGTGCTGATCACCGGCACCTCGCTGGGCGTGGCCGGTGCGATTCCGCCGCTGGTGGTAGGTGCAACGCCGTTCTTCGCGCGGCTGGTGGAAACCGCCCTGCGTGAAGTCGATCGCGGCATCATCGAAGCGACCCAGTCGATGGGCGCGACCACTCGCCAGATCATCATGAACGCTTTGCTGCCGGAGGCCCGTCCAGGCATCTTCGCAGCAATTACGGTGACGGCGATTACACTGGTTTCCTACACGGCGATGGCCGGTGTGGTCGGTGCCGGTGGTCTGGGTGACCTGGCGATCCGTTTCGGTTACCAGCGGTTCCAGACCGACGTGATGATTGTCACCGTGGTGTTGCTGCTGATTCTGGTGCAAGTGCTGCAAATGGTTGGCGACCGACTGGTCGTGCACTTCTCGCGCAAATAACCGGTTTTGTAATGACATGAGCCGGCCATTCGCTGGCAGGCGCCAGACGGGCGCCGTAAAAAGGAGTTAGCTGAATGAAAAAACTGATCGTTGCCCTGGCTGCTGTTGCAGCGTTCTCGGCCCACGCCGACGAAACCCTGACCGTTGCTGCCACCCCGGTGCCGCACGCGGAAATCCTCGAATTCGTGAAGCCGGCTCTGGCCAAAGAAGGCGTGGATCTGAAGGTCAAGGTGTTCACCGACTACGTACAGCCGAACGTCCAGGTGGCCGAGAAGCGTCTGGACGCCAACTTCTTCCAGCACCAACCGTACCTCGATGAGTTCAACAAGGCCAAGGGCACCAGCCTGGTGTCCGTGACCGGCGTGCACCTGGAACCGCTGGGCGCCTACTCCAGCAAGTTCAAGAAAATCGAAGAGCTGCCAAGCGGCGCCAACGTGGTGATCCCGAACGACGCCACCAACGGCGGCCGTGCGCTGTTGCTGCTGGCCAAGGCCGGCGTGATCACCCTGAAGGATCCGACCAACATCCTGTCGACCGTCAAGGACATTGCGCAGAACCCGAAAGACCTGAAGATCCGTGAACTGGAAGCCGCGACCATCCCGCGTGTGTTGACCCAGGTCGACCTGGCGCTGATCAACACCAACTACGCGCTGGAAGCCAAACTCGATCCATCCAAGGACGCGCTGGTCATCGAAGGCAGCGACTCGCCTTACGTGAACATCCTGGTGTCCCGCGCGGACAACAAGGACAGCGACGCGATGAAGAAACTGGCCGCTGCGCTGCACAGCCCGGAAGTGAAGAAATTCATTACCGAGAAGTACAAAGGCGCGGTGTTGCCGGCGTTCTGATTCACATAGTTGCAACGAAAAAGGGGACGCCAGTGGCGTCCCCTTTTTTGTGGCCGGGTGTTCGGCTTCGGACCTGCTGCGTATTCGCCCCTCACCCCAGCCCTCTCCCGGAGGTAGAGGGAGCCGACATAGGTGTCCTGCGCTATCTGTCGACCTGCAAGTTCGAGTCGATTATGGATTCGGTGAAGCATGATCAGGTCGACGTAAATCTGCAGCATCCCCCATTCAGTCCCCTCTCCCTCCGGGAGAGGGTTAGGGTGAGGGCTAGCTTTTGATCTTCTTACTTGCGGTTCAACATCACCGGCAACTGCGCCACCAGCTTGGCGTTGTTCAACGGCGCCCGAATAAACCCGCGCTGCGTCCCATCAGGCCCGATCACCGCCAGGTTGCCGCTGTGATCCACCGTGTAATTCGGCTTGCTGGTGTCCGCCGGAATGAACGGAATGCTCACCGCGTTCGCCACCTTCTGCAGCTCTTCGATCGACTTTGGCGTCAGGCCGATGAACTGTGGATCGAAGTAGCCCAGATACTGTTTCAACTGCGCAGGGTTGTCGCGGTTCGGGTCGACGCTGACCAGCACGATCTGCAACTTGTCCACGGCATCCTTCGGCAATTCGCTCTTGATCTGGCGCAGCTGGGCGAGGGTGGTCGGGCAGATGTCCGGGCAGAAGGTATAGCCGAAGAACAGCAGACTCCACTTGCCCTTGAGCTCGTTGATCGTGACCGGTTGGCCGTCCTGATTGGTCATCGTCACGTCCGGCAGGTTGCGGCTCTGCGGCAGCAGAATGATGCCGGCGTCGATCAGCGCGGTCGGGTCGCCCTGGCCCTTGCCGCTCAGCACTTTGTTGACGGTCAGGCCGAGGATCAGCGCGATCACGGCGACGAGGATGAAGACGGTTTTCTGGGTTCGAGTCATAGGTTCAACAGTAAGTAGTGGTCTACGAGCAGGGCGATGAACAGCAGAAACAGGTACCAGATAGAGTACTTGAAGGTGTTGATCGCCGCGTGCGGCCGAGTGCCACGGTACAGCACCACGGCCCATTGCAGAAACCTGGCGCCCAGACCGAGCGCGCAGATCAGGTACAGCAGGCCGCTCATGTGGATCACGTACGGCAACAGGCTGACCGCCAGCAGGGCGAATGTGTACAGCAGAATGTGCACCTTGGTGTAGTGCTCGCCATGGGTGACCGGCAGCATCGGAATGTCGGCCTTGGCGTATTCCTCTTTGCGATGGATGGCCAGCGCCCAGAAGTGCGGCGGGGTCCAGGCGAAGATGATCAGCACCAGCAGCAGCGGTTCGGCGCTGACGTGGCCGGTGGCGGCGGTCCAGCCGAGCAGCGGCGGGGCGGCGCCGGCGAGGCCACCGATGACGATGTTCTGCGGCGTCGCGCGTTTGAGAAAACCGGTGTAGATCACCGCGTAGCCAAGCAGCGAGGCCAGGGTCAGCCACGCGGTCAGCGGATTGGTGAAGGTCAGCAGCAGGGCCTGGCCGAGCAGTGCCAGCACCAGCGCAAAGGTCAGTGCGCCCGTGGGCGAAACCCGGCCCTCGGCCAGCGGCCGTTTATGGGTGCGGGCCATGACCGCATCGATACGCCGGTCCACCACGTGATTGACCGCCGCCGCGCCACCGGCACACAACGCGATCCCCAGGTTGCCGAACACCAGCACCGTCCACGGCACCCCGGCGCGGGTCGCGAGGAACATGCCGACCAGCGAGGTGATGAGCATCAGCACCACGACTTTCGGTTTGGTCAGCTCCAGGTAATCACGCCACAGCGCCTGCGCCGGACGTTCGCCGATCAGAATCGCCATGGCGTCTCTCCTTTAATCGTGATGGGCGCCGCCGAGTGTTTGCGCGGGCTCAGGCGCCAGCGCGCGATCATCGGCTGCCTGACCCGAACCAGGCTGGTTCGCGCGTGATAGTTGACCAGCACCATCGTCAGCAGCAGCGCCGCACCGCCGGCGTTGTGCGCTACGGCCACCGGCAGCGGCAGATGGAACAGCACGTTGCTGATGCCGAGGGTGATCTGCGCGCCGAGGGCGATCAGCACCAGCCCGGCCAGTCGCGTCATGCCCACCACTTTCAGTTGCCAGGCCAGGCCGAGCAGGACGACCGTCACCAGTAACGCACCGATGCGGTGGGTCAGGTGAATCGCCGTGCGTGCATCGCTGTCGAGTTGCCCGCCGAGGTAATTGGGGCCGATGTGTTGGGTCAGGTGAAAGCCGTTGGCGAAATCCGCCGGCGGCAGCCACTGGCCGTGGCAGGTCGGGAAGTCGATGCAGGCCACCGCCGCGTAGTTGGAACTGACCCAGCCGCCGAGAGCAATCTGGCCGATCACCAACAGCAATCCGGCAGTCGCCCAATATTGCAGACGCTTGGGCACGGTCAGCGCCGGCAGCACGCCGGACAGTCGCAAGGTCAGCAGAAACAGCAGGCTCAAGGTCGCGAAGCCGCCGAGCAGATGCCCGGTTACCACTTGTGGCCAGAGCTTGAGCGTCACCGTCCACATGCCGAACGCCGCCTGGGCGAACACCACCGCCAGCAGAAACAGCGGCAGCTTCAGCGGTTGCCCGGGATGACGACGGTTGACCCACGCGCGACCGGCCAACACCGAGATCAGCATGCCGAGGGTGCCGGCGAAGTAGCGGTGGATCATCTCGTTCCAGCCTTTGTGCGCCTCCACTGGCGAGTCGGGGTAATGCAGTTCGGCATGGGCCAGTTGGGCTTCGCTTTTCGGCACGCTGATGAACCCGTAGCAGCCCGGCCAGTCCGGACAGCCGAGGCCGGCGTGGGTCAGGCGGGTGTAGGCGCCGAGCAGCACGACGATCAGTGCCAGCAGGGTGGCAAACAGCGCGAGGCGAAATCCAGGTTTGGCCATGACGATGCCCTTATCCGATGTTCGACAGTTTCAGCAGGTGGCGCAGGTCGTTGAGCAGGTCCTTGCCCTTGACGCTCGGGTCGTAGCGCAGCACGAGGTTGCCGTGGGGATCGATGATCCACAGTTGCGGCGTGGCCTTGTCGCCCGTGGTCTTGCTGAAGGTCGCCGGGTCCAGCGGGTAGCGTTGCAGCTGCGGGTATTCGCGGGTCAGCTTGGCTTCGTAGTCGGCAGCCAACGGTTGTGCAGCGGCCAGGGCGTGGCTGGCGCGCCCGGCTTCGCGGCCCAGGCCGATCTGGATCTGCCGCGCCAGGTACACCAGTTGCTGGCAGTCCACCGCGCAATCCTTCGGTGCGGTCACCAGCATCTGCCAGCGCGTTTCGTCAGCCTGGATGCCGAGGTCGGCGCGGGTCTGACCGTTGCCGATCAATTCGCCGTGATAGCTGCGACCTTCCGGCACCCAGAACTGCAACTTGTACATGCCGGTGGCGAGGATCATCGGACCGACCACGCCGAGCACGATCAGCAGCAGCTGGATGCGTCCGCGACGGCGACTGGCCGGGACTTTCGTTTCAGACATGCTGGGTGGATTCATGGCCGCTCCCATGGTGTTTCTCCTTTGCGTTGTGCCAGCCGAGATAGAGGTAGAGCCCGAGCAGGGCGGTGGCCATGGCGAACCACTGCACGGCGTAACCGAGGTGTTTTTCCGGGCCCATCGCGACTACCGGCCAGTCGGCCTGATAGCTGGCGGGGCCGGGTTCGGCGCGTAATTCGTAGGCGAAACCATCGCGTTCGAGGGTTTTCCACAGCTTCGCGGGTTCGATGGCGGTGACGGTTTGCGGCCAGGTGCTGCTGACCGGGTCGGCATGCAGCTGGAAGGTGGCGCCGGGGGCGACGTACACCCAGGCATCGACATTCACGGCGTCGGTCGGTGTGTTGAATTGCGGGGCCGTGCGCCGATCCGGCCACGGCAGCCAGCCGCGATTGACCAGCAGCCACTGGCCGCTGCGTTGATCCTGAAACGGTTGCAGCAATTCGACGCCGACCTTGCCGTTGCGCTGACGGTTGTCCAGCAACAGGCTGTGGGCAGCATCGAACTGGCCGTGCAGATGCACCCGGCGAAAGGCCGGATCGGCGCTGTGCAGCAACTCGGTGCTGGCCATCGGTTCGGCGGCGCGGCGTTCGGCGTAGCTGGCGAGCAGGGCGGTTTTCTCCGCGCCCCGGCCCAGTTGCCAGAAGCCCAGCGAAATCAGCAACGGCAGCAGCAGGCCGACCACCAGAGTCGGCACCACGCCCGGCCGGAAGCGCTTCATGGCCGCGCCAGAAAATCAGTCAGTGCGATCGCTATACTCAAGTGCATCGCTTGTTCCCCCGGAGTTCTTCCCATGCTCAAAGCAGCCATCGTCCTGATGCTGATTGCCACGGTGGTCAGCCTGTTCAGCGGCCTGTTTTTCCTGGTCAAGGACGACAGCAGCTCGAATCGCCTGGTGATCGCCTTGAGTGTTCGGGTGACGTTGGCCGCTGTCACCGTCGGCCTGATCGCCTGGGGTTTCTACAGCGGCCAACTGGTGTCGCACGCGCCTTGGTAGCTCTGTTCCTCAGAGCACGTAAACGAAGATGAACAAGCCGATCCACACCACATCGACGAAGTGCCAATACCAGCTCGCCGCTTCAAAACCGAACTGATGTTCGTTGTCGAAGTGGCCCTTCATGATGCGCATCAGCATCACGAACAGAATGATCGTGCCGATGGTCACGTGGGCGCCGTGGAAACCGGTGAGCATGAAGAACGTCGCGCCGTAGATGCCCGAGCCGAGGGTCAGCCCCAGTTCGTGGTAGGCGTGGATATATTCTTCGGCCTGGAAACCGAGGAACGCGCAGCCCAGCAGCACGGTGATCGCCAGCCACAGTTTCAGCGCGCCGCGATGACCTTTCTTCAGCGCATGGTGGGCGATGGTGATGGTTACGCTGGAGCTCACCAGCAGGATGGTGTTGATCAGCGGCAGGCCCCAGGGGCTGATGACTTCCTTGGGCGGCGGGAACAGTTTCGGATCCGGCGTGTGCAGCAGCGGCCAGGTGAACTGGAAGTTCGGCCAGAGCATGTGGGCGATGCCTTTGGTGCCTTCGCCGCCCAGTGCCGGGCCGGAAATGTGCCGCACGTAGAACAGCGCGCCGAAGAAGGCGATGAAGAACATCACCTCGGAGAAGATGAACCAGCTCATGCCCCAGCGGAACGAGCGGTCCAGTTGTGGGCTGTACAAGCCCGCGCGGCTTTCCTTGATCACCGTGCCGAACCAGCCGAACAGCATGTACGCCAGCAACAGGCCGCCGACGAAAAAGATCAGCGGGCCGTGGGATTCCGGACGCGCTGCCTTCAGATCGTTGAACCAGGTCGCCAGGCCGTACACGGTGACGAACATCCCCACCGTGGCCACGATCGGCCACTTGCTCTGGGCCGGGACGTAATAGTGCTCATGAGTTGCCATTTATTGTTCTCCTTATCGGGCACGCTTAACCGCCAGTGTTTGCAGCCACCGGAGGATGTCGGGCGGTGATATCGAACAGCGTGTAGGACAGCGTCAGGTGCTTCACGTCCTTGGGCATGTCGCGGTCAACGATGAAACGCACCGGCATCTCGATCTGCTGACCGGGCTGCAGCACCTGCTGGGTAAAGCAAAAGCATTCGGTCTTGTGGAAATACGCCGCCGCATTGCTCGGCGCGATGCTCGGTACGGCTTGAGCGCTCATTGGTTTGTCGGTGGGGTTGCGCGCGATGAAGATCATCTCGTTCACCGCGCCGGGGTTGGCCGTCAGCTCGTCATGCTTGGGATAGAAATCCCATGGCATGTCGGCGGTGTTGGTCGACAGAAACTGTACCCGCACTTGCCGCGAGGCATCGACGGTCTGCTCGCCCTCGTACTGCCCGGCGGTCTTGCCGTTAATGCCGAACGCCTCGCACATCACGTCGTAGATCGGCACCAGGGCAAAACCGAAGACGAACATCGCCACCACCACGCCGAGCAGTCGGGTGACCAGCTTCTTCATCGAAATCGAGTCAGCCATGATTAATGTCTCTACCGAGAGCCCTTGTGGGAGCGAGCCTGCTCGCGATGCAGGCGCTACGGTCTGGCAGACAGACCGCGTCATCGTTCATCGCGAGCAGGCTCGCTCCCACATAGGGTTGGATTTTCATTTCACTTCCGGCGGCGTGGTGAAGGTGTGATACGGCGCCGGTGACGGCACGCTCCATTCCAGACCTTCGGCGCCATCCCACGGTTTGGCCGGAGCCGGTTCGCCGCCACGGATGGTCTTGATCACGATGAACAGGAAGAAGATCTGCGTGGCGCCGAACATGAACGCACCGATCGACGACACCATGTTGAAGTCGGCGAACTGCAGGTTGTAGTCCGGAATCCGCCGAGGCATGCCCGCCAGGCCCACGAAGTGCATCGGGAAGAACGTCAGGTTCATGCCGACGAAGGACAGCCAGAAGTGCAGCTTGCCCAGGGTTTCGTCGTACATGTGGCCGGTCCATTTCGGCAGCCAGTAATAGGCCGACGCGAAGATCCCGAAGATCGCCCCCGGCACCAGCACGTAGTGGAAATGCGCAACTACGAAGTAGGTGTCCTGGTACTGGAAGTCGGCCGGGGCGATGGCCAGCATCAGCCCGGAGAAACCGCCGATGGAGAACAGGATCACGAACGCCACGGCAAACAGCATCGGCGTCTCGAAGGTCATCGAGCCTTGCCACATGGTGCTGGCCCAGTTGAACACCTTCACCCCGGTCGGCACCGCGATCAGCATCGTCGCGTACATGAAGAACAACTCGCCCACCAGCGGGATGCCCACCACGAACATGTGGTGCGCCCAGACGATGAACGACAGGAACGCGATGCTCGCTGTGGCGTAGACCATCGAGGTGTAGCCGAACAGCGGCTTGCGCGAGAAGGTCGGGATGATCTGGCTGACGGCACCGAAGGCCGGCAGGATCATGATGTACACCTCGGGGTGGCCGAAGAACCAGAACACATGCTGGAACAGCACCGGGTCACCGCCACCGGCGGCACTGAAGAAGCTGGTGCCGAAGTGGATGTCCATCAACATCATCGTCACGCACCCGGCCAGCACCGGCATCACCGCGATCAGCAGGAACGCGGTGATCAGCCAGGTCCAGACGAACAGCGGCATTTTCATCAGGGTCATGCCGGGGGCGCGCAGGTTGAGGATGGTGGCGATCACGTTGATCGCGCCCATGATCGAACTGATCCCCATCAGGTGGATGGCGAAGATGAAGAACGTCACGCTTTCCGGGGCATAGGTGGTGGACAGCGGTGCGTAGAACGTCCAGCCGAAGTTCGGCCCGCCACCGGGGGTGAACAGGGTCGAGACCAGCAGCAGGAACGCCGCCGGCAGTAGCCAGAAGCTGAAGTTGTTCATCCGCGGCAGGGCCATGTCCGGCGCGCCGACCATCAACGGGATCATCCAGTTGGCGAGGCCGACGAACGCCGGCATCACCGCACCGAACACCATCACCAGGCCGTGCATGGTGGTCATCTGGTTGAAGAACGCAGGCTCCACGATCTGCAGGCCGGGCTGGAACAGCTCGGCGCGGATCACCATGGCGAACGAGCCGCCGAGCAGGAACATGCAGAACGCAAACCACAGGTACAGCGTGCCGATGTCCTTGTGGTTGGTGGTCAGCACCCAGCGCATCAGGCCTTTGGCGGGGCCGTGGGCGTGGTCGTGGTCGGCATGACCGTGGTCATCGATGACAGCGCTCATGGCCGGTCTCCTTCAAGTGAGTGGACTGGGCAGGCCGGGACGCAGGGCCCCGACCGGTTCACGAAGTACGCAATAGACCGGCTCATTTGCTTTCCGCCTGTTTCAGCTCCAGCACTTCTTTTGGCGTGACCATGTCGCCCTTGTTGTTGCCCCAGGCGTTACGTTCGTAGGTCACGACCGCTGCGATATCGACTTCCGACAGCTGCTTGCCGAACGCCGCCATGGCGGTGCCGGGCTTGCCGTGGAAGACAATGCTCAGGTGCGCCTCTTTCGGGCCGGTGGCGATTTTCGAGCCCTTGAGGGCCGGGAACATTGGTGGCAGGCCCTGGCCTTCAGCCTGGTGACAGGCGACGCAGGTGGTGTGGTAGATCTTGTCGCCACGTTCCTTGAGTTCGTCGAGGGTCCATTCCTTGCTGGTCAGCTCCTTGAGCTGCAACGCTTCGGCCTTGCGCTCGGCAAGCCATTTTTCGTAGTCGGCCTTCTCTTTGACGTCGACCACGATCGGCATGAAGCCGTGGTCCTTGCCGCACAGTTCGGCGCACTGGCCACGGTAGAGGCCGGGCTTGTCGATGCGGGTCCAGGCTTCGTTGACGAACCCGGGGATCGCATCGCGCTTGACCGCGAAGGCCGGCACCCACCAGGAGTGGATCACGTCGGCGGAGGTCACGAGGAAGCGCACCTTGGCCCCGGTCGGCAGTACCAGCGGCTTGTCGACCTCGAGCAGGTAGTGTTCGCCCTTGGCTTCCTTGTTGTGGATCTGCTCGGCGGGCGTGGCCAGGTTACTGAAGAACTCGACGTCCTGGCCGAGGTATTTGTAGTGCCACTTCCACTGATAACCGGTGATCTGGATATCGATATCCGGCTCACTGGTGTCGTACATCTTGATCAGGGTCGCGGTCGCCGGAACGGCCATCGCCACCAGGATCAGCAGCGGGACGACGGTCCAGAGAATTTCGACGGTAGTGCTTTCGTGGAACTTTGCGGCGACCTGCCCGGTAGAACGGCGGTGCACCATCATCGACCAGAACATGGCGCCGAAGACGATGATCCCGATCACCACACAGATCCAGAAAATGGTCATGTGCAGGTCGAATACTGCGTGACTGATTTCAGTCGCTCCAGGCGCCATATTCACAGTCCAGGCAGCTTGCACCGGGCTGAAAATCGACCACAACAGGAGGCCCATCCAGACGTGTGGATGTCGCATCATTGCGGGTTCCCCTTATCGTTCTTGTTATCCCGCCGGCTTTCACCAGAGGCAAGGGAGCGGCTGCATCAGACTACGAACTTGAATCGCCGGGCCTTGCTGCGTGGGCAGTCGGGCGTCATCAGCTAACTCCATTCAATGGCGAGTATAGACAGCCACCGAGAAATGCAATGTGAGGACGTAAATCGAATGAAACAGCTGACACTTGCGTTCCAGGGCACGAATGGAGAAGGATGCAGACGAGTGGTGGCAAACCGATATAACGCCGGTGCATCAAGGATGAAATAATTATGACAAATGCGTCTTAGCATTTTTCGTAAGCCAGCTAAGTTATGTCTTCCCTATTTCATTGCCTTGTTTCCTGGAGTTTTCATGAACACCGCCGCATTGCGCGAGCAAATACACATAGCCCGACAACACGAGATTGAAACCGGAAAGCTGACCCGTCAGCTCGAAGCTCAAATGCAACACCTGCACCCGGCGATCCAGTTGCCGGAAACCGACGCCAACGGCGTGCTGACGCGTTTTGTCGCCGCCTACATCGACGAAGTGCCAGACCTGCTGGATGCAGCCAATGAAGTCGCCAGGGAAGCGGGAATCGAATCGCAGATCAAACCGGTGCTGAAAATCGCCGAGCAGTACTTCCTCCAGCCGCCCGTGGGCCTGGACAGTCTGCTGGACGAAGCCTATTTGGCGCACCGTTTTGTCGAAGAGGTCAACGACCTGTACATCAAGCATTTCGGCCAGCCACTGATCCCCTTGGACATGACGGTCGCCAATCTGATTGCTCACCAGTTGATCGGTGAGGAATTTGCCAACCAACTCGACGAAGTGGTGCATCACGCGGTGGACAGCATGCTCGACGACGACAGCTTTGCGCTGGAGTCGGTGGAAGCCTACCGCGAGAAACTCAGCAGCCCGGACACCGGTGCGGCGTGGAAACGCTGGCCGTGCATGAGCCGCCGTCTGGGCGTGGGCCTGGAGCTGGATCAGCCTGCGGCTTGATCTCGGCGCAAACGATTGGGGGAACAGATTGCTCTGTTCCCCCAAGTGTTTTCAGCCCGCCGCACCGATCCCGGTGGTGGTGCGGATCCGTCCCTCGAGCCGTCGCTTCAATCCACGCGACTCGATCAACAGTTTCGCCCCCTTGGCCGCATTCGCCCGGCCCCACTCTTCGAGCAGTTCCAGACACGAATGGTCGATGTAGCTCAGGTTATTGAGCGGCACGTGAACCGTCGTGCCCGGCGGAATGCTGCCCAGTACTTGAGTCAGCGCCGGCACCTTGAGGAACGTCGCGGCGCCCACCAGACGCAACTCCATTTCCCCTTCCTGCGGCAGATCGATCAGGCTGATTTTCAGGCGCGAGGCCTTGAACGCCAGTTTCAACAAAGTCAGGCCGAAACCGATCAATACGCCCGTCAACAGGTCGGTGAAGATGATCGCCAGCGCCGTGGCGGCGTAGGTGAACATCGGCATCCGGCCATAACGCCCCAGACCACGGAACGCCTTCAGGTCCACCAGTTTGAAACCGGTGTAAACCAGAACGCCGGCCAGACTCGCCACCGGAATACTCTGCAACACGCTCGACAGCAACAGCACGAACGCCAGCAACCACAGGCCATGGAAAATCGTCGAGTAACGTGTGGTGGCACCAGCCTGGACGTTTGCTGAACTGCGCACGATCACCCCGGTCATCGGCAGCGCGCCGACCAGACCGCAAAGCATGTTACCGACGCCTTGCGCCGACAGCTCACGGTCGAAATCCGAACGCGGGCCGCTGTGCATGCGATCCACCGCGGCGGCGGACAGCAGGGTTTCGGCGCTGGCGATGAAGGCGACAGCGAACGCGGCGATCAGCAGCGTCGGGTCAGCCAAGCTGAGCAGGTCCGCCGGTTTCAGCCAGTCGATGGCTTCGGCCAGATTCGCCGGCACTTCAACCCGCTTCACTTGCAGCGCCAGCAAAAGGCTGGCACCTGTCGCCAGCCCGACCCCGAGCAGCGCGCCGGGAATGAAACGCAGCGAATGCGGGCGGAATTTTTCCCACAGCCACATCACCGCGATGGTCGACAGCCCGAGCAGCCCGGCCTGCCAGCCAAAGGACGGCAAGGCCTGCGCCACTGCGCCGGGGAATGCCGTCAGATTGTCCAGACCAGAGGGTTTCGGTGACGCGTCAAGCATCACATGCACCTGTGACAGCACGATCAGCACACCGATACCGGCAAGCATGCCGTACACCACCGCTGGCGCCGTGACCCGGAACCAGCAACCGAGCTTCAGGCGTCCCGCTACCAGTTGCAGGAAACCGGCGAGCAGCAGGATCGGCCCGAGCATTTCGATGCCATGCTGGCGTACCAGCTCGAACACCAGCACCGCCAGACCCGCCGCCGGACCGCTGACCTGCAACGGCGACCCCGCCAGCCAGCCCACCACCAGCCCTCCGATGATCCCGGTGATCAGGCCTTTGGCCGGTGGCAGCCCTGAAGCAATCGCAATGCCCATGCACAGCGGCAACGCGACCAGAAACACAACCACTGAAGCGAGCAGCTCCCGTGGCAACACAGCTTTCAATTGAGCCGCACGCATGGCGATACTCCCGAAGTTTTCTTCAGGCGTGGCAGTGCCTGGCCGCTGAAACAGCGGCCGGCGTCAAACCACACGGATTTTTAGGAGGATTTAGAAGCGCGCTTTGGGCGTCGCCACCGGAATCGGATGGCTGCCGTCGAGCGGCAGGAAGCAACCCTGATCCGCGTCGTAAGCTTTGATTTCGCTGGTTTCGATGTTGTAGACCCAGCCATGGATGAACAGATGACCGTTCGCCATGCGCGAGGCTACCGAAGGATGGGTACGCAAGTGCTGCAGTTGGGCGATGACGTTTTCCTCGGTGAGGATCGGCATGCTTTCTTTTTCGTCGGCGCAGTTGCAGTTGTCATGCACCATGGTTTTCGCGACTTCGGCGTGGCGCAGCCAGGCTTTGACCGTCGGCATCTTTTCCAGGCTGTCCGGATTGAGTACCGCACGCATGGCGCCGCAGTCGGAGTGGCCGCAAATGATGATGTGCTGCACGCCGAGGGCCAGTACCGCATATTCGATGGCGGTGGAAACGCCGCCGTTCATCTGGCCGTAGGGTGGCACGACGTTGCCGACGTTACGTGTCACGAACAGATCGCCGGGCGAACTCTGGGTGATCAGTTCAGGAACGATGCGCGAGTCGGCGCAGGTGATGAACATGGCCCGTGGCGATTGGGCCGTGGCGAGTTTCTTGAAGAGTTCTTCCTGCTGCGGAAAGACCTCATGATGAAAATGCAAAAAGCCGTCAACGATACGCTTCAACGCTGCATCGGCGGATTCCGCCACAGGGGCGGCTTGCGCCGACGCAGCCAACGGCTGTTTATCCTTGTCACTCATGATTCATCCTCATTGGCGGATTCGGGGAGTCGTTCCCGTGTATTCCGGTGTGAAGCCAGTGGCTGTTTAGAACATCCGGGTCATCCCGACCCGTCAGTCACTCGATGAGCAAGGTAACTGCCGAAACTTAACTCAAACTGAATCAAGCGCTCTAGAACGTGTGTTCCAGGTCACAAAATGTGTGACCGGCGTAAACCGGGTCAAGCATTCCTTCCTCTCAACCATGGGCCAATTGTCGCTAAATCAGCGCCATCTGACGACCCGGCGGACAGAAGGCCGTGCAGTCGAGGTTGTAGCCTTCGCGGTGATTGAGCCCAAGACGTTTCAGTGCTTTGGCGAAGCGCTGGGCGAGCAGGTCGGCAAACGGCCCCTCGCCGCGCATCCGGGCACCGAAACGGCTGTCGTACAGCTCGCCGCCACGGCTCTGGCGGATCAGGCTCAGCACATGCGCCGCACGCTGCGGGTAGTGCGCTTCAAGCCATTCCTCGAACAGCGGTGCCACTTCCAGCGGCAGGCGCAGCATCATATAGGCCGCGCTCTGGGCGCCGGCCGCGTGGGCCTCGGTCAACAGGCTTTCGATCTCGCTGTCGTTGATCATCGGAATCATCGGTGAACACAGCACCCCCACCGGAATCCCCGCCTCGCGCATCACCCGGATCGCCCGCAAACGCGCCTTGGGTGCGGCGGCGCGGGGTTCGAGGATGCGTTTGAGTTCGTCGTCCAGGGTGGTCAGGCTGATCATCACCGCCACCAGCCGCTGTTGTGCCAGTTCGGTGAGCAGGTCGAGGTCGCGCAGGATCAGCGAGCCCTTGGTGACGATCGTCACCGGATGCCGGTAGCGCAGCAGCACTTCGAGGGTCTGGCGGGTTATTCGGTGTTCGCGTTCGATCGGCTGATAGGGATCGGTATTGGAGCCGAGGTTGATCGGCGCACATTGATAGCCTTTTTTCCCCAGCTGTTCTTCCAGTAGCTGTGCCGCGTTGGTTTTGGCGATCAGTTTGGTTTCGAAATCCAGCCCCGGCGACATGTCCCAATAAGCGTGGCTGGGCCGTGCATAGCAATAAATGCAGCCATGCTCGCAGCCGCGATAGGGGTTGATCGAACGGTCGAAGGGCAGGTCCGGGGAGGTGTTGCGGGTGATGATGGTCTTCGCGGTTTCGAAGCTGACTTCGGTGCCCTGAGTCAGTGGCACTTCCTGATACCAGCCGTCATCCTCGGCCACCGAACGACTCGGCGCGAAGCGGTTGTGCGGGTTGGTGGCGGTGCCGCGACCGCGCGGAGGAAGAGGGGTGGACATGGCAGCGCCTCGATACTGTGTGCATATACAGTATCGAGACGCTGTCGATCTGACTAGTGCCGTTGGGCGAACAGTCAGTTGTGCTGTGTCACCTGGCCGAGGTCATCGTTCGAGGTTTGCTTCATATCGTCCTTGCGCAACTGGGTCACGTCAGCGGCCTTGACCGGCGCGCCCTTATTGCCCCAACTGCCACGGATGAAGCTCACCACATCGGCCACTTCCTGATCCGACAGACGCCAGGCGAAGCCAGGCATGGTGAAGGTCGATGGCGCGGCGTGCGTCGCAGGTAGAGCGCCGCCCTTGAGCACGATGTGAATCAGCGAGGTCGGGTCGTCCGATTGCAGCACCGGATTGCCTGCCAGCGCCGGGAACACCCGGGTGTAGCCATGGCCGTCGGTGCGGTGGCACGCCGCGCAGTTGTCGATGTACACCGACGCGCCACGCTGACTGTCATCACCGTTCCACAAGGCCTTGGCGGCTTTCTCGTCGTACTGGTGCGGCTGGTCGGCAGGATCATTGGCCGGCAGCGATTTCAGGTAACGGGCAATCGCGGTCAGGTCGGCGTCGGTCATGTACTGCATGCTGTGGGTGACCACGTCGCTCATGCCGCCGAACACTGCGCTGCGGTCGCTGCGACCGGTCTTGAGGAACTGCACCAGTTGCTCTTCGCTCCAACTGCCGAGACCGTCCTTGTGGTCACCGCGCAAACTTTTGGCGATCCAGCCCTCCAGCGGCGCGCTGCCTGACAGAAAACTGCTGCCTTCGGCCGCGCTCAGGGATTTTTCCTGCATGGTCAGGGCCCGTGGCGTATGGCAGGCGCCGCAATGTCCGAGGCCTTCCACCAGATACGCCCCACGGCTGACGACGGCATCGTCCGACGCGGGTTTGTAGTCCTCGACCTTTGGCGCGAACAGCCAGCGCCAGCCCATCAGCGGCCAGCGCATGCTCAATGGCCACGGGATGTCACTGGCCTTGTTCTCTTGCGCCACCGGTGCAACGCCATGCATGAAGTAGGCGTAGAGCGCCCGCATGTCGGTTTCGCTGACACGGGCGTAGGACGGGTACGGCATCGCCGGGTACAGGGTCGTGCCGTTTTTGGCCACGCCATGGCGCACGGCCTGGTCGAAGTCCTCGAAACTGTAGTCACCGACACCGGTTTTATCCGGGGTGATGTTGGTTGAGTAAATTGTGCCGATCGGGGTTTCCATCGGCAGGCCACCGGCGAACGGCTTGCCATCCTTGGCCGTGTGGCAGGCCACGCAGTCGCCGGCACGGGCGAGGTATTCGCCTTGTTTGATCAGGGATTGATCAATTTCGGCGCCGTGAGCGGCCGTGCTGCCGAGCAGCGCGAGGGTCGCGATAACAAGAGTCTTCATGGTCATCGCTCCTTAAGCCTGAACCAGCGGGCCGGGGTTTTTCAGGTACTGCTCGCGAATCGCTTTCGCCGACCAGTAGGTCAACGCGGCGACCAGCCCGGTCGGGTTGTAACCCAGCCCTTGCGGGAATGCCGAGGCACCCGGAACGAACACGTTGTGCACGTCCCAGCTCTGCAGGTAGCGGTTCAGCGCGCTGGTCTTCGGATCGGTGCCCATGATCGCGCCACCGTTGAGGTGGGTGGTCTGGTACGAGGCGCTGTTGAAGTGGTCGCCGACTTTCTTGCCGATCACGGCAATGGCTTTCGGGCCCATGGCCTCGGCGATCTTGCCCATTTTCTCGACCATGAAGCGGTTCATCTTGATGTCGTTTTCCTGCCAGTCGAACGTCATCCGCAGCAGCGGCATGCCGTAGGCATCGCGGTACACCGGGTCCAGATCGAGGTAGTTGCCACGGTAGGACTGATGCGCGCCGTGGGCGTCCATCGACACCTGGTGGGTGTAGTAATCGGCAGTGGCGCGTTTCCACGCACTGCCCCAGGCCGGGGTGCCCGGTGGGTTGGAGGTGCCGGCGATCGGTCGGCTGCCGGCCTGGTTGACCCACATCGGCGAGCCACCGACGAAGCCATGCGGCCCGTGATCGAAGTTGTCGGCGTTGAAGTCATCCACCGCCACACCGTTGCCGCCGGCACCGATGAAGTTGTTGGTGTGGGTGTCCTTGTCGAAGAACGCCTTGATGGTGGCCATGTTCTGGTAGGCAAAGTTGCGCCCGACCACGCCTTCGCCACTGACCGGGTCGTAGGGCTTGCCGATGCCGGACAGCAGCATCAGACGCACGTTGTGCAACTGGAACGCGCCGAGGATCACCAGATCCGCCGGTTGCTCGATCTCGCGACCCTGGCCGTCGACGTAGGTGACGCCGGTGGCCTTGGTTTTCGTGCTGTCGAGGTTGACCCGCAGGACGTGGGCGTTGGGCCGCAGTTCGAAATTCGGCAGCGGTTTCAGCGCCGGCAGAATGTTCACGTTCGGCGACGCCTTGGAATACATGTAGCAAACATAACCGCTGCAGAAACCGCAGAAATTGCACGGGCCCATCTGCGCGCCGTACGGGTTGGTGTACGGCCCTGAAGTATTGGCGGAAGGCAGGTTGTAGGGTTTGTAACCGACTTCGGTAGCCGCTTTGCCGAACAGCTGTGCGGAAACCGTGTTTTTCTGCGCTTCCAGCGGGAACGGGTTCGAGCGATCCGGTGCGTACGGGTTGCCGCCCTTGCCCTGGCCGACCAGTTGGCCTTTCACGGTCCAGGCCTGGCCGGAGGTGCCGAAGACTTTTTCGGCGAAATCGAAGAACGGTTCCAGTTCTTCATAGCTGACGCCGAAGTCCTGGATGGTCATGTCCTTGGGGATGAAGCTTTTGCCGTAGCGCTCTTCGTAGTGGCTGCGCATGCGCAACTCGATCGGGTCGACTCGAAAGTGCACGCCCGACCAGTGCAGCCCGGCGCCGCCCACGCCATTGCCGGGCAGGAACGCGCCCAACTGGCGATTCGGCAGGGCGATGTCGTTGATGCTGTGGCGGATGGTGACGGTTTCCTTGGAAACGTCCTGGAAGAGTTTTTTCCGCACGCTGTAGGTGAGTTCGTCGATCACCTGTGGATAGTTGCCGTCCGGGTAGGTGTCCTGCATCGGCCCGCGTTCCAGTGCCAGCACGTTCAGCCCCGCTTCGGTGAGCTCCTTGGCCATGATCGCGCCCGTCCAGCCGAAACCGACGATCACTGCGTCGACCTTTTTCATTACCGTTGCCATGCTCACGCCCTCTCGCCGCGAATCGAAACTGCCGGGAAGGGGTACTGCTCGTTGCGTTCCACCCAATCCATGAAATCGGCGCGGGCGCCGGGGAAGCCGATCATGGTCCAGCCGACCATGCCTTTATTGCCGCCATGGATCGGGTCGCAGAAGAACCCTTCCTTGGTGTTTTGCAGCAGCAGGCTGAAGAAAATCTTCGCCGGAACGCTGTCGAATTGCGGTTTCCCGGCTTCGAGTTGCATGAGCAGATCGTCTCGGGTAGCGCTGTCTTGCTCGGCAAATGTTTTACCGTTGATGGATTTTGCCCACTGATCCGTGGCGGCGATGCCGAGACGATAGATTTCTTTCGGGACCAGTTTGCTCTGCCAGCCCATCTCCGGCGCGGCGTCGGCATTGAACGGGCCCTGCATGTACCAAAGGGCACCGGCGGCATACGGCGTGTTCATCTGACGGTCGATGTATTCCGGCACGCCGGCCTCGAGTGCCCCAGGGCCTTGCGCATCGTTGGGGATCAATTGCGCGACGGCGGCATTGATGAACGCCCACTCTTCGGCAGTGAAATAGCTTGGCTGATAGGTACTGGCTTCAACGGCGGCCGGTTTCGCCGGGGGCGTGGCAGGCGCACTTTCCGGCGCGGCTTGCAGCACGGTGCTGCCGAGTCCGCTGCCGGCGAGGGTAACCACTGGAATCAGGGTCAGGGATTTGCGCAAAAACTCACGCCGCGGGTTGTCTCGATCTTCATCAGACATGGGGATGCACCTCATCAGGCATTGATGGTTGTCAGCCGTTTCTGCGAACGGCTCAAGAATTTTCTGGCTGCGACGTGGCCGGAATGACCGGTAGAAGGGGGACGCGTCTGCAACATGATGTGACAAATGGTAGCAGGCTAAGCAACCGGATGAACCGATTCAGCCAAAAAAACAGCGCTTTTCGATCAAGGGAATCGCGGTATTCACGATTCTTTTACAAGCGCCTCACGCGGATTTGACCGCGAAGCTCGCAAGCTGCGGCCTTCACTGACGAAACCCACACGGTCGCCGTAAAGCATGTTCCTGACGCGTTTTTCCTCCGCTTTCTGTTTATCGCTGCTGGCCCTGTTCAGCTGGATTCCAGCTCAGGCTGCGCAAACCCCGGCTTCCCGTCCCGTCGAGTGGGCGCAACCGGTAGAGGTGCAATACAACCTGTTCCAGATGTCGCCCACGCTGTATCGCAGCGCGCTCCCTGATGACGGCGCGGTGCCGTTGCTGAACAACCTGAAGGTGGCCACCGTCATCAATTTTCTGCCGGAAGCGGATTCCAGCTGGCTGAAGGCCCCCGGTATCCATCAGGTGCAATTGCCCTATCGCACCAATCACGTGGACGACAGTGATGTGCTCAAGACCCTGCGTGCGATTCAAGCCGCCGAAGCCGACGGCCCGGTGTTGATGCACTGCAAGCATGGCTCCGATCGCACCGGCCTGATGGCGGCGATGTACCGGATCGTCGTGCAGGGCTGGAGCAAGGAGGATGCCCTGAACGAAATGACCCAGGGCGGCTTTGGTGAAAGTGGTCACTTCCGCGACAGCGTGCGTTACGTGATGCAGGTCGATGTCGACAAGTTGCGCACCGCGCTGGCCAATGGCGATTGCAGTACCAGCGCGTTTGCCACGTGCTCGATGAAGAGCTGGTTTCAGACGGTCAATCTGAAGTAACCCTTCCGGCCTCCTCATTAACGAGGCCGGCGACTGGCCGGCCGACGAACGCTTCAACCGCATCCAGGAGCGGACGCCCCGCACCCGGTGTAAAGAACGTTGCGCGAAACTCACGACCGGTCTGCGCGTTGAACACCCAGTCGCGGCTGAAGCGCTTGAATGCTTCCTGGGCCAGCATGTTCGACCAGACATAGGCGTAAACCGAAGCGTCGTACTGGGTCACCATGTAATCGAAACCATTGGCGAACCGGTGATCGTCCGGTAATTGCAGATGAGTCAGAGTGCGCTGCACATCGTTGCAAACCTCTTCGACCGAGCGTCCATCGCCGTGGGTCAAGTGCAGTTCGAAGTCAATCATCGCCCCCATCAGCAACAAGGCCTGTTGCCGGCTGGAATGGGCCTGACTGGCTGACAGAGCCGCGTCGACCCGTGCGGCGCTCAAGCGCTCGCCGGTCTGAAAATGGGCACCGAGCCACAGCACAAACTCGCGCGACTGACACCATTGCTCAAACAATTGCCCGGAAAACTCTGCCGCTTCATGCCCCAATTGCAGGATGCCGGACAGCGTGTAATGGGGCGAACGCGTCAACACGTGCTGGAGGCAGTGGCCAAACTCATGGAAAAGCACTCGAAGATCGTCGATTTCGAGGCGGCACGGATGGGTATCGGTGGGCGGTGTGAAATTGCTGTGGAGCAGGGCAATCGGCAGCGCCGGGCGACCTTCGGCGTTGATCCGGCGATTGCGCAGTGTGGTGGTGCCGGGGAAGTCCACCGCCTTGTCGCGGTGAAACGGGTCGAGGTAGATGTAGCCGATAACCTGTTCATGCTCGCTGATTTCCAGCAGGCGCACATCGTCATGCCAATGCCCGCCGCCGGACTGCTCGACGATGCGGATCCCGAACATCCGTTCGCAGAACAGAAAGAGCCTGCGCAAGGTGCCCTCGAGCGGGAAGTAATCACGCAGGTTTTCCAGTGCGCCGGGAAACTGCTGCTGACGCCATTGTTCGGCGAGGAAGTCTTCATCCCACGGCTGGACCCGGTCGATCCCGCATTGCTGCGCAAAGGCCGCCAGTTGTTCTGCATCCTGCGCGAGGGCAGGAGCCAGCTGCGCCGCCTGACGCTGGAGAAAACCACTGACCCACGCCGTCGTCCGGGCGCTGTGTTTGGCCAGATTCAGTTGCGCGGCGTTTTCATGACCGAGCAAACGGGCTTTCTGCTGGCGCAAGGCGAGCAGCTTGGCCAGCACCGGGCCGTTATCGAAGCGTCCGGCCAGTGGGCCCCGATCGGAGGCGCGGGTCATGTAGGCTACGTAGCATTCCTCACGCAAGGCGCGGTTCTCGGCGTACTTGAGAATGTGCTGGCAGGTGTTCTGGTCCAGGCGGATCAGCCAGCCGTCATGCCCGGCCTGGCGTGCGGCGCGCGCCAGGCGATCCTTCATCGCCGGCGGCAGGCCCGTAAGCAGTGCCACATCGTCAACACGTTTGCTCCACGCCTCGGCCCAGCGCTCGAGGTTGTCCAGAAATACGAATTCCAACCCACCGATCTCGCGGTTCAAACGCGCCAGCTCCTGCTGCTGTTCATTGGGAAGCTCAATGCCCGACTGCTTGAATCGGCGCAGAATTCGCGACAGTGCGATGTTGCGCGCCTCATCGAAACTGCCGGCGATCGAGCTCTGCGCCAAACGCTGATAGGTCTCGTACAACCGGCGATTGCGGGCTTTTTCAGAGCGATACTGATTGATCGCCAGATGCGCCTTGGCGCTTTCCACGAGCCAGATCGCATCGTCGGACCTGACCATCGACAACGTTTCGAGAATCGAGCGGACTTCACCGAGGCGGGCATCGGCTTCGTCGATGCTCAGCACCAGATCGTCCCAGCCGGGATGTTCGGACTGACTGGCGATCACTTGGGCGATGATATGTCGATTGTCGGCAATGATGCGGTTGACTGCCGGCACGAGATGCTCGGCGCGAATCGCTGGCCAGGGTGGCAGCGTCCAATGTTGCAGGAGGGGATTGGTGTCGGGCATGGCAGCTTCCTTCGAGGCGTGGCGCAAAGGGGCCAGCCTATGAAGCAAGTGCGGGGGACAGGTGTTAAGCCAATACCACCTTCCACCGACGAATCGGGGAAGGTGGTTGAGGATCAGTGCTGCTCGTCAGGCTTTTTCTTCAACTTCGGATTCGGGAAGAACTGCACTGCCTGAACCGTCTTGTCCGGGGCAGGCTTGAGCGCGCTGGTGTTGACCCGCGTGCCCAGCTCTTTCGGCACCGACAGCCCTTGGGCATTGAGCGTGTCGCTGTAACCGCACGCCACGCATTCACGGTGCGGGACATCGTCCTCGCTCCACATCATCAATTTGTCCGGCTCGCTGCACGCCGGGCAGACCGCCCCGGCGATAAAGCGTTTTTTGGTCTTCACGGGTGCCTCACTCATGCTGCCGCGTCCTCACTCAGGCCGCTGTGGCGCAAGAGTGCGTCAATCGACGGCTCACGGCCACGGAAGTCGACGAACAGCACCATCGGCGCCTGGGAACCACCGCGGGCGAGGATCGCTTCGCGGAAGGCGCGACCGGTGTCGGCATTCAGCACGCCGTCTTCTTCGAATTTGGAGAAGGCATCCGCCGACAGCACTTCCGCCCACTTGTAGCTGTAGTAACCCGCCGCGTAACCGCCGGCGAAGATGTGGGCAAAGCTGTTCGGGAAGCGGTTGTAGGCCGGAGGACGCATCACCGAGACTTCGTTGCGCACGCCTTCGAGCACCTGCGCGACGCTGCGGCCGTCACCGTGGGTGGCGTGCAGTTCGAAGTCGAACAGCGAGAACTCCAGTTGGCGCACCATCATCAGGCCGGACTGGAAGTTCTTCGCCGCGAGCATTTTTTCCAGCAGATCCTGCGGTAGCGGCTCGCCGGTTTCGTAGTGGCCGGAGATCAGCGCGAGACCTTCCGGCTCCCAGCACCAGTTCTCCATGAACTGGCTTGGCAGCTCGACCGCGTCCCACGCCACGCCGTTGATGCCGGACACGCCGGCATGCTCGACGCGGGTCAGCAGGTGATGCAGGCCATGGCCGAATTCGTGGAACAGGGTGGTCACTTCATCGTGGGTCAGCAGCGCAGGTTTGCCGCTGTCGGCCGGGGTGAAGTTGCACACCAGGTTGGCCACCGGGCTTTGCAGCACGCCGTCGACGGTGCGGCGACGGTCGCGGGCGCCGTCCATCCACGCGCCGCCACGCTTGTTGGCGCGGGCATAGAGGTCGAAGAAGAAGCGGCCGACGTGCTGGCCGTTTTCCTTGATTTCGAACAGGCGTACATCCGGGTGCCAGGTGTCGAAGCCTTTCAGTTCGGCGATCTCGATGCCGTACAGACGCTGAACAATAGCGAACAGGCCGCCCAGCACTTTATCGATCGGGAAGTAGGCGCGCAGGGTTTCCTGAGCCACGCTGTAACGTTGTTCACGGAGTTTTTCACCGTAGAAACCGCTGTCCCAGCTTTGCAGATCGGCGCAGCCCTGCTCGGCGGCGTAAGCCTTGAGCTGTTGCAGATCCTGGGCGGCGAACGGTTTACTGCGTTTGGCCAGATCGCGCAGGAAGCTCAGCACCTGATCGCTGGACTCGGCCATTTTGGTGGCCAGGCTCAGCTCGGAGAAGCTGGAGAAACCGAGCAGTTTGGCCAGCTCCTGACGCAGGTCGAGGATTTCGCCCATCACCGGGCCGTTGTCGTTCTGGCCGGCATTCGGGCCTTGATCCGACGCACGGGTGCAGTAGGCGGCGTAGACTTCTTCACGCAGCGCACGGTCCTGGGCGTAGGTCATCACCGCGTAGTAGCTCGGGAATTCCAGGGTGATCAGCCAGCCGTCGAGGCCTTTGGCGTGGGCGGCAGCAGCCATTTGCGCCTTGGCCGAATCGGTCAGGCCGGCGAGGGCGGCTTCGTCGGTCAGGTGCTTGGTCCAGGCCTGAGTGGCGTCGAGCAACTGGTTGGAAAAGCGGCTGCCCAGTTCGGACAGTTTGCTCTGCACTTCGGCGTAACGCTTCTGTTCGGCTTCCGGCAGGTCGATGCCCGACAGGCGGAAATCGCGCAGGGCGTGTTCCAGAATGGTTTTCTGCGCCACGTCGAAACCGGCGGCTTCCGGGCTGTTGGCCAGGGCTTCATAGGCCTGGAACAGCTCGCGATTCTGGCCCATTTCGGTGGAATAGGCGCTCAATGCCGGCAGACACGACTCGTAGGCTTCGCGCAGTTCGGCGCTGTTGCACACGGCATTGAGGTGGCTGACCGGGCTCCAGGCGGCGCCCAAGCGATCATTGAGTTCGTCCATCGCCAGCACCAGCCCGGCCCAGGTCGGGTTCTGGCCCTGGGTCTTGAGGATTTCGGCGATGGCGGCGCGGTTGTCGGCCAGGATGGTTTCGATGGCCGGCTGCACGTGTTCGGCACGGATCGCGGAGAACGGCGGCAGGTCGTAGGACTGCAGAAGAGGGTTGTTCACGCTCACGGTTGGCACCTTGGCTGGAAGAAACATGCGCCCATCTTAATTACAATCGACACCCACCGCAGCTATCGGCGACAGAGAGAGAACTAATCGTGTCCCTTCGCAAGTACCAGAATCACACCCCACGCTTGAGCAAAGGCGCTTTTGTCGACGGCTCGGCGGTGGTGATCGGCGACGTCGAAATCGGCGAAGACAGCTCCGTGTGGCCGCTGACCGTGATCCGCGGCGACATGCACCGCATCCGCATCGGTGCGCGCACCAGCGTGCAGGACGGCTGCGTGTTGCACATCACCCACGCCGGCCCGTTCAACCCGGACGGCTTCCCGCTGCTGATCGGCGATGACGTGACCATCGCCCACAAGGTCATGTTGCACGGCTGCACCGTTGGCAGCCGCGTGCTGATCGGCATGGGCAGCATCGTGATGGACGGCGCGGTGGTCGAGGACGACGTGATCATCGGCGCCGGCAGCCTGGTGCCGCCGGGCAAGCGCCTGGAAAGCGGATTTCTGTACGTGGGCAGTCCGGTGAAACAGGTTCGTCCGCTGACCGACAAGGAAAACGCCTTTTTCACCTACAGCGCGGCGAACTACGTGAAGCTCAAGGACCTGCATCTGGCTGAAGGCTACGACCAGCTCTGACTTTTCTCTCTACCGCCCGGGATTTTTCATGCATTACCAGACCGTACTGTTCGACCTCGATGGCACCCTCACCGATCCGCGTGAGGGCATCACCCGTTCCATCCAGTTCGCCTTGAGCAAACTCGGCATCGATGAGCCGGACCTGACCAAGCTGGAACACTTCATCGGCCCGCCGCTGTTGCAGGCATTCATGCAGTTTTATGGTTTTGATGAAGCCAAGGCGTGGGAGGCGGTGAATTTCTATCGCGAGCGCTTCAAGGTCACCGGGTTATACGAGAATCGGGTGTTCGAAGGCGTCACGCCGTTGCTGGAAACCCTGAGCAGCCAGGGCCGGCAGCTGTATATCGCGACGTCGAAGCCGTGGGTGTTCGCCCGGGAAATCGCCCGGCACTTTGATTTTGCCAAGCACTTCAAGGTGATCTACGGCAGCGAACTGGACGGCACTCGTACCAACAAGGTCGAGCTGATTGCCCACCTGATGGCCGAGGAAGGGCTGGACCCGGCCAGCACGCTGATGATCGGTGACCGCAAGCACGACCTGATCGGTGCTCGCAGCAACGGTCTGGATGCAGCGGCTGTTGGTTATGGGTTTGGCAGTTTTGAAGAGTTGAATGCCGAGGCGCCGGCTTATCACTTCGAGACTTTGGATCAGTTGCATCAGGCATTTTTGCAGCGCTGATCAGATAGCCTTCGCGAGCAAGCCCGCTCCCACATTGGTTTTGTGTTGATCACAGACTTAATGTGTGAGCGGGCTTGCTCGCGAACAGGACCTTTCAGCCACTCAGACTTTCGAATCTACCAACGCTTTCAGCGCCGCTTTGCGCTCAGTCGCCGGCAACTCACCCAATCTCTCCACCTGCGCATAAAACCTCAGCCAATCCCCATCGACCTGCCTGAACAACGCCGCAAACGCCGGCACCCAATGGTCATAAAGCCCGAACGGCAACAGCCGCGCGTTGTTCAACGGCGCATTGACCCAGGCGTCATAGCGTTTGTCGCCGGCCCACTGGCTATCGCGCATTGTTCGGTAGTCCTGTCGAAACCGTTCGAACTCCGCCGCCTTGCGCTCGCGCATCTGCGCTGTCGCCAATGGTTGTGCATAGAGTTTTTCAAGACGTGAGCGGGTATCGAGGATCAACTGAATGAATTGATCCCGTTGCTTCAGCTTCGAGTCGTGTTCCGGGGGCAAGCCCCGAAACGCTCGCCACTGCCGCGTACCTTCCTGCTCGACGAAGGTCGCGAAGGACTCGTTGAATTCGGTGTCGTCCTTCACATAGAAACGCTGGTGGGCCAGTTCGTGGAAGATCAGCGTCGCCAGACGCTCGTCGCCCCAGCCCATCATCGAATTGAGGATCGGGTCGTTGAACCAGCCCAGGGTCGAGTAGGCCTCGACGCCGCCGATCGACACGTCCATACCCTGCAGGCGCTGAATCGCGGCTTCGCCCCGCGCCGCACTCTGGCTGTAATAGCCGCGATAGGCCACGCAACCGGCAATCGGGAAGCAATGGTTCTGCGGGCTCAGGGAAAACTCCGGGGTGGCGAACACATTCCACACGACAAACGGCCGACCGATATCGGCGTAGAGGCGATAGCTTTGGTTGTCCGGCAGGTGCAGGTGTTCGCTGGCGAAGGTCCGGGCTTTCTGGGATTGGGCCAGGTGAGTGCGCAGCTTGGCGTCGCGAGCCGGGTCGGCGATCACCTTGGCCACCGGCTCCCGCGCCCGCAAAAGCTGCAGCTGACCGCTGGCCAGCTGGCTGTAATAGCTCAGGCTTGAGCAACCGTTGAGCAACAAAATCATCACACCCGGAAACAAAATCCGCAAAACGCGATCAAGTAACCCATGGCTTGGAAGCGGCCTGATCAAAATAAAAAATCCCCCCGGAAAGTCTGCCCAAGACTATCCCGCCCATTGGAGCTTCGCTATGCGCATGTTGATACTGACAGGAAGCGTGCTGACGCTGGCCGGTTGTGCCGGATTCGGAATGCCGACCCCTGACCCCTCGCAAGCCTGGATCGATCTGGATGCCCGGCAACAGGACACGGCGCTGCAGGCGCTGGAAGTCGACGACAAGGCTGCCGTCGATCATCGTTACTTCGAAGTGCAGCCCGGCAGCCATGAGCTGAGGGTGCGTTATCAATTTCCGGTCGAGGCGACCAATATCGGCCCGGATGCCGAGCCGCTTTGGCGTGATTGTCAGTTGAGCGTGAAATTCAAGGATTTCAACGCCGGCCAGCGTTATCAGTTGCAGGCGGGAAGCATCGGTTTCCGCCCGTGGGCCAAACTCTACGATCAACAACGCAACGTGGTGGGCCAGGGCACGCCGGCGGGCTGCCAGCGAACCTGATCAGCGTTATGCTGGATGTCCGAACTCACGGACATCCATCATGCGCACGTTGATGCTGTTGCTGGTCGCAGGCTTGCTCGCCGGTTGCCACACACCGTTGCCCCCCGTCGATCCGAACATGGCCTGGGTCGAGTTCTCGACGCCGTCCCCGGGCGGTAAGTTGCTGATGGCCGAGCGTCTCGACAACCAGCGACTGACTGATGGGCGTTTCTTTCAGGTTACGCCCGGCAGCCATGAGTTGCGGGTGCGTTTCGACTTTGAAGTGTTCGGCGGAGGCGGCAGCCTGATGACCGGCCCTGTGGAGCGCCTGTGCTACCTGACCATCCGCTACGATCATTTCGAGGCAGGGCAGCGTTACAGGCTGGAAGGCCGCTCTCTGGCATTCACCCCGAGTGCCCGCCTTTACAACGACAGGCGGGAAATCGTCGCCGAGGATCGCGAAGTCAACTGCATCATCTGAGGCGTATCAGCGGTCGTTCTTCTGATAGATGATGGCTTTGGTGCCGTTGTCGCAGGTGCCGACGATCATGGCGATGTCGTGTTTTTCCGCCTCCTCTTTGGAAACTATCTCCAGGGTGTAGGAGGGCACGGCGTTCGCCTGAATCTTGATTTCGATCTCTTGCTTGAGTTCTTCGCAGTCTTTGGGCGCTGCGAAGGCCGACGTTGCCAGCACGCCACAGATAACCGCCAAGGCAAAACGTTTCATGGTTGAAGCTCCATCGAAGCAGCGCGCACGAAGATGCGCGAAAGCTGCTGTCATTTATTCGACCACACTTTTGCCTGGCGGGTTCTGATCCGGCTCAAGGCAGTCAGCTGTCCAGCGATGCGTCGAGACTGATCTTCGCATTCAGCACCTTGGACACCGGGCAACCTTCCTTGGCCTTGTTGCTCAGCTCTTCGAACTGCGCCTGGGTCGCTCCCGGAATTTTTGCCTTGAGGATCAGTTTCACTGCGGTGATTGCAAAGCCGCCGTCCACCTGATCCAGCGTGACCTCAGCCTGGGTGTCGATGCTGTCGGCCTTGAGCCCGGCGTCGCCGAGAATCATCGAAAACGCCATGGAGAAACAACCCGCATGGGCGGCGCCGATCAGTTCTTCCGGATTGGTGCCCTTGCCGCCTTCGAAGCGGGCCTTGAAGCCGTAGGGCGCTTCACGCAGGACGCCGGTTTCGGTGGAAATCGAGCCGATGCCGGTTTTCAGGTCACCTTCCCAATGCGCGGATGCCTTCTTCACGATAGCCATGTGTGCCTCCTTCAATTCGGGCGCGAAACGCCGCGCCGTCGTGGTTTTTGCCTGCAAGGCTTCTGAGGATAGACGCCGGAACAAAGTTCAGCCCAAGTGAATCGTTGACTTTTTTAGTAGGAAATTTCGGATTGGCTATTGAAACTCGGGTATATGCCCTTATTGCACAGAACACGCTTATGAATTGGGCAGGTTCGCGTTCGCCAAGAACACACCTGCGCCCTCAATCGGAGATGCAGGTTTATGAAGCAACTGTCCGACGTAAAATTTTCCACCCTCGATCTGGTGCCGGTGCGCGAGAACGGCAGCCCGGCCCAGTCGCTGCGCAACTCGCTGGACCTGGCGCAGCATGTCGAGAAATTTGGCTACACGCGGTTCTGGGTCGCCGAGCACCACAACATGGATGGCATCGCCAGTTCCGCCACCTCGGTGTTGCTGGGTTATCTGGCCGGCGGCACGTCGACCATCCGCGTCGGCTCTGGCGGCGTGATGTTGCCCAACCACGCACCACTGGTGATCGCCGAGCAGTTCGGCACCCTCGAAAGCCTGTATCCGGGACGTATCGACCTCGGCCTGGGCCGTGCGCCGGGTTCCGATCAGATGACCGCCCGTGCCTTGCGTCGTGAGCGTTCCGGCAGTGCTGATGATTTCCCGGAAGACGTGGCTGAGCTGGCGCGCTTTCTAGGTCCGCGCACGCCGGATCAGCGGGTGATCGCGATGCCGGGAACCGGCACCAACGTGCCGATCTGGCTGCTCGGCTCGAGTCTGTTCAGTGCGCAACTGGCCGGTGAGCGCGGTTTGCCCTACGCTTTCGCCTCGCATTTCGCACCGCGTTTCATGCACGAGGCGATTCGCGTCTACCGCAATCACTTCAAGCCATCGGCGGTGCTCGACAAGCCGTACGTAATGCTCGGTGTGCCGTTGGTGGCAGCCGACACCGATGAACAGGCCGACTACCTGGCGACCTCGGTGTACCAGCGAATTCTCGCCCTGATGCGTGGGCAAAGTCTGGTGCAGCGCCCACCGGTGAAAACCATGGACGGCCTGTGGCTGCCCCACGAGCGTGAGGCCGTGGGTGATTTCCTTGGTCTGGCGATGGTCGGCAGTCCGCAGAAAATCCGCGCGAAACTCGAAGTGCTGATCGAACAGACCCAGGCTGATGAGCTGATCTTCACCTGCGACCTTTACGAACATGCCGATCGCCTGCATTCCTACGAACTGCTGGCGCAGGTGATGAAGGGCTGAGCCCGATAGCCGCGCACAAAAAAGCCGACGCATAGCGTCGGCTTTTGTTTTTCCGGCGTGATCAGCCGCGGGTGTAGACGATCTCTTTGGCGCCGCCTTCGCAGGTGCCTACGACTTTGCCGCCACTGGCCGCACCCTTGTCGACAATCTCCAGCGAATACCCGGAAACGCCCTTGGCATCCAGCTTGGCCGCGATTTCAGCCTTCAGTTCTTCACAGGGCTTGCCGGCAGCAAACGCACCACCCGCAAGGCTCAACAAACCTACTGCCAATATCAACTTCTTCATCGGTCGCACTCCCTGGTCGGATTAATTAAGGCGGGCATCGAGCCGTTCGCTCGATGCACTCACCTCGTAGCGCATTGCCATTCCTATGGCACTCGGCCAGCGCGCAAGTTCAGAAGCGTAGACCAAACTCAGCTGCTGGCTATCCGGAACCCGACTTTCAGGGTCACTTGAAAGTGGGCAGCCTTGCCATCCTTGATGTGGCCGCGGGTTTCGGTCACTTCAAACCATTCCAGATGCTTGATGCTCTTGTTGGCCTCGGCCAACGCATTGTTGATGGCGTCTTCGATGCTGCTGGTGGACGAACCGACCAGCTCGACTTTCTTGTAGGTGTGATGGTCACTCATGGTGTTCTCCTTGAAGTGTTCAATTGAGCCTAGCAGCGATTTGCCGTGTTGATTTCGGCGTTCCGAGCGAGAGGAAGTTCAGATTTTCTGCACTTTCCAGAAACGCTGAAGTCCCAACCAACACACGCCACTCATCACCAATGCAGGAGAGCCACCATGGCCAACACCTCGTTACGCAAAGCCTCGTTGCAAAGCATGGAAGCGGAGATCGAGAGTCTGCTCAAGTCGTTGGAAAGCCTGAAGGACGACGCTTCTGACGAGTCGCGCAAGACCCTCAAGGCGCTCAAGAGCAACGCTGAAAGCGCGCTGAAACATTCGCGCAGCCTGCTCAGCGATGCCTACGAAGAAGTCAAAGTCAAAACCCGCGAGACCGGGATCGCCACCCGCGATTACGCGCAGGAACACCCGTGGACGACTGCCGGTGTGGCGGTCGGTGCGCTGGGTCTGCTGGCCGCTTACTTGCTGTTCAAGCGCGGCGAGTGATCCGCCTGGCGCAGTTCGTTCCTGAGCCACTGCGCCAATTGCCGGGCGCGCCCGTCCGCGGCGCGCTTGGGTAGCCACAACGCCAGTTGCGCCGGGGTTTCGCTGAAACCCCACGGCGCGACCAGGCGTCCGGCCTTCAAGTCTTCGGTCACCAGCGGTTCCGGCGCGATCGCCACTCCCAGCCCGGCGACGGCCGCTTCCAGCAAGTAATACAAATGCTCGAAACCTTGCCCCATCTTCAACGCCTTGGCGTTGAGGCCGCTTTGCTGCGCCCAGCTCGGCCAGGCTTGCGGGCGTGAAGTCGTGTGCAGCAAGGGTTCATCGAGCAGGGCAATGGGCGGTGCCGATTGCAGGCGCTGGTAGCCGCTGAACAGCGGGCTCATGACCGGGCCGATGCGCTCGCTGGCTAGCTCATAGACTTGCATGTCTGCCGGCCATGGCGGTTCGGCGAACAGCAGCAATGCATCCAGCCCCGGGCGACGCGGGTCGAGATCGCCTTCACCGGCGGACAAGTGCAGACGCAAGTCCGGAAGATCGGTATTCAGCCTTCCCAGTCGCGGAATGAACCAGCGTGCCAGCAAGCTACCGGAGCAACCGAGTACGAACGGCGCATCGGCGGTGCTTTGGGTCAGTTCGGCGCAGACGCTGCGCAAGCGGTCGAACGCCTCGCCGCTGGCATCGCGCAGGCGGATACCGGCATCTGTGAGTTTCAGGCCACGACCGTCCTTGACGAACAGACTGACGCCGAGATGCTCTTCCAACACCTTGAGCTGCCGGCTGACCGCACCGTGAGTCACGTGCAGCTGCTCCGCAGCCTGGCTGACACTGTTCAGGCGGGCGGTGGCTTCGAAGGCGCGCAGGGCGTTCAGCGGGGGAAGGTCATGGCTCATGATATCTGTGAGTTTTCCTGACAGGTTGTGGCGATCTTATCGGTTTTCAGCCCGGAAGGTCAGGGGTAGAGTGAACGCCATTGTCTTCTCGTGAAATCCGCTGGAGCGAACCATGACCCAGACTTCGAACACCTCCGATCTGCGTAACGGCCCTGACGCCAACGGCCTGTTTGGCTCGTTCGGCGGCCGTTACGTCGCCGAAACCCTTATGCCGTTGATCCTCGATCTGGCCCGCGAATACGAGGCGGCCAAGGAAGATCCGGCGTTCAAAGAGGAATTGGCCTATTTCCAGCGTGACTACGTCGGACGTCCGAGCCCGCTGTATTTCGCCGAGCGCCTGACCGAGTTCTGCGGTGGCGCCAAGATCTACCTCAAGCGCGAAGAGCTGAACCACACCGGCGCGCACAAGATCAACAACTGTATCGGCCAGATCCTGCTGGCGCGGCGCATGGGCAAGAAACGCATCATCGCCGAGACCGGAGCCGGCATGCACGGCGTAGCCACCGCCACCGTGGCTGCGCGTTTCGGTCTGGATTGCGTGATCTACATGGGCACCACCGACATCGAGCGCCAGCAGGCCAACGTGTTCCGCATGAAGCTGCTGGGCGCCGAGGTGATCCCGGTGGTCGCCGGCACCGGCACCCTGAAAGACGCAATGAACGAAGCGCTGCGTGACTGGGTGACCAACGTCGACAGCACCTTCTACCTGATCGGCACCGTGGCCGGCCCGCACCCTTATCCAGCCATGGTTCGCGACTTCCAGGCCGTGATCGGCAAGGAAACCCGCGATCAGCTGCAAGCTCAGGAAGGTCGCCTGCCGGACAGCCTGGTGGCGTGCATCGGCGGCGGTTCCAACGCCATGGGCCTGTTCCACCCGTTCCTCGATGACAAGAGCGTCGAGATCATCGGCGTGGAAGCCGCCGGTTATGGCATCGAGACCGGTAAGCACGCGGCCAGCCTCAACGGTGGCGTACCGGGTGTGTTGCACGGCAACCGCACCTTCCTGCTGCAGGACGACGATGGCCAGATCATCGACGCCCACTCGATTTCCGCCGGCCTCGACTATCCGGGCATCGGCCCTGAGCACGCGTGGTTGCATGACATCGGCCGCGTCCAGTACACCTCGGTGACCGACGACGAAGCCCTCGCTGCGTTCCACCAGTGCTGCCGTCTGGAAGGGATCATCCCGGCACTGGAAAGCGCCCACGCCTTGGCCGAAGTCTTCAAACGCGCACCGACACTGCCGAAGGATCACCTGATGGTGGTCAACCTGTCCGGCCGCGGCGACAAAGACATGCAGACCGTCATGCACCACATGGAACACTCTCAACAAGAGCAATCGAAGCAGGAGAAACACTGATGAGCCGCCTGCAAACCCGCTTTGCCGAACTCAAAGAACAGAATCGCGCCGCCCTCGTGACCTTCGTCACCGCTGGCGACCCGGACTACGACACTTCGCTGGCGATCCTCAAAGGCCTGCCGAAAGCCGGTGCCGATGTGATCGAACTGGGCATGCCGTTCACCGACCCGATGGCCGATGGCCCGGCGATTCAGCTGGCGAACATCCGTGCCCTGGGCGCCAAGCAGAACCTGGTCAAAACCCTGCAAATGGTCCGCGAGTTCCGCCAGGACAACAGCGACACGCCGCTGGTGCTGATGGGTTACTTCAACCCGATCCACAAGTTCGGCGTCGAGCGTTTCATCGCCGAAGCCAAAGAGGCCGGCGTCGATGGCCTGATCGTGGTCGACATGCCACCGGAGCACAACTCGGAACTGTGCGACCCGGCCCAGGCTGCGGGCATCGACTTCATTCGTCTGACCACCCCGACCACCGATGACGCGCGTCTGCCGAAAGTGTTGAATGGCAGCTCAGGCTTCGTTTACTACGTGTCGGTCGCTGGTGTGACCGGTGCCGGTGCGGCAACTCTGGAACACGTCGAGGAAGCGGTGGCACGTCTGCGTCGTCATACCGATCTGCCGATCAGCATCGGTTTTGGTATCCGCACGCCGGAGCAGGCCGCGTCCATCGCGCGTCTGGCCGACGGTGTGGTGGTGGGCTCGGCGCTGATCGATCACATCGCCAATGCGACCACACCGGACCAGGCCATCGACGGCGTGCTGAGCCTGTGCTCGGCGCTGTCCGAAGGCGTGCGTAAGGCTCGCGTCAGCTGAAGGTAAAGTTCCTGATACAGAGGAATTAGAGCCTCACGACACAGACTAATTGAGCAAGACCGAGGGGTTCAGAGCCACGTTCTGAATCCCTTTTTGCTGTCAGTGCAGTGAGGAAAGACCCGATGAAAATGCCGAAACGTCTGATTGCCAGTCTGGGCGTGCTGATGATCAGCGCGACGCCGCTGCTGGCCAGCGCCGATCCGCGCGACGATCACGACCACGGCGGCCCGCAACAGGGCCACTACGACAATCGCGGTGGTGATCACCATGATTGGCAAAGCAACCATCGCGGCGGCCCGCCGCCTCGGGATTTCGGCCCGGTGCGTCAGGTGATCCGTGACAATCATGGCTATTTCGTGCGCGGTGCGCCGCCACCTCCAGGCATCCATCTGGTCCGTGGCCGACCGCTGCCCCATGGCTATTACGGCGAGCGCCTGGATAACCGGGCCTTGAGTCGTTTGCCGTATTACCCGGGTTATGAATGGCGTCGTGCCGGCGGTGACATCGTGCTGATCGCGGTGGGCACTGGGATCGTTTACGAAGTGTTGGATGACGTTCTGTACTGATCGTCAGGCAATAAAAAAGACCGCAGCCTTTACGGGCTGCGGTCTTTTGTTTTCAGGGCTGCTGTTCAGGGCAACTCCAATCCGCCCGAGGCTTTGTGCAGTTTGCGCAGATGCTCGCCGATCTGCTTCACGTTGGCCTCGCTGGCCGCAATCTCGGCTGCTCGTTTGGGTTCCAGTAACGCGCGCACTTCCTTATCCAGATCGCCGGTCAAGGCCAGCAACTGTTTCTGACGCTGGCTGCTTTCCGCTTCCAGTCGGCTGAATTCGCTCGGTTGCGGCAGGCCATAACCTCGGGAGTCGAGCAATTCTGCCGGTCGGCTGAGGAAGCCGCTGTTGGCGAGAATCTGCTGCAAGGTGGCGTTGGCCTTGTCCATGCCTCCGTTCTCCAGCTCACGGGCGCCGAGGTAGCGTTGCTTGACCTCATCCTGAGCGAGCAACAGTTGGCGGCGGAAACTGGCTTGCTCCAGCAACAACAGCGCGGCGCTGGTGCGCAGGTCAGCCCGTTCGAACCATGGACGACGCTCCTCGGCAGACAGCGAAAGCCATTCTTCAACGGTTGTCTGCTTGATCGGCAATTGCTTCTTCAACACATCGAACATCGCTTGATATCGATCACGGAACGAGTCGAAGCGATAACCCAGGCGCAGCGCCTCTTTCGGATCATCGAGCACGCTGGTGTCGGCCAGGCCTCGCCCCTTCAGCACTTCCAGCAAACCGTTGGGCATGATGCTGTCGAGGCCGGTCAACCGGGCGTTATTGCTGCCGCTGCGCAGCAGTTTCAAGCCTTCGACCGCACAGTTGTTGGAGAGGAAGAAGTAATTGCCGTCGTAGCTCCAGTGCACTTCGGCGGCGTGTTCGACCACGCCCTCGATTTCGCTGCGCGAGAGATTCAGCGGCACCGACGCCAAGCTGCGCAGTTCGGTCTTGGTGTATTCGTCGATCACCTGCGCCAGCGGCAGCACGAACAGTCGCGAAGGGTACTTGCCGACCAGCCCGTCCCAGCTCGACAGCTGCACGTCGCCGACGAAAGCGCGGTACGACAACACCAGATGCTGATCCAGATCCAGTCGGCAGTCCGGCCCGCGTGGCCGGCCCGGTGCGCAGATCACCAGACGCAACATGCTGTGGCCCCAACGGCTGACCCAGTTCTGGTTGGCTTCGGCCAACAGGTAATCCACCGCGTACACCCGCTCCGGATCGACCTGGCCCAGGGGCTGTTTGGCAAAGTCGTTGCCGGCATTGAGGAAGGCAAAGGTTTTGGCGCACGCATCCTTGGCCGGCGGTGCCCAGCCGAAGTGTTCCTGGTAATAGCGATACAGCGCCGGGCGCCGGCAGGCGTAGCTCGGGTCGAGGAGAAAGTACTCCATGTTGACCGCGACAAACTCCTTCGGGCTGGAGATTTCGTAGAGGTCGGGGCTGCGGGCAATCTGCCGGTTGTGCTGTTCACGTTCGCCACGACGGCCAACGTATTGTTGCCAGCCGGCGAGGTCCAGCAGGCGTGGATCATCGCTGAGGGTGAAGCGCCGACCGTTCTGGCCGCGGCACTCATCGGGAATGCCGATCAGCCCGGCGCTGTTGTTGCGCCGGGTGCAGCGCTGGATCAGCGTGCGCTCGGCCGCCGGCCACAAGCGCGCGCGATCGTAAATGTGGGTGATTTCGTGCAGCACCGTGGCCAGCAGTTCTCGGCGAACGGTGCCGTGGGGGCGATTGGTTTTTTCCTTCGCCGCACTGCCGTCGGCGAGGCTGGCGAGCAGTTTGCGGTTCAGGTCCAGTTCGGAGACGAGCGTCGCCTGACCATAGGCGTTGCCGGGCATGTCGTCGGTCCAGCCGACATCGATGCGCCGATCCAGGCGTTCGATGAAGCTCGGCGGCAATGCCTGCATGGCTTCATCGAGCAGCGCCTGGCTGGCCTGTTGTTGGGTGGGGCTCAAGCCATCGGTCTTGAGCCGCAATTGCAGGCCGGCGTGGGCGCTGTTGCCAAACAGCAACAACGCCCCGGCCAGCAGCCAGGCGCCGAGTGACCTCACAGTGCGAGGATGGCTTCGGCGAGTACCTGATCACTGGCGTCGCGGGCTTCCGGCACGCGGGTGCGCAAGGTCTTGAAGGCCGCTTCCAGGTTTGCACCACGGATATCACCGTCGCTGGCCACGAAACTGGCAGCGTCGTCATGGGCTTCGCGGATGATTTTCGAATCGCGAATCGACGTAGTGGTGTCGGAGGTGAAATCGATGGTGCGCTGGGAGGCGCGGACAATGATGTTACTGGTGGCTACCAGGGTGTGCGCCTGGGCCATATCGGCCAACAACAGCAGGCCAAGGGCGGCAGCAATCAGCGGGCTACGCATGGAACGACTCCGAAAGGACAGGGATGACTATTGGACGAGAATTGCCTGTGCCAGTTCAAGGTCACTGACATGAAGTTTTGGCCGGCTCTTGCGCAGGTAATGCAGCGCAGATTCGAGCTGTGCGCCGCGCATCTGGCCGTCACTGGCAACGAACGCTGCGGCATCGTCGTGCGCGGCGATGATCAGTTTACGGTCGAACGGTGCGGAAGAAACCATGCCCGTGGCCCAGACGCTGACCACGGTGTTCTGTGTGGACACATCGAAGGCGTCTGCCAGAGGAATCCAGCAGGCGGTGAGCAGTAAAGCAGGGATAAGCAGATTTGAAAGAAAACGCATGGGACTCGGCAACTGTTGGCGAGTCCCAAGGCTAGCGCAATGCCCCGACTAGAGCCAGCGCCGAAACATCGGGACACGACCGGCGTGTCCCGCGATGCCCCTGTCGCTTAGATCGTCAGAATGGCCTGGGCCAGCTGTGCGTCGGTCGCGTTCAGTTGCGGAGCCTGATGACGGATGTGATCCAGTGCGCTCTCCAGTTTCACGCCACGGATTTCACCTTCGCTGGCCACGAAGCTGGCAGCGTCGTCACGGGCAGCGAGCACGATCTTGTCGTCACGGAAGGACGACGTAACGTCGGAGGTGGCATCTGAAGAAGACTTGAGCGCGCCAACCACGGCGTCGGTGGTCACGATGAAGCTGCTGGCGCTGGCGTTTGCAGCTACGGCCAGCAGGGCGGCGGCGCTAAGAAGACGAAGACGGGACATGGGGGAACTCCTGTGGATAAACCGTATTGAGAGGTGGCTCGGTGTCTGAAGGTCAGACGCCAGTTGCACAGCATTCGCCACGTTCTGAATGGAGCTTAGGCTTCCGTTTCAACTTCGCACAGTGGTCAGGATGCTGGCCTGAACCGATTTCTCGTAACTGTACCCGTCTTGCATTTAAGTATGAGAACTGTACCTGTCCGATGATCGAGGGTGGCTACTCGGTTTTCTCAGGGCACAAACGACAAGACCCGTCGCGGTTTCCCGCGACGGGTCTTGTTTATTCAATTCGGGTTGCTGGCGGTGGGTCTAGCGACCAGAGCCAGCGACGCTGATTAGCGCCAGAACGGCTTGCTCAGCTCTTCGTAGCGTTGTGCTTCGCTGATACCGGCATCGGCCAGCAGACGCGAGTCCAGACGAGCCAGTTGGTGGCGGCTGGAGATGCGGCGCTGCCACAACATCAGGTTGGCGATAACGCGCAGAGGCAGGGAAGCCTGGGTTTTTGCAGCTTTGTCTTCGAAGAACAGTTCGGAACTGAGTGTACGTTCCATGGTTGACATCCTTCCGCTTGTGGCGGGATTAGGTAGTGGTTTAACTGGTGCCCATGATCCTCTCGTTTGGCCAGACTCTCTAGATACAGTTCACCTGTATTGTGAGTGACCAGTTAACTGTTTATAGGGGGTGTACGGGTCAAAATTGCGCAAACTGTACCTGTCTGCGCTTATTTGGTGCATTTTGACCCATTTCGATGATGTGAGTAGGTAAAAGCTGTAGGAAATGACCGGTACAGCAGTACAGTTTTTGACGATTGCAGTGGTTTTCAAAATCCCGCTGGCGAAACTGTGTTTGCGCCAGCGGAAAATCTGTGCGGATTACACCGCCAGCATGCGTCCGGTTTCTTCCAGATTGATGTGCCAGCTCAGGGCGTCACGCAGAATGTGCGGGGTGTGGCCGCCGATCGCGCAGGCTTTGTCGAAGTAGTCGTTCAGCGCCTGGCGGAAGTCCGGGTGCACACAGTTGTCGATGATCACCCGGGCGCGTTCCCGTGGCGCCAGGCCGCGCAGGTCGGCCAGGCCCACCTCGGTCACCAGGATGTCGACGTCATGCTCGGTATGGTCGACGTGGCTGACCATCGGCACCACGCTGGAAATCGCGCCGCCCTTGGCGATCGACTTGGTCACGAACACCGCCAGGTGTGCGTTGCGAGCGAAGTCGCCCGAGCCACCGATGCCGTTCATCATCCGCGTGCCGCAGACGTGGGTCGAGTTGACGTTGCCATAGATGTCGAACTCAAGGGCCGTGTTGATGCCGATGATGCCTAGGCGCCGCACCACTTCCGGGTGGTTGGAGATTTCCTGCGGGCGCAACACCAGCTTGTCTTTGTACTTCTCCAGATTGCCGAACACGTCGCTGTTGCGCCGCTCCGACAGGGTGATCGAGCTGCCCGAGGCGAAGCTCAGCTTGCCGGCGTCGATCAGGTCGAAGGTCGAGTCCTGCAGCACTTCGGAGTACATGGTCAGGTCTTCGAACGGCGAATCGATCAGCCCGCACATCACCGCGTTGGCGATGTTGCCGATCCCGGCCTGCAACGGGCCGAGCTTGTTGGTCATGCGCCCGGCATCGACTTCCTGCTTGAGGAAGGTGATCAGGTGATCGGCGATGGCTTTGGTGTCGAAATCCGGTGAGGACACGGTGGACGGCGAATCCGACTGCTGGGTGATGACGATGGCGACGATCTTCTCCGGCGGGATCGGGATCGCGGTGCTGCCGATGCGGTCGTCAACCTTTACCAGCGGGATCGGCGTGCGGGTCGGGCGGTAGGTCGGGATGTATATGTCGTGCAGGCCTTCGAGGTTGGCGTTGTGCGCCAGGTTGATCTCGACGATCACGTGTTTGGCGAAGATCGCGAAGCTCGCCGAGTTGCCCACCGAAGTGGTCGGCACGATGTGGCCCTGTTCGGTGATGGCCACGGCTTCGATGACGGCGATGTCCGGCAGCTTCAGCTGCTGGTTGCGCAGTTGCTCGACGGTTTCCGACAGGTGCTGGTCGATGAACATTACTTCGCCGGCGTTGATTGCCTTGCGCAGGGTGCTGTCGACCTGAAACGGCATGCGCCGGGACAGCACGCCAGCCTCGGTCAGTTGCTTGTCGAGGTCGTTGCCCAGACTGGCGCCGGTCATCAGGCTGATCTTCAGCGGCGTGACCTTGGCTCGCTCGGCCAGCGCATGGGGCACGGCCTTGGCTTCGCCGGCGCGGGTGAAGCCGCTCATGCCGACGGTCATGCCGTCCTCAATCAGCGCAGCGGCGTCGGCGGCGCTCATCACTTTATCCAACAACGAAGGCAGGCGAATACGGTCACGGTACATGGATTATTTTCTCGGGCAGCGAGTAGCAGGATGCGCAGTCTAGTGAATTTCGCGAGCGCCTGTCCCGCTACCAAGGTCGCAAACGAGGCGTCTATTTAGCGGGTTTCAAGTAAAACACCGTTACTGGATCTGCAACAACGCGGCAAATTGTCCGACGGTTTGCGCAAACAAAAACGCCCCGACAAGTCGGGGCGTCCGGTAAGCAGCGAGCGAGTTACTCGACCGCTTTGACCATGTCTTCGATGACTTTTTTCGCGTCGCCGAACACCATCATGGTCTTGTCCAGATAGAACAGTTCGTTGTCCAGACCGGCATAGCCGCTGGCCATCGAGCGCTTGTTGACGATGATGGTCTTGGCCTTGAACGCTTCGAGGATCGGCATGCCGGCAATCGGCGATTTCGGATCGTTCTTGGCGGCCGGGTTCACCACGTCGTTGGCGCCGAGCACCAGTACCACGTCGGCCTGACCGAACTCGGAGTTGATGTCTTCCATCTCGAACACCTGGTCGTACGGCACTTCGGCCTCGGCCAGCAGTACGTTCATGTGGCCAGGCATCCGACCGGCCACTGGGTGGATCGCGTATTTCACGGTCACGCCATGGTGGGTCAGCTTCTCGGTCAGCTCTTTCAGTGCGTGCTGCGCGCGAGCCACCGCCAGTCCATAACCCGGAACGATGATCACGGTGTCGGCGTTGGTCAGCAGGAAAGTCGCATCGTCAGCCGAACCGGATTTCACCGGACGGGCTTCCTTCTCACCGGCAGGACCGGCGTCTGCGGTATTGCCAAAACCGCCGAGCAGTACATTAAAGAAGGAACGGTTCATCGCCTTGCACATGATGTACGAGAGGATCGCACCGCTCGAACCCACCAGCGAACCTGCAATGATCAGCATCGAGTTGTTCAGCGAGAAGCCGATACCCGCCGCTGCCCAGCCGGAATAGCTGTTGAGCATCGACACCACCACCGGCATATCGGCGCCACCGATCGGGATGATGATCAGCACGCCCATGACGAACGCCAGAGCCAGCATCAGGGCGAACGCGGCGAGGTTGCCGGTCAACATGAAGGTAACACCGAGGATCAGCGTCGCCAGCCCCAGTACCGCGTTCAGCTTGTGCTGACCGCTGAACTGTACCGGTGCACCCTGGAACAGACGGAACTTGTATTTACCCGACAGCTTGCCGAACGCGATCACCGAACCGGAGAAGGTAATTGCACCAATGGCCGCGCCGAGGAACAGCTCCAGGCGGTTACCCGCCGGGATTGAGTCGCCCAGTTGCTTGACGATGCCCAGCGACTGCGGCTCGACCACCGCCGCAATGGCGATGAACACCGCTGCCAGGCCGATCATGCTGTGCATGAACGCAACCAGCTCCGGCATCTTGGTCATTTCAACGCGCTTGGCCATGATCGAACCGGCGGTGCCGCCGATCAGCAGGCCGATGATCACGTAACCGATGCCAGCAGTTGCCAGCTCAGCGCCCAGCTTATAGATGAGGCCGACCGTGGTGATGATTGCCAGCGCCATGCCAAGCATGCCGAACAGGTTGCCGCGGCGCGACGTGGTCGGGTGCGACAGACCTTTGAGGGCCTGGATGAAGCAGATCGACGCGATCAGGTAGAGCGTCGTGACGAGATTCATGCTCATTACTTCGGCGCCTCTTCTTTTGCTTTCGGGGCTTTCTTCTTGAACATCTCAAGCATGCGGCGGGTGACCAGGAAGCCACCGAACACGTTGACCGCGGCCAGTGCCACGGCGAGGGTGCCCATGGTCTTGCCCAGCGGGGTGACAGTCAGTGCGGCGGCGAGCATGGCGCCGACGATCACGATCGCCGAAATGGCGTTGGTTACTGCCATCAGCGGCGTGTGCAGCGCGGGTGTAACGTTCCAGACCACGTGGTAACCGACATAAATCGCCAGCACGAAGATGATCAGGTTGTAGATACCGGGGGAGATAAGCTCTTCCATCGTCTGAGTCCCTGCTTAGGCGTTTTTGCGGATGACTTGGCCGTCGCGGCACATCAGGCACGCGGCGACGATGTCGTCTTCGAGGTTCACTACGAACTGGCCTTCTTTGGTGAATACCAGCTTCAGGAAGTCCAGCAGGTTGCGTGCGTACAGCGCCGAGGCGTCTGCGGCGACTTCACCGGCGAGGTTGGTCGGGCCGACGATGGTCACGCCGTTCTCGATCACGACCTGATCGGCCACGGTCAGCGGGCAGTTGCCACCCTGGGCTGCCGCGAGGTCGATGACCACCGAGCCGGGTTTCATCTGCGCGACGGTGTCCGCACTCAGCAGCGTCGGTGCCTTACGGCCCGGGATCAGTGCGGTGGTGATGACGATGTCAGCCTGCTTGGCGCGCTCGTGCACGGCCTGGGCCTGACGCTGCATCCAGCTCGCCGGCATCGGGCGTGCGTAACCGCCGACGCCGACTGCGCATTCGCGTTCTTCATCGGTCTCGTAAGGCACGTCGACGAACTTGGCGCCGAGGGATTCGATCTGTTCCTTCACGGCCGGACGTACGTCGGACGCTTCGATGACGGCACCCAGACGTTTCGCCGTGGCAATCGCCTGCAACCCGGCCACACCAGCCCCCAGAATCAGCACGCGCGCTGCTTTCACGGTGCCCGCAGCCGTCATCAGCATCGGCATGAAGCGCGGATAGTAGTGAGCAGCCAGCAGCACGGCTTTATAGCCGGCAATGTTCGCCTGGGACGACAACACGTCGAGACTCTGGGCCCGGGAGGTGCGTGGCGCCGCTTCCAGGGCGAACGCGGTAATCCCGCACTCGGCCATCTTCGCGATGGTGTCGTTGTTGAACGGGTTGAGCATGCCCACCAGCACCGTTCCGCGCTTGATCAGCGTCAGTTCGGCATCGCTTGGCGCGACCACTTTGAGAATCAGCTCGGCGCCAAACGCGTCATTGGCACTGCCAATGGTTGCGCCTGCCGCTTCATAGGCACTGTCGACAACGCTGGCTTTAACGCCGGCGCCGGTTTGCACAGTGACCTTATGACCTTGGCTGATCAGCTTTTTAATGGTTTCCGGGGTTGCAGCAACCCGTGTTTCACCGGTCTGGGTTTCGAGAGGAACACCAATGTGCACGTCAAATCTCCTGCGTGATCTTATTGAGTAAACCCATGCACTACGGATGGTGCGACTGGGGCGGCCGATCAGCACGATCCCGCCAAATCAGGGCGGGGCGCGGCATTTTGCAGGCGAAGTTTATGCCCTTCAAGGGATTATGACGGGTGACGGAAAATTAACTACAAGTCATCCCGTGACCGAATGTCGCAGATGGCCAGTTGAATCCCTTGCAGGCCGTGCCTTTCAAGGTGTCTGGATGAATTTGAAGAATTTTCTCATCGGTGACGTGAATAGGCCGCAATGCGTCGCGAATGAGGGCGCAAAGCCACGTCGTCAGCCGCTTGTGGGACGTCTGTACGACTTTCGGATACAGTCTGTCTATTTGCGACAAATAGTTATATCTGTAGGGCTTTGATTTTTCTGACTACGGGGTTAGCAATCGCTGAAACCCTTTAGCCTTCTAGGTTGTAGCTGTGTGCCTGATTCACCAGCCAGTCGCGAAAAGCCTTGAGTGACGCCGATTCGACCTTTCGCTCCGGAATCATCAGGTAATACGCCTTGATGCTGGAGAGTGCGTTCGGGTTGGCAATCATCAGGCGTTTCTCGGCCAGTTCGCGCTGAATCAGGAATGGTGGGATCAGCGCGATGCCCATGTCGTGCATGGCCGCCTGAGCCAGCATGGAGAATAGTTCGTAGCGCGGACCTGTCATGTCGCGTGGGATGTTCAGGTGTTGCGAGTTGAACCACTGTCGCCAGGCGTAGGGACGGGTGGTTTGCTGGAGCAGCGGCAGATCGGCGATCTCATCGGGTGTCAGATGCGTCTTGTTGCCGAGCAGGGCGGGACTGCAAACCGGCATCGGATTCTCGCCCATCAGCCTGTGGGATTCGGTACCGGACCAATCGGCATCTCCAAAGTAGATGGCGGCATCGAAGTCAGTGTCGGCAAACAGGAACGGGCGCGTGCGGTTGGTCAGGTTGACCGTCACTTCCGGGTGCTTGAGCTGGAAGTCCTTCAGTCTTGGCAACAGCCATTGCGTGCCGAAGGTGGGCACCACGGCGAGCTCAATCACGTTGGTACCTTGCTGGCCCATTACCGACAGGGTGTCGCGTTCTACGGCATCGAGTTGGGTCGCTACTCGACGGCTGTAGGAAAGCCCCGCTTCCGTCAGCTTCACTCCGCGACGCGAGCGCCGGAAAAGTTCGACGCTGAGGAAATCTTCCAGACTGGCGATCTGTCGGCAAATGGCGCCTTGGGTGAGGGAAAGTTCTTCGGCGGCCTTGGTAAAGCTCTCGTGACGGGCAGCGGCCTCGAAGCTGATCAGGGCGGTGGTGCTGGGGATCTTACGGCGCATGTACGTCAACCTCACTAATACATCGCTTAATCGGCATTTCGCGACGTTTCGGAGTGAGAAATTAGCACAACAGGATGCGAAATCCTCGTTTGCCGGGACAGCGAAGCGGGCCTAGGATCAATGCCACGTTAATTCACCCGATTTGCGAGGACTCACTCATGGGCGGTAAAGCTAGCTTCAACTGGATCGATCCCCTGCTGCTGGATCAACAGCTGACTGAAGAAGAACGCATGATCCGCGACACTGCCGAGCAATTCGCCCAGCAGAGCCTCGCGCCGCGCGTTCTCGAAGCCTTCCGCCATGAGAAGACCGATCCGGCGATCTTCCGTGAGATGGGTGAGGTTGGCCTGTTGGGCGCGACCATCCCGGAGCAGTACGGTGGCAGCGGCCTCAACTACGTCAGCTATGGCCTGATTGCCCGTGAAGTCGAGCGTGTCGACTCCGGCTACCGTTCGATGATGAGTGTGCAGTCTTCCCTGGTGATGGTGCCGATCAACGAATTCGGCACCGAAGCACAGAAGCAGAAGTACCTGCCGAAGCTGGCGTCCGGCGAGTGGATCGGCTGCTTCGGTCTGACCGAACCGAACCACGGTTCCGACCCGGGAGCGATGATTACGCGTGCACGCAAAGTCGACGGCGGCTACAGCCTGACCGGCGCCAAGATGTGGATCACCAACAGCCCGATCGCCGATGTGTTCGTGGTGTGGGCCAAAGATGATGCTGGCGATATTCGCGGCTTCGTTCTTGAGAAGGGCTGGAAAGGCCTGAGCGCTCCGGCGATTCACGGCAAGGTCGGCCTGCGGGCTTCGATTACCGGCGAAATCGTCATGGATAACGTGTTCGTGCCGGAAGAGAACATCTTTCCGGACGTGCGTGGTCTGAAAGGTCCGTTCACCTGCCTCAACTCTGCACGTTATGGCATTTCCTGGGGTGCGCTGGGCGCGGCCGAGTTCTGCTGGCACACCGCTCGCCAGTACACCCTGGATCGTCAGCAGTTCGGCCGTCCGTTGGCCGCTACTCAGTTGATCCAGAAGAAGCTGGCTGACATGCAGACCGAGATCACTCTGGCGCTGCAAGGCTGCCTGCGTCTGGGTCGCATGAAAGATGAGGGCACCGCTGCCGTTGAAATCACTTCGATCATGAAGCGCAACTCTTGCGGCAAGTCTCTGGATATCGCGCGCATGGCGCGTGACATGCTGGGCGGCAATGGGATCTCCGATGAATTCGGTGTGGCCCGTCACTTGGTCAACCTGGAAGTGGTGAATACCTATGAAGGTACGCACGACGTTCACGCGCTGATCCTCGGTCGTGCGCAGACCGGCCTGCAGGCGTTCTATTAATAGGAGAGCGACCATGGGCGCGCTGTCGCATCTGCGGGTACTGGATTTATCGCGAGTGCTGGCCGGCCCATGGGCCGGGCAAATTCTTGCCGATCTTGGGGCGGAAGTGATCAAGGTCGAGCGCCCGGGTAATGGTGACGATACTCGGGCCTGGGGGCCGCCATTCCTGAAGGACGCTTATGGCGAGAACACCAGCGAGGCGGCTTATTACCTGTCGGCCAATCGCAACAAGCAATCGGTGACGATCGACTTCACGCGTCCCGAGGGTCAGAAGCTGGTACGGGAGTTGGCCGCCAAGTCCGACATCCTGATCGAGAACTTCAAGGTGGGTGGTCTGGCGGCTTATGGCCTGGATTACGAATCGCTGAAGGCGATCAATCCGGATCTGATCTATTGCTCGATCACCGGTTTTGGTCAGACCGGGCCGTATGCAAAGCGTGCGGGTTATGACTTCATGATCCAGGGGCTTGGTGGGCTGATGAGTCTGACCGGGCGACCTGAGGGTGATGAAGGGGCCGGGCCGGTAAAGGTGGGTGTGGCGCTTACGGATATCCTGACGGGCCTGTATTCGACCGTGGCGATCCTGGCGGCGCTGGCTCATCGTGATCACGATGGCGGCGGGCAGCATATCGATATGGCGCTGCTGGATGTTCAGGTCGCATGCCTGGCCAACCAGGCGATGAACTATCTGACGACGGGCACTGCGCCAAAGCGGCTGGGGAATGCGCATCCGAACATCGTGCCGTATCAGGATTTTCCTACGGCTGACGGTGACTTCATTCTCACGGTGGGTAATGACGGACAGTTCCGCAAGTTCGCCGAAGTGGCGGGGCAACCGCAGTGGGCGGATGATCCGCGTTTCGCGACTAATAAGCTGCGAGTCGCGAATCGGGCCGTCCTGATTCCGCTGATCCGCCAGGCGACCGTCTTCAAGACCACCGCAGAGTGGGTGAGTCAGCTGGAGCAGGCGGGCGTGCCATGCGGGCCGATCAATGATCTGTCACAGGTGTTCGAGGATCCGCAGGTGAAATCGCGCGGGTTGGCGATCGAGCTGCCTCACGCGCTGGCGGGGATGGTGCCGCAGGTGGCTAGCCCGATTCGGTTGTCGCGGACTCCTGTCGAGTATCGCCGTGCGCCTCCTTTGTTGGGGGAGCATACCTTGGAGGTTTTGCAGCGGGTGCTGGGGCTGGGAGCGGGTGCAGTGGCTGCGATGAAAGAGGATGGAGTGCTCTGAGAGTTCTCTCTATATAGAAGGGATATTGGATCCTTCTTCTATATAGAGGGAGTTGGATGTTTTTTGGCCTATCTGCAAGTTATTGAAAGAAAGCCGAAATTAAGGGTTGACGGCAGATTCTGAGTCTCTATAATTCGCCCCACTTCCGGCGCAGTCGAAACGGAAAACTCCTTGAGATTCAATGAGTTAAGTAGGTTTCGAGAGTGGGTCGCTTCAGTTTATCGAGGCCTGGAAGGAGTTGGAAATGCCGGTTTGTTGGGTGCTTTCAACGGTTCGATCCTCTCGGTCGAAAGCGGAGGAAAAGAGGTGTTGACAGCAGCGTGTAACGCTGTAGAATTCGCCTCCCGCTAACGAGAGATCGGAAGCGCAAGTGGTTGAAGTTGTTGAAGAAATCTTCGAAAACTTCTGAAAATAATCACTTGACAGCAAATGAGGCTGCTGTAGAATGCGCGCCTCGGTTGAGATGAAAGATCTTAACCAACCGCTCTTTAACAACTGAATCAAGCAATTCGTGTGGGTGCTTGTGGAGTCAGACTGATAGTCAGAAAGATTATCAGCATCAC
>NZ_NEIT01000015.1:0-658 GCF_002112855.1 Pseudomonas sp. B40(2017)
GGGGATGGGGATTACCTATCTGCCGACGTTCATCGTTGGCGCGGCGTTGAAGGATGGTCGGCTGGTGCCGGTGCTGGACGAGTTTCGGCCGGAGCCGCTGACGTTGTCGGCGGTGTACCCGCAGCATCGCCAGGCGTCGCGGCCGGTGCAGGCGTTGATCGAGTTTTTGCGCGAGCGGCTGGATCAGACAAAAGGCGTTTTGTAGGCGCTACAAAAAATTGTGGGAGCGGGCTTGCTCGCGAAAGCGGTGGGTCAGTCAATACAGGAGTGACGGACCTGACGTTTTCGCGAGCAAGCCCGCTCCCACAGGGGTAGGGCATTTCAAAGTGATTTAGTTGGCGCGCTTGTCATCGCCAGGCTCGCCGCCGACATGCACACCGCGATCATCGCCCGGTTGGCCGGCTGCATGCAGGCCATGGTCATCACCGATTTCACCGGCACGATGTACGCCATGGTCGTCGCCGATTTCACCAGCGCGATGCACACCGTGGTCATCCCCGATCTCTCCAGCGCGATGCACGCCGTGGTCATCCCCGATCTCTCCGGACCGATGCACACCATGGTCGTCGCCGGGTTCAGAATGCGTGCCGCTGCGACCGGATGACGCCGTGTTGCCGGAATGGCTCGAGCCGTGGTCACTGCCGCTGTGGCCACTGTT